>NZ_CAIWTY010000027.1 GCF_903915725.1 uncultured Rhodopila sp.
GCCGGTGTTCATCGGAGACTCCAGGGACCACCCCGGGAGCTTGCGCCGACTTCAAATCGTGGACACCGTCTTTGGCCCGGAAATCCGCAGAACTCCTGGCGTTCATAGCCGTCGGTCCACAGTTAACCGGACAGCAGTGGCGTGCTGAATGCACAACGCACCGAAGCGGTGGCGGAACTTGCAAAGGCGGACGCCGGAATCGAAATCGCAAGAAGCCAGGTGGCGCAGCGGCAAAGCGATCGGGCAGCGGCCCTGGCGGTTGTCGCGCAACGCCGGGCCGAACTGAACGTGGCGGGCAAACGCCTTGCCCGATCGCGGACACTGGCCCGCGAGGGAGCCGCATCAGTGCAGGAATATGACGACGACCTTGCGGGTCAGCAGGGAAGCGCCGCTGCCGTCGGCGCGGCCCTGGCCCAGGTTGCGGCAGCCGATGCGGCCATCGTTACGGCGCGCGCACAGGTTGCCGGTGCGGGTTCCAGTGCCGACGCGGCCCGTGCGACCATCGCCCGCATCGAAGCGGATATCGAGGACAGTGCCTTGAAGTCGCCGCGCGACGCTCGCGTGCAATACCGGGTTGCGCAGCCATCCGAAGTCATCGCTGCAGGCGGCAAGGTGCTCAATCTCGTGGACCTGACGGATGTCTATATGACCTTCTTCCTGCCGGATGTCGCCGTCGGCAGGGTTGCCTTCGGAACGGAGGTGCGCCTGGTTCTCGATGCCGCGCCGCAATGGGTGGTTCTCGCACACGCCTCTTACGTCGCTGACGTCGCCCAGTTCACGCCCAAGACTGTCGAAACGGCAAGCGAACGGCAAAAGCTGATGTTTCGCGTCCGGGCGCGCATCGATCCGGCCATCCTGGCAAAATCGATTCAACAGGTGAAGACAGGTCTGCCGGGCGTGGCCTATGTGCGGCTCGACCCAACGGTGGCCTGGCCGGATCGCCTTGCGTTGCATGTGGCGAACTGATGGAAAGGTCCGATCCGGCAATCCGGCTCATTGATGTCAGTCTGCGATATGGCAAGACGCTTGCGCTGGATGCAATCACCCTGGACCTTCCGGCCGGGCGGATCATCGGCGTCATCGGGCCGGACGGCGTTGGCAAATCGACCCTTTTCAGCCTCATTGCCGGCTCACGCAAGCTGCAGGAAGGAAGAGTCGATGTATTGGGCGGCGATATAGCCGATCGCGCATATCGCACGGGGGTTTGTTCGCGTATAGCATTTATGCCGCAAGGTCTCGGCCGAAACCTCTATGCCACGCTTTCCGTCGCCGAGAATCTCCGTTTCTTTGCCGGCCTGTTCGGGCAGGGCAAGCAGGAGCGCGAGGAGCGGATCGACGACCTGCTGCAAAGCACCGGCCTGCAATCGTTCCGCAATCGGCCGGCCGGCATGCTGTCCGGCGGCATGAAACAGAAATTGGGCCTTTGTTGCGCGCTGATTCATGATCCGGACCTGCTGATCCTGGACGAGCCAACCACCGGGGTCGATCCGCTGTCGAGGGTCCAGTTCTGGGACCTGATCGAACGGATCCGGGCGGCGCGAACGGGCATGAGCGTCGTTGTCGCAACGGCCTATATGGAGGAGGCGGCCGGTTTCGACCTGCTGGTCGCAATGAACGCCGGGCGGGTCTTATCCGTCGGCACAACACAGCAGTTTCTCGCAGGCACCGGGGCGAAGAGTCTCGAGGACGCCTTCATAGCCATGCTGCCGGAAGCGCAACGGCGCGGCCATCGGGACGTCGTCATTCCGCCCCGTCCAGCCGATGCGGTGGACGATGTGGTGATCGAGGCACGCGGACTCACCATGCGCTTCGGCGACTTCACCGCGGTCGATCATGTCGACTTCAGTATAACGCGCGGCGAAATCTTCGGCTTCCTGGGTTCGAACGGATGCGGCAAGACCACCACGATGAAAATGCTCACCGGACTGCTGTCGGCGAGCGAAGGCGAGGCATGGCTGTTCGGCAAGCGTGTGACCGCGGTGAACGTGGAAATGCGGCGCCGTGTCGGCTACATGTCGCAGGCCTTCTCGCTGTATTCCGAACTGAGCGTCCGGCAGAACCTGACGCTGCAAGCGCAGCTTTTTGGCCTGCCCCCGTCAGAACTGCCCGGGCGCGTGACTGAGATGCTGCATCGGTTCCAGCTCGACGGCGTAGCCGATGCGATGCCGGACAGCCTGCCCTTGGGCATCCGCCAGCGACTGTCGTTGGCGGTGGCGATGGTCCACAAGCCGGAACTGCTGATTCTGGACGAGCCGACATCCGGGGTTGACCCGATCGCCCGCGATATGTTCTGGCAGATGATGGTCGATCTATCGCGCAATGATAATGTCACGATATTCATTTCAACCCACTTCATGAATGAAGCCGCGCGCTGCGACCGTATCTCCTTGATGAATGCCGGTCGCGTGCTGGTGTGCGATACGCCAAAGGCTGTCGTCGCGGCCCGCGGGGCAACGACGCTTGAACAGGCCTTCATCGGCTATCTGCAAGATGCGGATGGAGCGAATGCGACGCCGCGGGTTGCAGTGGCCGCTGCGGCACCGCCGGGCATAACCCGTGCTCCCCGCCGCCAGGTTTTCAGCCCGCGGCGCATGTGGAGCTATACCGTGCGCGAGGCGCTGGAACTGCGCCGTGACCCCATCCGCGGCACGTTGGCGCTTTTCGGCACCGTCATCCTGATGCTGATTTTGGGTTTTGGCATCAGCCTCGATGTCAACAACGTCCGTTTTGCAGTGCTCGACCGGGACAATTCGGTGCTTAGCCGCGGCTACACCCTGAATCTTGCCGGTTCGCCTTACTTTATCCAACAACCGCCGATTGGCGATGATGCCGACATGAACCGCCGCATGAAAAGCGGCGAGCTTAGTCTCGCGATCGAATTGCCGCCCGGGTTCGGACGGGATATCGAACGCGGGACCCCGGTCGCCGTCAGCGCCTGGATCGACGGAGCGATGCCGCAGCGCGGTGAAACGATCCAGTCCTATGTGCAAGCCATGCACGCAGGCTGGCTTTCCGATACGGCGCTGCATCGGTTGGGCATCCGGCCGCCCGGCAGCCCGGCCGGCGTAGAAATCCGCTTCCGTTACAATCCTGAAATCCGTAGCATCGTCGCCATGGTCCCGGCGATGATCCCGCTTCTGCTGTTGATGATCCCGGCCATGTTGACGGCCCTGAGTGTGGTGCGGGAGAAGGAACTGGGGTCGATCGTCAATCTCTATGTGACTCCCGTTACGCGCAGCGAATTTCTTGTCGGCAAGCAAATCCCGTATGTCGTTCTTGGCATGGTGAACTTCGTGTTGCTGACCGCACTCGCCACAACGGTGTTCGGGGTGCCGCTGAAGGGCAGTCTTCCGCTGCTGGCACTGGCATCGTTTGTTTTTATCCTGTCGGCCACAGCCATCGGGCTGCTGATGTCCACGTTCATGCGCAGCCAGATCGCCGCTATCTTTGGTACCACGATCGTCACGATGGTGCCGGCGATCCAATATGCCGGAATGATCAATCCAGTGTCCGCGTTGACCGGAGCAGGTGCATTCATCGGCCGGATTCTTCCAGCCACCTATTTTCTGGTGATCGCACGAGGCACGTTTTCCAAGGCGCTTGGTTTTGCGACGCTTGGGTCGTCACTACTGCCGATTGCGGCAAGCGCCATCGTGTTGATGACTCTATGTATTATCTTGCTTAAAAAACAGGAGTGATGAGTCCGTGCGCATCGCGAACATCGCGCGGCTTGGCGTAAAGGAACTGCGGAGCCTGGCCTCCGACCCGATCATGTTAGTTCTGATTCTCTATGTTTTCACCCTGGACATTTATGTGGCCGCAACGGTCATGCCGGAAACGCTCCACAATACGCCAATGGGCATCGTTGACGAGGACGGCTCGCCGCTGTCCAGGCACATCGCTGATGCCTTCTATCCGCCGAGATTCCAGCCGCCGGAGATGGTTTCCATCAATCTGGCGGATCTTGGCCTCGACCGGGGAACCTATACGTTCGTGCTGGATATCCCGCCCAATCTTCAGCGCGACCTGCTCGCAGGCCGCCGATCGGCCATCCAGCTCGCTGTCGATGCCACCCGAATGACCGAGGCGTTTACCGGCAGTGGCTATATCGATGTGTTGGTGGCCGGCGAGGTGGCGGCGTTTCTGCGACACGACGCGCCCGGGGGCTCGCGGCCGGTTGATCTGGCGTTTCGTGTCGCCTTCAATCCGTCGCTAACCCAGGCGTGGTTCGGTGCCGTGATGCAGATCATCAATAACGTAACGATGCTGTCGATCATTCTCACCGGCGCGGCGTTGATCCGTGAGCGCGAGCACGGCACGATCGAGCATCTTCTGGTGATGCCGGTGGCGCCGTTTGAAATCATGACCGCCAAGATCTGGTCCATGGGCCTGGTTGTTTTGCTGGCGTGCAGCTTTTCGATGATTTTCATAGTACAGGGCGTATTGCGGATTCCGATCGAGGGCTCGATCCCGCTGTTCATGGCGGGCGCGGCGGTCAATATCTTCGCGACCACCGCTCTGGGGATCTTCCTTGGCACCATTACGCGGTCGATGCAGCAATTCGGTATCATGATGATTTTAATCTTGATACCGCTTGAAGTCCTGTCGGGTGGCATGACCCCGCAGGAGAGTATGCCTCGGATCGTGCAGTGGGTGATGACCTTGGCGCCGACGACCCATTTCGTCAGCCTGGCGCAGGCGATTCTGTATCGCGGAGCAGGCTTTGGCATCGTCTGGCCCGAGTTTCTCGCCCTGTTCGCCATCGGCACCGCCTTGTTCAGCGTAACATTATGGTATTTCCGTAGGGCGATGAAGACCATGTCCTGAACAATACCTCAATTCGCACCCCCGCAACCCCTATCGCGCGTCCCGCGGAATGATCCGAACATCCATTGCCGGCGCGCCAATGCGGATGTCGAGCACCCGGAAGCCGTCCGCGATGCGTTGTATCATCTCCGATTTCGCGCCGGGGGTCAGCGCAAAACTATCGATCGCGAACGCCAACTCGTAGTTCACAAGGGAGTCCGTGAATGCGCAAGCATAGGACTGCGGAATAGTTCCGCGGGAAACGTGCGGGCTAAGGGCGGCCGCCGCGTTCAGCGCTTCGACGACGCGCGAAGGCGCTACCGCAAGATCGACGCTGAGACGGACAACACAGCGATGCGGACCTGCCGGCCGGCTGTGGTTCGTCACAACGCCCTTCGAAACGGCGCTGTTCGGTATGACGACCAGATCATGCGACCGTGTCCTGATCCTAGTCGCCCGCCAATTCACCTGCATGACCTGGCCGGACACCTGATCGGCCAGCGTAATCCAATCCCCGGCACCAAATGGACGTTCGACATTAATCGCGAGACCGGCAAGGACGTCCCCCAGGATATTCTGAAGCGCCAGCCCGAGAACTATTGCGAGGACGCCGGAGGTTGCCACAAGTGTCGAGACCGGCTCCTTGAACACGGTGCCGACGATGCCCACGAACGCAAGGAGATAGATGAGACCTGATGCCAAATCCGCAAACAGGCGCCGTGCGTGAGGCTCATCGTTATCCGGGAAAAAGGTCCGCCGAAGCACCAGATCAAACAGGCCCTTGAACAGCCAGGCGCCCAGAATCCACCACACGATCCCGAACATTTCGCGTGGCAGCCGCAGCCCGTCGCCGGTCGTTCCGAAGAGGAATTGCCCGAGCGGGTTGCCTGTTCGGGGAAACACCGCGGTTATCAGCAAAAGAAGACCGCCGCCGCCGAACAATGGCCGGTAGGATCGCAGGTACGGCAGCGCCCGAAACAAAAAGAGACTGGCTGCGGCTGAAAGCAGACAAATCTCGATCCAACCGAACATCCAGGTCTAGACTCCTGCCCCGAGGGGCTGCCGTTTCGGTCGCGCCAAGCGGCCCGCGACCGCCGGCACACATGCATCCGTCGCGGCCGAAGGTTCCGGTGTCATCGCTACAGTGTTCGCGGCTCCGGCACACCTATCCGCTGGCGGTTTTGGGCGGAAGGCTCGGAAACTACTCATATCGGGTGCCGATGCCCGGTCCGCCGCCGGAAACCTGCGGGATAGGTATTTTCCACCCCTGAAACCCCAACCGGGGAGGTGCTAGGAAATGCCCGAAATGAAGCACAGTGAAGGATGGTCATGACCGCCGCACAAGACCCTGTGGACCACCATGTATCCGCAGCAATACACCACGAACAGGCCGCGCATTTCCACCGCGAGGCATCGAGGCACTACCAGATCGGCAAGGACTATGGACACGCCGCCCACCAGGCGATAACGGCGCACGGTCATGCGGTTCGCGCAATGGAACACGGACAGGCGGCGAGCGCATATTACGCCGGGCACCAGGGCAGTCCATTGCCCGGTTACCTCACTCGGCCATCGGACAAGCCCGTTTCGATGGCGGTCGCGTCGCCCATCAGTCTTACGGGAGCGGAGCATCATGTTGCCGCCGCCGTGCATCACGATGCCGCCGGGCAACATCACGCGAAGGCCGGGACACACCGCAGCGCAGAGCACTACATCAGAGCCAATCACGAAACCAACAACGGGATCGACCACGGCAAGCATGCGCTGTTTCATGGCGATCAGGCGGCGACGGACCACATGGAGCAGTTCGGCAGCCATTCGTTCGCTGAGCTGGCATGAACATTTTCATTCCGAAGCCGCACGCCGGTTTCCCGACAGCATCAACCTGCAACCGAATCCTGTTCGACTTCATTCGGAATATGGGCCAAGCCGACGGGATCATGAAATTCGAGGACACGATCGAAGAAAGCCTGAAGGTGGTGGGAACCGCGAAAAGGCTGGTGCCTTCAGCGATCGATCTTCAAGCTCAGGTGCCGGCTGAGTAGACAGTTACCGGAATAAACCAGAGGAACCAATCATGGACACAGGCAATATCACTGCCACGTTCGGGCCTGTGCAAGGCGACCGCGCGGCGCTGACAAGATCAGCGCGGACCACGCTCGATGCCATTTACCAACATCCTCTTTCTCATAACCTCGAATGGGCGGATGTGGTCGCTCTGTTCTCCAGGCTCGGCACCGTGGACCATATGGCGAACAACGAGTATGTATTCGCCATCGGCGGCGAGCACCGTCAGATGTGGAAGCCACATGGCAAGAACATTCTTGCGGATAATGTAATCGAATTCCGCCACATGCTGACACGGGCCGGCTGGTCGCCTGCGGCTGCCAATGTCCACCCGGCGATTGTCGCATAAAAGGCACAGCGCTTGCGCGACAAAGGCCAGTTCATGGTGCTTCCTCGCTGTTACGCCAAATTAGGTAGTTTCCGAACCTGCCGGGCTTTGCCAGCATGCCGTATATGCAGGTGTCACGGCCTGACGGCGCGGTAACCTTTGAATGCCCGATACCGGCAATCAAGCCACCCGCCCGGCGCGGTGACGGCCGGACGAAAGCCCGGCTATCCCTGATATTCCGTCTACCTGGAGACTGGCAATGACTGAAATGCAACTTTCTGGCAGCTTTGAAACACCTGCCGCCGTTGAAGATCACACATTCGAAGAGGACACCATAGTTGACCTCTCAACTGGTTCCGACGGTTCCTGGTCCGAAACACTAGACGGTGCGGAAGCCGGCCTGAACCGGCAGCCAACATTGCTTGGGTCTCGTTCCAGTTTCTCTAACGTTCGCAAAAGCCTTTTCCGGCGTTGACCCGAAGCGGCAGAATGGCGGTCCGTCCAGGAATGGCCGGCGGCGCGCGATCTCGCTGACGGTCAGAAAGGTAATGAGTTAATGTTGACGGGCCGCTTGTCTAAACATCAAACTCCGGCCTCGCTTTGGGATGACCGCGCACCGGTCCGCGGAGAGTTCTTCAGTATTGAGCACCTCGAGCAACACGGCCGAAGCCTTGCAGCCGCACAGCCCGTTGCAACGCGAAAGAGCAGAGGGCAGGCGTTGGCGGAAAGGCTTGCCGACAACGCCGCGTTCCTGCTGGAGGCCAATCGCGCTATCGCTGAGGCCGCCGAAGCAGGTGGACAAGTCACTCCGGCAGCGGAATGGCTCATCGACAACTATCATCTCGTCGACATGCAAATTCGGGAGATCGGCATTGATCTCCCCGCCGGCTACTATTCACAGCTTCCAAAGCTGGCGGGTGGACCGTTCGCCGGGCTTCCCCGGGTTTTCGGTGTTGCCTGGTTTCTGGTGGCGCACACCGATAGCCATTTCGATCCGGATACGCTTCGCCGCTTCCTGCTTGCCTATCAAGAGGTTCAGCCGCTGACAATCGGCGAGCTATGGGCGGTGCCGATCACTTTGCGGATCGTTCTGATAGAAAATCTGCGGCGGTTGGCTGCGGTCATCGCGGATGATGGCGCCGCCCGCCAGGCCGCCGATATTTTGGCGGACCATTTAACCGGGGGCAGCAACCGCGCCGCCGAACCGGCGGCGGCGGCGCTCGCGGCCATCGGCAAGACGCCGCTAAACGGTGCCTTCGCCGTCCAACTCGCGCATCGTTTGCGCGGCCAGGACCCCGATGAGGACCCGGCGCCGGCCTGGCTCGATAAATGCCTGGCTGAACAGGGCACGACAATCGATATCGTGGTGCACAATGAACTTCAGTTGCAGGGAACGTTCAACGCAACGATCCGCAACATCATCAACAGCTTGCGGCAGATCGCCGGGATCGATTGGATCGAAGCGTTCGAAAGCGTATGCCTCGTCAACGCCGTGCTGGCAGGGAAGGGTTGCTTCCTGGCGATGGATTTCCCGACCCGTAATCTCTACCGCACCGCGATCGAGATACTCGCGCGTGGATCGTCTTGTTCCGAACTCGATATCGCGCACGCCGCGGTAGCCGCCGCATCCGCGGTCGCGCCGGCTGGCCGCGGATGCGAACCCGGCTATCACCTCCTGGCCGGCGGCCGTCGCGCTCTCGAAACGGCTATCGGCTTTCGCCCCAGCTGGCAAACTTTTCTGAGCCGAACCGTGCGCGGTCTCGGCATCAGCGGCTATGGCACGACCGTGGTGGCCGTTGCAGTCGCTTTTCTCGCCATTCCGCTGTGGCTGAGTCCGGGAACCGGGACTTGGTGGCTGCTGCTGTGCCTCCCGGGTTTCGTCGCGGCCTCCGATGCCGCGGTCGCCTGCGTCAACCGGCTGGGCATGTGGGCGTTCGGCGCAACCCCTCTTCCCGGCCTCGAACTCGAATCCGGCATTCCCTCCGCCTTCCGGACGATTGTGGCAGTGCCGACCTTGCTGACCACGCCCAAGGCGATCGCCGAGCAGGTTGCGCGCCTGGAAGTCCACTATCTGGCGAACCAGGACGAACAACTTCATTTCGCCCTGCTGTCCGACTGGATCGACAGCCCCACCGAGCATTCCGAGAACGATGCCACACTGCTTGCGGCGGCGGCCGACGGCATCGCCCGGCTCAACCGGCTGCACGGTCCGGCGCACGGCGGTGATCGTTTCATTTTGCTGCATCGGCACCGGATCTGGAACGCAGGCGAGCAAAGTTGGATCGGCTGGGAGCGCAAGCGCGGCAAGCTGCACGAGTTCAACCGGCTGTTGCGCGGCGCCACCGACACCAGCTTTCTGGATCAACCCCGCGCCTTGCCCGCTGATGTCCGCTATGTGGTTACTCTGGATTCCGATACCCGTTTGCCGCATGACGCCGTCCGCCGGCTGGTTGGCAAACTGGCACATCCGCTGAACGCGCCGCGCTTCGATCCGGAGTCCGGCTGCGTTGTGGAAGGGTATTCAGTTCTACAGCCGCGGGTGACGCCGTCCCTGCCGGTTGGCCGGGACAGTTCGCTGTTTCAACGTGTATTCTCCAATATGGATGGCATTGATCCCTACGCCGCAGCGGTGTCAGACCTGTACCAGGACATCTTCGGTGAGGGTTCCTATGCGGGAAAGGGAATCTACGACCTGGATGCGTTCGAGGCGGCGCTCGCCGATCGCGTTCCCGACTCGACACTGCTCAGTCACGATCTGTTCGAGGGTATGTTTGCCCGTGCAGGTCTTGCGTCCGATATCGAGGTCATAGAAGAATTTCCGTCGGATTACGCGGTCGCGGCCTTGCGCCAGCACCGCTGGGCCCGAGGCGACTGGCAGTTGCTGCCATGGATCGCCGGCGCGGCGGATGTGCCCGCCGGAAGCACGCGGCGGCGCAGCAGAATCCCGCCGATCGGCCGCTGGAAAATGCTGGATAATCTGCGCAGAAGCCTGTCCGCGCCGGCTATCGTATTGGCGTTCATGGCCGCATGGACGCAGCCGTTTCATACAGCGTTTGTCTGGATGGCCTTCCTGATCTCGACACTGGCAGTGCAGACGCTGCTCCCCGTCTTCGGCGATATCGTGCCGCGCCGCCAATGGATCAGCCTGCGCAGCTATTTTGGCGTTCTGGCCCGCGGCCTGCGTCATACGGCGATACTGACCGCTCTCAACGTCGTTTTCCTGGCGCATCAGGCCTGCCTGATGGGTGATGCGATCATCCGCACCCTGATCCGGGTGTTCGTTACGCGCCGCCACCTGCTGCAATGGGTGACGGCAGCGCAGGTGGGCGATGGTCCTCGCCTCGGCATGGCGGCGTGCTACCGCCGCATGGCGTGCGGTCCCGCCATCGGCGTCATCACCCTGGGGCTGGCCGTCGTGGCGGCGCCCGGGGTCTGGTTGCTGGCGGTGCCGTTCGCAGGCCTCTGGATTGCGTCCCCGGCCGTTGCCGTGTGGGCGAGCCGATGGTCGACCATGGCGCGCCGGTTCATTCCATCCATCGCCGACATTCGGGTCATGCGGATGGAAGCGCGGCGCACCTGGCGGTTTTTCGAAACGTTCGTCACCCCGGCCGACAACATGTTGCCGCCCGACAACTACCAGGAGGATCCCGCGCCGGTGCTCGCTCGCCGGACATCGCCGACAAATCTCGGCCTTTATTTGCTCTCGACGGTGAGTGCGCATGATTTCGGCTGGGCCGGACTGGCCGACACGCTCGATCGGCTTGAATCGACGCTGGCGACGATGGGACGCATGGCTCGTTTCCGCGGCCATTTCTATAATTGGTATGACACGGCTGACTTGCGCCCGCTCGAACCGGCCTACGTCTCGACTGTGGACAGCGGCAATCTGGCCGGTCACCTCATCGCACTGGCCAGCGCCTGCCGCTTGTGGCAGGAAAGCACCCGGGACAGCCCCACGTGGCGCGACGGGGTCGGCGATGCGCTCGATCTTGCCGGCGCGGAGTGCGCCGCGATCGGGGATGCAACCCGGCCCTCGCCTCCGGGGACTCTGAGTTTGGAGACAGCACTCTTGGCACTCGCCACTTCGGTGAATGCCGGAAACGAATTTGCCGGGCTTGGCCGCCAGGCCCGCGCCGTGGCGGACCTGGCCCGGGTGCGCGCGGCAGGCGCCGGGGATCACGGCACCGACTTGCTGTTCTGGACAATGGCGGCCCAGCGCAGCATCGAAAGCCGTCAGCGCGACGCCGATCGGCTTGTCGCGGCGGGGCTGCAATCCCGGCTCGTTGCCCTTGAAGACACCGCGCGCAGCATGGCCCTGGCGATGGAGTTCAGTTTCCTGCGCAACGACGCCCGCAAGTTGCTCTCCATCGGCTTTCTGGTGGCGGAGAATTGCCTGGACGCCAATTGCTACGACCTGCTCGCGTCGGAAGCGCGCCTGGCGGTATTCGTCGCCATCGCGAAAGGCGATGTGCCGGCGCGCGAGTGGTTCCGGCTCGGCCGCGCCGTGACACCCGTCGGCAACGGCGCAGCGTTGGTGTCCTGGTCCGGATCGATGTTCGAGTATCTGATGCCGTCGCTGGTCATGCGCGCACCGGGCGGCAGTTTGCTGGAAGAAACCAGCCGGCTGATCGTGCAGCGCCAGATCGACTACGGCCAGTCGCGCGGCCTGCCGTGGGGGGTCTCGGAATCGGCCTACAATGTCCGCGACATCGAATATACCTACCAATACTCCAATTTCGGCGTTCCCGGCCTCGGGCTGAAGCGCGGCCTGGGTCACGACGCCGTTGTGGCGCCCTACGCGACGTTGCTGGCGGCGATGGTCGATCCGCAGGAAGCCGTGCGCAACATCGCCCGGCTCTGCGAGGCGGGTGCGCTGGGCCGCTACGGTTTTCACGAGGCGCTCGACTATACGCGGGGGCGCGTTCCGCGCGGTCAGCCGGTGGCAGTCGTGCGTGCCTTCATGGCGCATCATCAGGGTATGTCGATCCTGGCGGTGGCCGACGCCGTGCTCGGCGGAATCATGCGGTCGCGCTTCCACGCGGATCCCTTGATCGGGGCAACGGAGTTGCTGCTGCAGGAACGCGCCCCGCGCTACGGGGCCGTGGCCCGGCGCTTGCCGGAGGAGGAGAAACGCTCCCCCGAGACCCGCGCGGTCGTGCAACCGGGCGGACGGCGGTTCTCAACAGCCCGCGCCCCGGCTCCCGCCACGCATCTGCTTTCGAACGGGCGTTACTCCGTGATGCTCACCATGGCGGGATCCGGCTACAGCCGCTGGCAGGACCTCGCCGTCACCCGGTGGCGCGAAGACCCGACACGCGATGACTGGGGGTCCTATGTGTATCTCCGGGACATGCAGAGCGGCGCTGTCTGGTCAGCCTGCCTCCAGCCCATCGGCAGCGATCCCGATGAAATCGAGATTGCCTTCAGCGAGGACCGCGCGGAATTCGCGCGCCGGGACGGTAGCCTTACTACAACGGTTGAAATCCTCGTTTCAGCGGAGGATGACGCCGAGGTGCGCCGGGTTTCGATTTCGAACACCGGGACGCACACGCGGCAGATCGAATTGACCTCCTATGCCGAGCTGGCGTTGGCGCCTCAGGCCGCCGATATCGCCCACCCGGCTTTTGCGAAGCTGTTCGTGCAAACCGAGCACCTCGCTGAATCGGGTGCCATCCTTGCCACGCGCCGCCGGCGCACGCCGGATGAGCCTGATATCTGGGCAGCGCACCTTGTCGTGGCAGAGGGCGCCATCGGTGTCGAAACCGACCGTGCCCGCTTTATCGGCCGGGGCCGCGGGGTTGGCAACCCGTTGGCGATGGCTCGCAACAGGGTTCTGTCGGGCACGGTCGGGACCGTGCTGGACGCGGTGTTTTCGCTACGGTGCCGCGTCAGCATCCCACCCGGGGCCGTGGCGCACGTCGCGTTCTGGACAATGGCGGCATCGTCCCGGGCGAAGTTAGTTGGCTGCATCGACAAGCACCGGGACGCCGCCGCCTTCGACCGTGCGGCGACCCTTGCCTGGACACAGGCCCAGGTCCAGTTGCGCCATCTCGGCATCAGCCCCGCCGATGCGGATCTGTTCCAGCGCCTGGCCGGGCACATGCTGTTTGCCGGGCCGGCGCTACGGCCGTCTTCCGCCAGCATCCGGGACGGCGGCGGCATGCAATCCGGACTGTGGGGACTTGGCATCTCCGGCGACCTGCCGATTCTGTTGCTGCGCATCAGCGATGGGTCCGATATTGCCATCGTCCCCCAATTGCTGCTCGCGCACGAGTATTTTCGGCTGAAACAGCTCGCCGTGGATCTGGTGATCCTGAATGATCATGCAGCGTCATATGCGCAAGATCTGCAAGTCTCGCTTGAAGCCCTGATCCGCGGCGGTTCACGCGCCGGCAGCGGTCCCGGTTCCGTATTTCTCTTGCGTTCCGATCTGGTTCCGCCGGCGGCTTGCGCGCTTCTCGGCTCCGTTGCCAGGGTCGTGCTGTCGAGTACTCGCGGGAGCCTGGCGGACCAACTCGATCGCGCCGGCGAATCTCTCATGCCCCGCTCCGCACATACGGCGCCGGAGTCAGCCGCCATCGGTTCGGCCCATGACGTTCAGCCGGCTCCGACACTCGAGTTTTTCAACGGCCTCGGCGGCTTCGCCGACGACGGACGGGAATACGTGATCCTGCTCGGGCCCGGAAAGACAACGCCAGCGCCCTGGATCAACGTGATAGCGAATCCCGCTTTCGGTTTCCAGGCTTCGGCCGAAGGCAATGGGTATACCTGGGCGGGAAACAGCCGCGAGAACCAGCTCACGCCCTGGTCGAACGACCCGGTCACGGATCGGTCCGGCGAGGCATTCTACCTGCAGGATGACGAAACCCGCGAAATCTGGTGCCCGGCCGCCGGACTCAGGCGCGACCCGTCGGCGACCTACACGGCCCGCCACGGACGGGGTTACAGCCGCTTCGACCGCACCGCCAACGGCATCCACAGCAGCCTGCTGCAATACGTGCCAATCGCTGACCCGATCAAAATCTCCCGGCTGCAGCTTCATAATCTGTCCGGACGTGCGCGGTCCGTTTCGGTCACCGCGTATGTCGAGTGGATCCTCGGCGCCTCGCGCAGCGCAACCGCGGCGTTCGTAACAACCGAAATCGATGCCGAGACCGGCGCGATGTTCGCCCGCAATCCCTGGAGCGCGACGTTTGGCAGGCGGGTCGCGTTCGCCGATATTGCCGGCCGGCAGACCGCCTGGACGGGTGATCGCCGCGCGTTTATCGGCCGCAACGGGTCACTGGCCCGGCCGGCGGCCCTTGCTCCCCGAGCCAAACTGAGCGGCGCTGTCGGTGCCGGCCTCGATCCATGCGGCGCGCTGCGGACCACGATTCACCTGCCACCCGGCGGCCGCGCCGAAGTCGTCTTTTTCCTGGGTCAGGGCGAAGACGCCGATGACGCGCGCCATCTGGTCACCCGGTATCGTGCCATCGATCTCGAGGCCGTCCTGTCGTCCGTCAGCCGGCATTGGGACGGCATACTCGGCGCGGTGCAGGTCAGGACGCCTGACCGAAGCATGGATATCATGCTGAACGGCTGGCTTCTGTATCAAACGCTGGCGTGCCGCGTCTGGGCACGTGCCGGATTCTACCAGGCCAGCGGAGCGTTCGGTTTTCGCGACCAGTTGCAGGACGGCATGGCGCTAACCGCGTCCTGCCCGTCGGTCGTGCGGGAGCATTTGTTGCGTGCCGCTTCGCGCCAATTCACTCAGGGTGATGTGCAGCATTGGTGGTTGCCGGAGACCGGCATGGGCGTGCGGACGCGCATCTCGGACACTTGCGCCTGGTTGGCGTACACGGTGGCACAGTATGTGGCAGCCAGCGGTGACTCCGCCGTGCTCGATGAACCGGTCACGTTTCTCGAGGCACCGGCTCTTGCGCCCGGCGAGCATGACCGGTTCTTCCTGCCCGCGACGGCCGATGAGACCGCGTCCCTGTTCGATCACTGTGCCAGGGCGCTGGACCACAGCCTGCTTCTCGGCAGCCACGGCCTGCCGTTGATGGGCACCGGTGACTGGAACGATGGCATGAACCGTGTCGGCGAGGCAGGACGCGGGGAGAGCATCTGGCTTGGCTGGTTCTTGCACACCGCCCTGACCGCGTTCGCCAAACTGGCCGATGCGCGGCACGACACCGTCCATGCCGAAACGTGGCGCAACCATGCAGCCTCATTGGCGCCTGCATTGGAACGGGCCTGGGATGGCGACTGGTACCTGCGGGCCTACTTTGACGACGGCACCCCGCTCGGGTCGCACGCCGATGCGGAGTGCCAAATCGACTCCATCGCCCAATCCTGGGCTGTCATCTCCGGCGTTGCGAAGCCTGACCGGGCGGTCGCGGCGATGCAGGCGGTCGAGCGGACTCTCGTCGCCCCGGACAACGGCCTGGTGCTGGTCCTGGCACCGCCCTTCGACGCGATCGGCCCCGATCCAGGCTATATCAGGGGCTATCCGCCGGGGATCCGCGAAAACGGCGGCCAGTACACCCATGCGGCACTGTGGACGGTCATGGCAACCGCGGCGTTGGGTGACGGCAACCAGGCACACCGGTTGTTCAACCGCCTCAACCCGATCAACCACGCGCTGACGCCGGCGGATGTTGCACGCTACAAGGTCGAGCCGTATGCCGTCGTGGCCGATATCTACTCGAAACCGCCGCATGCCGGGCGGGGCGGCTGGTCGTGGTACACCGGTTCGGCCGGCTGGATGCAGCGGGTTGGGGTCGAAAGCATCCTTGGTGTCCGCATCCGGCATGGCCGGTTGGTGCTGGATCCCGTGATTCCAAAGGATTGGCCGGGTTTCGAGGTGGCGATCGTTTGGCGATCGGCCCGATACGCCATCACCGTGCAAAACCCGGCCGGGGTCAGCAGGGGCGTGGTGTCGATCACGCTGGACGGCACGGAACTTCCGGCTGATCAGATGGTGACGTTGGCAGACGATGGCGCAAGCCATAGGGTCGAGGTCAGGCTCGGATGAGAGAGACAGGCCCCGGCCGGCCTCCGGCCGGCACGCGCCGCGATCACCATACGCGGCGCGCAATGGTCAGATGCAAGAGCGGAACCGGCACGGGCGCAATGCCGCCCATTGGCATAACGGAAATCAGATGATTTCCGGCACAATCCCTGGTTCGAGAGTTTGAGACGAAGGGCATTGGGATCAAGCGTTCGCGCGTGTCCAGGTTCGTCACGGCATGCCGCGCCAGTCGTGCCGGGGCGGGCGACTTACCGGTCGATGATCCGCCGCTCGCCCTTCTCGTCCGTCGCACAGGCCTGGCGGTAGGGCGCCCGTCGCTCGCACCGATGCTCAACTGGTGGAAAGCGCTTGAGCTGTGGTCGTTAGGTCCGCCGCCTCGACGCCGTGGCTGAGCGGAAAACGTTCCGTGCCGGGATAGACGATGATTTTGCGCTCCGGTCTTAAATCCTCGCAGGCAAGATGGAATCCCTTCTCAACCTTCGGCGACAGGCTTCGCTTGATCTCGATGGCCCAGACGCGACCGTTGGGGAGGGCGAGCAGGAGGTCGATTTCGGCACCGGCGGACGTGCGGTAGAAGGAAGGCTCGGTCCCGGGTGGCGCGGCACCGATCAGCGTCTCGAGGACGAAGCCCTCCCAACTCGCGCCGGCAATTGGATGTCCCAGGATCGCCTCCTGGTCACGGAGTCCAAGCAGGGCATGCACCAGACCACTGTCGCGGACATAGATCTTCGGCGACTTGACGAGGCGCTTTCCAACGTTGGTGTGCCAGGGGGGCAGGCGTCGTACGAGCAGCAGATCGACCAGGAGGTCCAGATAGCTGGCGACAGTCTTGCCGTCTACGCCGAGGCTGCGCGCGAAGTCGGCGGCATTGAGCAAGCCGCTTTGATGATGCGCGAGCATCGTCCACAGGCGACGAAGAGCTTCGGCCGCGATGCGCGTGCCGAATTGCGGAATATCGCGCTCGAGGTAGGTACGGATAAAGTCGAGCCGCCAGCGCAAACTGTCGGCGTCGGTGTCGGCAAGCAAGCTTTCCGGGAAGCCGCCGCGTACCCACAGCCGGGCCGCCTGATCGGAGCCGGCCTCCAATATATCGATTGGTGTGAGCTCGAGATAGGCGATGCGCCCTGCGAGTGATTCACCGGACTGATGGAGCAAATCCATGGATGCCGAGCCGAGGAGCAGGAAGCGGCCGGTCTTGAGGCCGATGCGACGGCCTCGATCGATCAGCCCCCGCAGTATCTGAAAGATGCCCGGCATGCGATGAACCTCATCAAGGATGACGAGTTCATCGGCGTGCGCTGCGAGGTAAAGTTCGGGCTCGCTCAACCTGGCCCGGTCGGCGTCTGACTCCAGGTCGAGGTAGAGCGAAGGTCGGGCTTCGCCGATCTCGAGCGCGAGTGTCGTTTTGCCGACCTGACGCGGGCCGAGCAAGGCAACGGCCGGCGATCGGTCGAGCAGATGGATGAGGCGAGGCGTCAGGCGGCGGTTAATCATCCTTGCGATTATGGAGGCAGACTCCATGATTGCAAGGTACCCGATCGACCATGCCGGTCACCGACGGGATCAGCAGCCGGATAAGGGGTTGGGGGCACTGGGATCTGCAAGGCGGCGAAGCCGGGGATCTCCGGGATTGCTCAGTGCGAGTGGAGCGACCAAGGGCACCGCCTTTGGCATTATCAGGCTGACCGGGTCCGATGGCGTCCAGCCGAAGCCCCCATCGCCCACGTCGGGCGCTCGTGCGGCGGATACCCGATCTCATAACACGCGGGAAGCAGCCTGTTATGGCGTCTTAAGCGGTGCTATAGGTTCAGGCATGGTCGATCCCGTAACTGAGCTTATTGGCGCGGGTGGATAGGGCTGCGAAGCGACGCGGGGTCAGCCGTTCGGCCTGGGTGCCCTTCAGCAAGGCGCTGGACGACGAGGAACAGGCGTAACGCCTACAGCCGTAGAATTATGAACGCGTCATTCAGCGCGCTGAACAGCCGGACAGGTGTGTGAGCTGTTGGAGGAACAAGGTCTCTCCAGCTGCAAGGTTACGGCAGCAGATTGCGTCGTGATCGGATATGGCGGACGAAGCCTTCGGCTTGGTCATAGCCGGCCTCTATGCCACGGAAGCGGGTCACCTCCGATTGCAGGGCGTAATAACGATCGGGATCCTGTGTGGAGTGGGCATAACACGCTTGGCGCTTGCGCGGCTCAGTGGCGGTGATGTCGACATAGTCGATCGGCGCGAACATCTGCGTGTCCTCCCCGTCCGACACCTCATAGTAATAGTACGCGGCCTGACGGCCCATGCGTATCCAGGCCTGATAGGCCATACTGGAGATCGCGCGGTGGTCGGGATGGTCATCGACCGGCCATTGGTTGAACAGCACGTCGGGCGCAAGCTCCTGCATCAGCGCAGTGAAGGCGTCATAATGCGGCCGGTCGACTACGGCATGGCCGTTGCACTGCCCGGCAAAACGGACCTCTGCGCCGAGCACGGCGGCGGCGGCCATCGCCTCCTTCACCCGGACTTCGCTGCCCTGCTCCGGATGCTTTTCCGGACAGCCGGTCTCCTCAGGCGTCAGATATTCGCCACGATTCAGATGCATCAAGGTAACGGTGTCGCCTTGCTCGATATAGCGGGCGATGGTTCCGCCACACCCGTATTCGGCATCGCCCGGATGGCCGCCGACAACGACGACCCGGAGCTTTGCGACCGCCTGTTGCGCATGCGCGCGCGGAAGGCGGGTGACGAGCAAGCCAACCATTCCAGCCAGGATGACGCGGCGGGGCGGCAACAGGCCTGACATGGTCGAACCTCGCCGGAAAGGAGCATCCGGAAGCACGCGGTGCATGTAGAACAATAAGCCATGCAACGCAATTTGAGACCGTCCAGAACGTGGGGGGGTCAGGCCGCTCTCCGAAACGGGCGGCGGGCCCAACGCTCGCGCAGTCGAGCGTGCCGTTTACGACGGAGGTCCGGACTTTCAGCATCAAATGAGCGCCCCGTGGAGACCAGCGCATCTGCTGTCGGGCATTCATTCGCCGATGTAGCAGCCATTGCACCGTGCTCTCCGTGATTGCCGTCGAGATCGGTTCTTCGCGGCGGCGGGCTGTCGCGTAGTCGATAATGATATCGGATTGTCCGGACACATAAGTCTCGAGATCGCCCAACAGGCGCGTCACCTTGCGTGCAACAGCAACCGTCGGCGCCTTATCGTCGGCTGCGACGCCCACTGTAACGACGGTTTCGGCAATGAGATCCAGAGCGCGTTTGACCTGACCATGCCAGAGGCGCCATCGGATCCGTTCGATGGTCTCGGTAAGGCAAGCACCAGCCTGGCGATCCGTCTCCGTGGTGTCAGGCCAATTCGTGGCCGCCTGTGCGACATGCTGAACCCGCATCGAGAGATGAAACCAGTCAAATACATGATGAGTGGGACCGGGGCTGGCAGCTTTGCCGAGCGATCTTGGACCATCGGCGCCGTCGCTCAGGATGGTGACCGGTGTCTCTGGCGTCGCTCCCAATCCATGAAGCACACCGCGCAACTGTCGGGTCTGCGAAGTCGCCTCCGCGGGCACGCTGGCGAAGACGACCTGCTTCCCCTCATCGTTGCTGACCTGAGCGAGCAGAATCTCGAACGTGCGTCCCTTCGAGCCGCTCGCACATGGCCGCCGTCAATGGAGAGTGTCATGGATTGGTCGCTACCGCCGACTTGGATCCCGCCCCCGCGACAGCCTCTTGCTCCAGCCGAGTGCCAACACGAAGGGTTCGCTGCCGGGTGGTTTCTACGGCCTGTGGCTTGCCGAGCGGCAGAAACTCCGCCAACAGCGTCCGCGCCCGGCGGTAGGGTAACAGCGAACCCATCTTTGCGATGGTCCGCTCGTACTCCGGCGTGCATCGGTCGGGCATGATCTCGGCAACCGGGTTGAGCGTTCGGCGGAAGGTCACCGCACACCGACACGGGGCAAAACGCGGCGCGCGGACCTCCACCGTGCCGACAACGACACCAACCGTCGGGATCGCTGCTCTTTGAGCGGCCGCTGCGTTCCACACCGCTGACAGTGTCTTCGGCGGCGGCAATGCTCCGCCGCCTGCGCACGAACAAGATGGCGTTGCACCGCCGCCAGCATCTGCTTGCCCTCTGTCAGCGTCAGTCCGATCATCTGCGGAGCGTATTCGGCCACCGCGGCAGCTCCGCTGATCTCATGGACGCCAACCGTCCCATCCGCCCCGACCAACTCCAACACGACCCGCCACTTCATCCCAAGCTCCCGGCTACAACGACCGGGCGGTCCCATAGCACCCCCCACCTTCTGGACATCGCCGGGTTTGATGAACGCCAGCGCCTTGGCCAGGTCAGCACGCCGAAGCTCATGCGAGTGGCTTGGGTAACTTATTGATGAAGGCAAGCAGGGCAGGCATGGGCGGGCAGGACTGGGCAATGGCATGGAGGCTTTGGGGAGTGATCTCGTCGATGCCAAGCGTTGCCTTCAGGGACGCGACGATCACCCGCAAATCATACACTGGCTCGTGCATCGGGATCATCGGTTTGCTCAATCCGGTGAGGCCCCAAACGGCCATCATCGCGGTACGGACCGACGTCTCCACCGTAAAGACCACGTCGCCCGGCAATTCGACAAACTGCCCGATGAACGCAAGATTAACGCAACCTTCCGGAATGACCTTGGGGCGATCGCTTATCTTGCGCGGCATGAACTGGCTCGTAATGTAAGGCATCATGGATGTAGACACCGTGGAGTGAGCCAGTATGCCCGGAATGCTGTCTTCGAGTCCGCAGTGGTAGAGAAGTTCTGCAAATATCTCTGCTCCCGTACACTCGCGCATGGTCTTTTTGATGAAATCGCCCTTCTTGTCGCTGCATTGACCATCGCCCCAGAACACATTCACGTCGGCAGGTTGATCTGGGAAATAGCGCCCATAGAGCACGAAGCTGATTTTCCAGCTTGAATCGACGATCGTTATCGCTCCGCCCGTGCCCGCTTTGTCACCGGTCTTCTTCTCAATGTACTCATAGAAAGTGGGATCACCCGTGATAGTCGGAAAGAAGCTCATCCAATTGGAGCTTTCGACATGGGATATAAATGCTGCCGGCCGGCCGAATTTCGGATCGCGCGCCGCAAGGTGTTCCCACACCGTGAAGCATCCACGATTCGTGATTTCCCGATCGAATCCCGGTGCGGAATGCGTATCTCCCATGGTCGCGTTCTGAGTGAGTGAGCCATTTGTGAAGAACACCAGGTCGTCGCGCGCGAGTGACAAGCGTTGAACACCCGAGGCATCGCTGAGCGTCAGTTCGGTCGCGACTGTCTCGGACCCGATATCAAGCGTTGCAATGTCCGTGACTGTCGTTCCCGCACGGAACCGGACGCCAAGGGACTCCAGCCAGACGTGAATCGGCTTGATCACGGAGTCATATTCATTGAACTCGGTGTGCAGAATTCCCCCCAGACGGGTCATGCTGTGATCGTGCATCATAAAGCGCTGGACGTAGCGCCGCACTTCGATCAACGAGTGATAGTCCCGGAACGCAAGCATGCTGCTCCAGCACAGCCAGAACACGGAGTCTGTGAACTGTGGGCTGAACCAGTCGGCGGGCGTCCTCATCTCAAGGTCGCTTTCGGGCGTGAGCTGAAGCTCGAGCATTCTCTTAGCGTCATCGGCTGACATTAGCGGCCCGGAATAGTCATAGAGTTGTCCCTGCTTTTCCATGAGCCGATAGTGAGAATTGATCCGCTCGCGAACGTTGGCCTGATGGGTCTCATCGAGGATCGTTAGGCCGGGGGTCTGTAGCGAAGGCACCTTGCTGCACAGATACCAGAGGCACTCCATGTAGGGTTCGAGTTCTCGTTCGCCACGGCTGGTATAGCCGCTCTTGGCATTCCCCGCCGCATCCATGGATCCACCCATCAAGGACAGGGTTTCGTAGATCGTTACGTGGTCCGCTGGCATGCTGGCGTCGGCAACAAGGAATGCAGCAGCGGAAAGGCCAGCAATTCCACCCCCCACGATGTGGGCGCGCTTTTCTGCTATCCGATCCGGCGGAAGCGCGTTGATACGATCGTAATTTCTCATCCTGGTTCCTCCATGGAGACCGGTATCGTTGAGCGTTCGAACCCGCCTGCCCTCGCAACGGGCACGGCAGGGTATCCAGAGCGATCGTAGCGCAGTCCCGGAGCGCCGAAAGGCTCGGAAACTACCCGGGCACCCGAGGGGCGACGGCTGCTATGACGGTTCAGGCTCAAGCCCTTCCCGCTGAAGGTGAGCGCATTCGTTCCTGAAACTCTCCCGGGATCAAATCGGAACACGTGATTCAGGACTCCCTGCCGGCAGGCGGAGACCCCAAGCCGGCAGCTTGGGCAATTCGATCCGCCGGGAGTATGATCACTCGTCGATGAACAATCACAAAGGCGGAGACCATCTGTGCAACCTCGCCAAGCGACATGGTACCACCCAGGTGCTTCGGCGCGAACAGTATCCAGCCACTGACAGGTGCTATCAGGAGATTGCCATGCGACACCACGGTGATACGCATGACCTGGAAGCACAAATCTCGCCACCGTCCGATCACCACGTCGAACGCTTTGGCCATCTGTCGATGTGGTGCGGGCTCGACATGATCCCGCAGATCGGCCACGCCCCGCTCGCGGAGGTTGCCGCCAACCGATCGGAACTGCGCTTCAGCCGCGTTCTTGTCCGCGATTGCCCCGACCATGCGGCGCCCGATTACGGTCATCCCGACGGTCAATAGCCCGGAGTATACTGCGACCGCGATGACCCGATATTTCGGCAACGTCCGTCGGTGGTCAAAGAGCCCGAGGTCGAGATCGCCGCCGACATTCCACAGGACTCCGATGAAGATGATCGCACTGACTGAGGACCGCCGTCAGCAGGCCCGCAGCCATGCTGACCGGCCCATCCGTTGCCACGCGAGCATCTTCGGCGATGCGGTATTCCGGGATCCGATCCTCGCCCCGCTGAAAACTCAGCTGACCGAAGCGATCGTTCGACAACCAGCGGTCGATCAGATGGCGGGTGAACCAGGCGCGCCATTTGCGTTGCGTCGTCATGCGCGCCCAGATCGACAGGATGGCCACCAGGACGCTCAGGACCACGAGTACCACGAAGAGCAGCGCCTGCTCACGGACGGCGGAGGCGTCTCGGCGGCCAAACGCATCGAAGAAATCGCGGCTCCAGTAATGCAACCGGTACTGCAAGGCCATTTGCAGCATGGCGCTGCCGAGCACGGCCGCGGCCAATAGCCACGCGGTAGACGGATTGGGTGCGCGCCAGAAGCCTGAGGCGGCGCCAGAAGCGGGCAGCCGGGGACCGACCAGGGTCCGGTGCTTTCTGCGTGGCGTTGCCGATGATAGAATGCTTGGAATCGAAAACGTCTGTATGTGGCAGTCGTCCCGGGTCTTGCCGAAGCCGGCTGGCCGCTGTGCACAGCGCAGCCGTGAGGCCCGCGCGCGGCGCCGGTCGTTGTTGTCCGAATCGGACCCGGTCACACCCAACCACGGGTCGTAACCATGTCGTAGCACTTCTAGCCGATCACCACCGAAACGGGGCGGCAATGCCGATGCCAGCGGGGGCTACCTGGCTGTGCAGAATCGGCTCTGCCGACGGCGCCTGAAAATCATATGTTATCAATCGTATAGCCCCCACAAACCCGATGAGTTAGATCAATGCGGACCGGGGAGAACCGTTTTACCGGGTGTGTGCTAATGTCAAATTTCCTGCCGCCGCAACTGGTGGCCTACAGGAAGTATCCACTATGGCAGACGGTCGACCAGACAAGGCTAAAGAGGCTGCACCGAAGCCTCGGCCGCCCGCGCGCGGGCCTCCGGCCCGGCCCGCTGATTTCCCGATTGTTGGAATTGGCGCTTCCGCCGGCGGGCTCGATGCATGCAGGAAATTTCTCGCCGCGCTGCCAGCCGATAATGGCATGGCATTTATTTTGGTCCAGCACCTTGATCCAGACCATGAGAGCATGCTGGTGGATCTGCTCGCCAGCCACACGACGATGACCGTTTCGCAGGCGACCGACGGCATGCTGATCGAGCGGAACCATCTCTACATCATTCCGCCGGGCGCCTACCTGTCGATCGGCGACGAGGCCCTGCACCTTTCCCAGCCAACGGAGCGGCATGGCGCCCGGCTTCCCTTCGACTTCCTGCTGCAATCGATGGCGATCGGCTGCGGACCACGCGCCGTCTGCGTGGTCCTTTCGGGCACAGGTGCCGACGGCAGTCTCGGCCTCAAAGCGATCAAAGCGAAGGGCGGGTTGGTGATCGCTCAGGATCCTGACGAAGCCGGATATGACGGGATGCCGCGCAATGCCGTCCTGACAGGCAGCGTTGATGCCGTGTCGCCGGTCGCCGGAATTCCGGACATTCTTGCAGAGCATGCACGTAGCGTCGGCGACCCGGGTGACGGAGAACTCGCGCGGGGGTCCGCCGAAGGCCGGTTGCTCAAAGCCATCGAGCTGCTGCGTAGCAAGACGCCGTATGATTTTACGCACTACAAGCCCGGCACGCTGCAACGGCGGATCGAGCGGCGCATGGTCATGGCCGCAATCGACGTTTCCGACGTGGACCGCTACCTGCAATTGCTGCGCACCAACGAGGTCGAGCTCGCCCTTCTCTGCAAGGATCTTCTCATCAACGTGACCAGCTTCTTCCGCGACCGGCCCGTCTTCGATCTGCTGGCAGAGACGACCATTCCGGACCTGGTGCGCAACCACGCGCCTGACAAGCCGATCCGGGTCTGGATTGCCGGGTGCAGCACCGGCGAAGAGGCCTACTCCTTGGCGATGCTTTTCCAGGAGGCGATCTCCGCCGCCAAACTTAACATCAAGCTGCAGGTCTTTGCTTCCGATGTCGATCCGGATGCGATCACCATCGCCCGTGACGGTCTATATCCCGACAGCATCGAGGCGGAGGTTGCGGCGTCGCATCTCGCCCGCTTCTTCACAAAGGAAGAACACCACTACCGCGTCTCACCGGAACTGCGCGCCGCCGTGGTCTTCACGGTGCAGAACGTGCTGGCCGATCCACCCTTCTCACGCCTTGATTTCATTTCCTGCCGGAATTTATTGATCTATCTGCGCCCGGAAGCGCAAGCGAAAGTCCTGGCGCTGTTGCATTTCGCGCTGCGCGAAGGCGGCATCCTGCTGCTTGGAACCGCGGAGACCGCGGGCGCCGACGATGACCGGTTCAATGCGATATCCAAACCGGAGCGCATTTACCGGCACGTCGGCCGCAGCCGACCGGGCGAATTTGGCCTCATCCGAGGGGGCGAGGGCGTACGGACACCGGTTCGGTCGGGACAGGCCGCCGCACCCTCCCGCCAGGCGGCTCTGGCGGACTTATGCCGGCGCGTGGTGATGGATACCTATGCGCCGGCAGCGGTGCTCATCAACCGCAAGCACGAGTGCCTCTACTCCCTCGGTCCGACGGACCGCTATCTGCGGGTCGTGGCGGGGCAACCCTCACACGATCTGCTGGCCATGGCCCGACAGGGCATACGAACCAAGCTTCGCTCGGCAATCCAGCAAGCCAGTCAGGACAACGCCCCCGTCACCATCCGCGGCGGGCGGATCGGCGACGAAAGCCATACCGGAACGTTCAGCATCGACGTGCAACCGGTCCGCAGCGAGGACGAGGAGCTGCTGCTGGTCTGTTTCATCGATGACCCTAAGGCCGGGCCGGTAGCCGCAAAGTCAGGCGTATCACAGGATGTGCCTCGTGTCGCCGAACTGGAGCGGGAGTTGGAAGCAACCCGGACCGAACTGCAAGGCGCAATCCATAACCTGGAGATTTCCGCCCGGGAGCAGAAGGCGATCAACGAAGAAGCCCTGTCCGTGCAGGAGGAATTCCAATCCACGAACGAGGAGTTGCTGACCTCGAAAGAGGAACTACAATCGTTGAACGAGGAACTGACCGCGCTGAACAGCCAACTGCAGGAAACGCTGGAGCGGCAACGAACAACCTCCGACGATTTGCAAAACGTCCTGTACAGTGCGGACGTGGCGACGCTGTTCCTTGACCGGAAACTGAACATCCGGTTTTTTACCCCGGCGACTAAATCACTGTTCGCCATTCTTCCCGGCGACGTCGGCCGCCCGCTCTCGGACCTGAATTCTCTGGCCGTGGACGGCAATCTGGTGGCCGATGCCACCGCGGTGCTGCGCACCCTCGTGCCGATGGAGCGCGAGATCGAAACCCGCAACGGTGCCTGCTTCATCCGCCGCGTGCTGCCCTATCGGGCGCAGAACGATGGTGTGGAAGGTGTCGTCATCACCTTCGCCGACATCACCGAGCGCCGTCGCGTCGCCGACGAGCTCAGTGTCGCCAAGCAGAAGGCCGATGAGGCCAATGCCGCGAAATCGCGGTTCCTCGCGGCGGCAAGCCACGACCTGCGCCAGCCGCTGCAAACGCTTGCGCTCGTGCAGGGGTTGCTGGCGAAGCATGTGGAAGGAGAAAAGGCCAAAAAGCTTGTGGCGCGCCTGGCTAATACGTTGGGTGCGATGTCGGGTATGTTGAACACCATGCTCGATATCAACGAGATCGACGCGGGGACAGTTCATGCCGAGAGCATCGATTTCCCGATCGGGGGCCTGCTGGACCAATTGCGCGACGAATTCGCTTATCTTGCACAGGCGCGAGGTCTGGCCCTGCGGGTCGTTTCATGCGGCCTGACCATCAGCAGCGATCCTCGTCTGCTGGAGCAAATGATCCGCAACCTGTTGTCGAACGCCCTGAAATACACTAAGCGCGGCAAGATTCTGCTGGGCTGCCGCCGGCACCACGACACGCTGAGCATTGAAGTCTGGGACAGCGGGATCGGCATTCCCGACAACCAGCTTCAAGCGATCTTTGACGAATACCGCCAGCTCGACAATCCGGCACGGGAACGCAGTCGCGGGCTCGGCCTGGGGCTTTCCATCGTGCACCGGCTTGCCACGTTGCTTGGTCATCATGTTCGCGTGCGGTCGGTCCCGGGCCGGGGGTCAGTCTTCTCCATCGAGATCGCGCTTCCACCGGCTGAAATGACCCCGCAACCGCTACAGCTTCCGCTCACCCTAATCAATGCGGGGGAAGAGAACGATCGCCATATCGGTTCGATCCTTGTCATCGAAGACGACCCGGACGTGAGGGAACTGCTCGACGTCGTTCTGGTGGAGGAAGGTCATGAGGTTGTAACAGCTTACGACGGCGTCAGAGCGCGCGAATTGATCGCCGGGGGGATGGTGAAGCCGGACCTTATCCTCGCTGACTACAATCTGCCGAACGGCATGAACGGCGCGGTCGTGGCGGCCATGATCCGCGAAGAACTTGGGCGGCCTGTTCCTGCGATTATCCTCACAGGCGACATATCAGCCGGGATCGCGAGCACGGTTGCATTTCAGCACTGTGTCCAACTCAACAAACCGGTCAAGCTACAGGAATTGACGCAGACAATCCAAAATCTGCTGCCGCTGTCGCGAGCCGTGGCGCATGCGCCACGCCACGGAGAAGATGCGGGGGGAAGCGGACCGCCCGTGATTTACGTCGTTGACGACGATGACAGTATTCGCGGGGCAATCCGTGCCGTGCTTGAAGACGATGACAGGAACGTCGAGGACTATGAGACATGCGAGGCGTTTCTGGCGGCCTTCCGCCCCGGGCGGGCAGCCTGTCTGGTGATCGACGCCTACCTTCCCGGCATGAACGGGATCACCTTGCTGCGGCGCCTGCGTGAGGCGGGCCATGCCTTACCGGCTATCATGATAACCGGCAACAGCGACGTTGCTATAGCGGTGGAGGCGATGAAGGCGGGGGCGTCGGACTTCATCGAGAAGCCGATCAGCCGCACCGAACTGCTTGCAAGTGTCGATCATTCTCTGGAGCAATCTCGGGATTCAGGCAAACTCTCGGCGTGGCGCAACGATGCGGCGAGCCGAGTCGCCAGTCTGACGCCACGGCAGCGCCAGATCATGGACATGGTTCTTGTCGGTCATCCCAGCAAGAACATCGCCGCCGATCTGGGTATCAGTCAGCGCACCGTCGAGAACCATCGCGCCTCGATCATGGCGAAGACAGATACGAAATCGCTGCCGGCCTTGGCGCGGATGGCGATCGCCGCGGTGGACGCCGATAGATCCGATCGCTGAGTCCGCGGCTCGCCTGATCGCGAATTCGCGGCCGGCTTAGGGATTCGGATCGCTGAGATCCCGAAACCTGAAGGTGATGAGTCGGCGAATATCGACGCCGGATTCCTGCGGATAGGTTCACATGGCGGGAGTGTTTGGGTACTGGCAGCAAGGCAGCAGCAGGCCAATTCAGTGCGGCCGAAGCCAGGCTAGCAGTTAACTTGACCCTTAGATTGGGACCAACCAGCGGTTCGACGTCACCTTGGCACAGCCCGCTTTCCGGGGACGGGGCAAGTTCCGGATGAGGAGTCTGTGTCGATCGCGCACGGCTTGCCGTCAACCCGAAACCTCACGATCGGATGCAGCATCGTCATCGGGGCCCAGCCGCGATAGAGCCTCGGACAGCGCCAAGCGGATCTGGTGCGCCAGTTCTTGGCGCCCGCCCGCCATCGGACGGTCAGACGGCGGTATGGAGCGGCTGCCCTGGAACTTGATCTTATGGTCCGAGGCACTTTGTGCGAGCGAGGTTAGCGGAACATGCAGATCCGCAGCTGCCTGCCGCATCGATCGCCCGGCCGACGCGCGTTCCCGCACGCGACCGAGCAGATCCTCGTTCCACCTCACGCTCATGGTGCTGCTACGGCTGCTAGAGCTAGACGGGGCGGCTTGATGACCAAGCGCGCAGAACTTCGAACCTCGGCCAGCGTCTCCGACACCCGGTCGATGTGGAATGGCTTCAACAGGACGCGATGCGAATCAAATTCGACCGCGTGGTCCCCGGTCATCCAGGCCATAGGGATACCGATTTCATTGGCTCGCCTGGCAACCTCAACCGCGCCGCCGGAACGCAGGTGATAGTCGAGCAGCATGACGTCGATGTTTTGTTCGGCGAGCACCCGGAGCGCGTCGTTGCTCGTGCTCGCGCAGATGACCTGGTAGTCTTCTTCGAGCACTAAGCCGAGCAGTTCGCAGATTATGGTCTCGTCGTCGACAACCAATACGCATGGGCGCATCGCTTCCGAGGCGAGAAATCGGGCGGTCGACAATTGTATCAGCATTAGATCCCCCGGCGTGATTTATTGTCATCCTGTCAGGGAAAGAAGCTGCATCGATCCGAGACGCTACAATACCCTCGGAATCTACCTACGTGGCTCTTATTGCGTTAGTTGTTGGTACACCCCCAACCCCATGGCCCGGCAAAGCCACAGGTCTGACTGATCCCCGTCCTCAAATGCCTCCAGGGTTCGACGCCAGCCGAGATAGCTGGACAGGTTTTTCGTCGCAACGCCATTGAAGCGACGCAGCCACTGCTTGAGACGACTGTGATAGGCATTGACGTTGTTGATGTGCAGATCCGGGGCTTCCGGCCTCGGACCGCCGGGTTTGGGCAACACATGGTAAGGAATCCCGCCCACCCGGGCGAACGCTGCGATGGCTTTCCCGCCATCGCAGCACAGTTGGTTGGCCGAGGTGACGATGCCGCGGAGGACCGCGGTGACCGAGGCACGGCTGAGTTTGGGCAGCACCCCGTCGATGGTGGCTCCACGGCGATCCCGCGCCACCAGCACCGGGATTTGCTCGGCCGACAGTCCAGTCTTTTTCGGCTTGCCGCCGCGCTTTCGCGCGGCGCGCGGCAGATCGCTTCGGCGTCCCTTGAACGATTCCAGAATGAACGTCTCATCGGCCTCGACGATGCCTTCGAACCGCGTGGGCTTATCCAAGGCCGGCGCCGCGAGGAAACGATGCTGCCAACGGAACGCCGTGGTGGATGCGACGCCGCACCGTGCGGCGACGTCCGCCAGGCTTTCACCCGACATCAATGAGGTCTTTGTGCCGCAACCGCGCCAGCGGCGTGCCGGTCAACGCATTGAAAGTCCGCCGGCAGTCAGGGCAGCGATAGCGGGGCAGTCCGCTGGCGTGTCCCCACGGCCGCACGTCTTTCGCATCGCAGTGCGGGCAGCCCAGCATTGTCCACTCGCGTCCGCGCCGCCGCGCCCAGCGCGTGCGCCGGATCATTGCAGGCCGATGGTAGCGTCCGCACCATCTCCCGGCTGCCGAGCTGTCGGTTTGCAGCTTCAGCGATGGCAATCGGCTCGCAGGTGAAAGCGACGGCGGCGTCTTCTCTCAGACACTCGTCGTCCGCGGCTTCGCCAAGCGCCAGAGCGAAATATGCGTGCCGGCGTTGATCTCGGGTCAGCTGGCGGATCGCGGCCAGCCAGTTCGCAAACAGCTCGACATTCATGGCCAAACTCGATTCCATCGGACCCTGAGCGTCGGCCATTTCAACAACTAGCGCAATAAGAGCCACCTATGTAGGGCCAGCGCATGATTTATGCAAAAACCGTTACGACAACAGCGCGTATGGGAAACACGCGGGGATGGGCGTTATCGCGTGTTAAACCATGCTGTCGGGGTCGGCATGACTGATTCGCTAACTGAGGCCCGCAAGCGGCATCCTGGTTCGGCCGCGTCGTGGCGACCGCCGTTCAGGTCGCGGGCGCCGCAGCGGCCCTGAGATTAGCGACTAAGCCGGGATCCAGATTCAGGGCAGTGGCGAGTTTGGCGAGGAAGGCCGTTTCCGCCGGCGAGGGCTCGCCGGCTGACAACACGGCCGCCGCGTAAATCTGCGCTCCGAGCTCCGGGGATCCGCCGGCGCCAGCCGCAAGGTCGGAAATGCCGGCGGGGCGCTTGATTTCCTCGTTGAGGAACCGGGCTGCGTCTTCGTCCATGCCGGCGGCGTGCATCTGACCGACGATGCGGGTGCGTTCGGCGTCGTCCACCACGCCGTCGGCGGCCGCTGTCGCGATCATGGCGCGTATCAACAGGGTCGCGGTTTCAGGCGTGTGGGCATCCTGGTGGAAGGCTGAACCCGCGGGAGCCGCGGTCAACCGGTCTATACCAGGCACGCCGGCGATGAGCGGCTTGCCCTGCTGGTAATTCGTGAACGCCTTGTAGGCCAGTCCGCCAAGCCCGGCGAGCGCCCCTGCCCCCACGGCACCGCCGGCGATCGACCGTCCGCTCCGCGTGCCGAACAGCAGCGCGGCGAGGCCGCCCAGCGCAGCCCCGGTTGCCAGCTTGTTTTCGCTGGCAAACTGCTTCGCCTGATCCAGCGCCGCGCCGGCCTCTGTGCCCTGCAACTGGCTCTGGGCCTGCGACCATGCGCCTGACACCGCGGCACCAGCCCGATTGGCTATGTCGCCAGCGGTCTGCGCACCTTGTGCGCCCAGAAGCTCGTTGAGCAATTGCTTTGCATCGAACATCGTCTCGCTCCGTGTCAGATTGTCAAAGCTTACGTGGCAGTGGTTCCTGTCCATCGCACGTTACAGCACGCACCCGAAGTGGTCGTTGAGTTGGATCAACCGGCAATGTTCCGGGGCTTCCGGTGGCAACGGATTATCGTCGTTTCGCTGAGTTGACTGAGTTCCGTATGCAACCTCGGCGATCAATCTGCCCAAAAGCGCGAATAGCCGATCCGATTAGACGGCTAACCAATCGGCAGCGGATCAGGGGTTATCGACGATCGTGTAGCGGCGGCAATGGTTGAGATAGGCGGCAAGCACCCGCACCTCGGCATCCTCCGCGCGCGAGCGCAGCGAGGTCGCGCGCTTGCGCACGGGTTCTTCGGCAAAGAGGCCTTCCACGGTGGCATGCTCTTCGGACGTCAGCGGCCAGAAGCGCTTGCCAAGGGGAATCAGAGGCTCGCTCCCTTCAATCCGTTCACCCGCGAGATGCTTCCAGGACCGCCCGGCAGCCCGGCGCATCGCCAGCCTGACCGTCTCCGGCATGTAGCTGCCGCGGTCCACGGTCTCGCCGCGCGCCTCCGGAGCGAAAGCCGATTCATAGCCGTTCACCATGTATTCCAGCATCCGGGCTGTGATGATGCCGGGAAGAGCGGAACCGCATGCTGCCATCGCGAGCGACAGTCCGAGACGAATGAGGTCGTGCGCCGGATTGCCAATCACCGTCTGCAGAGTTTCGTCATCGACTGCGCGTGGGCGCGTAGCTTCCGAGGCGAGAAATCGAGCGGTCGTCGATTGGATCAGCATAAGGGACCCCGGCTGTGTTTATTATTATGATGTCAGGGAAAGAGGCTGCATCGATCCGAGACGCTACAATACCCTTTGAATCTATCTACGCGAAACAAACCAGCGCGCAAACGGCACACATTGGCCCATTCATGTAGGTAGATTCCGAGGCTGGTGGCAGAGCCGTTGCGAACTCATATACGCGAGAGGGCAATCGCCCTGATGTGTGTTCCGGAGGGAATTATGTCAACCATTCTGATTGTTCTTGTGCTGTTTTTGCTTCTCGGAGGCGGGGGCTATTACGGGTATCGCCGGAACCGTCCGTGAGCTGAAACACGCCGGGAGGCCATAGTGGCGGGTTGACACCCGCCTGTCCATCCTGCCCACCGGCCGGTGACGGCCGGATCAGGGGCGCCAACAAACGGAGAGACGTGACATGATTGACAAAAATCGGATCGCCGGTTCGGCCAAACAGGTCGAGGGTAACATCAAGGAAGCCGCGGGAAAGGTTCTGGGCGACGCAAAGCTGGTCGCCGACGGCGAGAGTGAGAAAGTCGAAGGCAAGGTTCAAAATGCCGTCGGCGGCATCAAAGACGTAGTGCAGAAGTAGTACTTTCCGGAAGCCGGCCGGGGCCAGGCCAAGCAGCTTGCCCGTGCGGTGATGACTGCATCGCTCATGATACCCTGCCCACCAAGCAAGGAGGTTTACCCAAATGTTGCAGCTTGTCGTTCCCGTGGCCGCGGTAGGAGGCATTCTCTGGTATTTCGGCTTCTGGCCCTTCGACAGGACCTACCAGTATCTGCCCAGGTATACAGACCTGGGTAACAAGAAGATTGATGCTCCCACGCCGCCCAAGAACTAGAGCAACCGCGTAAGCAGGAGGCTTCCGAAAGAGACGTATCTCATGGACCCGTGGGATTCGCAGCGCCGGCCGAAGAGGTTGGCACTGCGAAGCTCGGCGGAGGAGTCTCAGGGGGTGGTGTCATGAACGTTGGCACCAGTCCGTTGGTTATCCTCAAACTTATGCTGAACAGCGTGCTGCCGGCTTGGTTGCGCAGCGTGCGCTGGGGCTATTTCCAGAGCGGCGGAGTGGGGTTGCTCATGATTGTCATCGTCTTGGTGGTCACCGGGCGGATCTGGCCCGCACACCAAAACACGGAGATCGAGCCAAGTAGCCCCCCGTGCCAGAATACCGGTGGCCGCGTCGCTGCTCTGCGGCCCGCCACACGATCGCAGGGGACGGGTTACAACTCGGCGACCGGTCAGGCGACCGATAGGGTTGCCGGGGACGTAACGACCCGAGGTGACTTTGCCGTATTCGGGCAACGACCGCGCAAACCCATCGCCGCAGCAATCCGGCTGAGCTTTCATGAAGGTGTCCAATGAGCACTATTCTTATCATCGTCGTACTGATCCTGCTCTTTGGTGGCGGCGGCGGCTACTACGGTTACAACCGCTACGGCGCGCCAGGGCTGGGCGGCGTGCTTGGCCTCCTGCTGACCGTGTTGCTGGTGTTATGGTTGCTCGGCGCACTCGGCATCTAGCCCCCGACGGCTACCCGCCACGGGCACACCTGATCCGGATGGCGGGCACGGCGCCATCCCGCCGGTGGCGGCATCGTTTTTTGGAGGTTTTCATGGGACGTTCCGGATACGGACTTTTTTTGCTGACCGGCGCCGCCTTGGTGTTGCTTGGTGCACTCGGCTTCGCAATCCCCATATTCACGACGCAACAGACCAAAGATGTCGCAAAGATTGGTGACCTGAAGCTGCAGACAACGGAAAGCACGTCGTTCGTAATTCCACCCGTGCTCAGCGGCGGGGTGGTGTTGCTGGGCGTCGTTCTTATCGGCGCAGGCTTCTACCAGCGCCGCGGAAGCGCCACCGCCCCCACCCGATGAGCTTCACATCTCCAACCATCCGCGGATTATCACCTGCTGCTGACCGTCGTTGCGCTTATTCACGTCAGATACGGCGCCCATAGTCATCCCGACTATATCCGTTGCTTCGATACCGGCTCGGTGACGCATAACACATTGGCATCGCGTCTTCGCTATAGCCACCAAAGGCCGCGTCTCAGAAAACCGCCAACCCGAGGCCGGTAGTAAACGCGGCCCCATGAACGAAAGTCAACACATGCCTCCAATTGTATTCTCGACAATCTCGTTGGCCGCCCTCGGTTTTGTCGTCGTCACATGCGGCTACGGCCCCGGGGATCGCGCTGTCTCCGGTGGCCTGCTTGGCGCCGGCACAGGCGCGGCGGTCGGTGCCGTCACTGGCGGTAACGCCGGAACCGGCGCGTTGATCGGCGGAGCGATTGGCGCGGTCGGCGGCGCGGCGACGATCCCCAACACCGTCAATCTCGGCCGCCCGGTCTGGCGCTGACCCAGACGAAGACGCAGGGTTTTTCTCAATTTCCAAGGCCCGCGCAGCCACGCGGTGACCGAGAGTGTGAACAAGAACACCGCCGGACGCGCCACGCTGGCACCGCCGGACCGCGAGGTGAACCTTCGAAACGTAGGCTGCCCCTGCGACAGCTTCGCGGAACGAGGGCATCGGGCTGTGGGGCGAAGATGGTCACACCAGCCCTCCCGGCCTACTGGACATCCCGCTTCGGATTGGTCGGAGTTCGGCAGTCCGATCCGAGTCAACACGGACTGTCACTTTGTCGACCGTCTTTTCGCCTTGTTCCAAAATGCGATTACCCCGGACAAATCACCGCCCATCGCGCGCCCGCGGCGCGATGGGTCATGGGATGTCGTCCCGTTAGACGGCAGCCTGGCCTCGCTGACCAAGCCACCAGGTTCCAAAACCGACCGCGACGATTGCCAGAACGGCGACGGTGACAAGCAGGGCAGACTGTTCGAGCCACCCCATCGCCGGCACGGCGACAAGCATAATGGCGCCGACCGCGCAAATCCGCCACACCCGCGATTGCAATCCAGCCGTAAAGGTGCCGAGCGCGAGC
>NZ_CAIWTY010000028.1 GCF_903915725.1 uncultured Rhodopila sp.
CAAAAAGACGACCGTTTCGTCGAATGCACCGCAGTCCGTTGTCGCGCCGTCCATTGCCGTTCCCCGCTCAGCGAATCGAGGATCGGCATAGATTCAGCACTTTAGCGGCTTGTCACGTGCTCATTCACCCGATTGCCCTGCTGCCTGAGCGGTCCGGCGTTGATTTCCAGCCCCGGCATCCGTTATGATACAAGCGTGAATCATATCTACGGCCGCGTGTAGTTTGGCCGCGGCCTCCAGATCCAGTCCCTTTGGCCTCTCATCCTCCAGAAGCACTATCTTCAGACGAGCTGCAATTGAGGCATGCTCGGAAAAGAATGCCTTCCCAGCAGCCACTAAAGTTGGATCAGGCATGCCGCGCTTCCCGTTCATATCCTGCATCAGCGGCTGGGCAATCGATGATTGTGGCCGACTGAGCGGCTTGGCAATGAATATGTGCCGGCGCCGACCCACCAGCGATTTTACCAACGGTAATTTTGAGCAACATCCCGCCTCCCTGACGTGAACGCTCTGACAAGGGAGTTTCTTACCTTTCTTAGAACGGTTGCACTTTGCCACACAGCGAGAAGCAACACAAGCACAACGTTTTTGCAGTGGCGTCGGAGTGATTCTGGGTTGGCGTATTCGCTCGTGCCGTTGTTGCATCGACTAGCGTCGCCTTAGGTGGTCATCATCGACCAGCCTCTCAAGTGTTAAGGCATGGAAACCATCTTTGTCACCGTCAATCCGCCGCGCAGCTCTCGAAACCGCGCCGCAACTGCGGGCGGTTCAGGTTGCGGCCGATGAACACCAGCCGGCTGGTGTGCGGCTCGCCCGCTTTCGCCGGGCCGATGAAATCGCCGTCCGCGATCATGTGCACCGCCTGGAACGCGAACCGCCGATCCTCGCCCGCGTAATGCAGGATGCCTTTGGTCCGCAGCAGATCGGCCCCCTTGTCCTGCAGCAGCACGCCGATCCAGGCGTTGAACTTCTCCGGGTCGATCGGCTTTTCCACCTCGAAGCTCATGGACGACACGTCCTCATTGTGTTCGTGCGCATCGTCGCCATCGAGAAAGTCCGGATGCAGCTCCAGGATCCGAGCCAGATCGAACGACCCCCGATCCAGCACCTGGTCTATCGGCAAAGCCGCCCGCTCGGTCCGGTGGATCACGGCGAAGCGATTGATTCCGCGGATCGTCGCCTCAACCGCCTCCAGTTCCTCCGGAGTCACCAGATCGGTCTTGTTCAGGACGATGACGTCGGCAAAAGCGATCTGGTCCGCCGCCTCATGGCTGTCCGCCAGCCGCGCCGGCAGATGCTTGGCGTCCACCACAGTGACGATCGCGTCCAGCCGGGTCTTCGCCTTGACGGTGTCATCGACGAAGAACGTCTGCGCCACCGGCGCCGGGTTCGCCAACCCGGTCGTCTCGATGATGATACCGTCAAACTTGTCACGCCGTTTCATCAGCCCGCCGACGATACGGATCAGGTCGCCGCGCACGGTGCAGCAGATGCAGCCGTTGTTCATCTCGAACACTTCCTCGTCGCTGTCCACGACAAGGTCGTTGTCCACGCCGAGTTCGCCGAACTCGTTGATCACCACGGCATACTTCCGACCGTGGTTCTCGGTCAGGATGCGGTTGAGCAGGGTCGTCTTGCCGGCGCCCAGATAGCCGGTCAGCACCGTCACCGGCACCTGAGTGATCGCGTCAGCCATAATGGCAGGCTCCATCGCTGTTTGACCGAGCAATATAGGTGTGGCGCCGCCGGTCAACCACTCAGCACCGCCCGGCGCAGCCCTGCCAGTCGCGCCGCGATGGCCGGCACGTCGAACTGCCTGGCCCGTTGCCGCCCTGCCTCCGCCAGCGCCGCGCGCCGCGGTTCATCGTTCGCCAGCGCCCGGATCGCCGCCGCAATCTCCGCCGGCCGATCGGGATCGGCGTAGATGGCGGTGTCACCAGCGACTTCCGGCAGGCCACCGCGGGGCGAGCAGATCAGGGCTGCGCCACTCGCCATCGCCTCCAGCGCCACCAGTCCGAACGGTTCCGGCCAGCGGCTCGGCACCACGACGATCGCCGCACGGCTCATGGCGACCAGCACGTCCGGATGGTCGCGATAGCCCAGCATGCGGACGCCCGCGCCCTCGGCCGCCCCGCGGACCATGTGAACGAACCCGGTGTCGGGGCTGTCGTAGCTGAATCTGTCGGCACCGATGATTTCCGCCACCCAGCCGGGCAGCAGTGGCAAGGCCGCCGCGCAGGCGGCGACGAAAGCGTCCGGACCCTTGTCGGCCACGACCCGTCCGGCGAACAGGATCAGCCGCTCGCGCTTGCGCGGGCGCGGAAGTTCGGTCAGGTCGAGGCAGTTCAGCAGCACGTCCGGCTGCCTGGGAGGCACCGTGACGCCATCCAGCAGCCGTCCGCGCAGATAGTCCGAGGATGTCAGGACCAGCGCCAACCGCCGCAGCATGTCGGTGCGCTCGGCAGGCGTGACCGCTTCGCGCATGCCCTGCGGGTCGTTGTTCAAAATCAGCGTCACCGGAATGGCAGGCAACTGGGCAGCGATCACCAGCGCAATCTCCGGGCGATTATGCACCTCGACCATAGCCACGTTCAGCTTCTTCAACAGCTTGGCGACCGCGATGGCATAGCGGACGTTGGTATTGCCCAGCGCCCAGATCGTTGGGTCGACGGCCTCAAAATCGATCCCGGGAAAGATCGGGCCGTCCTGCCTGCCGCCGAAAATGATCGTGCTGAACCCCGGCGTCTGCACGAGGCGACGGGCCAGCAAGCCGATGGCCCCCGTGCGGCCGGGGCCGAACCCTTCGCGCGGCGGCAAAACAACGGCGACACGGGGAGAGGGTGGGGACATCGAAACGGTTCATACATCCGCTTCGGCCGGTGCGCCATCCGGCGCGCCTGCGACGTTGCTTGTCCGGCAAAACAACCCCGGCACGCGAAAGATGAGTTTATATACCCGCCACAACTGTCCGGAGGCCGCCCATGAGTATCGCGCTCGCTGTCATCGCCGCTATCGTGCTGTTCATCCTGGCCCGGTCCATCCGGATCGCCTCCGAATGGCAACGCGCGGTCATCCTGCGCCTCGGCCGGTTCGACCACGTGGCGGGACCTGGCCTTTATCTGGTCTTCCCGATCATCGACGCGGTCGCCCAGGTCATCGACCTGCGCATCCGCACCACCATCATCACCGCCGAGCAGGCGCTGACCCGGGACACGGTTGCCGTCGGCGTGGATGCGATTGTCTTCTGGCAGGTGGAGAACGCGGAAACCGCGGCGGTGCGAATCGCCGACTACCAGCAAGCCATCGAGCAGGTCGCCCAGACCAGCCTGCGCGAGATGATCGGCGCAACAGACCTGTCGAAGCTGCTGTCCGATCGCAAGACCGCGGATGAGCAACTGCGCCAGACCATCACGATGAAAACCTCGACCTGGGGCGTCACCGCCCGCAGCGTGGAAATCAAGGACGTCTCGATCCCCCGTGAACTGCAGGACGCCATGAGCCGGCAGGCGCAGGCGGAACGCGAGAAGGACGCCCGCGTGACCCTGGCTTCGGCCGAGAAGGCGATCGCCGAACAGATCCTGGAGGCGGCGAAGCTGTACGGCAGCGACCCGAACGCGCTGAAGCTGCGCCAGATGAACCTGCTCTATGAGATGAACAAGGAACGCGGCACGACCGTGCTGATCCCGACCGACATGGCCAACAGCCTGGGTTCGGCCGTCGCGCTGTCGCTGGCCACCCGGCATGATGCGCCGTAAGTCCTTGTTGTTACGGCCCGGATCATTGGAATCTAACAGCTTGGAAAGGTCCACTGTGACCGTTCGGCAACAAGCAGGCCCCGGTTTGCCCATGTACGATGCGCCACCCTCTGATGGCACTTGTATGCTGCATCTGCACAGGCCATAAATTAGGCAGCAGACCGCGTCTCTGGCGCACTGCTTTCTTGGACGTTTCCTCCCTAAACTTCGGCGGTGCCCACGGGCACCGCCGTTTTTTTTGCCAGATCGTACGGGACTCAAAAAATTGTGCGGTGCAGCAAAAAACGCTTGCATGATGCGAGCGCGAATGCCATTCTTTGCCTCGCAGACCGCGCTTAGGCGCACTGCTTTCTTGGACGTTTCCTCCCTAAACTTCGGCGGTGCCTTCGGGCACCGCCGTTTTTTTATGCCCGGCGCGCCATAAGAACATGGCCCGGACGGTGCCGGGCCATGTTCAGATCAAACTAAAAGGTATCGTCGGACCCGCCGCCGCCGCCGCTGTCCCAGCCACCGCCTCCGCTGTTGTCCGTCCACGACGAGTCATCCGGCTGGGCGGGCTGATCCCAGGTGCCGTTGTCGACATAGTCCTGGTTGGCCGCCGGCGCCGCGCCGCCGCCCTGGTCCCAGCTGCCGGTATCGACATAGCCCTGGTCCGGCGCCGGAGTCGCCCATGGACTCGCCGCGCCGGCACCAAATCCGCCGCCGCCGCCGAAGCCGCTCTGATGCGGGGAAAACAGGCTCATGAGCGCATTACCGGCCACCACACCGCCGGCGACACCCGCCGCCGTGGTCAAGGCCGAACCGAGGAAGCCAGACCCCTGGCGCTGGAACACGCCCTGCTGGTAGTTCGGCGGATACTGCGGCGGAGGCGGCGCCGATTGCGGATAGTACCCCTGCTGCGGCTGGCCGCCCTGGTTCCACGGCCCGGCACCGGGAGGCGGTCCCCCCTGCTGTTGCCGCGCACCGCCGCCGAACAGGCCGCTGAAGAACCCGCCGCCGCCGGATGGGGCGGGGCCGCCTTGCTGGGCCGAAGCCCGGGCCTGCTGCACGGCCTGAGCGGCCTGCTGCAATTCCCACTCAAGCCGTTTGATGCGGTTCTGCGCTTCAACCAGCGCATGCTCCTGCACGAAAGCGAGTTGAGTGATGCGGTAGCGGGCTTCCGGATATTGCGTGAACGCCTGTCCGATGAGCGCATCGGCATCCCGGTCTATCGGCGGCAGCGCCGGCTGGGTTGCCGGCACGGAACCGGTTGAAAAGCCGGATTGCGGAGCACCGCCGCCGACTCGGGCGATGAACTGGGAGATGATGTCGCGTTCTTCGTTCGTCATTGAGGTAACCCCTCCAGGTCAGACAAGCGACCTTAGCACGCCCAATGTGGCGCCGAACCCGGTTCGGTTCAATGGTGAGTGCGTTTCGGCCGGAAACGGTGAAATATGCGGTTTCGGGCCGTTGGACGGGTTGTGCTTGCCGGCCCGGTGGTCCGGGGGTTACTGTGCGCATGCTTGCGCACAGGAGTTAGCCATGGGTTACGATCGGTCGGCGCCAAAGCGTCCCGTGAACCTGAATCTCAACGCCGATCTTGTCGAACAGTGCCGGTCGGGTGTCGTCAACCTCTCGGCGCATGTGGAGGCACTGCTGGCAGCCGATCTGGCGCAGCGTCAGGCCGCAGCGGAGGCAGAAAAGCTGCGGACGGAGCGGGCGATCGACGCGTTCTCAGCGCTCTATCATGAGCATGGAAGCCTGTCCGAGGAGATGCAGCCGCTGTGATCGAGGCGGCTCAGTTCGGCGTCCATCGCAGCCCGTCGCGCAGCGCTGCCCGACCGTTCGTTATCGTCCTTCAGTCCAATGACTTTCATCGGATGCCGACGCGGGTGGTGGCGCCTTTGGTGATGCTGGGCGCGATGGCGAGGCTGGAGGGCGAGCACCCGCGCATCGCTCCGGTGCTTGTTGTCCAGGGGCGTGCGTTTACGCTGAACCCATTGGATATCGCCACGATCGGGGTTGGCCGTTTGGGCGATGCCGTGGCGTCATTCGCCGCGGATGACGAGGCCAAGCGGCGGATACAGGATGCGTTGGATACGGTGCTGAAGCCGTTTTGAATAGCGAGACGTTGTGTTCGCCGGGATGGGCTGGCGGCGACGGCGTTGGCAGATAAGGGCGGGGTGGCAATGACCAATCGGTCGATAGTCGATGACTTGAAGCGGCTCGGGTCTGCGGCACCGGCCCCGGCGAACGTGCGCGCGCTGTATCGGGATGCCTTCAACGACTACGGCCTGCGCGCGCTCTGGAGCAGCCGGGCGGCCGATGAGCCGACGATTGCGGATGCGTTGGCGATTACCGAAAGCCTGCGCGTGGAAGGCGGCATCGCCGGGCGGCGGTTGGCGGAGCAGATCATCAGCGCGTGCCGTGCCGCTCTCTGAGTTCCAGTCCCGGGTGCTGCGGCTGTTAGCGGCGCACCGGTCGCCGGAAAGCTTTGTGGCCGGAGCGGCTCCGCTGGCGCGCGGCGGGGCGCGGTTCTCGCATGACATCGATCTGTTTCATGATCGCGAACTGGCGATGCAGCAGGCGGTAGAGGCGGACGCGGCAGCGCTGGCCGGGGCCGGGCTGCGTATCGAGTGGACCCGCCGGTTCCCGACGATCTGCACCGCGGTCATTCGGGACGGCGGTGAAGGAACGTTGCTGGAATGGGTGGTCGACAGCGCTTACCGGTTTTTCCCGGCCGTGCCGGATGATCTGTTCGGCTACGTGCTGCACCCCGCCGATATCGCCACCAACAAGGCGCTGGCGGCGGCGGGACGGCGGGAGCCTCGGGATATCGTCGATCTGCTGGACATCCATCAGCGCTATCTGCCGCTGGGTGCCGTGGTTTGGGCGGCGTCCGCGAAAGACCCCGGGCTGTCGCCGGAGGGGATCATCGCGGAAATCAGGCGCAACGGCCGATACCTGCAGGCCGATTATGACCGGGTGATGAGCGAGACGCCGATTGATGCCGCAGCGACGGCCCGGGCGTTGCGGGAGGCGCTGGATGAGGCGGACAATTTTGTGCGGGCGATGCCCGCCGGGAAGGAAGGCTTGCTGTTTCTGCGTGACGGGAAGCCGGTGCAGCCCGATCCTGGGGCGCTTGAAGCCTATGTCGAACATGGCCGGCAGTTGCAGGGGCATTGGCCGTCGTCCGGGGAGATCGGGCGGGCGATGATGGAGCGGTATCGGGGTGACGGGTCGTAAGGCGAGGTTTGCCGCGTGGCACATTCGCGACTTTGTTGAGCGCGCTGGCCGGGCCGGACCGCCCGACGAGGTGTAATTCCGGCTCGATTTTTGCATTGTTTAGCTGCTACGAACTACCCTTCGGGTCGGATTCAAGCTTTGAAGGTTAGCTTCCCACCGCGGCGTGGAAAATGGGTGGGGCCAGATGTTCGCGCAGCAGCGTCGGCATTATGCGTCTGGCGTTGCGAGTTGCTACTTGTTACACCCCCATTAGGAGGGGGTGGCATATGGGCAACTGGGGTTTTTGGGATTGGCTCACGTATGGCGGGATTACGATTTCGGCCCTGGTGATAGCTATCGACACGGCTATAAGTCAATCCGATGGGATCGCGCGACGTATACCGAGGCTCTTGAAAATAAAGTTCGTGGGATACTTGCCGCTAGGTTGTATAATAATAGCAACATGCGCCGCCCTTTACAAGGAGTCCCGCCCGGTTGATTTCGTACTTCCGCCGGACGCGGTGACGTCTGCATCTCCGTTCGCCGTTGTTCAAGCATGGGGGTTAGACGGGGGCGCATTCTACATTGTCGCGAAAACCGACTCGCTGGCGAAGAATGGAAAATTAAGCCGTCTCATGCTCGTGGTCAGGGTGCCCTTCGCTGATCGGGATAAAATGACCGACGAGAATATTATCAAAAGTCAATTATACACGATCTCCGGTGGGTTTATGACCCTTGCCATTCCGATGACGAGCATGATCGGTTTAAAGGTCCTCGCCGACAGGCCGACGCCGATAGAATTCTCGCTCGTGGAAATTCCGTTCCTGTATTCAGCGGACCAAGTCCGCTCCTTATCTGACGTTGAAAAGCTAGGGGGGAAATTTTTGGCATCTGTAGGCACTCAGGCTGAATTTGTGAAATCAGTCCCCCCTACAGATCCTCAAGTTGCATGCCCCCCGACTCTCATACCGCAAACACAGAGGAAAAGAACGTAACCGCAAACTTCCCGGGCTGTGGCTTGGACGCGATCGACGACGGCTGCGTCGTGATGTGAGTGTCCGCCGAGTTCGCGCGAGCCGGCTACGCGCCTTCTTCGAGGCCGCGATCCACACTCTTGGCGAGACAGGCCCGAGCCTTGCCTAGAAGGCGGCTGTTTCGGGCTTCACAGGTCGACGCCGTCCGTCCGGATTCCCAGCATCAGAGGCGTGCGCTCAGTGTAGGAACCTGCCCGATAGGGCATGGCGTGAACGAATTCACCGGTTTCGTTGCAAATTTCGGTGCCGATATCGGCAAGCTTGTTCAGTTCGGCGAACCGGTCGGTCAGGCCGTGCAGGAATACCGCGACATCATAATCCGAATCTGGTCCCGCGTCGCCCCGCGCGCGGGACCCAAACAGAACCACCCGGTCGATTCGGCTGCCGTAGATCTCATCCAGTGTCTTACGAAAGCGGGCAAGCACCGGGTCGTCAATGATTGTGCCGGACGCCGCCACCCAAAGCCTCCCTGCCCACCGCACTGAAGCCCATCCTTACCACGGCGCCATCTCGTGCCCCAAGCGCCCTGGATCGCACCCGGAGGCGCGCGTTCTTACAGACTACCGCGCCCCACCCCCTCACACCGAAAAATACTTCGCCCGCGGGTTTAGCACCACGATCGCGCTGGTCGACTGCTCCGGATGCAACTGGAATTCATCCGAAATCGAAATGCCGATCCGTTCCGCCCCCAGCAAACCCAGGATCGGCACCTGATCCTCCAGCCGAGGGCAAGCCGGATAGCCGAACGAATAGCGGCTGCCGCGATAGCTCTGCGACAGCATCTTCTCCATGTCCCGGTCATCCTCCGCCGCGAAGCCGAGTTCAGCGCGGATCCGCTTGTGCACGTATTCCGCCATTGCCTCCGCCATCTCCACCGACAGCCCGTGCAGATACAGGTAATCCTGATAGCGATTGCCCTCGAACCACTCCCGAGCGGTGTCCGACGCCTTCTGCCCTACGGTCACCACCTGCAGGCCGATGACATCCCGTTCCGCATCGTCCACGTCGCGGAAGAAGTCGGCGATGCACTCGCCGTCCGGTTTCGGCTGCCGCGGCATGGCGAAGCGCGCCACTTCCGTGCTGCCGTCCTGCTCGAAGATGATCAGGTCGTTGCCCTGGCCGGCGGCCTTCCAGTAGCCATAGGCAGCCTGCGGCTTCAGAATGTCCTGCTCATCGCACAGCGCCAGCATCCGGCGCAGCACCGGCCGCAATTCCTGCTTCGCCCAGCCGAGGAAGTCCTCGAAACTCCGCCCCTGCTTGCGGAAGCCCCACTGGAATTGATACAGGCTGCGTTCATTCACGAACGGCACGATCGCCTTCGGCGCGGCTTCCACCACCCTCGCACCCCAGAACGGCGGCTCGATCACCGGCACGTCGCGGGTCAGAGTCCGGCGCCGCGCCTGGACAACCGCGACATCAACCGGCTGGAACGCCTTCGAATCCGCCTGTCCCAGGGTCCGCGAAGTGTTGCGCGATTTTCCCGCGCGCTTGGACTGCACCGCCGCCAGGTAGTCGTCGAACCCGTTGGTCGCGACATGGTCCATCAGGTGCAGCCCGTCGAACGCATCCCGCGCATAGGCCACGCGCCCGCCGGCATAGGCCTGCACGCAATCGCCCTCGACATAGTTCCGGGTCAAAGCGGCGCCGCCGAGCAGGACCGGCACATCCAGCCCCTGCCGCGCCATTTCCTCCAGGTTTTCCCGCATCACCACGGTGGACTTCACCAGCAGGCCGGACATGCCGATGGCCTGGGCCTTGTTCTCCCGCACCGCTTCCAGCATGTCGGCCAGCGGCACCTTGATGCCCAGGTTGATCACCTTGTAGCCGTTGTTGGTCAGGATGATGTCGACCAGGTTCTTGCCGATGTCGTGCACGTCGCCCTTCACCGTCGCCAGCACGATGGTGCCTTTTTCCTGGCCCTCCACCCGCTCCATCTTCGGCTCCAGGTAGGCCACCGCGGCCTTCATCGTCTCCGCACTTTGCAGCACGAACGGCAACTGCATCTTGCCGGCGCCGAACAGCTCGCCGACGACCTTCATGCCATCCAGCAGCACCGTGTTGATGATGTGCAACGGAGCCAGGGTCAGCAGCGCCTCGTCCAGATCCTCGGTCAGGCCCTTGCGGTCGCCATCGACGATGCGATCCTTCAGCCGCCCCTCCGCCGTCGCGGCGCGCTCCTTTTTCACCGCATCGGCGGCTTTCCGGCCGGCGAACAGTTCCAGCAGGCGTTGCAGCGGGTCGTAGCCTTCGCGGCGGCGGTCGAAGATCAGGTCTTCGGCAACCTGGCGCTCCTCCTCCGCGATCAGGTGCATCGGGCGGATTTTCGAGATGTGGATGATCGCGCCGCTCATGCCCGCGCGCCGCGCATGATCCAGGAACACCGAGTTCAGCACCGCCCGCGCCGCCGGGTTCAGCCCGAAGCTGACATTCGACAGGCCGAGGATAATCTGGATGTCCGGGAATTCCTCGCGGATCGCCGCGATGCCCTCCAGCGTCCATTGCGCCAGCTTGCGATCATCCTCGTTGCCGGTGGCGATGGTGAAGGTCAGCGGGTCGATCAGCAGGTCCGATTGCGGCAACCCATGCTGGTTACAGGCGAAATCCACCAGCCGCCGCGTGATGCGCAGCTTGTCCTCGACCGTCTTCGCCATGCCGGTCTCATCGATCGTCAGCGCGATCACCGCCGCGCCGAACCGCTTCGCCAGCACCAGGCGATCCGTTGCGGCCTTTTCACCATCCTCAAAGTTAATCGAGTTGATGATCGGCTTGCCGCCGTGCAGCTTCAGTGCCGCCTCGATCACCGGGGTTTCCGTGCTGTCGATCACCAGCGGGCTGTTCACCGAGGCGGTGAAGCGGCGGATCACCTCCGACATCTCGGCGTTTTCATCCCGCCCGACAAAGGCGGTGCAGACGTCCAACGCGTGCGAGCCTTCGGCGACCTGCTCACGGCCCATGGCGACGCAGCCGTCCCAGTCGAACGTCTCCTGCAACTCCCGCCATTTCTTCGAGCCGTTGGCGTTGCAGCGCTCGCCAATCGCGAAGATCGCATTCTCCTGCCGCAGCGGCACCGCCTGGTACAGGCTGGCGACGCCCGGCACCCAAACCGGCGAGCGCGCGACAGGCGCCGGCCGGAACCCGCCATGCCTGCGCAGCATCGCATCCAACGCCTGGATGTGCTCGATCGAGGTGCCGCAGCAGCCGCCGACAAGGTTCACCCCGTCCTGCACCACGAAGCGTTCCACCCAGGATGCCAGATCGGCCCCGCTCAGCGGATAGCGCGTATGTCCGTCCACCAGTTCCGGCAGACCGGCGTTCGGCTGCACCGAGATCAGCCCCGGCCAGTTGGCGGCGAGCCAGCCGACATGCTCGGCCATTTCCTGCGGGCCGGTGGCGCAGTTCAGACCCATCAGCGGCACGTCCAGCGCGCCGATAACGGCGGCGGCGGCGGCGATGTCGGGGCCCACGAGGAGCGTGCCGGTGGTCTCCACCGTCACCTGCACGAATATCGGTGTATCGGTGCCGGCGGCGCGGCGGGCGATCTTGGCGCCATTCACCGCGGCCTTGATCTGCAAGGTGTCCTGACAGGTCTCGATCAGGATCGCATCCACGCCGCCGGCAATAAGCCCGCGGCACTGTTCCGCCAAAGCGGTTTCCAACGGATCGTAGGCGATGTTGCCGAGGCTCGGCAGTTTCGTGCCCGGCCCGACGCTGCCGATAACCCAGCGGTCGCGGCCGTCGGCGAAGGTCTCCGCCGCCTCGCGCGCCAGTTCACCGGCTATCTTGTTGATATCAAACGCCCGATCGGCCAGGTCGAACTCAGCCAGGGTGACCGGGGAGGCGCCGAAGGTGTTGGTTTCCACCATGTCGGCGCCGGCCAGGAAATAGCCGCGATGAATTTCGCGCACCATGTCCGGGCGGGACAGCACCAGCACGTCGGTGCAATTCTCGCGCCCCCAGTAGTCCTTCTCGACATCCAGGGTCAGTGCCTGGACGCGGCTGCCCATGCCGCCATCGCACAGCAGAACGCGATCACGCAGGGCATCAAGCAGATGAGGACGGGTCATGTCAGGGAACCTTCAGAGAGCGAGTTCGCGCGTCGGAGTGTTTGTCGTCTCGGCCATGCGGACGGCCGGCCAGATGCGCACCGGCAGGGTGCCAGGGATGGCCACCGGCTCCCCCTGTTGCAGTCCGGCTGAGGCGAACATCCGTTCGACACTGGAGTCCGGAAAGCCGGGCCAACGATGCGCCAGCTTGGCCGTCAAATCGGCGCGCTGGTGTTCGGCGAGGTCGATCAGCAGCAGGCGTCCGGCCGGAGCCAGCACACGGGCGGCCTCGGTTACGACACCCGCGGGATCTTCGGCGTGGTGCAGCACCATTTGCAGCACCACGGTATCGAAGGAAGCGTCCGCCAGTGGCAGCCGGTACATATCGGCCAGCCGCACCGCGCAATGCCCAAGACCGGGACCGGACAGCCGCGCCCGCGCCAGGGCCAGCATCGCTTTCGAGGCATCGACCCCGAGCCCCTGGCGCACCCGCGTGGCGAGCAATTCCAACACGCGCCCGGTTCCTGTGCCGATATCGAGCAGCCGACCGGGAGGCTCCGCCGGGATCAGCGCGAGCAGCGCATCCTCAACCGCCTGTGCGGGCAGTTCGAGCGCCCGCATCTCGTCCCAATCGGCGCCCTTGTGACGAAAACTTTCCGACGCCACCCGCGCCCGCTCCGCCAGCACCCGCGCAGCCTGCCGCCGATCGGCTTCCAGGATGGGGTCGTTGGGGGGGAGGCGGGCGACGAGGTCGCGCGCCAGGGCGCCATCGTCGCCGGGCGGCAGCGCGAACCAGACATTGGCGCCTTCGCGCACCCGGTCGAGCAGCCCGCAATCGCACAGCAATTTAAGATGGCGCGACAGCCGCGGCTGCGATTGGCCGAGGATTTCGGTGAACTCCATCACGCAGAACGACCCCCGCGCCGCCAGCGCCAGCAGACGCAAGCGTGTCGGCTCAGCAGCGGCGCGCAGGCTGGCGAGGAGGTGCTCCATTGGGAGCACCTAATGACATAAACATATCCTTATGTCCAGTCGGTGTTTCAAACCCTGGACGGATCGTCATGGTGGAACCAACGATGGGCGGGACATCGGACGGGTCGCGTTCCGGTTCAGCTTCCGCGATTCGACGCAGGGTGCGCAGAGCGGGGCGCAGAGGGATATTTTTAATCCGGAGTCGGCTCATTTGGAGCAAAAACATCTCTGCGCGCTCCGCGCCCCGCTCTGCGAGCTACCATGCAAATGCCCGGCGCGGCACGTGCCGCTGGACGTCATGGCGGGCCTTCGCCCCATAGGCGTTAAAATAGCGGCCGGCGGTTGCTGCTTCCCCCCGTCATGCCGACGCAGGTCGGCATCCACGCCGTTGCCTAAACCCGCACCGCAAGGCGTGGATGGTGCGCCTCCGCGCAC
>NZ_CAIWTY010000029.1 GCF_903915725.1 uncultured Rhodopila sp.
CCGATGCAGACCTTCATTGACACGCTACCGGTAGCGAGGGAGAAATTGCTGCAAGCGGCGTGATCAGCGACACGAGATATTCGTCGGACACCCACCACGGCGGAGACCCGACCGTCAGATCAAGTCCATACTTTTACACCTCAAAGGACAGGGGCACCGATAACATAGAGACCGCCGACCATAACCATCAGGACGGCAAGCCGCGTGTCGATACCGCGATCCGGTTATCATACCCGGCGACTTCCTCCGCAGCTTCAGCCGCAGACGCCTGCGATGCGCCCGCATCAACCAAAGCCTCTCTCAGGGCACCAAGCTGCAACGCCACATCCGCACTCCCGATCTGTGACCCATGTAGCATATCATCTGCCATTGCTCGAATAGTTCCGATCCCGCCGGGCCAAACGCTCCAGAATTTGACCTTTCGTCATCGCTCCGCGCACCATGCCCTCCACCCATGCCGCAGCGCCATCCCAAGGTGCTTCCCGAACCGCGGCGCATCGCACAGCGGACTGCGCCGCACCCGTTCCCGCAACCCGGCCCGAAGCTCGGCCAGCGCCGGAATATCCGCCGCCCGGGCAACAGCCATCCCGATATAAGTACCAACCGAACCGGTGACCCAATCCGCCAGCCCGGCATTACTCAAATGGCTCGCCGAGTGCCGCGAGGCAAAGATCTCCCCCGGCAGGGCGATCGTCGGCACCCCCATCCACAGCGCCTCGCAGGTCGTCAGCCCGCCCGAATACGGGAACGGGTCGAGCACGATGTCGATGTCGCCATACTCCGCCATGAACGCCCGATGCCCCGACGGGCCGCGCAGTTCCAGCCGATGCGCAGGCACGCCTTCGGTGGCAAACGCGGCGTGGACCGTGCTGGCCGTGGCGGCATCGCTGAACTGGTGCGTTTTCAGCACGAGCCGGGACTCCGGCACTTGCCGCAGAATCTCCGCCCACGTCTCGATCACCCGGGGCGTGATCTTCGCCAGGTTGTTGAAGCAACCGAACGTCACGTAACCGTTCGCGAGCGCGGGCGGCGGGGCCACATCCGGCGCATAGGGCGGCGGGCTGTAACAGACATACCCGTCCGGCAGCCGCAGCAGCTTCTCGCTGTAGAACCGCTCGAAACCCTCGGGAGTCTCCCACCGGTCGGTCAGGAACCAGTCCATCTCCGCCAGCCCTGACGAGTGCGATTGCATGCCAACCCACTTGATCTGGACAGGGGCGAGGCGGTTGGCGCAGGCGGTCATGCGGGCGGCATCGCCGTAGCCGCCGAGGTCGATGACAATGTCGATCCCGCGTGCCCGAGCGGCCTCGGCCAAAGCGACATCGCTCAGCCCATCAACGTCCACCCAGTCCTGCGCCACCGCGCGGAACCGCCGCGTAAACGGATCGTCGGGAGCAGATCGCTGCGACAGGCACACAACGTTGAATTGCTCGGGATCGAGGTTCTCGATCCCGGCCACCGTCAGCCACCCCACCGGGTGCGCGCGCAGCGTGCCCGACAGCAGTCCCACGCTCAGAGGCCGTTCCGAATCCATGCGATTGGCCAGCGGCGGTAGCCTGGTGCGCGGCAATACGGCGGAACACTCTCCCATCGCGGCCAGCAATTCCGCGCCGGTGACGCCATCCCGATACGGCAGGGCGTTGCACATTACCCTCCGCGGCAGGACCGCCGCCGGGTCGAGGCTGATGGCGCGGCGCGCCACCGCTACCGCCTCCTCCTGCAGCCCGACGCAGGCGGTCGCGTTCGCCAGGTTGCTCAGCGACACCACGGTCGGCTCCGAGCAATCGAGCACGTCCAGCAGCAGCGCCCGCGCCTCCGGATGGCGGTGCAGGCGCATCAGGATGGCGGCGTGGTCGTTCTGCACCGCCACATTGCCGGGGTCCAGTGCGCTCAGCCTTCGCAGCACAGCCTCCGCCTGCTGCGTCCGGCTGGTTCGCGCCAGCACCGCGGCCAGAAGCATCAACGGCCCGGGTGCGCCAGGCGCCAGCTCGGTGGCGGCTTCCAGCGCATCGATCGCCTCCGCCTGCCGCCCCAGGCGATCAAACAACATGCCGAGGCCGATCGGCACGGCGGGATTGAGCGGATGCTGCGCGCAGGCAACGGATAGCCGGGCGAGTTCGGCGTCCGCCTCGCCCGCCAGCAGGCTGACGTCCGCGCCGTTGACCCAATACGCCGCCACTGATGGCCGCAGGGTTTGCGCCCGGATGAACGCGGTCAGCGCCGTTCGCGCGTCGGCCATGGCCTTGCACGCCAGGCCGAACGTGTTCCACGCCTCGGCGTTATCCGGAGCGATGCCGCAGCAGCGCAGCAGCAGATCGCGGGCTTCCTCCGGCTGCCGCCGCATCAGCAGCAATCCGCCGAGCGCGATCAGTGCCTCCGTCCTCGCCGGATTGAGCTCCAGCACCTGCCGGTAGGCTTCCTCCGCGGCGGCATGGTCGCCGGTGGCGCGGAAGCTTTCGGCGAGCCGAAGCACCGGCTCGTCCCAATCCGGCAGCCGGACGGCAACGGCCTGCATCAGCCGCCTTGCGTGATCCCGCACTCCGGCACGATCTTCGGCGATCGCAAGATTGAGCATCGTTGCAGGCTGCGCATCGCCGAGCGACAATGCCAGCCGCAACGGGGTCAGCGCCTCCTCAAAACGTCCCTCCGCCAGACAGGCGACGCCATCGGCCGCCAGCTGGGCGCCGCGGTCCGGCCGGACGTCAACCGTCATGGCCGAGGCGCTGCACGGTCAGCAGGATACCCGGCACGGCGGCCCCAGCCTCCTGCCGGATTATTGGATGGTCGGTGCGCAGGATGCGAAATCCGGCGGCAATGGCAGCCTCATGCACATAGTCCGAGGCATGGGCATAGCGGCCCATGCGCTGGAGCGCCCAGCGCCCGTTGCCGGGCACGATGCCGTCGTAATCCGGCAGCAGTTCTTCGACCGAGAAGATAAACCAGCCGCCGGGGGCCAGCCGGGGGTGAACCAGGCCGAACAGTTCCTCCAGCGCGCCGAAATAGCACAGCACGTCGGCGGCCAGGATCAGCGGCCAGAGTTGCGTCCCGGCGGCGAGATCCGCGGCGATGTCGGCCTCACGCAGTTCGTCGTAAATCTGCTTGGCGCGGGCGTGGTTGAGCATCTTGCGCGACAGATCCACACCCGTGAAGGGGCCGATTGGCAAGTCGGCCGTGGCGAGAGCGACGAGGCCGGTGCCACACCCCAGATCCAGCACCGGCCCGGCGTCCAGTCCGTGCGCCACCTTCGGGTGCGTCACCAGTACCGCCCGGATCGCGCCGGGGATGCTGTAGCCAAGTGAGATCAAATGGTCCTCAAAGCGATCCGCATAGCCGTCGAAGACCGTGCCGACATACTCGGGCGGTGCACGCTTCGCATCGGGCAAGGCGCCCGACGCGGTGACCAGATGCCGCACATAGGCATCATGCGGCCCGAGCTTATAGGCATCCTGATAGGCTGCGGCGGCCTCGTCGTGGCGCCCGAGGCTCGACAGGGCGTGGCCTTTCATGCCGAACGTGCACGCATCGGCAATTCCCGCCGCCCGCGCCTGTTCCGCCAGCCGATCGGCGAGGGTGAAGTCGCGGCGGTTGAGGCACATCAGGATGGCGGCGTTGCGCAAGGCGACGCTGCCCGGGGACAGGGCGATGCCTTCGGACAGGACGCGCAATGCGGCACCGGGATCGCCCGCCGCCTGCAACGCCTTGGCCAGGGTTTCGCGGTAAATCACGGGCGCCGGCCCGGCGCCGACCGCTTCCGACAGGCAGGCCGCCGCATCCGCCGCGCGGCCAAGCGCCAGCAACGCCGCACCCAGAATTGCTTTTGCCTGCGGGTCTGCCGGGTCGAAGATAACGGCTTCCGCGGCATCTCGCGCCGCACCCTCGATATCGGCGGTTTCGCTGCGTGCAGCGGCGCGGGCTTTGCGCAGGCCGGCATGGGACGGCCACGCCGCAATGCCGGTATCCAACTCCGTGATCGCCAGTTCCGGCACGCCTCCGCAGATGGCCAGCCGGGCGCCGAGGATCGTGAGATCCGGCGACGGGGAAGACAGGCGCCGCGCTGCCGCCAAAAGCGGCCGGGCGGCGCCGATGCGGCCGGCATCGATAAGCTCTGCCACGCGCTTGCAAAGCGTTTGGCCGTCGGCCGTGACTTCGATGGTGTCCATGGAACGGGGCTCCTTTTGAGCCGTTGAAGAAACAGTCAGGCGAGCAGGCCCTGCGCCGAAACCGCCAGCGAGGTCAGGTCGGTTGCGGAACTGGTGGAGGCGGACGTGGTGCCGCTGTTGGCGATCAGGTAGCGCTGGGTGAAACTCTCGACGAATTTCGGATCCTGGAACCGGGTGATGTCCAACTGGCTGCTGATCGCTTTTTCCTGGGCGTTCAGGGATTGGAAGGCGATCTGCACCGGTATGCCGAGCGCGGTGGTGACCACGGTGCGCATCGTCGGGTTGCCGAGGATCTGGTCCACCGACGTGATCGTCGATGCCTGCGCCTTGAATGACAGCGCGTTCGACAGTCCGGGCGTCACCTGATCCTCATTGTTCTGCCACGTCGCGGTCGCATATGCATTGGCGATCGAGGCGATGGCGGCGGAATTCTGGATCGACGCCAGTCCGTTGGCGGCGAAGTTGTAAGTCTGCGCCAGGGTCTTCCAACGCGTGTCGGTCAGCGTGTTCGCCAGGGAATTCGAATCGCTGAGGTTTGAAGTCAGTGCTTTTGTTGCGAGAGCAGTGTAGCCGATCTGGTCGCTCATGCCGTTCGCGGTGAGCAGCACGTTCATGACGGCGGGATTGGAGAGAAGCTGGGCCACGCTGGTGGCGGACTGCACGGCCTTGGTGAAGGCCGCGATCGCGACCTTGACCTGCGGTTCGGCCGCCGCTGCCTTGATGTCCTGTGTCTGGTTCTGCTCGGCCGATTGCAGCGCCTGGACGGGATCCTGTGCGGAGCCGGAAGATGATTGGCTGCCGATGCCATAGATCGTATCGAGCAAACTGGTGCCGGCATCGGACGTAGTGCTGCTGCTGCTGCTGTACAGAGTGGTCAGGTAGCTCAGGGATGTGCTCATGGAGGCGTCTTCCCGGGGTCAGGGCTGTCCGGCCAGCCCGGCGGCGATGTTCTCATTGATCGAAATGAGAAATTCGAAGTTCGGCGCATCGCCGTCCATCTCCCGTTGCACGGTCATGCCGACCGACACGATCGAGGCGCGCAACGGTTCCGGCAGTGCATTGCCCGCATCGGCCATCAAATCGACCACCATGGTCCATAGCCGCCGGTTATCGGCCAGGGCACGCACCTGCTGGATCGCAGATCCCTCCCGGGCGGTTTTCAGCGCGGCGGTCACCGTGCGGAAAACGTCCGCCTCCTGCTCCCGCTGGGAGCGGTAGCGGTTGGTGGCCCTATAGGCCTGGATGGCCTGGATCGTGTTCGGCATGGCACTCCTGTCTCCCTTCCGGTCGTGTGATGTCCGCTGTCTTCCCGAGGATGGAGTCCTCGTATTGGATGATGCGACGCGCCAGCTTCAGGGCCTGGTAGCAATCGTCTTCCTCCGCGGCGACCAGCGCCTGGTCCAGGATCATCCGCACAAGATCCGACGTCGTTGCTTCCTGGAACTCGGCAATGAAATGGCGTGCCGATTCCAGTCCGGTCTCGCGCTCCGTCTCGCTGCCGATATAGGCGGATTGCAGCGCGAAATAGATCCGCCGCGCCGGGCTGTCGGCCTGGTCGGGGGGCATGATCTGCTTGCCGAACAGGAACCGCGCCTTGGCGGTCAGCTCGATCCGCGACCGGGTGCGGAAGCGGATCGGGGCGCCGTTGACGATCATGACTTCGCCTTGGCGCAGCTCCAGAACGAGATTAGACATGGTGTCCCTTGCGTGGAGCACATGACAGACGTCATGGCCGCGGCCTTGACTTTGCGCCGGATGGCCGGCGGATCCCGTTACGAATCCGCCGCATCCGCGCATTGGTTACTTGAACAGGCTGAGCAGGGTCTGCGGCGCCTGGTTGGCCAGCGACAGGGCCTGCGTGCCGAGCTGCTGGCGTATCTGAAGCGCCGTGAGCTGCGCCGATTCCTGCGCCAGGTTGGCATCGACCAGCGAACCCAATCCGCTGTTCAGTGCGTCGATCTTGGTGTTGTTGTAGGTGATCTGGTTATTGATGTAGTTGGTGGAGTTGCCAACGGTATTCAGCGCCGTGCCAATCTTGGCTTGAATGTTCAGGAAGGTGCCGGTTGTGGTCAGCAACGCCTGCACCTCGGTCGCACTGGCCAGCACGCTGGTGCCGACGTTGATCGACCCGTACAGTTCAGAGCCGCCGATCGTCGCGATCGTGTACAGGTTTCCGGATTCATTGCGGGTTACCGCGGTGGTCCCGAATGTCCCGGTGCTGCCGGTGATGTTGCCGATCAATGTCTTGCCTTCGTAGGAGGCGTCCTGGATGAAACTCTGGACGTTGGAAAGCATCGACTGGTACTGGTTCTCGTATTCCGTCCGTTGATCGCCCGTCACGCTGCTGGTTGCCAGGTCGACCAGAACGTTGCGCATGCTGGCCATCGTGGTGGAGATGTTGTTCAGCGCCGACGATGTGGTGGAGAGCAAGCCCTGCACGTTGCCAAGCTGCTGATTGGCGGTCGTCAGGGAACCGACGGTAGACCGGATGCCCTGGGCGATGGCGAACGCCGCACCGTCGTCGGTGGCGTCCGCAACGCGATAGCCGGTCGAGATCTGCTTCTGCGTCGAGGCAAGCTGGGCTTCGGTGGCGTTCAACGACTGGAGCGCGACCATCGCGCCCATGTTGGTGTTTACGGAATTCAAGGCCATGACTGCTACCCTTTGGGTTGAAATGCGTTCCCGCTTTTTGCGGGGTCGGTGAAATCATGACGCAAGAAAGTTAACGTTTTATGAATAAAGCGAAGTTTTTTTGCTAGGCGGGCAAGAAATTTGCGAGTGAAAGCGTGCCTTCGCTCGTGATCATCCGGTACGACGCCTGCAATTGCGTTTGTATCGCGCTGAGGTTCGACAACGTGGTCGCCTCATCCGCGTCCTGAACCGATGAAAGCTGCCCGGTCAAAGCCGTCGCGGTGTCCGATAGCCAGGTCTGCGTGGTGGTCAGCGTGGCCTGGGTGTTTCCCAGCGCCCCCGCATCCTCTGCCATGGCCGACACCGCGCCGTTCAGGCTTGTCGTTGTGTCCTGTATCAGGGCCGTGAAGTTGGGATCGCTGGTTTGCGCGCTGCTCAGGGAGCCGATGGTCGCGAGGGCTCGCATCAGGTCGCGCATGTAGGATCCGGTGGTCGATGTCCCCGTGGACTGCACGTTGGAATTCGCGCTCGCCAGCAAGCCGATACTCACTGTCGTGCCGTCGCCGGTCTGCACGACCTGCTGGCCGATACCCGCGGCCGGCTGGGACAAATAGGCGGAAAACGGTGAGGTGCCGGTCGCGTTTGAACTGGCGATCGAAAGCGTCGTCGCGACGGTGGTGGCGGCTCCGTTGGCCGACAGGCCGGCCACCGCGGCGTTGATCTGGGTGTAGAAGCCCGAGCTCAGGATGGAATCCGGCGACGGAACCGGCGGGTTGGAGGTGTCCTGGCCGCCGAACACATAGACGCCGGAATCCTGCGTATCCAGCAGCCCGGCGACCTGCGCCAGCGCCGCCTGCGCCTGGGAGGCGATGCTGTCCACCTGCTGCGCCGTGCCGCTGGTCAAGGTCGGCATATCCGCCGCGAACGTGGCGGCGATCTGCTGCAACTGCGTCATTGCGTTCTGGGTGACCTGCATCGTGCCGGTCGCCTGGCTGATGTTGCTCTGCCAGGTTTGCAGCGCGGTCAGTTGCGGGTTCAGGTTCAGCGAGACGGCAGCGCCGCTGCCCAGTCCGGCATAGGTCTGTGCGACATGGCCCGAGCTGGCCTGCGCGGTCAGGGTGTTCAGTTGCTGATGGAGCGTGTTGGCGTTGGCGATCAGCGTATCGAGGAAGCCGTATCCGGTTCCGATACTGCCGCTCACTGGACGACCTGCAGCAGTTGCTGGAACATCGACTGGACGGCGGCGATCACCCGGGCATTCGCGCCATAGGCGTTCTGCAGGCCGATCATCTGCGACATCTCGGTGTCCATGTTGACTCCGCTGACGGATGATATCTTGGCGTTCAGGCTGGTCTGCATCGTCTGCTCGGTGGTCAGGTTGCTGGTCGTTGTCGCGCTGGTCTGCGCCTGGGACGAAACCAGGTCGGTGGCGTAGCCGGACAGCGACTGCGGTGAACTGAATGGCGCCGACAGGGTGCCGGTGGCGCCGAGGCCGCTGGTGTTCAGCGCCGGCTGGCTGACGCCGGCCTGGACTTGCGTGCCAAAGGTATAATTCAGCACGCGGTTGATCAGCGTCGCAAAGCCGGCCTGTCCGGTCAGGGGATCGTTGGGCGTGAAGGCGGAGGCCCCGGTGGCGCTGCCGGCGATGGCGTTGGTCCCGTCGCGCACCAGGTTCGGCGCGGCGGTCACCGCCGGGTTCACTTGGATCGTCGCCGCGAAGCCGACATAGCCCGACTGCACAGGGGTGCCCCCGCCAGCTGGCACATTACCCGCCGCGTCGGTGAACAGGGTCAGGCCCTGGGCGGAGAACTGGCTGGACAAGCCGTAGGAGAACTCGTCCAGCTCCGCCTGGTCCGTCGGCAGCGTAGTATCCCGCAGCGTGATGTCGGCGCCGATCTGGCCGCCCTGCATCTGGTTGGTGATGTCGGCGCCGTTCAGGGTGATGCCGGGCAGGCCGCCGCCGGGATAGAAGGCGCCGGGTTGGGCGCTGCCTCCGGCGATGGAGAATGGCCCGCCGGTGCCGTTGGTGGTGCCGCCTTGCGCCGGTAGGCTCAGGCCGGTGGTCGTGTACAAATCGATGCTGCCATCGGGCTGCTGCACCGTCTGCACGTTGATCAGTTTCGACAATGCCGCAACCGACGCATTCCGCTGGTTCTGCAGGTCCGCGGTGCTTTGCCCCGCCTGCTGCATGGTCGTGATCTGGCTGTTGAGCTGGCCGATGGTCGCCAGCGTCGAGTTCAGCGTGGTGACCGCCGAACCCAGATCGGTTTGCGCCGCCTGGCGCTGCGTCGTGTAGGCGGCGCTGAGGCTGTTGATGCCCTGCGCCAGCGCCGTGGCCGAGGACACCACGGCGCTTTGCTGCGTCTGGTTGCCCGGGTCGTTCAGCAATGTCGAGAAGCTGTTCTTCAGGTTGCCCAGCAGGCTGCCGATGTCGCTGCCCGATCCGGGGGTGCCGAGCACGGTGTCGATCGACTGCAGCGCCGTTTGGGTGGTCTGCAGGCCAGTGACCGAGGCATTCTGCTGCAGCGACGCCGCCTGCAGCGTCTGGTCGATCTGCAACGTCGCCGGGCCGGTCCGCACGCCGAGCGCAATGCCGTCGGCGGTCAGCGCGGACTGCGTGCCGACCTCGACGGCATAGGACGGCGTGGCGGCGTTCGCGACGTTCTGGGAGATCAGCGCGAATTGCGCATTGATGTTCGCCAGCCCCCCCCCGGCGATCGACAGTGCGGAGTCGAGGCTCATGCGGTCATGCCACCATTTGCAGCGTGGTTTGCAGCATCTGGTTGGCGGTGGTGACCACCTTGGCGTTCGATGAGTAGGCCTGCTGCGCCACGATCAGGTTGGAGAACTCGGTTGCGATATCGACATTGGACCCCTCAACCGATCCGGTGACGATGTTGCCGGCCCCGTTCGTGCCGCCGGTTTCGGCCAGCGGCGTGCCGCTCGCGGTGGTGGCGGTGAACGATTGTCCGTTCTGGCTTTGCAGCGCGTCGGGGGCGTTGAAGGTGACGATCGGGATCTGCGCGATCGTCCGGCTCTGGCCGTTGTTGTAGTTGACGACGACATCGCCGTTGGACTGCGTGGTGACGCCGGAGAAACTGCCCGGCGGGATGCCGTTCTGCGTCAGTCCGAGCAGGCTGTAGGTGCTGCCGGCATATTGGGTGACGCCGTTGGTGCCGCCATAGGTGCCGAGATTGAGCTGGATGGTCTGCGCGCCGGTGCCGAAATTGGCGGTGAAGCTGAGGCTCGATGCCGCCCCTGCGGCGTAGGTGCTGGTGGTTACCGTGCCGGGATCGGTTGCCGATGCCGCAACAGATCCGATCGTGCCGTCCGCCACGGGGTTGCCGCTGGTGGCGGCGCCAAACTGCACGTCGGCCGCGCCGAGGTCGGTGGTGCCTGTTGTGTTGTCGGGGGCGCTGACCTGCACCGTCCAGTCGTTCGTCGCGTTCTGCGACCAGTTCAAAGTAACGGTATGGGCTGTCCCGAGCGAATCGTAGACGGTGATGTCCGAGGCCAGCGGTGAGGCGGCCGTCGCGGTGCCTGCTGCCGGGGTGGCGGGTAGATTCGCCGCCAGGGTGACCGAGGATGTCGCCACCGGATTATAGGTGGACTGGCTGACCTGAATCGGCGCCAGCGCGTTCTGGTTGACGGCGTTTGTGGCCGGATTGACCGACCAGCCGTTGAGGTAAAGCCCGGCGCTGTTCACCAGATATCCGGCGGCGTTCATCGTGTAATCGCCGGCCCGCGTATAGTATTGCTGCGGGCTGAACGTCGGCACGTTGTTCACGTCGCTGGTGGCCTGCGACACCGCGAAGAAGCCCTGGCCGGCAATTGCCATGCCGAGCGGATTGTCGGTCTGCGTAATGGTGCCCTGAACGTTGTTGACATAGTCGGGCGTGGCGACAACCGATCCGGGTTCGTTCTGCGTCGGCGTGCTGGTCGTCAGGTAATTGACGAAGCTGGTGTCGACTCGTTTGAAACCAACGGTCTGGCTGTTGGCGACGTCTTCGCTGATATTGCCGAACGCGGTGGATTGCGCGCCGAGACCGCTGATCGCGGTGTTGATCGCACCAAATAAGGACATCTCCGGGGACCCTCCTGGTCAAGATGGTCCTTTCGGTCAGCACGAACCGTGCCAGACTGGAAGTCCCGGACAGTCCTTGACTTGCGCGGGAACTGGCGGGCAGGCAAGGTATACCCGGCAGAAAAGACCGGGCAGGATTTGCCTGTTCATTTGCCGGATCGTCAGGTCTTGCGGGGGCTTCGTCTTGGCCCGGACATTGCTTCAAAGGTCCGAAGGAAAATCCGCATGGCAGGAGAACCGGTTTTGCCAGCCGCCATCGCGACCGTGCCATCGAATGTCCCGGTCGCCCCGACAAGCCGAGCGACGTCATCCCGTGCCATGGGCGGGGCCGCGTTCCTGCAGTTTCTGCACACCGCGGACAGCGCGGTGGCGCCGCAGGGGGCCGTCGTTCCGGCCGCAGCGGGCCCGACCGAAGCGGGTCAGACCGCAGCCGGTCAGACCGAAGCCGATCAGGCCGCAGCGGGTCAGGCCGCAGCGGGTCAGACCGAAGCGGCAGCGGAACCCGGGACCGCCGCGCTGGCGGAAGCACCTGCCAAGCCGGCACCGGAAACGGACGGCACCGCGCTCCCCGCGCCGAAGGGCGGCCGAGCGGCGAAGCAAAACGCGGCCGCCGACGCCGCCGCTGCAACCGCGCCTGGCCTCCCCGACGTTGCGCCGCTTCCGGTGGCTATGCCGCAGCCGGCGAATGCCGACTTTCCGGCCGATCATGCCGCGTTGCAGCGAAGCGTAACCGCCGGCGGCGAAACTGAAACCGCTTCCGTCATCAACGCGAGCGGCGGCCCTGTGCACCGGAATGTCGCGCCGGTGGCATCTCCGCCGGCCGCCGCGGCGGAGGCCACGACACCGGTCGCTCCGGCGGCAACCGCTGCCGCCGCCGTCAGCCGGCCGTTCCGAGCGGTTGCCCGTGCCGCCGAACAGCCTGCTCAGACGGCATCCGCACCGGTCGCCCTGGCGATCACGTCAGCGGCCCAACCCGCGGAACCGAACGTGACCACGCATACGCTGGCCGCGCCCTCTCCCCCTGCCCATACTGCGCCGACCGCCCCCACGCCTCCGGCGGCGCAGATCGGATCCGCGCTGCTGACGCTCGGACCCGCCGCAGACGGCAGCCAGCAGATGACATTGCGTCTGCACCCCGCCGAGCTCGGCGTGGTGCAGGTGCAAATCGGCCGCAGCGATACCGGGGCGCCACATGTCGAAATCACCGCGGAAAAGGCGGATACCATGCAGGCGCTGCTGCGGGACCAGCCGCAGCTTCACCGCGCGCTGGACGATGCCGGTGTGCCCGCCGCCGGCCGTACCATCGCCTTCCACACCGCCCCGGTCCCGTCCGCGGCGGCTGGCGGCAACGGTTCGGGGTCCCTGACGTCCCACCAGGGCGGGACGGGGACCACAAGCGGCGACAGCAGCCGGGGCGGCGGCAAAGACGGTTATAGCGGTGAGCCGGGCAGCGATACCGCCGGCCGCCGGCAAAGCCGGTCATTCGCGGAGAAAGTGGTTGCGCCCGCCGCGATATCGTTCCGTGTGGGAATAGACATCGTGGCATAGTCATCAGCAGGAGAATTAATCATGAGTGGAACCGTAACATCATCGACCGGCACCGCCGCGGCGATATCGTCCGGCAGCAGCGTGGCGGCGCAGACCGGCAGCGCCGCGCTGAACAGCCTAAGCGGCAATTTCTCCGACTTCCTGACGCTGCTGATGACCCAGCTTCAGAACCAGGATCCGTCGTCGCCGATGGATTCCAACCAGTTCACCAGCGAACTGGTGCAATTCTCCTCGGTGGAGCAGCAGATCAATACCAACAACGACCTGACGCAGCTTATCCAGATCACCCAGGCCAGCCAGGTCGAGCAGTCGTCGGCGATGCTCGGCAAGCAGGTGGTCGTGAACAGCACGCAGCTCTCGCTGCAGAACGGCACTGCTTCGATCGCCTTCAACACGTCGACCGCCGAGCCGGTCGCCATATCCGTCACCAACGCCTCGGGCGCGCAGGTGGCGAGCGCCACGCTGACCAGCAAGGCCGGGTCCAACACCTGGACGTGGAACGGCAAGACCGGCAACGGCACCACCGAGCCGGACGGCGCGTATACAGTGTCGGTGACGGCGCTAGGGTCGAACGGAGCGACGTCCTCCGTGCCGTTCACGGTGACCGGCACGGCGACCTCGGTGGTGAACAACAGCGGCACCGTCGATCTGCAAATGGGCGGCCTGACGCTGCCGTTCAGCAATGTCGTATCGGTGGGGAGCTGAACCACCTGTCATCCGGGCACGGTTGACGGATCGGCCATTCTCGCCAAGCTGGCCGCCAATGTTTGATTATGCGCGGGAGAACTGAAATGGGTGAGACAATTCACTTGAAGGCGGCCGACGGCTTCAGCCTGTCAGCCTATGTGGCGGGTCCGGCCGATGCCGCCAAAGGCATCGTCGTGGTGCAGGAGATCTTCGGCGTGAACCACCACATTCGCAACGTGGCGGACCGTTTCGCGGCGCTCGGTTACGCGGTCATCGCGCCGGCGCTGTTCGACCGGGTTCAGCCCGGCGTGGAGCTCGGCTACACCCAGGCCGACATCGACAAGGGCCGGGAATATCGCATGAAGCTGACGGATGCCGAGGTGATCAAGGACATCGAGGGCGCGGCGGACCATTTGTCCGGCAAGAAGCTGGGCATCGTCGGTTACTGCTTCGGCGGCACCGTGGCGTGGTGGGGGGCGACACGGACGACGAAGTTCGCGGCCGCCTCCGCATGGTATGGCGGCGGCGTCGCGGGAACCAAGGACGAACGGCCGAACGCTCCGGTGCAGTTCCATTTCGGTGAAAAGGATGCCTCGATCCCGCCGCAGGACGTCGATGCGGTTCGCGCGGCGCAGCCGAAAGCGGAGATATATGTCTATGAGGGCGCGCAGCACGGGTTTGGCTGCGATGAGCGGGGCAGTTTCAGCCAGCCGGATTACGAACTGGCCCAGCAGCGGACGGTGGAGTTCTTCTCCGAACATCTCGGTTGAAAGCGCAGCGGCCCGCGGCGAGGAAGTGCCGGGACCCCCTGGCCTGATCGGTTACGCCGGGGGGGGGCCATGTCGCCGGGCCGGCAGCCTGCGGCGATTGAGACTGCCGATGCGGCAAGCTTAGCCGCAGAGGTTCAGAACATGTACGTTTTTAATTCTCGCACGATCCGGCCTCGCCGGCTTATCATGCCTTATGCTGAGCGCCCGCATTGAATCCATCGGTTCGTCCAAGCTGCAACTTGAGCTTCCCGCGCTCACGGGGGTCAGGGGTTTGGCAGCGTGGTGGGTCGTGATCTACCACTTTCGCGAGAACCTGCATCTAGCAAACTGGCCGCTGACCGCAGCGATCATCGATCAAGGCAATCTTGCTGTTGACCTGTTTTTCGTGTTGAGCGGGTTCATCATCGGCATGAACTACATTGGCAGCCTTCAGCCCTTCTCGATCAGGCCGTATTTTCGCTTCCTGATTTTGCGCCTTGGCCGGATCTATCCTCTCCATCTGTTCATGATGGTCGTGTTCCTTGTCAATCCGCTGACCATCATCGTGTTTTCACATGCGCAGGCTCCCGGCGTCCGATATGACGCCGCGTATTTCGGAATGAGCCTTTTGCTTGTGCAAAACTGGGGCTTCACCGAAAGCCTCGCCTGGAACGTCCCGGCATGGTCGATCAGCACCGAGTGGTTCGCTTATCTGATATTTCCAGCCATTGTATGGATCGGACATCTCGCCACGAACAAACGGCGGGCCGTTTTTGGTATCGCCCTGTGTTTGACATTACTTGCTGTTGCGGTTGTTGTCATGCAGGATGATATACCTGTAAACGGCCTGGCGCGCTGCGTACTGGAATTCACGTCAGGAACTCTCGTCTACGTGCTTTGGCGCCAACCGTCCGCGCACGCCGCGCGTTTCGCCGAATTAGCTACGATACTGTGGTTGCCGTTGTTCGCCGGGGTGTTTTTCCTGCCGATGTCCGGTTATCCGATCGCTGCCATGGCGTGGTGCGTGCTCATTTTCGGTTTGGCAAACAATCGGCCGCTTCTTTCAAGATGTTTCTCGACCAGCTTGATCTATCGCATCGGCGAGTACTCCTATTCAACCTATCTGGCACATTATTTCGTTCGCGATTGGATCAAATTTCTGTTGATCGGCAGGCATCTGGACTGGCGTATCGAGACGGCCGCCTATCTCGCCGCCACAGCCGCCGCCTCGTTCGTGCTTTACAATCTGATCGAGGTGCCGGGCCGAAACTATGTTCGCAGGCGGGTAAACCAAAGCCGGTTGACGCCTCGTCCATCTTTGCCGGGCGGCACACGTTCCTGATAGGGATCAAAGGTGCCCCGGGCGTCAAACTAGGTTCGATCCTATCGGTTCCGCCCCTTCGTCATGCTCCGCGAAGCCGCACCAGCCGCGCCTTGCCAGGCATGGCGTGGCTGGAGAGTCACTTTTGCCGCTGGATGGTATGACCCTCGCGTGGCATTGGCAGACGGGGCGCCCAGGCCCGGGTCGGCTTGTCAGCCGGTTGCAGTGTCAGCACTGCGCGGCGCACATACTCGGATACACACACTGCCATTGCAAACAAGTAGTGAATCATTGGCTGGAAGGCGATCCCCACGAAGGATCCGCAAACCATCATCACGATCAGGCTGATCTGGATAGTCCCGGCCAAATCGCTGCACCACTGCAACTCCGGGTGCCGCCTGGCCTCTTTCGCTGCCTTCTGCAACGCAATGAGGCTGAGGATGGCCAGACTGACAAACAGTGCAAGACCGATCCAGCCGTGTTCCCCCAGCACCTCGAAATAGATACTATGGAAGGCCACCCCGAATTTCATTTCCCCATTCTCGAATTCCACGTGATCGAGATGATAGGCATCGAAGCCGCCGCCTAGCGGATGCTCCGTCGCAAATTGCACGGTCCATCGCCAAACGAGCAAACGCGCGAGCGCGGAGTTTTCCGTCTGAAAGTCGCTGATCGTCGAGATCCTAGACGTCCACGCATCCGATGTCGTGTAAGCCACCGCCAATGCCGCGACCAAGCCCACGAACAGCGTCAGGACCTTTCGCCGACTCTTCAGGAACATCAAGATACCGAGCACCACGAGGCCAACCAGTCCGGTTCGTTCAAAGGTTCCCAGCGAGGTCAGGCCTGACAACACGGCAAGCCCAAGGTAGATCGAGCGGAACCAAAATGCCTTCGGGGCGATGATCGAGTGCTGTCGGAGGAAGAGATAGACCGGAATCGTCATGATTGACACCGCTGCGAGCGTCGAGCCTTCTGCGAGGCCGGAATTTCCTCCCGCCAGCCCAAGGTTCTGTCCGTAACCTCCGCCGGAGATGACCATCTTCACCCCAAACGGGATCAGATTCGCCGCCAGTGAGAACATGTAGACCTGGAGAAATGCCTCGATCTGAATACGAGACCGAATCGCAAAAGGAATGAATGCCGAAAACAGAATGGTCTTGACGGCCCAGCTCCACTTCGCCCATGCGTCATCCGGAAATGCGGCCCACGTCGTGGTTAGCGTGACCCAGATGGCAAATGCGACCTGCAAAACCGTAATGAGCCGGAGCCGCGGAGGATCGCGGTGGTCAAACATCGCGTAGAGGACGATTGCGAGGCTGCCCACGATCATCGCGACCGGGACCTGATTAAGAATTATATAACTGACGTCCTGCGGGCGGAACGTATCAACCCAGACATATCCCAGGGTCAGAACGAAGGGGGTCTGGAAGCCCAACCCGATAAAGGCCAGGAAAACGAAGAGAATCCATAGACTACGTAGCAAGTGTCACCCGAAGATCCTTTCTCGGCCAGCGTACGGAGGCCAGAGCGCAGCTATCGCAGCGGAGGCACCTTCTTGAACCGTCCGGACCGGATGCCGCCGGTACGCCTACCGCCCCTATGGCTGCCAGCGGGTTCGGACCCGAACCACGAGATTTGCCGGTCAAGCCGTATCGCACGAACCACGATGAACAATATCAGCATCGAGCTGACCATGATCCCAAGCAAATCGAGCATGCTTCCGGTCCCGGCGTTATTCCGCGGACGCTTTAACAGACAGCATGTTCATTGTCACGATTTCCTGAGATTGCGCTTTTCCGGCCCGATACCCAACCTCCCGAGGCAACCCGGGCGGCTTGACCAACTTCTTGTCCAAGCAGACCAGGGAAAAAAACCGTATGATTGCGTTGCGCGCCGTCGCGCTGGCCGGCCTTATTGGCGTTTCATCCGCCTCGTCCCAAGCGGCGGTGCCGCCGACCGACTCCGCCGAGGCTAAGAGCCAAGCCCAACACCTTAACAGCTTGCCCCCGCTTCCTCCCGCCGGCCCGGGCCATATCGACCATTCCGGGCGAACCCAGAAGGGCCGCGGGTCTTTCTACGCAAAAAAATTCACAAACCGGAAGATGGCCGACGGGCACCGGATGAACCCCAACGCCAACATCGCCGCCAGCAAGACCCTGCCGTTGGGCAGCGTGGCGAAGGTGAAAAACCTCGACAATGGAAAGACCGCGACCGTGAAGATCGAGGACCGCGGACCTTACGTCGATGGCCGCGTGGTCGATCTGGCGCCCAAGGTCGCAGATGACCTGGATATGAAAACCAAGGGTGTCACCCCGGTGGAGGTCAAGCCCATCACCATCCCGGAACCGGACGGCGGCGTGAAACTCGGCTCCGGCGCCGCGGAGTCCAATCAGCAGGAGATCAAGGACGCGACCGCGGTGACCAGGGAACTGACCGCGCCGAAATCCGTCGAGGCCGCGGAGCGATAGCTACAGCACGCGCCCTGCGACGGCCGACAGTTTCGCCAGCAGCTCCGGGTCGCGCATCGGTCCGGCGGTGATCACCGCGTTTTCCAGCGCCCGGTCGCATCCGCACGGGCAAACAGTCCGCTCGCGGCCGATATCCGGCACGATCGCCTTCACCAGGCTACGGGCGTTGTCGGCATTGCTCAGCAGCACCTTCACGATGGCCTCGACCGTGACATGGTCGTGGTCAGGGTGCCAGCAGTCGAAGTCCGTCACCATCGCCAGCGTGGCGTAGCAAAGCTCCGCCTCGCGCGCGAGCTTGGCTTCCGGCATGTTGGTCATGCCGATGACGCTGCAGCCCCAGTTGCGGTAAAGCTCGCTCTCCGCCTTGGTGGAGAATTGCGGGCCTTCCATCACCAGGTAGGTGCCGCCGCGGGTTACCGGCAATGACAGCGAACTGGCCGCCGTATGCATGGCGTCGCCGAGACGGGTGCAGACCGGATGCGCCATGGAAACGTGCGCGACGATGCCGTCGCCGAAGAAGCTTTTTTCACGCGCGAAGCTGCGGTCGATGAACTGGTCCACCACGACGAAGTGGCCCGGCGGCAACTCCGCCTTCAGGCTGCCGACGGCGGACAGCGACAGCACGTCGGTCACGCCGGAGCGCTTCAGCGCGTCGATGTTCGCCCGGTAGTTCAGATGGCTGGGGGAGGTGGGATGTCCGCGACCGTGCCGCGGCAGGAACACGCACTGGATGCCGGCCAGGCGTCCGAACAGCAGCTTGTCGGACGGGGCGCCCCAGGGTGTGTCCACCTGGCGCCAGGATTGGTCTTCCAGCCCGTCGATATCGTACAGGCCGGAACCGCCGATGATCCCGATAACAGGCTGGATCACCGGCGATGCCATTGGATCAATGCTCCACGTCGGCCCAGACCTTGCGCTTCACCGCGTAGGTCAGGCCGGTCAGGAAAACCAGGAACAGCACGATGCGCACGCCCATCTGCTTGCGCTCGACCGCTTCCGGATTGGCCGCCCAGGACAGGAAGGTGACGACATCATGCGCCTCCTGCTCCAGACTGTTGCCCGTGCCGTCGGTGTAATCGACCGTGCCCTCGCGCAGCGGCTGGGGCATGTGGATCTGATGTCCGGGGAACATCTTGTTGTAGTACAGGCCGTCCCCGAGCTTGAACCCCTCGGGAGCGTCGGTATAGCCAGTCAGGATCCCGTAGACGTAGTTCGGGCCGCCCTCACGCGCGTTGACGATCAGCGACAGGTCAGGCGGAATGCCGCCGCCGTTCATCGCGGCAGCAGCCTTGACGTTCGGGAACGGCGAGCGGAACTGGCTGGCCGGGGTCGCCGGACCGTCCTTCGGCTGCCCCTGGTCGTCCGTCCCGTCCGGCACGGTCACCGCAGCGGCGATCGCCTTGATCTGCTCGGCATTAAGCCCGATTCCGGACAGATCCCGGTAATGCAGATACTGCAGAGAGTGGCAGTTCGAACACACCTGGGAATAGATCTGGAAGCCGCGCTGGGCGGCGGCGAGATCATAGGTCCCGAAGGGATTCTCGAAGCTCCATTTCTGGTTCGGCAGTTCAGTTTCCTGCGCAACCGCCGGGGCGGCGGCTAGCAGGGTGGCGGCGAAGGCCCCCGCCAATAGGGATCGCATCGTGCGCATCACGCTTTCTCCATCGGCTTCGCCGTGGCTCCGGTCGGCAAAGGTCCGCCGCCGCGTCCGCCGATAACAGGGTGACTGATGCTTTCCGGCAGCGGCAGCGGCCGCTCCAGCTTGCCGAGGATCGGCAGGATGACCAGGAACTGCGCGAAGTAATACAGGGTGCAGACGCGGCTGAGCGTGACCCAGATGCCTTCCGGCTTATGCGCGCCGCACATGCCGAGGATGATCACAGCGACCACCCAGACGAACAGCGTGACGCGATATACCGGCCGGAACCGCAAGCTGCGGACCTTCGAGGTGTCGAGCCAGGGCAGCACGAACAGGATCAGCAGCGAGCCGAACATCAGACAGACGCCGGTCAGCTTATCCGGGACGGAGCGCAGGATCGCGTAGTACGGCAGGAAGTACCACTCCGGCACGATGTCGGCGGGCGTTTGCAGCGGGTTGGCCGGGATGAAGTTGTTCGGATCGCCCAGGTAGTTCGGGGCGAAGAACACCAGCACCGACAGGACGATCAGGAAGACGCAGATGCCGACCGAGTCCTTGGCCGTGTAATACGGGTGGAACGGCAGCGTATCCTGCGGCGACTTCACGTCGATGCCCAGCGGATTGTTCGAGCCGGTCAGGTGAAGGGCGATGACGTGCAGGAAGATCACGCCAACCAGCAGGAACGGCAGCAGATAGTGCAGGGAGAAGAACCGGTTCAGCGTGGGATTATCGACGCTGAAGCCGCCCCAAAGCAGGGTGACGATCTTCGGGCCGACGACCGGGAAGGCCGAGAACAGGTTGGTGATGACGGTGGCGCCCCAGTAGGACATCTGGCCCCAGGGCAGCACGTAGCCCATGAACGCCGTGGCCATCATGATGATCAGGATCACCACGCCCAGGATCCACAGCAGCTCACGCGGGGCCTTGAAGGACCCGTAGTACAGGCCGCGGAAGATATGGATATACGTGACGATGAAGAACATCGACGCGCCGTTCTGGTGAATGTACCGGAGCAGCCAGCCGTAATTCACGTCGCGCATGATGTGCTGGATGGACCCGAACGCCAGTTCCGAATTCGGCTGGTAGTTCATCGCCAGGAAAATCCCGGTGGCGATCATGATCACCAGGTTGACCATCGCCAGCGCGCCGAAGTTCCAGAAATAGTTGAAGTTTCGCGGGGTCGGAAACTCCCCGTACTCCTTCTGGATCATCGTGAAGACGGGCAGGCGGGTGTCGATCCAGTTTATCACTGGATTGGAAAACTCACTCTTGTGCAGGCCAACCATGGTTTATTCCCTGTCGCGGGCGAGAGCTGACGAAATCAGCCGATCTTGATCTTGGTGTCAGACGCGAATGCGTAAGGGGGCACTGCCAGGTTCGCCGGCGCCGGCCCATGCCGCACGCGGCCCGAGGTGTCGTACTGGCTGCCGTGGCAGGGGCAGAACCAGCCGCCCCAGTCGCCGCGCGGGTCCGACGGCTTGTTGCCCAGCGGCACGCAGCCGAGATGGGTGCAGATGCCGATCAGGATGATCCACTGATCATGGCCCGCTTTCGTCCGCTCGGAGTCCGGCTGCGGTTGGATCAGCGAGTCCAGCGGCACGTCCTGCGCCGCCTTGATCTCCGTCGGCGTGCGATGGCGCACGAAGATCGGCTTGCCCTGCCAGAGGATCGTGATGCCCTGGCCTACCTCGACGGGGGCCAGATCGACCTCCACCGAAGCCAGCGCCAGCACGTCCTTGGACGGGTTCATGAAATCGATGAACGGCCAGGCGACCGCGCCAACCCCGATTGCCACGGCGGCGGTGGTGACAAGAGTGAGCATATCGCGCTTGGTCACCTCGCCGGCCGGGCCGGGATGGGTGGAAGCGGCGGCAGAGGAGTCAGCCATTCTTTCCCTCGAACTAGCGTTACAGTCAGGCCGCGCGCGCGGATGACCGCGAGCCAATCGCACGACTGGCTCGGAGCGCCTGCCTGTTACCTGCCGGGTTGCTCCGGCCCCGGGACGCGGGCAGTCTAGAGACTGACCATTTCCCTTGCAACGCAACATGAAGGCAGCGAGGGGTTATCCCGACTACAGCCCAGGAACAAGCCCCGATGCCGGAAAAAATTTCCAAGCCACCGCATGAATCTCTCAAGCCGGCCGCCCGCGCCTGGTTCGAGAGCCTGCGGGACCGGATTTGCGCGGCCTTCGAGGCGATCGAGGATGCCGGTTCCGGCGACCGTCCGCCAGGCCGTTTCGAGCGCCAGGCCTGGAGCCGCCCGACCGAGGATGGCTCCGAGGGCGGCGGTGGAGTCATGAGTGTCATGCGCGGACGGGTGTTCGAAAAGGTCGGCGTCAACGTCTCCACCGTCACCGGCGAGTTCAGCCCGGGCTTCCGCGCGCAGATCCCCGGGGCGGAAGCCGATCCGCGATTCTGGGCCAGCGGCATCAGCCTGGTGGCGCATATGCAAAGCCCGAAGGTCCCGGCGGCGCATTTCAACACCCGGATGCTGGTGACCACGAAAGGCTGGTTCGGCGGCGGCGGCGACCTGACGCCGATGCGCCTGGAGACCCCGGAAGCGATCGAGGATGCCGCCACCATCCACGCCGCCTTCAAGGCGGCCTGCGACCGGCACGACCCCGGCTACTATGACCGGTTCAAGGCGTGGTGCGACCGCTACTTCTATCTGCCGCACCGGCAGGAACCGCGCGGGGCAGGGGGCATCTTTTTCGACCAGCACTTCACCGGCAATGCCGAGGCGGACTTCGCGTTTACCCGCGATGTCGGGGAGGCGTTCCTGGACGGCTACCCGAAGATCGTCCGCCGCCGCATGGCGGAGCCATGGACTCAGGCGGACCGCGATCACCAACTGGTCCGGCGCGGGCGGTATGTCGAATTCAACCTGATCCACGACCGCGGCACGCTGTTCGGTCTGCAGACCGGCGGCAACGTGGAGGCGATCCTCATGAGCCTGCCGCCCGAGGTGCGCTGGCCGTAGCGGGCTTTCTTCCGGGAGGAGGTTAGTCACGAGGTTTGCGGGCCGGCTGCCGCGGCGAAAGGCGGATGCCGACCGGAGCCCGTCACCGGCTTTGACCCGGTGTTAGGGACGGCGGGGGTAAATCGCGACCCCCGGGTCCCTATTTTTGTCCGATCGTCGTGGCCGGCTCCTCCGGTTCACCTGCAGCGGCACAGGCTGGCAGGCGGCGGACGACGTGCCTGCGCGTCGCCTTGCAGGACTGGCGGGCGAACCATGTCCGTCGGATGCCACACCCAACTTAGAACCATGTCGGAAGTAAAGCGGGATGCCCGCGAAGCCGAGTCGCATTGTTTCTATACAGTTCTCGCTCGTTCGGCCCGTGACGTCCGCGAATCGGCCGGCCAACCGGCAGATCATACCTCTGCTTGGCAGGAACAGGAACTTCCCCCGGCGGCGGCGATCACGGAAGATTTGTCCCACGGCACCGGTATGATCCTGCAACCGGCCGCTTGTATCGCCATTTGCCATGCGGCGGCCAAACATGTGACTTCACTCATGTCTTGCATTTTTGAAACAGTTTCGGCAAAAACAGACTTCAAACCAACAATCGGCAGTTCGGCGGGTCACCGAAGCGCTGCCAAATCCGGGGGAGCAAAAGCAGATGCGTAGTACCAGAATTCGCCGGCCCACCGGCGCGGCAACAGTCTGTGCCGTGGCCGCCTGTGTCATCGCAGCCGGCAACCAGGCCCGAGCCTCCGGATTCGAATTGCGTGAGGGCAGCGCCGACTGGATGGCCAACGCCTTCGCCGGCGACACCGCCAAGGCCTACGATGCCGCCACCGTCTGGTCCAATCCCGCCGGCATGTCCCGCTTGAGCCAGAGCGAAATCGACGCTTCGGTCAACGGCATCTTCCCGACCATCAACTTCTCCGGCGCCAACTACGTCGGCCCCGGAACCACCACCCCCGGCACCACCGGCGGCAACCTGATCCAGTCGGCCGCCACCGCCGGGTTCTACGGCGTCTGGAGCGTCACACCCGATTTCAAGCTCGGCCTCGGCGCCGATGCCCCGTTCGGCCAGCGCGTCACCAACCCCGGAGACTTCGTCGGCCGCTACCAGAGCCTGGTGTCGTCGATCACCGATGAGGCGTTCACGCTCTCGGCGTCCTATAAGATCAACGAGCAATGGTCCATCGGCGGCGGCCCGGTCATCGACACCTTCGACGCCCGGCTGACCCAGGGCATCAACACCGGCGTACTGGCCCCGCTCGGCGATCCGGTGGCCGATCTGCACGGCAGCAGCGTCGGTTTTGGCTACAACCTCGGCGTGCTGTTCCAGCCGACGCCGGACCTGCGCTTCGGCGCCGATTACCGCAGCCGCATCCAGCACGACATCTCCGGCACCCAGTCGACGTTTATACCGCCCGCGCTGGGTGCGGTGGCGCCGAACGTGGCGGGGTTGCTGGCCACGCAGAATTTCCCTGCAAGCACCAAGATCACCCTGCCGGACAGCCTCACCGCGGGCGTCTACTGGCAGGCCACGCCGCAGCTCGCGCTGCTCGGCGATATCAGCTGGACCGACTGGTCGCTGTTACAGAGCATCAACATCACCCCGGCCTCGCCGCTGGGAGCGCCGACGACCATCAATGAGAACTGGCGCAACACTTATGCGGTGTCCGTTGGCGCCAACTACCTACTTACGAAGGATCTGATGCTGCAGGGCGGCTTCGGCTTCGACGAAAGCCCGGTGACCAACGCCTATCGCACCTCGCGCATCCCGGACAGCAACCGCTATATCCTCGGCATCGGCGCACAGTATAATATCCTGGCCAATGTCACGGTCCAGGTGGCCTACGCCCATGTTTTCTTCGACTCGGCGCCGGTATCGACCCAGGCCAATGCGACGTCAGGCATCCTGTCGGGTACCTATTCCAATGCCGCCAACACCGCCAGCCTCGGGGTCAAGGTCCGCTTCTGATCCTGCAACCGCAAGCAGCCCGCCTCCGCTTCGGGCTGCTTGCCTCCACCCGGTCCGGCTGATACTGGATTGACCTCCGGACTGGAGTTCCCGATGCCGTCCGACCCGGATAAAGCCCTGATCGAGACCGAGCGGCTGCGATTTGTCTTTCAGCAACTGCCGCTAACCGTATCGGTGACCCTGCTCAACGCGGCGCTGACCGCCTTCGTTCTTGCGCCGCTCACCAGCCACGCCGCTTTGGCGCTGTGGCTGAGTCTCATCGCTGCGCTCTCGACCGGACGCATGGCGCTGCGCGGGGTTTTCTTCCGCCGCCGCCCGGAAGGGCAGTGGTCGCGGGTCTGGGCGGCGGTCAGCGTGGCCGGCGCCGGCACCGCAGGCATGCTGTGGGGTTGCGGCCTGGCCGCGATGTTTCCCTTGAACCAGACGATCGAACTGTTTCTGGCCTTCGTCGTTGGCGGCATGTGCGCCGGGGCGACCACGGTGAACTTCTCGCATTTCCCCACCGCCGCCAGCTTTATCTTGCCGGCGAGCCTGCCACTGGCCGTCTGCCTGCTGTTCGAGGGGCCGGAACCGCGCGCGATCTCGGCCTTCATGGTCGTCGTCTTCGCCGTGTCCCTGTGCTGCGGCTGCCTGCGCGCCCATCGCAGTTTCGGCGAGCGGATCGCTCTGCAATTCGCGCTGCGCCGCGAGCGCGCGAAACTGAGCGAGGCGAATGAGCGACTTCAGGCGGAAGTGACCGAGCGCAAGACGATTCAGGAGACCCTGCACCAGGTGCAGAAAATGGAAGCGATCGGCCACCTGACGGGCGGTATCGCGCATGATTTCAACAACCTGCTGCAAGTCATCATCGGCAACCTGAATCTGATCCGGCGCCTGTCGCGGGGCGATGCGAAGGTTGTCGGCTACGCCCTGGCGGCGGAGCAGGCGGCCAAGCGCGGTGCCGATCTGACCGGCAGCCTGCTGGCCTATGCGCGGCGACAGGCGCTGCGGAGCGAGCGTGTCGACCTCAACCGGCTGCTGACAGAGTTCCAGCCGTTGCTGCTGCGCAGCCTCGGCGGAACCATCGCGTTCCGGATGACCCTGGAGACGACGGTGCCGGCCTGCGAGACGGATCCGGCACATTTCCAGTCGGCCATACTGAACCTCGCCATCAATGCGCGCGATGCGATGCCGCACGGCGGCACGCTATCGGTCGGTACCGGCGTCGAAACGCTGGAGGCGGAGGATCTGGCAGGCAACCCCGAGGCCAGCCCCGGGCGTTTCGTCAGCGTGTCCGTCCGGGATACCGGCGAGGGCATGACCGGCGAAGTCCTCACGCGGGTGTTCGAGCCGTTTTTCACCACCAAGGAGATCGGCAAGGGCAGCGGGCTTGGCCTGTCCCAGGTGTTTGGCTTCGCCCGCCAGTCGGGCGGCCATGTGTGTCTGGTCAGCTATCCCGGAGCAGGCACCTGCGCGACGATCTTCCTCCCCGCTTTGCCGGAAGTGGCGGATGGCAGCCTGACACAGGCTGCGGCCGCGGAGGGTCTGTCCGCCTGACCCGGGCCGCGGCGGAGGCGTCCCGCTGACGCTGCGGTCGAATCCGGCAAAACGAGCCGCCGCCGCGCTACCGCCGTCCGAACATCTTCTCGATGTCGGCCTTCGACAGCTTCAGCACCGTCGGCCGCCCGTGGCTGCAGGTTGCGGCGCGCGGAGTGTCCTCCATCTGCCGCAGCAGCGCGGACATTTCCGCCTGCCCGAGCCGGCGGCCGGCGCGAATACTGCCATGGCAGGCCATGCGGGCGATGATGGCGTCCAGCCGGGCCGACAACACGGTTTGCTCGCCCATCTCAGACAGTTCGTCCGCGAGGTCGCGCAGCAGCGGCGCCGGTTCCGGACTGCCCAAGGCCGCCGGGACGGCGCGCACCAGGATCGCGCCCGCGCCGAATTCCTCGATCTCCAGACCGAGCCGCGCCAGGTCAGCGGCCCGCGCCGCCAGCCGTGCGACGTCGCCCGCCGGCAGGTCGACCACCGACGGCAGCAGCAGGGCTTGGCTGCGCACCGCGCCGGCGGTCATCTGGTCGCGGATCGCCTCATGCGTCAGCCGCTCATGCGCGGCATGCTGGTCCACCAGCACCAGCGACCCGTCGGCGGCGACAGCGATGATGTAGGTGTCCAGCACCTGCGCCACCGGTGCGCCGAGCGGATGGTCCGGGTTCGGTGCCACGGCGGCGATCTGCCGCGCCGCAGGGGCGCCGGTGAAGGCAAGCTGCGCCTCCGCCAAATTGCCGCGCGGCGCGGCCACCGGAGCGAGCGACATGTTGTGCCTTTGGGGCGGCGGCGTGATATAGGACGGCCGGGCCGGCCGGGACCATGACGGCACCGGCATCGCCACCACCTGCCCGGTCCCGGCGCCGAGCGCCCGCCGCACCGAGCCGATGACCAGCGACCGCACCGCCGCCGGATCGCGGAACCGCAATTCGGTTTTTGCCGGATGCACGTTCACGTCCAGCTCCTCCGGCGGCACATCCAGGAATAGCGCCACCATCGCATGCCGCCCGGCGGCGATCACGTCGCGATACGCCACCCGCACCGCCGTGCGCAGCACCGGATCGCCGACGGGGCGGTTATTGACCACCAGGGTCTGCGCCTCGGCGGTGGCGCGGCTCACCGCAGGCGAGCAGACATAGCCGCCGATAGCCAGCCCGTCGCGGCTTTCATTGACCGGGAGCAGCGCCGCGGCGGCCTCGGCGCCGAGCAAAGCGGCGACGCGTTCGAGCCGGGACTGCGCCGGGGCCTCGAATGCCACCCGCCCGTCGATTTCCAGGCGGAACGCCACCCCCGGCGCCGACATCGCCAGCCGGCGCACCGCCGCCTCGGCGTGATCCGCCTCGGTGCGCGGGCTTTTCAGGAACTTGCGCCGCGCCGGGGTGGCGAAGAACAGGTCGCGCACGACGACTCGGGTGCCCGGCGCCCCGGCGGCGGGTGTGACCGCCGATACCGCGCCACCCTCGACCTCGATGGTGCAGGCATGATCGGCGCCGGGCGGCCGGGAGGTGATCGACAGGCGGGCGGCGGCGCCGATGGAGGGAAGCGCCTCGCCGCGGAAGCCGAGCGTGGTGATGCGCACCAGCGCCTCGTCGGTCAGCTTGGAGGTGGCGTGGCGCAGCACGCACAGCGCCAGTTCATCTTCGGTCATGCCGGCGCCGGTGTCGGTGACCTCCAGCCGATCGATGCCGCCGCCGTCGAGGCGGATGGCGATGCGCGCGGCACCGGCGTCGAGCGCGTTTTCCACCAGTTCCTTCACCGCCGCGGCCGGCCGCTCGATCACCTCGCCGGCAGCGATGCGATTGACAGTGGTCTCGGCGAGGAGGCGGATGCGGGACAGCGGAGCGGCTTTCAGGAGTGCTTTGCGTATGCGGCATAAAAGCACGCCCCGGCGAGTCGTCGCCAGGGGTTCGCCGGATTGTGCGCGGCGATCCGCTGGGGCGGAGCGGCAGGTTCTTGCGATGGTGGCGCTGACCCAGCTCTCCGTCCGTCCGGGGGCGAGGCGGTCGCACCCGGTGGATATTTGACATGGTCTTCCGGGCCGCGCGGGGCGCCATGAGGGGGATGAAAATGCTCGCGTGGCGAGGCTCCGTGGGAGCATGGCGGTCCTGGCCTCAATCGTGTCGCGTGGCCTTCCCCCGGGTTGCCACGGCCCCTCTGATGCCCGGCCCGGTGGGATGCAGTCCATACCGACCTCAGTATAATCTATGCCCTTAATCGGTGAAAATCCGTGTTGCAACTTTCTTGCGCGGCCGCCCCCGAGGCCGCGGCGGAACGCAAAGTGCGAACGCCGTCCCGGCTGCGGCGATCATTCCCCGGCGTCGCCTATCCCTGCTCAATCCCCGGCCGATATTCGAATCGTTCACCGGCTGCCTTGCCGGCATGATAGGCCCCGGGCAGGACCCGTTTGCGAGACGGCGCCTTCCGGTGGAACGTCAGCCCCAGTCGCTCCATCTCATGATCGATCATCGAATCCTTGATCGGCACCAGCGCCCGCCCGCTGCTGCCGGCACTGGCCACGTCGCGCGCCTGCCGCAGCGTCTGGAGCTTCTCGTTGATCCCCCGCGCCAAACCCAACTGGAATGAGTTGGTGGCCGATCGGCGGTGCGCGCTCTCGGCCGAGCGGTAGAAGTCGCCACCCTGGAACTTGGCAGTCTCGCTCACGAAAGCCAATGCGATCAGATCGTGCAAGTAGACCGCCGCCTGCACATCGGCCGGCAAGCCGAAGAAAACATAGCGCAGCGTCGCGTCGTCGGCCGTTTCCGCCCAGACCCGGCAGTCGAAGAACGCGGCGATCGTGCCCATGCAGTCGTCGATCGGACCCCGGCGCTTGCGATCGGTTTCGATCCCGATGCCCTCACAGCTTTGCTTGCGCAGGTCGAGTTCGCTGAGGTTCAGCCCATAGCGGTCAAGCAGTTCCGCGACCTTCTCGGCCGCCGCCAAAGCCTCCTGCTCAGTGCAGCCTTGCTCGACCGTCTTGGCCCGCAGGGCACGGATGCGCTGCACCAGCCGATCGAGATCGGTTGCGTCGTCGGTCGCCCGGGCCGCCGAGAGTTTCACCCGCTCCCGCAGCGAGTCGAACAGGTGGCGCCCTTCGCGAGGATATGTTCCGCGCGCGATGCCGGCATCGATCGCCGCGGCGACAGCGTCAAGGTTGCCGCGTCCCGAACCACCGGCGGCGCGCAAGGCCATGGTCTCCATCAGGACGGCGGCGATGCGGGTGTAGGCGCTCGCCAGCTCGGGTGCCCCGCCGTTGCGGGCGATCCCGACGCTGAGCAGCGCGTCCATCAATGCGTCATGGCCAGCGAGGCCACGCGCCTGAGCCAGTTCCCGAGGGTTGGGATCGCGGCCCAGCCTGGCCCATGCGGCGGCCAACGCGTCCAGCCTGTTCGCGTCCGGCCGGAACGGCAGCTTCGGCTTTCGCCCCCCGGGCGCGCCAGCCGTCACCGCAGGTGCAACGCCGTTGCGGACAATGTGGCGGTAAACCGCCTCCGCGCAGCGGATGCCATTGCCGAGGCCGAGCTTGCCAGGGCGGACGAAACTACGGGCGAGCGCCAGCGCTGTGTCGTCCAGGCGAACCAGAGGTCTTGCGGCAGCGACATGCGCGTCGTCGATCGTGGTAAACAAACCAAAGCATACGCCATCGCCGACATCATCCGAGAACGGTGTCGGCAGCAGCATGCGGATTTCGCCGGTTGCCAGGTCGTCGAATACCCGGCCGGAGATGCGCGCCAGCCTGATCCGGCTCCGGCGCAGCAACGCGGCGGCGGCGATGTCGTCCGAGGGTCTGCCCTTCATTGCGCGAGCAAGCCGATCGAACGCGGTAGTACCCATCAGGGAGGGCTCGCTTAACGCCAGTTCCATGGCCAGGGAGTGCGCGACCTGCCATTGCGGGGCCTGGGCCGCCGCCAGCGTTCCGCCGAGCCAGCTGCGCGCCACGGCGTCAGCCTTGTCGCGGGCGACGAACGCCAGCGCCTCGGCAGCGACGGCCGACAGCCTATCGGGGATGTTGATCGTCATCACCAGATTGAACATTCTGGCCGTGCGCCGGGTCAAGAGACGGCCTCACATAGTCGCGACTGCGTCACGGGTCGCGCGCTGTGGTCCGAACCCCCCCCTCGAATCTCTCCCAGTCTGTCGCGGACTGTGATTTTTCCCCGAGCGTCTGGTAGACAAGAACGTATGCTCCGGAGTTCGCCAATGAACGAGGTATCGAAATTCCTGTCGAGGAAGCCACTGCGGCCGCCCTATCCGACGGCCGCCGGCTTCCGGCTGTCGGCCGCCTCATCGATCGGCTTGTTCGCCCGGGAGCAGACGACCCTCTGATCGCCCTTTTTGAACGAACATCCGCCGAAGCGCACGCGGCTGGCCTGACCGGAGACGCGATCGACGCAGAGCTGGCAGCATACAACGCGGAGCGCCGGGCCTGAGTATCTTCGTCTTTGACGCGAGCACGGTCGTCTCGGCTGCCCTGAACCCGAACGGAACGCCACGGCGTTCGGGTGCTCGGGCCCGCGCAGTTCCTGCAAGAGTTTGAGAGCGATAGCCCGCCACGGCCTGGCCCGGCGGCTGCGACCGAGCGGTAAGGCGTTCGAACCTCCCGCCTCGGATCTCCGCCGCTCTTGACAAGGCCACAGGCCGTTCCCACACTTCACCACATGGCGAAGTTTCAGGGATCGCAGCTCGACCGGACTTTTGCGGCGCTCGTCGATCCGACGCGCCGCGCGATCCTCGCCCGTCTGGAGCAGGAGGGCAGCGTGTCCATCGGCGAACTCGCCCGTCCATTCGCGATCAAGCTTCCGGCGGTGATGAAGCATCTCGACGTGCTGGGCACCGCGGGGCTGATCACGCGTTCAAAGAACGGCCGCACCGTCGCGGTCCGCCTCGCCCCCGAACCCATGCAAGAGGCGATGGACTGGCTGCGCCGCTACGAACGCTTCTGGTCCGCCCGCCTCGATCGGCTGGCCGCCTATGCCGAGGCCGAGGAGGCAAAAGCCCGGGAGACCAAGCCATGACCAGCCTGACCCTGGTACGACGGATCGCGGCGCGACCCTCGATCGTCTTCGATGCCATGACGAAACCCGATGGCATCGCCCTCTGGTGGGGGCCGGACGACGGTCCGGTGCTGATTGCCGAAACCGATGTCCGTGTCGGCGGCCGCTTCCGGGTGAAATTCCGGATGCTCGACGGCAGCGAGCATGAAAGCAGCGGCGAGTATATCGAAGTCGTCAGGCCCGCGCGGCTGGTCATGAGCTGGCGTTGGACATTCGGCGGCGATCCCGAGGAAACCGGCGAAGAATCGCGCGTCGAGATCGACCTGCGGCCGATAGAGACCGGGTCCGAACTGACCTTCACCCATTCGCGTTTGCAGACCGAGACCTCGCGGGACAGCCACGCGTGGGGCTGGACCGGATCGCTCGACAAGCTGGTGCGGCATTTCATTGAGGATACTGGTAGCGAAACATAACACGTCGAAACGGAGACAGTCACATGCTTCCGACGATCACCACCTTCGGCTGGGTCCCTGAGTTCGCCCGCGGATTTGTCCGCGACATGCGGCCGCGCTGGGCCTTCGACGAAGTTGGCAAGCCCTACGAGGTCAATCTGATCCTTGATTCGAAGTGTCCGGAGGATCGCCGCTTCCAGCCATTTGGCCAGGTGCCGACGTATCGGGACGACGAGGTCGCGATCTTCGAATCGGGCGCGATCGTGTTGCGCATCGCCGAACGGGCCGGCGGGCTGATCCCGGCGGATTCGGCCGCTCGCGTGCGTGCGCTGCAATGGGTGGCGGCGGCGCTGAACTCCGTCGAGCCTTATGTCATGGCGCTCGCCATCAATGATGTGTTCGAGGCGGATCGCGAATGGTCCAGGGCACGCCACGGGAAAGTTGTCGACGACCTGAAGACGCGGCTCGGCGATCTCGAGGCGGCGCTGGGCGATAATGCGTGGGTCGACGGGGATGAATTCACCATTGGCGACCTGATGATGATCTCCGTGCTGGGCGTGTTGCGCGGCACCGGCGTAGTTGCCGGCTTCCCGCGGCTTGCCGGCTACATCGCGCGCGGCGAAGGCCGGGCTGCACACCGGAAGGCGATGGCCGATCACATGGCGACCTTCCACGACGCGCGGGCTCCGGCCTGATTTTTCTGACACGGCTTAATTTTAATGGGAGAGAAACGATAGCATATTTCCAGGGCTTCGTGGTTCCCGCGCAGAGCGAGAACAAATCGGCCTATCTCGACATGGCGAAAAAGGCTGCGCCGATCTTTGCGGAAAACGGCGCGACCGGCCTGATCGAGTGCTGGGGCGACGACGTGATGGACGGCAAGGTGACCGATTTAAAGAAGGCCGTTCAATTAAACGACAAAGAAACGGTCGTGTTTTCCTGGTTATGGTGGCCCGACAAGGCGACATGCGACGCGGCAGCGCCCGCGATCATGGCCGACGAGCGGATGAAGCCCGAAGGTCCGATGCCATTCGATACCAAGCGGATGATCTACGCAGCGTTCGAGGTGAGTTACGACACCGGCGACAGCGGCAAATTCCGCTATGTTGACGGCATGGTCGCCAGCGTTCCGGACAGCGACCGAAAGGCCTTCGTCCACCATGCGGCGGTGACCGCCCGTTTGTTCCAGGAACACGGAGCGTTGCGCGTCGTTAACGGGTGGGGTGTCGACGTGCCTGCCGGCAAAGTGACCGATTTCCGGCGCGCCGTGCAGGCGAAGGACGGCGAGACGGTGGTGATGGGCTGGATAGAATGGCCCGACAAGCCGACGCGGGATGCGGGCATGCGCGCGTTGATGGACGATTCGCGCATGCGCGAGGCACCTTCGCCCTGGAATGGTCAGCTCGCCATCTTCGGCGGTTTCCTGCCGATACTTGACACCAGCCACGCTTAGGGAGGTTCGAAATGGCGAACGTTAACCAAACCGGGACGAAGATCGTGCCGTGCCTGTGGTTTGACGGCCAGGCGCGCGAGGCGGCGGAATTCTACGCGGCGACTTTTCCCGACAGCCATGTGAAGGCTCGCCTTGCTGCGCCGTCCGACTACCCTGGCGGCAAGCAGGGTAACGAACTCACGGTCGAGTTCACCGTATTGGGCATGCCGTTTCTTGGCCTCAACGGCGGGCCGCATTTCAGGTTCAACGAGTCGGTCAGCTTCCAGGTCTACACCGACAGTCAGGAAGAGACTGATCGTTACTGGGACGCGATCGTCAGCGCCGGCGGCACGGAGTCGCAGTGTAGCTGGTGCAAGGACAGGTTCGGCCTGTCCTGGCAGATCGTTCCCCGCGCCCTGATGGCCGCCATGGCCGATCCCGACAAGGCCGCGGCGAAGCGGGTGATGGAAGCGATGATGGGGATGAAAAAGATTGATATCGCCGCGATCGAGCGGGCGCGGGCCGGGGGGGCGGCGGCATGACCCTACAGCTTTTCGGCCACCCATTCTCGTCCTACACGATGAAGGCGCTGATCGCGCTGTACGAGAACGAAACGCCGTTCGAGTTCCGCATGCTCGGTCCCGATCATCCGGAGAACGGCGCGGAGCTGGCCCGGCGCTGGCCGATTGCCAAGTTCCCTTTGCTGGTGGATGGCGGCACGACGGTGTTCGAAACCAGTGCGATCATCGAGCATCTCGCCGCGTTCCATCCCGGACCGGTAGCGCTGATCCCGGCCGACGCGAAGGCCGCCGTGCCGGTGCGGATGCTCGATCGCGTGTTCGACAATTACGTAATGACCCCGATGGGGGCTATCGTTGCCGACGCGCTCCGGCCGGACGAGGTGCGCGATCCGTACGGCGTTGCGAAGGCCCGCGGCGCGCTCGATACGATCTACGCGTGGCTCGACCAGGCGCTGGCGGGGCGGCCATGGGCTGCGGGCGATGCGTTCACCCTGGCGGACGCGGCCGCCGCGCCTGCGCTGTACTATGCCGACTGGGCGCATCCGATTGGCGAGGACCGCACCGTGTTGAAAGCCTATCGCGCGCGGCTGCTGGCGCGTCCCTCGTTCGCCCGCTGTATCGACGACGCGCGGCCGTACAGAGGTTTCTTTCCGCTCGGCGCGCCCGAACGGGACTGATTCCACCAAGGAGATTGATCATGACCGGTGAAAACCTGGAACTGTCCGTCACGCGGCTGATCGACGCACCTGTCGAGACGGTCTGGAAGATCGCCACCGAACGGATGGAAGAGTGGTGGTGCCCCAGGCCCTGGACGGTCAAGATCGTCGAGCAGGACTGGCGCGCCGGCGGACGCTCGGCGATGGTGATGCACGGCCCGAACGGTGAGGAAATGCCCTTCGATGGCGTGTTGCTTGAGGTGACGCCCGGCAAGCGCTTCGTCTTCACCGACGCGTTGAAGATCGGCTGGCACCCGCAGGGTCCGTTCATGGTCGGCACGATGGAGTTCGCCGATGAGGGCGGGAAGACCCGCTTTACCGGCAGCGCGCGCCACTGGACGCGGGAAGCCTATGACCAGCACAAGGCGATGGGTTTCGAACAGGGTTGGGCGGCCGTTGCCGAACAGCTCGCCGCGTTGGCGGAGGCAGAGAGATAAGGTCGGCCGCACACATCGGTCCTGGTGCGCCTTCGCGCACCAGAACGGCGAAAGACTAGTGTAAGCTCCGCCCATGTCTACCGCAACGACCCAACGCGCGCCGATGAACTTCACCGGGTTTCCCGTCGAGGGCCTGCGCTTCTTGCGTGAACTCGCCGCCAACAACGATCCCGCCTGGTTCAAGCCGCGGCGCGACGCGTATGAGTCGCATGTCCGCGGCCCGATGATCGCGCTGGCCGCTGATTTGCTGACGCTTGCAGCGGCCCGCAACCTGCCGCTGACCGGCGATCCCGCCAAGGCGGTGTTCCGCATCCACCGCGACGTGCGCTTCTCCAAGGACAAGCACCCGTACAAGACGCATTGCGGCGCATCGCTCAGCCGCACCGGCGCGAAGCTGGCACCCGGCCTGTTCTACATCCACATCGAGCCGGGCGGCTGTTTCGCCGCCGCCGGGTTCTGGCACCCGGAACCGCCGTTGCTCGATCGGTTGCGCCAACGCATTCTCGCCGAACCCGGACAATTCCTGGAGGTGGTGCACCGGCTCGATCACGCCAATATGCCGATCGATCCCGACAAAGAGGGTGCCAAACGCCTGCCGCGCGGCTGCGAGGCCGGACGCGGGATGGCGATCGAGCCGTTCCTGAAACACCGCAACTTCATCGCCCGCCGGGCGCTCAGCCATGCCGAGATCGGCACCACGGCGCTACCGGAGCTTCTGCTCGACCGGTTCGCGGCGGCCCGGCCGTTGTTGGATTTCGGCTGGGCCGTAGTCGATGGTTGACTGTCCTCAGGCCGGATTACTCGGCGCGACCGGTCGCACCAAATCTTGCCGGCAGTGTCGGGCCAAACAAAATCGCGCACTTCTGCCGGGGTAGATCTATTCGATTTCGTTACATGTCTGGAGGATAAACAGTATCGCGCCCATACGATGCGGGCGGACGCGTGCCGAATATTGCGGTTGTCATCGCATCTGCACGGTTGTAAAAAACAGCATTCGTCAAACCGTCGAGAGATGTCCCTGGTTGATAGATCGTCTTTGCTGACCGCAACAGGAAACGCCGATCCGGAGCACTTGCTGTCCGGCGTCGTTGAAGTGTTGCCATGCGCCATTGCAGCCGTTGCGGTTCCGCATGGCACGATTCGCGCGGTCAACCCTGCCTGGACCAGCCGGTTCCGCGCCGGGAATGCCGCCGAACCGGTGGGCCTGTCGCTTGATCGCATGTTCCCGGATGCCGCCGGTCTGCTGGCCGAACCGCCTGGCCGATCGGCGGGGCGCGCCCTGCTTCTCGCCGCCAGGCCCGGTATCGCCGCAACATGGTGGGACCTCGACATCGTCCCGCATCCGGATGCAGATGGCGTCGTTCTGGTTACCGCGCTGGACGCCACCGGCCGCGTACTGGCGGCGCGCGAGGCGGAGGACGCGCGGGAAGCGATCGAGCCCATCGGCAGCCGTTTGCGCCTCACCCAGGAAGCCGCCGGCATCGGCACTTGGGAATGGGACGGCGCCACCGATACGATGGCCTGGTCGCCGGAGCAGTTCCGTCTGCACGGTGTGGATCCCTCTCTCGGCGCGCCGGCATCGTTCGCCGCGTGGCTCGACCTGGTCCATCCGGAAGACCGGGCGCGCATTCTGCAAGCCATGGACGGGTTCCGTCCGGGCGAGGTCACCACCCATCAGACGGAGTTCCGCGTTCGGCCCGCCGACAGCGGCGAGGAACGCTGGCTTCTCGCGGTGGGCCGCGTTCTGGCATTCGGCCCGGACGGACGGCCCGCGCACATGCTCGGCGTCAACCTCGACGTCACCGATCGGCGGGCGGAGCAGGGCGCGCTGCGGGAAAGCGAGGCGCGGCTGGGCCTCGCGGCCACCGCGGCGCGCGTGCACGCATGGGATTGGGACGTCGCCAGCGGCCGGGTGACCTGGACCGGCGGGCTGGAGCAGGAACTCGGCCTGCCGCCGGGAGGCTTCGGCGGCACGATGGCGGCGTTCCGCGCACTGGTGCATCCCGCGGACATGCCGGGCGTCGAAGCAGCCTTGCAAAAAGCCCTGCTGGGTGAGGTGGCAGGTTACGCCGCCGAGTTCCGCATGTGCCGGGCCGACGGCACTCTGCGCTGGGCCGCGGCGAGGGGCACTGTGGTGCGCGATCACAACGGCCAGCCGCTGCGCGTCGTCGGCATGGATCACGACATCACCGACTTCAAGGCCATCGAGGCGGCGCTGCATGAGCGCGAGCGGCAGCAGGCGGCGGTCGCCGCTCTCGGCCAGTTCGCCTTGCGGGCGCCCGGAGCACAGGCTGTGATGCACCGGGCGATCGACGTCCTGTCCGAAACGCTGAACGTCGAGTTCGTCAAGGTCCTGGAACTGCGGCCGGACGGCCAGGAGCTGGTCTTGCGGGCCGGCACCGGCTGGACGGACGACTATCCCATCGACAAGGCCACCGTCGCCACCGGCCGAGGATCGCAGGCGGGCTACACCCTGCTGCGGGACGCCGGGCCGGTGATCGTCGAGGACCTGAAAGCCGAAACCCGCTTCGACGGTCCGCCCATGCTGCACGACCACGGCGTCCTCAGCGGCGTGAGCGTCGTCATCCGCGGTGCCGGGGAAGCCGAACCCGCATTCGGGGTCCTCGGTGTCCACACCGCCAGCCGGCGCAGCTTTACCGAGCACGACATCCGTTTTCTGGAAGCGGTGGCGAACATCCTGACCGCCGCCATCCAGCGCGGGCAGGCCGAGGCCGTGCTGCTGGAGCGGAAAGCCGCGCTGCGCGCGCTGGTGGAGACGATCCCCCAGTTCACCTTCACCGCATCGCCGGACGGGCGGAACGAATATCGCAACCAGCGCTGGACCGACTATTGCGGGCTGCGCGCGGAACAGGCTGAGGGTCTCGGTTGGGCTGAGATCGTGCATCCTGAGGATCGCGAATGCACACTCGCCGCGTGGGGACGGGCGGTTGCCAACGGCGAGCCGTACGAACGGGAACACCGGCTGCGTGGCAGGGACGGACAGTATCGCTGGTTCCTTACCCGCGCGGTACCGCAGCGCGCGCCGGGTGACGGCCGCATCCTGCGCTGGCTCGGCACCTCGACCGACATCTCCTCCATCGTTCAGATGCGGGATGACGCGGTCCGCCGGGCCGAAATGCTGGAAGCCCGGGTCTCCGAACGCACCCGAGCGCTGTCCGAGGCGGCTACAGAACTCGGCAAAGAGATGCGCCGCCGCCAGGAAGCCCAGGCGGCCTTGCTGCAGTCGCAGAAGCTGGAGGCGCTTGGCCAGCTCACCGCCGGCGTCGCGCATGACTTCAACAACCTGCTGTCCGTGATCCAGGGCAGCTTCGAGCTGATCGAAAAGCGCAGCCGAGAGCCGAAAGTGGCCGATCTCGCCGCGCACGGCAAGAATGCCGGCAGACGGGCTGCTTCGTTGATCCGCCAGCTTCTCGACTTCGGCCGGCACGAACCGCAAACCTCGATCGTCGTCGATCTCCTCGAAGCCCTGCCTGGCGCCGAACAGTTGATCGGACATGCGATCGGATCGGGCATCGATCGCGTGCTCGATGTCCAGTCCGATGTCTGGTCAGTGCTGGCCGATCGGCATCAACTGGAAGTTGCGTTGCTGAATCTGGCGATCAATGCGCGAGACGCGATGCCGGACGGGGGCACCCTGACCTTGAGTGCCCGCAACCTGGCGCCGTCGGAGCGCCCGGAAAAGTTTCGGCTGCTGGAATGCGTGGCGATCGGGGTCCGCGACGACGGAGCAGGCATGCCGGAGAGCGTGCTCGCCCGCGCGAACGAGCCGTTCTTCACCACCAAGGCCGCCGGAAAAGGCACCGGCCTGGGCCTGCCGATGGTGCAGGCATTTGCCGAGCGATCAGGCGGTTGCGTGTTGATCGATAGCAGTCCGTCCGGCGGAACGATCGTGCAGATCGTACTGCCGCGCGCCGCGGTCTCCGGCATGGTATTCGAGGCGGCCGGTTCCGAAGCCGCCGAGCCGTTGCGGGGCGCCACCCTGCTTCTGGTCGACGACGACGACCAATTGCGCCAGATCATGGCGGGCTATCTGCGGGCTCAAGGATACCGGGTCATTGAAGCGCTCAATGCGGAGGCTGCCGTTGTGCTGAGTCACTCGATCGAATCGCTCGACCTGTTGCTGACGGATGTGGCCATTCCCGGCGCATCCGGAGCGGATCTGGCGGCGCGGCTGCGTGCCGAACGCCCGGACTTGCCGGTCCTGTTCATGACCGGGGGGACGGTCCCGGACGGACTCGAAGCCACGGACGTCTTGCGGAAACCGTTTACCGGCGCGGGATTGGTTGCCGCGATCCGGGATCGCTTTGTTGCGGCCGCAGCCGCGTCGCCGGACGGGGACCGTTTGATTCGGCGGCTGCGCAGCCCTGAACTGCTCGCCGCCTATCTGTTCTGGCGGGCGGCACGCAACGGCAACCGGCCGCCGCGGCTGCCTGATCTCGATTGGGGTGGGTTGCCCAGTGCCGACAACGCAATCACCGTAGCGGTGGAGCCAATCGGCGACTCGGTCCGGTTCAGGTTTGAGCGTGTCGGCCGGGCGTTGTCCGCCCGTCTCGGCCAGGACCTTGACGGAACCATCGCGCCCGGGCCGGACGACCTTCCGCAGGCGGAGGATGAGGTGCTGGGCTCGCTGGACACCGCCTACCGGCGCTGCATCCGGACTTTCAAGCCAAGCTATGAGTTCGCCAACTATGATTTCGGCGATGGCGACCCGACGACGTTTGAGCGGCTGTTACTTCCTGTTTCAAATGACGGCGCGACGATCACGCATCTTGTCGGTATCGTTCTGTTCAGCCCCACCGGTCTCCGTAACGAAGCGGGCGAAAACAGTATTGGGGAAGATTGATGGCAACCGACGCACCTGACTTCGATGAGCCGCGTCTGGCGGAATCGGTCGAGAAATTGAGCCCGGCGGCGGTCAACGCGCTGTCGTACGGTGCAGTTCGCCTGGATGCGGAGGGGCGTGTGACTTTCTTCAGCGACGCCGAGCGCCGCCTGTCAGGCTACAACAAACCGCCCATCGGTCTGTCGTTTTTCATCGACATTGCGCCCTGCATGAACAATCCGAACTTTCGCGGCCGGATCGACCGCGCGTTGGCGGCCGGGACGCTCGATATCGCGTTCAGCCATGTCGGCGATTTCGATGACAGCGCCAAGGAACTGGACGTCCGCGTGCAGTCGGCGACCGGCGGGGGCTGCTGGATTTTCATAAGACGAGAGGATTGAGGCTTGTTCCCGATCCTCATGGCCGGGCGTGTGTCCCGGCCATGACGATGCAGAATGCTACCCAATCTGTCGCACCTGGCCCTGCATCTGCTGCCCCACTGGACGCGCCGCCAGCCTTGAAAAGCTGACCAGACTGCCCGTCCCGGCAAACACCGCCCCCAGCGTCAGCGCCAGGGCCGGACCGTGCGGCATCGAGATGCCGAAGCACAGCGCCACCAGGGCGGCACCGACCGCCTGGCCGACGAGGCGCGAGGTTGCGACGATGCCGCTGGCGCCACCGCTCCGGTCTGGCGGCGCGCTCGACATGATCGCCTTCAGGTTGGGCGACTGAAAGAAGCCGAATCCCGCGCCGCAGATCATCATCCGCCAGACGATCCCGAACGTGCCGGGATGGTTCGGTAGCCCCGCGACCAGGGCCAGGCCGACGCACAGGATCGCCAGTCCCACGCCGCCGAGGATTGCCGGCGGATAGCGGTCCGACAGCGGCCCGGCTATCGGCGCCAGCACCGCGGTCATCACCGGCCACGGCGTCAGCAACAGTCCCGTCTGCACCGCACTGAGCCCAAGGACCGTCTGGAAATAGAATGGCAGCGAGACGAACGCCAACCCTTGCGCGGAAAACGAACAAAACGCGGTGAGGGACGACAGCGCGAACATCGGCCGGCGATACAGATCGACCGGGAACATCGGCGCCGGCAGCCTGAGTTGCCAGCCGACAAGCGCCACGCCGGATACCAGGCCGATCCCCAGCACCGTGCCCGATACGGCATGCGAAACGCCATGCGCCGCCTCGCCGATGCCGAAGATCAGGCAGCCGAAGGTCACCGCATTCAGCACCGCGCTGCCGAAATCGAACCGGTAGGCGGCGTGCGCCGTCTCCGGCAGCACCCGCACGGCCAACGCGAACGCCACCACGCCCAATGGCACGTTGATCGCGAACAGCCATTGCCACGAACCCACCGACAAAATAGCGGCGGCGACCGTCGGCCCGATGGCGGTCGAGACCGCGACCACCAGAGCATTGTAGCCGACGCCGCGGCCGAGCGACCGGGACGGATAGATGAACCGGATCAGTGCGGTATTGATGCTCATGATGCCGCTGGCGCCGAAGCCCTGGATCACCCGCGCGGCGGTCAGTGTCGGCAGCGACCAACTCAGCGCGCAAAGCAGAGACGCCAGGGTGAACCCGGCGAGGCCCCAGATATAGACGCGGCGATAGCCGATGATCTCGCCCAGCGATGCGAGCGGCAGCAGCGAGACCACCAGCGCCAACTGATACGCATTCACCACCCAGACCGACGACGCCGCGCTGGCGTTCACGTCGGTGGCGATTGTCGGCAGGGCGGTATTGGCGATCGAGGTGTCCAGCGACGACATGCCGACGGCGATCACCAGCGTGGCGATGGCGGACACGAACCGGCGGCCGCTCAGGCCGTCTTCGGCGGGGGACTGGCTCATCGCATCCGCATTTGCTGTCTCGTCTCCAAAGCGCCGGGACAGCGTGCAGGGGATCGACGCGCATGGCCACCCCGGGGGCCCCTGGCCATGGATGACCGAAGCCACCATATTGGGCGCGTGACAACATCAAAGCGGAACCAAATGCGCCGTATTCCCGTCCTGATCTCCGGCCTCGCCGCCCTGGCGCTGGCTTTGTCGCCCGGACTGGCGGAGGCCCGAGCTGGCGATGGCGGCTCCTTCGGCAGCCGTGGCGGTATGACCTACACCGCGCCGCCGCCGACGCGGACCGCGCCATACTCGGCCGAGCCGATGCAGCGCAGCATGACGCCGAGCGCGCCTCAGCCGAGTTACGGCGGCGGTCCGGCCTACCAGCAGCCGATGCGTTCGGGCGGGGGGTTCATGTCCGGCCTGATGGGCGGGCTTATCGGCGCCGGTATCGGCGGGTTGTTGCTCGGGCACGGGTTCCTGGGCGGCGGCATGGGGATTTTCGGCTTCCTTGGCATGCTGCTGCAATTGGCCCTGCTGTTTTTCGTCGTCCGCTGGGTCTATCGCCTTGTCACCGGCGGCAGGTCCCCGGCGATGGCGGGCGGGCCGGGCATCTTCGCGCAGCGCAGCGTGCCCGGTGCAGGTCCAATGCCGTCCGGATCCGCGGCGCGGCCGGGCGGGCCGCCGCCGATTGCGCTGTCTCCGGCCGACTATCAGCAGTTCGAGCAACTGTTGCAGGGCATCCAGGCCGCCTGGAGCGCGCATAACCTTGCCGGGCTGCAGGCGATGGCGACGCCGGAGATGGTAAGCTATTTCTCCGAACAACTATCGGCGCAGGTGAGCCGCGGCGTGCGCAACACGGTGACGGATGTGCGGCTGGAGAGTGGCGATCTGTCGCAGGCCTGGACCGAGCAGGGCCGGGATTATGCCACGGTGGCGATGCGGTTCTCGATGATCGACGTGACGCGGGATGCCAGCGGGCGGGTTGTCGATGGCAGTGCCGGGGAGCATGTCACGGCGACCGAGATCTGGACGTTTGTGCGTTCACGTGGCGGACGGTGGATATTGTCGGCGATTCAGCAGACGCGGTAGCTGTTTCGACCCGCAGGCAAGGGCGCCTCTAATGCGATGGCGGGCTGTAACCTCCAGGACCCGAAAGCGCGATTCAGCGAACTGGTCCGACGCGCCCAAACCGAGAGGCCGCGCGCGTGACCGTCCGTGGTCATGATGCCGTGGTGGTCGTCGCCGCCCATGAACGGGAGCGCCTGCTGCCACCCACCAACGACGCGGTGCCGTTCGTTACTTTCATGGAGAGCCTGAGCGTTGACGGTCTCGACCTTACCCGGGATCGGGACCTCGGGCGCGACATTGCGCTTTGATCGGCTGGCTGCTGGATACCGACGTTACCGCTGAGATCATCAGCGTGGGCGGCTCCGCAGGTGGGAAGGCATGGGCCGCTGTGCGCCACAACGGCGCCGCCTTGTTCAACCCGTGGGAGGAAGACCCTTCGGCCTTTCCTGTCATGCCCCCGCCCCGGGCTTGACGCGCAATCGTTGCATTCAGGTGGTCGCTTGGGGGTTGCCGGACGTCGCTGCGGCATGCCGCTCACCTGAAGCGACAGGCCATGTAGCGATGCACGCTGGCACGATCGACTTCTGCATTGGGCCGGCCCGCGCGACTTGCCATGGACGGGCGTTATGCGGTCGCGGGGATGTGGTCCCCGTATTTCATTCACCCCAAATTGCATTAATAAAGAGTTTCGCACCAAAAACCGGAGCGTTGAAATCAAAGGGCCTTTCTTATGCAAGAATGAGGTCCAAACGAAAGCCGCATTTCACGAAAACAACTTGCAAGCCCGTATCCGTTCGGATACAATGAGGGCGCATGAACACGTTTGTCCGGTCGTCAGATTTTGATGCGTGGTTATCGGGGCTTGCCGACCACAAGGCAAAGGCCAGGGTTCTGGCCCGCCTCCGCAGTGCGACGTTAGGTAACTTCGGCGATTGCGAACCCGTGGGCGAAGGCGTTTCCGAGATGCGCATTCACGTCGGGCCGGGCTATCGGGTCTACTTCGTACGCATGGGAACGACCGTTTATGTCTTGCTGACCGGCGGAAACAAGTCTTCGCAAAGACAGGACATCGCGCGTGCGAAGAAAATGGCTCAAGAGTTGAAGGAGACAAAATCATGACTGCAACCTACGCCCCTTTTGATGCGGCGGATTATCTCGACAATGACGCGGTTATTGCCGAATATCTTTCTGCCGCTGTTGAAGATCCCAATCCCGACGTGTTCCTTGCCGCCCTTGGCGATGTTGCCAAGGCGCGCGGCATGGCGCAGATCGCCAAGGACGCAGGGCTTGGCCGGGAGAGTCTTTACAAGGCCCTGAACATCGGCGCGCATCCTCGCTATGAAACCGTCAGTGCCGTGCTGCGCGCCCTTGGGGTGAAATTCACGGTTGTCGCCGACCAGCCTTAACCGCGATGACCATTGATGATTTGCGGCTACGACCGCGTCTCGACAGACGGCCGGAGCGTTGACGGCCGGGTGCGGCAACTGACCCAAGGCCGGATGCAACAACGTGTTCCGCGAGACGGCGAGCGGAGCCAAGACCGACCGCATCGAACTTCGCAAAGCGATTGCCAAGCTCGACGAGGGCGACGTGCTGATCGTGACGCGGCTCGACCGACTGGCGCGATCGACGCGGGATCTCCTGTATACCCTCGCCACGATCGCCGACCACCAGGCGGGCTTCCGATCGACACATGGGTCGACACGACGACGCCGCACGCCCGGCTGATGCTGACCGTGCTCGGCGGGCTGGCCGAGTTTGAGAGGCAGGCGCGAGGCGTGAAGATGGGACGGCCGCCGAAACTGACACCCCACCAGGCGAAGGAGGCGATCAAGCGGCGCGAGGCAGGGGAGCCTATGCGAGACATTGCAAAATCATATAATGTCAGTCACAGCACGATCTCGAGGCTGACGGAACAGGTAGCATGAGCGTCCCACAACAAACGATGTCCGGAAAGGAAGAGGTTAAAAACATTGATCTTTCCGCCCTATCACAGGGTATGCCCGGCATCACATCCACGCACGGACAGATGCTGGCGGAAGCGGCGGCGGTTTGCCTGGAAAGCCAGCAGCACGAGCCAGGAGTGAGGTTTCCCAAGGTTGGTCTAATGCCTGAAGACATGAAAGTCGGCTGGCGGCCGGCCGACGACCAACAGCGTCGCTGCTATGCGGATATGCATGAGGCTACCGAATGGGGAGCAAGTGCCGTGGCAATACTGATGATAAATGAGGTCACAGGAAAATCTGTGATTGAGCGCTCCAAGAAGGGAACTGGCTTTGACTATTGGATTGGGGACAACGATCTGGGGGCGCTCCCGTTCGAAGGTGTTGCCCGCCTAGAGGTATCTGGCATTCTACGAGGAGCCAAAGGTCAGATTGAAGCCAGAGTTAAACAGAAAAAAAATCAGATCGAACCGACTGATCATCTAGCCCCCGGTTTTGTTGCAATCGTCGAGTTTGGTTCACCTATTGCCTGCGTAGAGGACAAGTGACAGACATCAAGCACATTCATCGACAGGCCATGGAGCACAGCGATCTAGCCCTTCTCGAAAGACGGAAGGGCAACGAGGCGGCTGCGCTTGACCATCTGTCGAAAGCCATGGAGCTTGAGTCACAGGCAGCTAACGCATTGATTGACAATATCAATGCAGAACCCACACGCTCTGTGCTCTTTCGGAGTGCGGCAACCCTCGCGAGGGACTGCAGTCAGTTTGGCGTCGCCGAAAAGCTGATACACAAGGCATTAGCTGGAAATCCGCCTGACGACGTAGCAGAGGAATTGCGCGATCTTCTCGAACAGGTAACATTTGAACGCCACTTGGCACTTCGTGGAGTGGCTCTCAGCGATGACGAGTTTCAGATGGCCCTTACTGGGAAGTCTGTTGGCCTCGGCTTGGCTCCAACGGACATGTTCCTTAGGCATGTGCAGAGCACCGAAAATCTCCTCTATCGGACGGCGGAGCGGAAGCAAGGACGCGCTTATCGGGACCGAGGGCGCCGGGATGAGCAGCTAGCTCAGAATCTAGAGTGCTATATCACGGTTCCCCGCGCTGCATCCTTCGCGGTCACTTTCCGTATCGGCGGCGCGAAGCAACCGTCCCTTCCAGGGCTGTCATTGGGTGAGGAGGTAATTGACGAGCTTCTGGAGTGCTTGGATCTCTATACGGAAGGCAAAGAAGGCCAGCTTAAGGATAGGATACCGGAAGAAGCCTATTATCGGAATTTTATTGGGCTAGCGCAAAGTGTCCAGCCAGATGGCGACAAGATCAACATGGTCGGCTTTACCACGGTTAGGCGCGGAAAACTCAGACAGGTGGCTCTGAAGCAACCCAAGGGCGCGCCGCCTAACGTCGAGGGTACGACAACCAATGTCGCACAGAGCAAGAAGAAACTCGATCAGGATCCCGTTGCGATACGGGGCACGCTAATGATTGCAAATGCGACCAAAAAATCAGAGCAAAAATCGGGAGAGATCGAAATCGTTACCGCCGAAGGCCGGAGGGTCAAAATCATCGTGCCACCGGGGATGATGAGCGATATCGTGAAGCCGCTTTGGGAATCAGAGGTCGATGTACTCGGCACCCGAAAGGGCAAGCAAATTCATCTCATGCAGATCAAAGAGGCATTTTAGGGTAAGAGCGTAGCCCCTTCGCCGAGTGTCTAACTTACCATAAAAGCGGTTAGCCGGTTCGCACACGGGACCGAGCCAAGAGCGCGCGACCCGTTACGACCTAACGCTCCCCGGTCCGATCAGGATAATAGACCAGTTCACTGCCCCCAATCCCCGCCCGGCTCATGCCTCACCGCGGCAGGTATGCCACCCCCTGCAAACTCCGCCGCGCCCGCGCCGCATCCCGGGCCAACGCCAGCAAACCCGAAATCTGACCCGGCCGGCGCGCAACCGACCGCAACACCGCCAGCAATCCAATCGCCCCGGCCTGATCCAAAGCGACCAAAGCAGCCGGAGGCAAATCCCGCTCCGCCGAATCGCAGATCGCGCGCACCACGGCGAACGGCAGCCCATGCGCATCCGCAACCCGCGCCACACTGCCGCTTTCCAGGTCGATCGCCTGCGCACCCGTCGCCGCGAACAACGAGCGCTTGGAAGCCGCATCCGCGGCAATCTCATCCCCCGCCAGCAGGCAATGCCCGGTCAAACCCCCAAACCGAGCCGCCAACCCGGCATCGGCAACGAAACGCCGACCGCCGGAAATCACCGTGTCAGGGACAACAACCATCCCCGGCCGCAACGCCGGATCCAGTCCGCCCGCCAAACCGAAACTGACCAGCGCCGTCGCGCCGCCGCGCACCAGCCGCAAAGCCGCCTCCGCCGCCCCGGCCGGAGTCCCGCCGCCAATGGCAACCGCAGCGCCGAAGCGGGCGGCGATCCGCGCCTCCGCCGCCAGGCCGGTGACAAACCCGATCATGCCAACCGCCGATGGGAACGGCTCTCCGGCCGCGCAGCCTCCTCAAGCCGGCAATGGTCGGCATCCACGCCTTCTGCTTGCGCAAACACAGGCGTGGATGGCGGGCCTACGCCCGCCATGACGGTGGAGGCTGACAGCGCCGATGGGTCAGGCTTTGTGGCTGGCGGGCGCCTCGGCGTACCCCAAGGGCGTGCTACGCCCGCCATGACAGCGAGGGTTACGGCCGTTGGTGTCAGAACCCGAACTCGACCCGGTGCGAGTTGCCGCGCCGCAGATTGCGATACCGCGCCAGCGCCAGCAGCGGGAAATACAGCCGGTAACCGTGATACCGCAGATAGAACACCCGCGGGAACCCAACCGCAGTATACGGCGCCTCGGTCCACTCCCCATCCGGCTGCTGCGCTTCCGTCAGCCACGCGATACCGCGCGCGGTCGCCGGATGATCGACCGCCCCGGCCGCCATCAGCCCGAGCAAAGCCCACGCCGTCTGGCTCGGCGTACTCGCCTTATACCGGCCATGCGGCGCATCGGCGTAGCTTTCCTCGTCCTCGCCCCAGCCGCCATCCTCCCGCTGCACCGAGACCAGCCACTCCACCGCCCGCACCACCGCCGGATCGTCGTGCGGCACCGCCGCCGCGTTCAGCGCGCACAGCACCGACCACGTGCCATAGATATAATTCGTACCCCACCGCCCGTACCAGCTTCCGTCCGCCTCCTGCTCCCGCCGCAGATAGGCCAGCGCGCGCGCCATAACCGGCTCATACGGCAGCATGCCGATCTGCGCCAAAAAGGAGACACACCGCGCACTCACATCGGCCGTTGGAGGGTCCAGCAACGCCCCGTGATCGGCGAACGGAATATGGTTCAGATGATGGTGCGTGTTTTCCGGCTCGAACGCGCCCCAGCCGCCATCCGAGGACTGCATCCCGACGATCCACTCGCGGGCGCGGTCGATCGCCTCCGCATAAGCGGGATCGCCGTTCCGGTGCAGCAGCAGGCCAACGACGGCCGTGTCGTCCACGTCGGGGTAATGCGGATTCCGGTACTGAAACGCCCAGCCGCCCGGACGCAAACCGGGGCGGCGGACCGCCCAGTCGCCGACGACATCAGTGATCTGCAGCGGAACCAGCCAGTCGCAGACCGCATCCGTTCCGGCTCCGGCCTCCGCCAGGGCGTGGCCGGCGAGGCTGGTATCCCAGACCGGCGACAGGCAAGGCTGGCAATAGGCGCGGTCCGCCTCGATCACCAGCAGCTTGCGCACCGCCTGCCAGGCGATCGCCGCATCCGGGTGATCCTCCGGGTAGCCGAGCGTGTCGAACATCATCACGCTGTTCGCCATGGCCGGGTAAATCCCGCCCAGCCCGTCATCGCCATTCAACCGCTCGGTGACGAAGGCCACGGCTTTCTCCATCGCGGCCCTGCGGCCGGACTTGGGAAACAGCGGCTCGACCGGGCGCAGCACGGCGTCCACGAGCTTGAAGAAATGTCCCCAGCGCGAGCGGTACGGGCCGCGAATCCAGTCCGTCACCTGCTCCGGCGGTGTCCGGAAAAGCTCCTGTATGCCGACACCGCGCGGGTTCCGCGCCGTCGGCCGGTACGCCATCAGCACCAGCAACGGCACGGTAACGGTGCGGGACCAGTATGAAATCTTCGACAGATGGAACGGGAACCACAGCGGCAGATGCATGATCTCCAGCGGCATCGCCGGCACCGCGTGCCACGGCACCTGGCCGAACAGCGCGAGTTGGGCACGCGTAAAGACATTCGTCCTTTCCGCCCCGCCCGCCGCCAGAATCGCCTCCCGCGCCCGCCGCATATGCGGCGCGTCCGCGTCGTCGCCGATGGCCTTCAGCGCATAATAGGCTTTGACGCTGGCGGAGAGATTGAACGCCCCGTCGTAGAACAGCGGCCAGCCGCCATGCGCGCCCTGGATCGAGCGCAGATAGACGCCGATACAATCCTCAAGCGGTGGGTCGATGCGTCCCAGGAAGTGTTCGAGCAGAACGTACTCGGCCGGGATCGTTGCATCCGCTTCAAGCTCAAAGACGAAGTGCCCGTCCGGATTCTGCCGGCTGATCAGGGCATCTGTCGCCCGCAGGACGGAGTCAGCCAGAGGATCGTGATCGATCAATAGAGAGGTAGTCGCGTCGAGGGCCATCGTTATCCATACGTTCAGACTGAAAGTATAACATCCGCGGCTAAACGGCCCGATCTTATCGCCCCCTCGATCGTCGCGGGCAACCCGGTGTCGGTCCAATCACCGGCAAGTGCCAAATTTGTCGCACTATTTGTCCGGGACCGTGGCCTTCGTGCATCTTGTGCCGCAGTCGCAGCGAAGGTCGCGCGGCGTTCCTTCACCACGCGATACGCCGGCATTGCATCCTTCATCGCCGCACCCGGACCCAGCGCGTCCACGACATCCGGCCATACACGCAGCGCGATCGCTTCGGCGGGTTCGTCCACCATCCGGTTGGCGGCGCTGATCGTGACCGAGACATGGCCAGGCTTGATGAACACCCACTCGGCGGTTCCCGAGGTCAGGCCGATGAAGCGCGGTTCGCGCAGCGAATCCGGCGCGTGACGGTAGTGAATGTTCAGGATCGCCTCGAACGCATCGGGCACGACCAAACCCGGCAGGAGTTCGGACGCCACCCACGGGGGGACGGCCAGCACGACGGCATCGGACCTGTCCACTTCGACCGGACCGGCCGGGCCGCGCAGCCCGGTAACCGCGCCGTGCTCGATGGTCAGTCCGGCGATGCGGCTGTTGAAGCGGATTTCGGCACCGCGGGCCAGCAGCGTGGCGACGGCCGGCTCCACCAGAGCCTCCGACAGGCCTTCCTTCGGCAGCATCGGGCGGCAGGCCTTGCCGCCCTGCATCAGCGTCTCCCGCACCACGGCGCCGAGCAGGCGAGCCAGTCCCTCCGCGGTTGAGGTATTCAGCGCGGCGATCGCGAGCGGTTCCACCAGGCGGCGGAACAACTCGCCCCGCCGTAAGCTGTCCGCCACGGTGGTATCGTCCCGGCAGCGGACGATCCTGATCAGATCCAGATAGTCGGACAGCCGCGTCTCCGGCACCCGCCGGTGGGGCAGGACCATCCACCAGGGAATCCGCCCGGGATTGGGATGCACCGTCCAACGTTCCCCGCGTTTGATATCGAGGAATGGAAACACCGCCTGATCAGGGATGTGGAAGCGTTCGGCGGCACCGGTTTCCGCGATATAGGCCCGGGCGGCCGTGTTGCCGGAGAGCAGCAGATGGTTGCCGTTGTCGATGCGGAGGCCGATCTCCTTATCGAAATAGGAGCGGCACCGTCCGCCCCCGGCGGCTCCGGCCTCATGAATCACCACGGCGCGACCAGCTCCGGTCAGCGACAGGGCGGCGGCGAGGCCGGCCAAACCGGCGCCGATAACATGGACCTTACTCATGCCACGCCGCCGCCGGGATTCAGATCAGACATAGCGCCCGCAGTTCCATGCGGAGCGCAGGCGGCAGCGTGTCGAGGCCGCCGGCTGCGCCCATCGCAGGTAAATCGGGCGGCGCAGCCTCGGCATCAAGATACCGCCAGCCCTGGAACGGCCGGATCGGCCGCCCGATGAGCGGAACGATCTCCGGGTCGAGGATCAGGCCGGTGCAGGCGGTCAGGTCGTCGTGCTGGTCTTCAACGATATCCAGGATGCGCTGGCGCGCCAGCATCGATCCCGCGATCACCCAGTAGATCGAGCCGCCATCCAGCACCTCCGCCCGGCGGCGCGGCGTGTTGCGGGTACGGTGGCGCAACGGCGGATCGTCCCGCAAGCGGGCGGCCTGCAATTGCCGCAGATGATCGGTGTCGCGCACGCCGACGGCAAGCTTGGTCAGATGCAACATGGTTGGACGACTCGTCTGTCAGCGGGTTGGCCATACGAGTGTAGGCCCAAACACCGGAAACTTCACCCCGGCGAAAGCCGCCTCGTCTCTCGCCGCTTCCACTCGTCATGCCGACGAAGGTCGGCATCCACGCCTTGGCGTAAACGGCACCGCAAGGCGTGGGTGGTACGCCTGCGCGCACCATGACGGGGAAATGCGCCGCCGCCGACGCGGTTATTTAAGACCCAAGAAGCCATCGCCATCGCCCGCGCGCGATTGCGTGCCAACGATCCCTCGGTCAGGAGCGGGCGCCCCAGCAGACGAAATGGGGATTCTCCCAGCCCGGCTTGCCGTAACGGAGCGGCTGGCCATCGAGCGTTTCAACCGACCCGCCGGCCGCCAGCAGTACCGCGTGGGGCGCGCATGTGTCCCATTCCATCGTGCGGCCAAAGCGCGGATAGGCATCCGCCTGACCTTCGGCGATGCGGCAGAACTTCAGGCTGGAACCGAAATTCACAACGCGGGCCACATGGCGTTCATCGAGAAAATTCTGCAGCAGTGCCGCGTCGCCGTGGCGCCGGCTGGCGACAACGGTCAGGCCCTCGGGCGGACAGGGCCGTACACGGATGGGCGCCCGGACGCCATCCTTCTGACGCCAGGCTCCGATACCGGCGATGCCGCCGAAGATTTCCCCCGTGGCCGGGACGGCGACAGCGCCCACTACAGGTACGCCGCCGCGAACCAGACCGACATTGACGGCGAAATCGTCCCCGCCGGTGCTGAATTCCCGCGTCCCGTCGAGCGGATCGACCAGCCAGAACTCGGGCACCGCGCCGGTCACGACACCCGAAGCGGCCTCTTCCTCCGCGACGGCGGTGCAACCGGGCAGCGCGCGCCGCAGTCCGGCCAGAATGATCGCTTCCGCAGCCTTGTCGGCCTCGGTCACAACCGAGTCGTCCGCCTTGCGCTCCACCCGGAAGCCGCGGTCCCGGATCTCAAGGATGACCGCCGCCGCCTGCTCCGCCAATGTGGTCGCGAGATCCAGCAGTGAGGCATCATCCATCGGAAAATTCCGCCGGTTCGCGCTGCACCAACATAAGCGCCGCGGTCTCATAGACCAGGTTCGGCTCCAGGAACCGCAAACAGGAAAGCGAGCGCGGGCAATCCTCGGCCTTCGCCAGATAGCAGGGGCTGCAGGTCATATTTCGCCGCAACGCCACGGCGTTCACGCCGATGGGCCCCCACTCGACGGGATCGACGACACCGGAATGGATGCCGATGGTGGCGATGCCGATGGCGCTGGCGATGTGCTTGGGCCCGCTGTCGTTGCCGATATACAGCACGCAATTCTTCAGCAACCGCGGCAGGTCCGCCAGCTTGGTCCTGCCGGCCAGGGTCGCCATCCGGTCCGGATACAATCCGCTCTGCAGCAGCGCGTTGGCGATTTCGACCTCGTCCGGGCCGCCGACGAGCAGGATGTTGACGTCGTGCTTCTCGATCAGCAGGTCCATCAGGGCCGAGAAATGCTCAGTCGGCCACTGCTTGGTGATGTTGCCTGCGCCCGGATGGATGGCGACGACCGGCCTGGCGAACAGCGCCCGCGCCTCCTCCGGAATCTCGGTCAGCGGCATCGGTGCCGGCTCGGGCTGCATGACGGCGCGGTCGTTGTCGGTGGCATGGCCGATGGCGTCGATCAGGCCAACCAGATCGTCGACGACGTGGCTGCGCTTGCGCTGCAGGGTCCGGTCGCCGTCCCAGTCCAGTGCTATGTCGAGGAACGGGTATTGGCCGAGATGGTCGAAACCGGCGAGGAAGCGCGCGCCGGTATATTTCAGCACGTCCCGGGTCGACGGATGCTTGCGCAGATCAACCGCCAGGTCGAACCGGTGCGGCCTGAGCTGCTGACCCAATTCGACGTAGTCGTCCACGGTCAGTTCGCGTTCGCCAAGCTGCGAGCGGGCATGGAAGAAGGCAAACGGAATGAACGCGTCGATCGACGGCTCCAGCGAGATGAAGGCCTGCGAGGCCGGCCCGGCCAGAACCGTCAGATGGGCATGCGGGAACATCGCCTTCAGCCGCCGTATCGGCGGCAGCGCGGTGACGAAATCGCCGATATGATCGAGCTTGACCACCAGGATGCGCTCGATCTCCGGCCGATGGAACAGCGGCGTGCCGCAGGCCACCCATTGGACCGGCTCGTCGTCGGGCCGGTAATCGTCGTTATGCCGCGACAGCCGCGGGTTGAAATACGGGTCGCCCGCAGCGAAGGTCGTCTTCCAGGCGGCGTCGAAATGCGTCAGGTCGAACACGTCCTTCATGCCCGCCCGGCTGGCGAGCTCGTAATGAATAAGCGACGCATAAGGCGTGAACACGGTCAGCAGGCCGGCGCGGTGCGCCCGCAGGCAAAAATCGAGGTCGTTGTTGGTGATCTGGTGCGCCTCATCGAAGCCGCCAAGCCGCTCGAACACCTCCCGGCGCACCAGCATGCAGGCACCGGTGACGGCGATGACGTTGCGCTGCGTCAGATTGAGGCCGAAGTAGCAGGGGTCGTCATGGGCGGCGAAACGGAACGCATGGCGGCCGATGCCGTTATTGGCCAGGAACATGCCTGCATGCTGGACCTTGCCATCGCGGTACAGCAACTGCGGCCCGGCGATGCCGACTTCCGGCCGCTGCGCATGCTCCAGCAGCGCGTCCAGCCAGCCTTCCTCGGTAATCTCCATGTCATCGTTAAGAAACAAAAAGTAGTCGCCGTCGGCCGCCTCGGTGGCGCGGTTGTTGAAGATCGACCAGTTGAACGTGCCCGGAATATCGACGATCTTGTCGGCGTGCAGAGGCAGCCAGGTTTTGCACTTGTCCGATACTGGGATGTTGTCGATGACGATGATCTCGAAGTTCCGGTAGGCGGTCTTGGTACGCATCGTCGCAATGATGGTTTCGATGTAGCCGCTCGCCGCGCAGGTCGGGATGATGATCGAGACCTTGCCCTTCGACAGCAGATCCCGGCGGACCCGCCAGGTGCCGTGGATCGGGGAGGCGATCACCTCCCCGGCGATGCCGCGGCGCTCCAGCACGCGCTCCAGCGCCGAACGCTCCTGCTCCGGCGTATCCGGATACGCGACGCCGCGCTGGCATAGCAGCTTCGGCACATGTTGGACGGAAGCCGCCAGTTCGGTGCATCGCAGCACCAGATCATACTCGCCGCGTGAGACCAGAGAGGCGGCCGACGCGTCGGTCTGCGCCAGCAGCGCGGCGGTCGCGACCCACGGCCGCCCGAAGTAGTTGGTGGACAGTAGCAGGTCGGGCGAGAAATCCGGCTTGAAGAATGGTTCCCTCTCGCCGCTGACCGGACTGAGCCGCACCTCATCGCCATACAGCAAATCGGCTTCCGGATGCACGCCGCCGGCAACCGCCAGTTCGAGCAGTGCATCGGCCCCGGGTTCATCGCCAGGCAACAGGAACGCGTGCAGCACGCCGCGTCCGTCCCGCGCCCGCGCGAATGGCTCGGTCCAGGCGTCGCTGTCGGAGGGGCTGACAACGGTAAAGCGGCCGGCGAGATGGGCGAACTCCTCGCCGATGAGGTCCCGTACGGCCGAGGCGGTATCGTCATCGTCAGCGAGAACCAGGGCGCTCCATTCGGGATAAGGCTGCGTGCGCAGGGCATCGAACGTGGCCCGGAGCAGCTTGCGGTCGATTGCGGGGTTCTGGCGCAGGACGAACCGGAAGGCCGGCCGGTAATCCATGCCGGCCAGGAATGCCAGCATCATGTCCGCCTCCACCCGCGGCACCCGCCGGCGGATACCGGTCAGGTCCTGCTGATCCTCGGACTTCTTGACCGTGATGCCGAACTCGCGGCTCAAGGTCTCGCCGCTGTTGGCCAGGACCTGCAGTCTGACCGTATGGTCGCCGTCCTTCAAACTGCGCGGCGGACAGTGGAAGGCATAGCCGGCACGCAACGAATTCGGCCATTCCGGGAATGCCGCTCCGACGTCCTGGCGAGCCAGTCCATAATGCGCGTCGCCGAGCCGCTGATCGTCCAGGAACACCTCGAATTTCGCGATGCCCGAGCGGGTCAGCAACCAGCCGTCAATGGTGAGCCGTCCCGTGACCGTGGCCGATGCGTTGCCATTCGTCAGCCCGGGCGAGTCGAGTTCGAAGCGGAATTCCGCGGCTTGTTCAGGCGTGGGCTCGCTGACCGGGGCTGCCGCCGGGGGCGCCGCCAGCAGCGGCTGCGGGACTTCCGGCAGCGCCGCCGCAACGACGGTCATGTCCTTGCGCTGCTGTTCGTTACGCGTGTTGTAAACGACGACGCTGACCTGATATTCGCCCGAGATCCGGTCACGAATCTTGCGTTCGAACCTGAAACCCGACAGGTGCCCCGCCGGGATACTTGGGAAAGTCCTGCCGACATCGGGACGTTCGAATCCATAGGCGGCCAGGCCGACTTCCTCGCCGTCCAGCAGCACGCGCACCCTCGCGATACCTGCCCCGCTGACCGCCCAACCGTTCAAAGACAACGTTCCGTCGCCTCCGAGTTGGGCTTCGTCGCAATACATGTCTATCTGGCCGGTCTCTTGCGCGCTCGGCGGCGCAGGCGGCGACACGCCGAGCGCAGCGGGAGCGTCCGCTATGGGCGGAGGGCCTGCGGACTGCCGGGCGCCCGGCTGCGACCGCTCGTCCGGCTTTTCGTTCCGTCTCGGCCCGACTGCCCGGATCGTCCTTGCGGGCCCCGAATAGCGTCTGGGCGAACGTTCGACCGGAATGGCGCCTTCATGGCCATACCCGTTGGCGCAGATCACCTGCACTCTTACAGTATCAAAGGCCGGTTCGGCTTCATCCAGTGCCGCTCTGAAGGAGAAGCCTGACAGGCTGGCGTTCGGGTATCCACTGAACGCGGCCGCGACATCTTCGCGGTCTTCGCCGAAATCGGCATCCCCGAGGTGGTCCTGGCCACCGAATATCTCCACCGCGAGGACCGGCGCCAACGAGATCGCCCAGCCGCGGACCGACAGAAAATCGTCGCCGTCGATCACGGCCCGCTCGATGTACATCACAACGTAGGGCCTGCCGCCGCCACCCTCAGTCGCGGAGCGCGACGGGCCCGACACGAAGGAAACCGGCGGTTCGGCGAGCGGATCGAGATCGATCTCGAAGTCTTCCCGATATTCCAGTCCGTCATCCGTAAGCGCAATGACCTGGAAGGCGCATCGTTCCGGCACGCCGAGCGGCTGGCGCGGCAGGTTGAAGCGGAACGCCCGATGCCGGCCAGGCGAACCGTCCGTGGCGGTTCCTCTGGCTGCCCGCTCGGCCTGGCCGTAGAAGGAGACGCCGGTGACCTGGTCGCCGATCTGCAGCCTGGTTTCCGCCAGCGGCGCATCGCTGACGACCCGGCCGGAAATCGTGATGTCAAAACGGTTCCGAATAAAGCCGCCGGCAACCGCGGGATCGATCTCAATCCGAACGGCCGGATCGGACGATTCACCAGCCCCGGACGCGGCATGGAGCGGCGTCGCGGCAACCGGCATGCCGTTGCCGCTCATCGCGTCTTCCCCGCTATCCGCTGGCGGTTCAGCGGCTATCTCGTCCAACGCCGGGCGGTTGTGCGTCATGCCGACAAATGTCCCAGGATATCACACGGGGCGGCCATCGCCCTCGGCCCCGGGGCGCCGAACACAGGCTGTTGGCCGTGCCCGGCGCGTGACCCGGGGGTCGGGATCACAAGCCGAACGGAAGCCGCCCTTCGCTATAGCCGTCCTTATCGAAATGCTCCTGCGCCGACGTAACAATGCCGGTGCGGATGCTTTCCGCGACATCGGGATTCTCCGCCAGATACCACTTCTCATCAATCACGATGGGAAACGGCCGGCGCCCTTCGAAATAGCCGTCGTCGACGAAATGCTGCCGCGCAGAGCGGACGCTACCCTCCTTGATGGCCTGCCCGATATCTTCGTAGGTGCGGACGTACCAAGCTTCGTCGACCTCGATCCCGCGGATCAAGGTCTTGAGAAGCTTTACAAAATCCTCATAGGACACGTTGACCCGGAGTTCTCCCCGCACCGTGGAGATCTCGATCGAGCGGCGAATCAATTCAAACGGCGGGAGATATTTCACGGGCTCTCCTTCAGAAATGGAACACGCAGGCTACTGCGACATCGATACGGCACCTCCATAGCGATTTCGTGACCCCGATGGAACAGTGTTGTGGTTGTTTTTTTGCGCGTGCAGCACTTCCCGCATCCTGCTATTGGATCGATACTCGCCATCGTCAACGCTCGAGGATCGCCGCATGACCACCACACTGGCGGACGCAGGCCGGATGCTGCCGCCCACCGACATTGAACTCGCCGCCGTCGTCCGGAACTTTCATTCTGCGCGCGTGCTGGTCATCGGCGACATCATCCTCGATCGCTACGTCACCGGCGCGGTTCACCGGCTGTCCCCCGAAGCGCCCATCCCGGTGCTGCGGCCTTCAGACGATCGCTCCACGCTCGGCGGCGCGGCCAACGTGGCGCTCAACATCGCCACCCTCGGCGGCCAGGCCATCCTTGTCGGCGTTATCGGCAACGACCCCGCAGGGACCGAAGTGGAACGGCTGGTCGGGACGACGCGCGGCGTGACCGCCGCTCTGGTCCGGGTTTCCAACCGGCCAACCACCGCGAAGACACGGTTCATGACCGGATCCCATCAGCTCCTGCGGCTGGATGAGGAAACCACGGCTCCGCTCGATGCCGGCGGTTCGGCGGCGCTGTTGGAAGCCGTGCAGGCGAGCCTGGACGGTGCGGATGTCGTGGTCCTGTCGGACTACGCCAAGGGCGTTTTGTGCGACGGCGTCCTGGACTCGATCCTGGCGCTGGCCGCCCGCGACGGCCGGATCGTCATAGCAGACCCGAAGCGGCCGGATTTCGCTGCCTATCGCGGCGCCACGATCCTGACCCCGAATGAGCATGAAGTGCGGCTGGCCACCCGCATAGAAGCGGATCAGGACACCGAGGCCGATCGCGCCGGCAAGATGGCCTTGCAGGCGACCGGCGGTGAGGCGGTGCTGGTGACACGCTCGGCGAGGGGCCTGACATTGGTTCGCCGCGACGCGGACGCGCTGCATCTGCCGACGCGTGCGCGAGAGGTTGCGGATGTTTCGGGCGCCGGGGACACGCTGGTTGCGGCGCTCGCGGTCGCGCTGGGCGCCGGTGCCGGGTTGCCGGAAGCCGCCATGCTGGCCAATGCGACCGCCGGGATTTCCGTCGGCAAGCAGGGAACGGCGACGGTGTCGCGGCAGGAACTGCTCGATGAGTTGCATCTCGCCGATCTGGTGCAAACCGACCGCAAGGTAGCCAGCCTGGAGGATGCTATCGAGAAGGTCGCCGATTGGCACGCACGCGGGCAGAAGGTCGGATTTGCGAATGGCTGCTTCGACCTGATCCATCCCGGCCATGTCCGCCTGCTCAGCGAAGCGCGCGCCGCCTGCGATCGGCTGATCGTCGCCCTGAACACCGACGCGTCTGTCAAGCGGCTGAAAGGACCGACGCGGCCGCTCCAAAACGAAATGGCGCGTGCCACCGTGATGGCTTCGATGGCGCCGGTTGATCTGGTCATCCTGTTCGATGAGGACACGCCGCTGGAGGCGATCAAGGCGCTGCGGCCGGACGTGCTGGTGAAGGGGTCGGACTACACCGTCGACCAGGTGGTCGGAGGCGACCTTGTCCGTAACTGGGGCGGCAAGGTGGTGCTGGTGACATTGCGCGAAGGGCACAGCACCACCGGGACGATCCGGCGGATGTCCACGCCGGAGCCGTAGCGGCTTCACGCCGTCCCGGCCCGGTGTGTCCCCGAAGCCGGCATGACAACATCGCAGGAGGAGGCGCTTCGAAGGCTTTTGCCGAAGCGCCCGCGCCCCCATCGTCATAGCCGGGTGCCCGGCCATGACCGAAAGACGGAAGCCGTACTCCCTTGTCCTGATAGCGACGGGCCACGCCCGGCCACGACGATAAGGAAGCAGGGTTGCCGACCATGCCATCGCTTCTCCCCGCCCTCGCCGAACTGGTGCCCTGGATGCAAAGCCGGGCGGACGCGCTTGACCGCGACGCCGCGTTCCCGGCCGAGGACGTCGCGCGCCTGCATCGTCTCGGCGCGCTGACCCTTCCCCTTCCGGTCGCGGCCAAGGCCCGGGACGATGACCTTGCCGGCACGCTCGCGTCGATGCTGGTCCTGATCGGGCAGGGCAACCTTTCCGTCGGCCGTGTCGTTGAGGCCCATATCAACACCATGCATCTGGTCGCCCGGTTCGGCACCGAAGCACAGCAGGCGGACGTAATGGCGACCGCGCGGGACGGCGGCCTGTTCGGGCTTTGGGTAACCGACCCCCCGGACGGCGGACTGCACATGCGGCGTTCCGGCGACAGGATCGTGCTCAGTGGCGCCAAACAGTTTTGCTCCAGTGCCGGGCAGGCGGCCGGCGCTCTGGTCACCGCCCGGGACGAGGACGGCGCCACAAGAATGCTGGTCCTGCGTCTCGGCGCCGGCGAAACGGTGAAACCCCTCCCGTCGCCGCTGCAAGGCATGCGCGCGGCGGTCACCGGCGCGGTTGATTTTTCCGGATTTGAAACGTCCGCCGGCGCGATTCTCGGCGAGCCGGGTGATTATCTGCGCGAACCCGATTTCTCCGCCGGCGCTTGGCGCGGTTCGGCGGTCGCGGCCGGCGGGCTGATTGCCTTGCTGGACCTGGCGGTGGCCCAGCTTCGCGGTTCGGGGCGCTGGGACAATCCGCACAGCCGGGCCCGCATCGGCGAGGCGATGATCGCCCGCGAAACCAGCCGGCACTGGGTCCGCTCCACCGCGCGGCTCGCCGAGGACCCCGAGGCCGATGCCGCGCATCGCGTCGCGACGGTGGGTTTGGCGCGCATCGCGGTGGAGACCGCCTGCCTCGATGCGATGCGGCTGGTGCAGCGCTCGCTCGGCCTGTCGGCGTTCCGGCAGGGCAACCCGGTCGAGCGGATCTGCCGCGACCTGTCCACCTATCTGCGCCAGCCCGCGCCGGATGAGGTTTTGACGGAGGCCGCTGCGTGGTTCGCCTGCAACCCCGGCGTGTCGGCCGTGGCATGAGAATCGCCCGGGATTTCCACGAGGCCTGGCGCACGCTGCCCTTCGGCGACCCGGACGACATCATCGGCAGCGGAACGTGCCTGGTGCTGGCGCCTCATCCGGATGACGAAAGCCTCGGTTGCGGCGGCCTGATCGCGGCCTGCATTGCCGCCGGGCGGCCTCCGTTGGTGGCGATCCTGACGGATGGCGCCGGATCACATCCGCGGTCCGGCGCCTTTCCGCCGGAACGGCTACGGGCGGTGCGGGCGCAGGAGGCGCGGCAGGCCGTGGCCGAGCTGGGACTGCCGGAGGAGCGCCTGGCATTCCTGGATCAGCGCGACACGGGGGCGCCGCATGACGGTCCGGCCTTCGACGCCGTGGTGGCGAAGCTTCTGGCGCTGGTCGAAGGCGAGGCTGCGTGCACAGCCATCCTCGCGCCGTGGCGGTATGATCCGCACTGCGATCATCAGGCCGCATCCCTGCTGGCCGCCAGTGTGGCGAAGAAAGCGGGTATTCGGCATATCGCCTACCCGGTGTGGGGCTGGACGCTGCCGGACGACACCGCGATCCCGGAAGCCCCGGGCGCCGGCTGGCGGCTGAACATCGAGGCTTTTCTGCCGGCGAAGCAGAACGCGATCCGGGCCCACCAATCCCAGTTCGGCGGCCTGATCGACGACGACCCGACCGGCTTCCGCCTGCCTGAGGCGTTGCTTGCCTGCTTCGACAGCCCCTATGAGACATTCCTCCTGATATGACCGAATCCCGCTCCGCCGCCCATTTTCAGAAGATTTACGACGCCAGCCCGGATCCCTGGGGGTTCGGCAGCGATCCTTATGAGCAGGACAAATACCGCCACACGCTTCAGGCGCTCGGCGATCGGCGGTTTGCCGCCGGGCTGGAGGTCGGCTGCTCCATTGGCGTCCTCACCCGGATGCTGGCGCCGCGCTGCGGTGCATTGCTGGGGATCGATCTGGTCGAACAACCGCTGGAGGCTGCCCGCGCCCGCTGCGCGGATCAGCCGACGGTGCGTTTTACGCGGATGCAGGTGCCACAGGCGTGGCCGGACGGGCGCTTTGACCTGATCGTCCTGTCGGAGGTGCTGTATTTCCTGACCGCGGCCGACATCGACTGGTGTGCGAGGCGGGTGCTAGACAGCCTGTTGCCGGGTGCGGTCGTTATTTTAGTGAATTGGCTCGGCCAGTCGGACGACCCTACCCACGGGGACGCCGCCGCGGACAGGTTCATTCATGCGACCATTGGTTTGCTGCGGGTTTCGCATCAGGACAGGCGGCGTGGATATCGGCTGGATGTATTAAGCTCGGTTTGAAAAGCGATTGTCATAGCTTTGACCGTGCGGATTTATACCGAATGGCATTGACTTTGACCGTTCGGCAGGCCGCCAGTATCGTCATGACGAGCCAAGGCCCCATGAGCGTTAAAATAGAGTCAAGCGCTCGCCGCTTCCCCTCGTCATGGCGGGCGAAGGCCCGCCATCCATGCCTTTGCCTGAACCCGCACTGCAAGGCGTGGATGGTGCGCCTCCGCGCACCATGACGTGGGACTAATGCAGCCGCCGCAGCACTATTTGAACGCCCATGGGGCGCAGGCCCGCCATGACGACTGAGCCGCCCGTGCCCATCGGTCATTCTCTACGGCGGTTGCTATTAACCGGCTATCGGTCGTACCAATCCTTCTCGGCGCCGTCGGACTCGTGGTTCTGCAGCCGATCGGCTGCCCAGCCGTTGCCGCTTTTGCAGGCCTGCTGGGCGGAATACTCGGAATAGTTGTTGCCGCACTCATCACTGCCGCCAGAGGATGGTTTCGAGGGTGTGTTCACCCATTTCTTAAGCGGCGCCGAGAATATGCCGCCAAACCCCATGCTTTGCATGAGCAGTTTCTGTCGGAACAAAGCCTCCGCCTGCGCTCCCTGGGCACTTTGCTGCCGGGTTGCCTGCTGCTGAGGCTGTTGCTGCTGTTGGGCTTGTTGGCGTTGCAATTGTTGTAGTCTCTGTTGCTGCAGTTGCGCTTGCTGCTGCTGTCGTTGCAGTTGGGCCTGCTGCTGCTGTTGTATTTGTTGTTGTCGCTGCTGCTGTTGTTGCTGTTGCAGGAGCTGTTGCAGCGTCGGCGCCCAGGCGTTAAAGGGGTATGGCTGGGCACCGTTTTGCGCCAGGATCTGAGAGTCCGGAACAACACCATAAGCGCCGTGCCGCGCCGCCACGTTGTCGAACTTGCTATCGCTGTCAACCGAATCCGGTGATACATTTATTTGCAGCGTTAAGTCACGATGCCGATCGGCGAGGGGCGTCGCGAGGCAGGTTGTTGCGGCAAACCAGCTCAAAAGGCAAGCCACGGCGCCGACGCGGTCCGTAAGATGGCGTGCCATCGAAACCCTCCATTTATCGTAACGACATCATATTACGGAAAACTCATCAGGTCAAACGCCTTCAGCGCCAGTCTGGCTGTTCTCGAAGGTCGGCATCCTCGCCGTGAGCGGAGCCGGGTCATGCACCGCAAGGGGTGGATGGTGCGCCTGCGCGCACCATGACGATAGGACGTATGCTTACGGGGCCTTCGTCCGACATGACGGCGGCGGCCGTGCCTATGGGTTTGCGCGCCGTTGAATCGCGGATCACCGTTGCTCGCGCCGGTGCAGCGTGGTGGTCCAGCGCCGCACCCCATGCTGGCCGCCATCGCTTTGGCCTGAACATTGCATTACCGCGCCGGAGCCGCCCTGACACAGCAACCGATCCTGGTGCCATTCGCTACCATCACTACAAGTTGAATTGCGGTCGGCCAAGTATAGGCTGCCGTCCGGACGCAGTTCCACCTCGGCCGGCGCCCGGCAGGTGACCCCGCCATCCGAGTGCACCAGACGGCCATGGCCGCGGGCATCGAAGCAGTACGTGGAGACGCCGGCGGAGGCGCCGCCGCCGGGGCTGTACCGATCGGTGCGCCAGCAGCCTTCCATTGAACTCAGATCGCCGTTGCGCGGCATGTGCAACGCGGTGTCCGGCTTGCCCGGAGCCGGAGCCGGAGCCGGAGCCGGAGCCGGAGCCGGGACGGGCGGCGGTGGCTGTGCCGGGGCGTCCGGCGACGGCGCGACGGGGGGAGGCGCCGGTGGAGATACCGGCGGCGACCCGGACGCTTCGCCGGCAGGCTCGGGCTGAGGCATCGGCGCGACGTCCGGCCGAAACTCGAAGCGCCACCACAAGCCGAGTGCCAGAACAAGTCCGGCAAGGACCGCCAGCCAGGGCCAGGGCCGGATCCACCGCCGCCGGGCGGCCGGAAGCGGCGGGGGTGGGTCCGGCAACGCAGCCTCCAGCGGCTGCAATCCGGGCTCGCCGGGCCGCCGGAAGCCCCAGAACGCGAGCACCGGCAGATCGCCGATCACCCGGACCGCATCGGCGGACGGGATCACCAGGGCGGTTTCGATCAGGTGCGACAGGTTGCCCGACCGGGTGTTGATGCCGCTGCGGCTCAGCGTGGCGATGAGGCCGGCCAGGCTGACCGATGCGGCGCGACGCTGCTCCGCCGCGGCGGCACGTTCCGCGGGCGTAAGATCGGACCAGCGGCGGATCTGACCGGGCTGGTCGGTCATCCAGGCGATCTCGTCCCCGGCGACCACCGGCCTGGCGAACAAGGCCGCCACGCCCGGGCCGATGGCCCGCCGCACCGCGGCCGTGATCTCGGCATGGGACTTGAAAACCGGAGCGTTGAAGGCGGTGACCGCCTCGAGACCGCTGATCGCGCCACGCGCAATCTCCCGCTCGGTCATGCCGCGGTCACTGGGCGTACTCATCGGGCGCGGCGAAATTCGATCGGGCTGCTGCCGTGCTCGCCGGTTTCGGTGCAGGCGGCAAGGCTGTCGTCGCGTCGGACACAGCTCAGATGGGCATGCAGCCATGTCGTTTGCGCCCGATTGCACCCGACCGCGGGCCGGTTGATCTCCAGTTGGCCGGAGGCGCCGAAGGTCGCGGTGACCGGTGCCTCGCATCTGACCCGGCCCGAGGGAAAATCGGTGACTGTCGATTCTTGACCGTGACCCGCCTGGTCGAGACACAGGCGCCCCGCGCGCGCCACGCCCACCTCGCCGGGGACGTTGAAGGCATTGTAGCTTTGAACCTTGACCTCCCGCCCGAGGGACCAACAGCCTTGCAGCACGGACAGGTCGTGCTGGTCCCAGCGTTGTTTCGGCAAGTCGGCGTGCGGAGCGGGCGGCGGCGGCGGTGGTGGTGCGGGCGGCGGCGGTTCGGACGGCTTCGGCGCCGGCGGCGGCGGCGGCGGTTCCGGTGGGGGCGGTTCGGGTGGCTTCGGCTCCGGCGGCGGCGGGGGTGGCGTCGGGGCTGGGGGAGGCGGTGGCTTGGGCTCCTCGACGACCGGCTCGGGCTTCGGTACCGGGACGACTGGCGGTGGTAGCGTAAACCACCACCACCCTGCGGTACCGAGCAGCAGCAGGGCGAGGAGGCCGAGCAGCCAGGGCCAGATGCGGCGGCGCGCCACAGGCTGCGGGGGCGGCGGCAACGGCAGCGGTTCGGCGCCGAGCGGGTAGAGGCCAACATCGCCGGGTTGGCGGAATCCCCAGAATGTCAGCACAAGCTGCTGGCCGACGAGGCGAAGATGCTCAACCCCCGGGATCACCATCGCGGTTTCCAACAGGTGCGACAGACTGCCCGAGCGGGTGTTGGTTCCGCTGCGGCGCAGCGTCGCAATCAGGCCGGCCAGGCTCTCGCCGGCCTCCCGCCGCAGCGGCTCCATCGTCGCGCGTTCCGCCGGCGACAGGTCGGCCCAGCGGCGCGACGGACCGGTCAGGTCGGTGGTCCAGGCGATTTCGTCGCCTTGTACCTCCGGTCTGGCGAACAGCGAGGCGGCCGCGGCCCCGAGATGGTGGCGCACCGCTGCGGTGATGTCGGCGTAGGACTGGAATACCGGAGCGTTGAAGGCGGTCACCGCCTCCAGACTGCTCAGCTTCCCGCGGGCGAGCTCTTGCTCAGTCACGTGTCATGTCTTCTTTATTCCGCGCGAGGCAGCCCCGCGCGCATCCCGGCCGTCCCTTTCGCCCGCCGGTATCACGGCTTCTGCACGCCCTCGATCTGCACGCCGAAGTGCGATCCATCGCCTGCGTTGGTGCCCTGGCACACGCTTTGGCCACCGAGCAGAGCGCAATCGGTGACCGCGCCGGCGACCGAGCTTCCATCGGAGCAGGTGAGGAGCGGTGCTTCCTTCACGTTGAGATGTTTATCCGGGCTGACGGCTGCCTGTGCCGCCCCGGAGCACTGGGTGCTGCCGTCACGCGTCCGCAGGGTGACGTCTCCCTGTCCGGTCTTGTCGAAGCGATAGTATTCCTCGGCCGGCTTGCCATTGAGCATGAGGCCGGAGCGGCTGCGCCAGACGCCCTGCATGAACCCGGCCGGGCCAGGTGTGGACGTCTTGGGGATGGCCAGGCTCGGGCCACGGGCCGCCGGCGGCGCGCCCGGCGGGGGAAGGGCCGGCAGATCGGGCGGGATCGCCGGATGGTCGCCGCCGGACGGCGGCATCGGTTGATCGCCGTTCGCGGGGTTGTCGGGCGTCGGCGGTGGCGCGGTGTTCTGGCCGGTCGTGTCGCCGTCGGGTTGATCGCCCCTCTGGGCGTCGCCTTGGCCTTCTATCGGGCGGCCGCCCGGGCCGATGGGAACAACAGGCGGACCGGCGGGGGACACAACGCCGTGGTCCGGCGGCACGACGTAATCGGCGCCGGGGCCGGATCGGTCGACAACGCCGTCCGGCGGACCGGCACCGCCGTCGCGCCTGAGTATCGGCGTTCCTTCCGGGCCGTGCGTCACAATGCCCCCGGGCCGGATAACGGGCGGCGCCATGCCGGGTGGAACGATACGCATGGACGGCGGTATCGGGTTGATCAGTTCAGTGAGTTCGTCGCGGCTGTTCCACCACGCCCAAAGTGCCAGGAGCAGCAATAGCAGGAGCAGCAGCAGCAACCAGAGCCACCAGCGGCGCCGTCGCGGCACGATGATCGCCGCCGCGGCTGGGGGCGGCTCAATCGGCGGAGGCGTGCCGACCGGTGCGCCCCGGAGCACGGTTGCGCCGGACACGAGGCGCAGCGGGTCGAGGCCCTCCGCCACGCCCATGGTCTTGAAGCCCCAGAACGCAACGACCGGCTGATCGCCCACGAAATAGAGATATTGCTGTCCAGGTACGCAGCACGCCTGGGCCAGCAGTTTAGCGAAATTATTTCGTGGACTGCTGATCGGGGCGGCTTCCAGTTGCGCCCGGTAGCGGGCAAACCCCTCGGAGACCTGTTGCCGAATCGGATCGAGACGCGTCTGCTCCGCAGCGGGCAGATCGACCCAGCGGCGCGGTTCTCCGAGTTGGTGCGCCAGCCAGTTGATGCTGGAGCCGCCTGCGTCGGTGTCCGGGCGGGCGAAATAATCAGCGTAAAGCGGACCGAGTTCGTTCAGTAGGGCGGCGCGGATCTGTCCATAGCTTTTGTACACCGGCTGGTTGAACGCCCCCAGCGGTTCGAGACCTTTCGTGGACTGGGAGCAGAGCAGGGTTCCCGTGAGCATAGCAAAGCGTAACCTTTCCGGACGTCGCTTGTGTCAGGGCACGGCTATGGCGAAACCTCGGCCACCCGGACCGTTGGATGGCTTAGAGTGCCCTCTGGAGTGCATCGACCTGTCGTGCGAGTACATCTTTTTCCTGCTCCAACTGATCCAGTCTGGCCTTTTGGTCCGCGGCGGCGGCGGGATCGGCGGGTGATGGCGCGGCGCTGGCGCGGGCCAACCGGTTCTGCAGGTCGCGTTGCTTTTCGACGAGGCGGTTGTATTCGTCTCTTTGTTCCCGGGTGGCGCCACTTTCCTGTGCAAGCTTCTTGTTGACCCGGGCCAACTGGTTTTGCGCCGCCGCGAGTTGGCCGCGCAGCGCCGTTTTTTGCGCCTGCAGCGAGGCGTACTGATTGCGCAGGGCGACATTCTCGTTGATCGCCGCGCCCTCCCGCTGGCGCGACTCCTGGACCGATTGCTCGGTACGGCCGGAGGTCAGGTCGGATGTCGAATTGACGAAGGTGCTGACGCTGGCACATGCGGACAGCAGGATCAGCGGGACCAGGGCGGGACGGAACACGCGCATGACTGCCACCGTATTAACCGGATGCCGACATCGCTCGGTCGAGCGCGTCCTTTTGCTTTTTCAGGACCTCGATTTGCTGGTTCATGTCGGCAAGCTGACGATTATAGTCAGTCGAGGGCTGCTCCAATTGTTGTCCGGCGCTCTGGAAGTTCTTTTGCCGATCTTCGAGGTGACTGATCATGTCGTCGAGGTGGCGGCGGTCGCTGGCGATGGATGCGCGCTGCGCCTCAGCCTCCTGCGCGGAAATCTGTCCGGCGCGCGTGGCGCTGTTGATGCGGGCGAGTTTTTTCTGGTCTTCGATGGATACGGCGCGGGCGGCGGCGACCTGGGATCGCAAGGCGTTGTTCTGTTCGCGGACATCGTCGGTTACCGAATCGATCGCGCGCTTGTTGTCTTTCGCCGCCTGCTGTTTCTTGGCGACGATGTAACCGGTGACGCCGCCGGCGAAAAGACCGATCCCCAGTCCGATGGCTGCGCACATGAGCGGATTGGCTTTGCCGGAGAGTGCGCAGGCCAGTGCGCCGGTTCCGGCGCCCACCGCGCCGCCGACAGCCGCGCCGCCGGCGACGGTCTGATGGTAGGTGGCGTCGTCTTTACAGAGCTGTTGCTGTGCCGGCGACATCGACGGCTCTGCGCAATTCTCGGTGCCGGTTATGTCTTTCACTTGCTGGCAGGAGTCCAGCAGGATGGAGGTCGCCGCAACGATCCAAATTGGTAGCCTGGATCGCCGCTGTTTCATTCTTTGGCCCTGCCGGATGCGACGTTAAGGCTGCATGGATTCACCCCGGGCACAGCCGTACCCTCAAGTATTTCCGTTGCCGGCCGCAGGATAACACCACCCCGGGACACGGGCAACAGGCAGAGCCAAGAATTATGGCCCGGGCCGCGTGGTTTAGCCGGGTCTCGTTTGCCATGGCGTGCGAAACCGCCGGACTCTTTGGGCGGCGCTTCAAGTCGGATCGGGCGTGTTGGCGGAGGACTTCGTCATTATCATCCGTCACCATCCCCATTGGACAAGCGTAACCGGCATTTGCACTGTGCGATTATCTCGCTGCAAATATCGAACGCATTCGGCTCGATGCGAACTCACATCTTCGTGACATATTTACCGCGGCGGGGCGGTTGGCCGCCAGGTTGGTTCCGACCGGCTCAACCATCATCCGATCGAGCGATTGAAATCCGCCGCAATATGCAACTCTTTGTTGTATTGGTGATAGGAACAAGATATCTGCGGCTTTTCACCCGACGGCATGGATTACATCGCGAATTGACAACGATCATAACTTAGAGCCGGTAAAACTGCCGCCGAGTTTCCATATTCGTTGTTTTTATATACGACATGGCCGGCTTTGGTTAAGATCCAGCCGGGGCAGAAGTAAGCAACCATCGCATCATGGCCGGGGTTGCCGCGCTGACCGATCAAAGACGTGAGGCCCACTTCCATTTTGGCATAGTGTCGGATAACGTCGCTCGGGTTTGCCAGGGATGGTGGAGGCATGGCGCTAGCCGAGATACCGAGATACCCCGACGTCGTCAGTATCATCCCGGAGTCCGGCATCCAATTCCTGGATTTCGGTTTCAGTCTGGTGCTTCCGGATGGCCGCAAGAATCCCAAGGCGCCGACGGATTGGGGATTTTATGATCCCCGTGTCGATGCCCGCAATCGGGCGCAAAACCTGCCAACCCTGCTGCGGCGGGGCGACGTTGATCTGACCCCGGGACGGGAAGATTATGCTGTCGATCTGAAACAGCTGATGCAGTTCGTCGCCGGAACCTGGCTGCCACTGCCGCTGTTGCGAGAAGAACCCGGGAGCCGCCACTATGAGGGTCCGGTCAACTGGGCTCGCTGTTTTGTTATTCCCTTAGAGGAACGAGACCGCGCGGGCAACGATCATCGGCTGATCATCAGCATCGACACCAACCTGATGTCGGAGCATGCCGACACCGCCTATCTCGGCCCATCGCCCGACGACGCCCGCAATGGCCGGCGCTTCTCGCTGCCCGCGCGCAGCGAACACTATAACTTCTATCTTCTACAGCCATGGGTGCGGGCATGGCTGGAAGAGCTCTATCGTGGCATGCTGGAGGCCGAGGAGCGCAAGCGGGCCGGGCGGCGCGAGGTTATTCTCAGCGATGAGGACGTCGAGGCGGCCAAAAACGGGCCGAACGAGCCGGTTGCCCGGTATCTCGCCCTGATCGAGTTACTGCACGCACTGGATTTCCTGCCGAAATTCGTGCTGACCGATACGGTCACCGCCGGCAAGCAAACCTACGTCGATGTCGAGATGGTGCTGGACCTCGGCAACTCGCGCACCTGCGGTCTGCTGGTGGAAGCCGAACCGGGCAGCCGCGGTGTCGATATCAATCGCGCGTTCAAGCTCGAACTGCGCGACCTGTCGCAGCCTGAACAGGTCTATTCCGATCCGTTCGAAAGCCGGCTGGAGTTTGCGTTGGCGCGGTTCGGACTGGATCACCATTCGCAGCGCAGCGGCCGCGCGGACGCGTTCACCTGGCCGACGATCGTGCGGGTCGGCCCGGAATCGGTTCGCCTCGCTGGCGCGCGGCGCGGCGGCGAAGGTCGCACCGGCATGTCGAGCCCGAAGCGCTATTTGTGGGACGAGAGCGACAGCCCGCAGCCGTGGCGGTTCAATGGCCCGACACTCGACGGTGAGTGGGAGGGTGTGGCCGCGCAGGGGCCGTTCGCCACGCTGGTGAACGATACCGGCAAGCCATTGCATCTGATTCCTCCCGACGCGGTCGGCGAAGACAATCTGCCCAGCCTGCTGGCATGCTATTCCCGCAGCAACCTCGTCACCTTCGCGCTGGCCGAGGTGCTGATGCAGGCGCTGGTAATGATGAATGCGCCGGCGCAACGTCTGCGCCGGCGCAACACCGATTTGCCGCGGCGGTTGCGGCGCCTGGTGCTGACCATGCCGTCCGCATTGTCGTTGACCGAACGGCAGTTATTGAAGGAGCGAGCGGAAGCCGCCCGCGATCTGGTCTACCTGTGCTGCCGCCGGGCCGAACGCGTGCCCGGACAAACGGGGTTGAAGTGGCTCGACGGCGCGCCGCCGGAGATCGTGCTGAAATGGGACGAGGCGAGCGCCACCCAGCTTGTCTACCTCTATAGCCAGATCGCGCTGGCGTTCTCGGGTGATGCGCGCGGCTTTTTCAGCAGCGTGCGCGGCGGCGCCAATGGCCGGGATGCGAACATGTTGCGCATCGCCACGCTTGATATCGGCGGCGGCACCACGGACCTGGTCATCACCACGCACACCGCGGAGGGTCTCGGCGCCAACGTAACGATCTTTCCGAAGCAGGAATTCCGGGAGAGTTTTTCGCTCGCCGGCGACGACATCGTGCAGGCGATCTCGCGCGAGATCGTGGTGACCTCCTTCGCCCGTCATGTGCAGCAAATGCTCGGGCGCGAACGCACCGAAGTTCTGGTGCAGGCGCTGTTCGGCGGCAATCGCGGCGACATGGACGCCGAGGAGCAGTTGCGGCGGCAGCAATTCGCCACCCAAATCGCCGCGCCGGTGGCGATTGCCCTGCTCGGCGAATACGAGGGCTATGACGAAATGGCTCCGCCATCGCCGGAGGAGCGGCCGGTCCACAGTTTTTTCCCGCATTTTTCACCGCCACCGCCGATCCTGTGCGCGGCGATCGAGCGATCTGTAAGAGAGGCGGGGGCAGGCGACGGGTTCAAGCTGCTCGATCTGCCGATCGCGGTGGACATGGTGGACGTGGATCGCGTCGTGCGCAGCCTGATGACGGACATGCTGCGCGCCCTCATGGAGGTTGCCTGCCGCTACAATGTGGATCTGGTCCTGTTGTCCGGGCGTCCGAGCCGGTTTCCGGCGATCAAGAAAATCATTATAGAAAGTAGTGCGGTGGTGCCGCACCGTGTCATTGCGATGCACGAATTCCGTGTCGGCCAGTGGTATCCGTTCCGCAGCCGGGATGCGCGCATCACCGATCCAAAGACAACGGCTGCCGTCGGCGCAATGATCTGCCTTCTCGCCGAAGGTCACATGGCCAATTTCAACTTTCGCAGCGATCGGCTCGTTGCGCGATCGGTGGCGCGATATCTCGGAAAGATTGAGACCAGCAGCCGTTTGCAGAAGCAGGACGTGTATTATTCCGATCTCGATCTGGAGAATCCCGATTGGGCGATGCCGGAAAAAAGCTTCGAGTTTCGGGGCCCCATGGGTCTGGGCGTGCGGCAGTTCGTCAATGAATGGTGGCCGGCGACGTTGCTGTACACGATCGACTATGAGGATGAAGCGGCCAGGGTCCGTTTGCAGCCGCAGACGCCGTTGTCGATCCAGTTGAAGCGCGAGCGGACACAGCGCACGTCCGGCGCTCCCCAGGGTCAGATGACGGAGGCGAACGACAGGCTGGTCGTCGATCGGCTGGAAAGCGCCCGCGGTAGCGTGCGGCGGCAATCGCTGTCGATGCGGCTGCAGACCATGCGCAATCGCGACGGGTATTGGCTGGATACGGGGATTCTCGTCGATGTTTAGCATGGAAACGAGGCCGCCCGCCTCAGGCCGCCGCGCATGACGCTGGAGGCGCAACAGGAGGCTCTCCGCAAACGCGCCGAAACGATTGCGGAGGCGGCCCGCAAGGCGCGCGGCTGGATCGGTGATGTGCGCGGCAATGCCCAATCCGTGGCGAATGAGGCTGACAGCCTGATCGCTGAAGCCCGCCGGGCCGAGAGCCTGGCCCGCAAGCTCGCCCGTTCGGCCGGACGCCGGATGTGCGTCGGCGTTTACGGCGCCAGTCAGCAGGGCAAGTCCTATTTGGTGTCGGTGCTGGCACGCCCGCCCGGCAAGAGCGAGCTGCTCACCCGTTTTGGTAATGAAACCCGCGACTTCGTGCGCGAGATCAATCCGCAGGGCGGCAAGGAATCCACCGGGCTGGTTACCCGGTTTAGCACCGTTCCATTGGGCGGCGACGCCGATGCGGCGCATCCGGTCGAACTCCAGTTGCTGACCGAGACGGATTTCATCAAAATTCTGGCGAACAGCTTCCAGAGCGACTTCGATCAGAACAATGTCAAGACGCCGCCGCCGCAGGGTGACGCGGTGCGCGACATGCTGGCCGCGGCGGACAAGCAGCGTGAGAAGCGTGCGGTCGCGCCGCATCTCGATGAAATCGTAATCAGCGACCTGTCGGAGTATTTCCAGAAGAATTTCCGCAACCGCTGGCAAGACCTGCAGCCGTTGCGTTACTGGACGCAGTTGATCGATCTCGCGCCGTACCTATCGATCGAAGCCCGGGCGCAGATTTTCTCGGTGCTGTGGGGCGGGGTGGAGGACTTCACCGCGCTGTACAGGCTGCTCGTCGGCGCGCTGGAGAAACTCGGTCATCCGGCTGAGGTGGTGACAGAGATGCGGGCGCTGATCCCACGCGCCACCAGCATCATCGATGTTGCCACGCTGGAACAACAACTCGGCACCAAAGCAGACGAGCAGGATCGGCTTTCGGTGCGGTCATGCACCGGAAAAGGCCTTGGCCCGGCCATCGAGTTGCCGCGCGCTGTCCTGACCGCCCTGATCGCCGAACTGCGGATCACCATGGACGAACAGCCATGGCCGATGTTCGAACATACCGAACTGCTGGATTTTCCGGGCGCGCGCTCGCGGCTCAAGCTCACGTCGCTGCCGTCCGACCCGGACGAGCGGGCCAAGCAGGTGCGCCAATTACTGCTGCGCGGCAAGATTGCGTATCTGTTCCAGCGCTACTCGGAAGAACGCGAACTGACCGCGATGCTGCTGTGCATGGGCAACAAGCAGAACGAGGTCAAGGACCTGGGGACACTGGTCCGGCAGTGGATCGAACTGACCCACGGCGCCACACCGGCGGCGCGGCGGACCGTGCCGACCGCGCTGTTTTTGGTGTTAACGATGATGGATCTGGAGTTTTTGCCGAAGGCCGGTGAAACCGAGGATGCCATCGCCACGAAATGGGATGTGCGGCTGCACGCCTCGCTCAGCGAGCCCTACCAGAATGACGGTTGGGTGATGGATTTCGCGGGCAGTCCGTTCAACACGACGCTCATGTTGCGGAATCCCAATTTCCGCCAGGATCATCTGATCGAGTATGAGCTCGAGCCGGGAAGCGAGCAGCCGCGTCAGCCGCTGGTCGAGACCGGAGTATCGCGCCGCAATCTGGCCTACATAAAATCGCTTGAGACGTCCTTCATGGAATCCAAGGCGGTGGCGCGGCATGTGGCGGACCCGCGCGGCGCCTGGGATGCGATCTTCTCGTTCAACGATGGCGGCGTCAGCTATATCGTCGACAAGCTCAACGTCGTTTCTAATCCGGAACTCAAACTCGGTCAGGTCGGGCAGCGGCTGCGCGAAGGCGCGGCTCCGTTGCACACCAATCTCAAGCGCTTTTATCTCGGCATGGACGATCAGGCCCGGCGCGAGAAGGAAGCGATGCTGCGGGATCTTCGCACCGCTCTGCAACGCGCGTTCCGGCCGCGGCAGTTCCGCCCGTTTCCGCGCTTCCTGGAGCGTCTGATGGTGGCCGAGCGCGACCTGCGGGAGATCGTGCTGAACGTCGCCTCGATGCGGATCGAGGAAGCCGTCGCGGTGGCGGCGGACGATGAGGACGAAGACGACATTTTCGGCAGTGGTAGCAAACCGGCCGCCGCGCGGGCACCGCGCTCCGACCGCGCGGCACTGTTCGGCCAGCAGGTGCTGCGTCACTGGATCGGCCAACTGCGCCGCCTGCCGCAGGATGAGGCCATGCTGCGGCATTTCAACCTGCCGGCACGGGTCGTCTCGGACATTGCGGACCAGCTTATCGTCGGTGCGGAGCGGGTAAAGCTGGCGGAGCAGATTGCCGAAGCCGTGCGCGCTGCGACGGACCTCGCGGCGATCCGGTGGGATGACGTGGCGGATCGCATCGTCACCATCGCGCTGTATCGGTTCAACACCTTCGTGGCGGAGCTTGGTTACAGCGACGTACCGGTTACAGGCCGTCCCGGCTTCCCGGAGGGAGAAGCCACACCGGAGCGCCGGATCTTTGAATTGCAGCCCGAACCGGGCGACGCGTTGCCGAAGCTGGGCGACGCGCCGGAGACTTACGAGCTTCGGCGTTTCGTTGATTGGGGAATCGGTTTCCTCGGGATGGGCGTTGCCAATCTTAGCTTCGGCGGCGGGCGTGAACTGTCCGACGAACAGAACGCGGCGCTGGGTGGTATCCTGCGCGAGTTGTCGGCTGAGTGATGCGAGCCGAACTGAACCAGCCGCCGGTGTTGCAGCCGGGCTTTGCCCTCGTCACGATCAGGGAGGCGCCCGAACTGGACCCGGGCAGCCTGACGTTCTCGGTCGAAAGCCCGTCGCGCGGGTTTCTGCAGGAACTGTCGGACACGCCCTGGGGCACCACCCATGCCTGGCTGACGCCGGCTTCGGCCATTGCCGGCGCCGACGGGCTGGAACTGACGATGGGTCCCGAGTGCACCTGGTTCCTGCAGCCGAACGTCACCTACGTGCTGCGCCTGCGTGATGCCGGGCGATCCGATCCGCTGAAGCTGCGGATGGCCTGGAAAGCCATCCGCATGCCGTCACAGCCACCCCGCGCTTTGCCGAAACTGTCGCCGGGGCAGACGGTGACGGAAGAAGCACCGCTACAACCGACGCGCGCCGACGCGGACATCACCGAAAGCACTGTCGTGCCGCGGCCGGCGATCCTTGAGCCGATCAAGACTGATATCGAACCCACTCCGGTTGCCGGGCGCGGAAATCGTCCGGCATTGATCGGTTTGGTTGCGCTGGTGCTGGTGTTGGCTGCCGGCGGCGCAGCGTGGTTCATGCTGCGCCCGAAGGATACGCCGCCGCCCGCGGCACCAACGCCGGCGCCTCAGGCGGAAGGGCCGCTCGGCGCGGCGTCCGCGCGCGCCTTCGTGCAGACGACGACTGGTTCGCAGGAGACTTACGCGGAAGCGCAACGCTACCTCAAGAACGGGTCGCCTGAAGCGCTCCAAGGCGCGCTTATCCTGCTGAACCGGGCCGCGGACGGCGGCAGCGGTCCGGCGCAGACCGCCATCGGCGAGATGTACGATCCGGACACGTTCGGGCCGCAGACCAGCGCGATGAAGGCGCCTGACACCGACAAGGCGCTGCTGTGGTACAGCCGCGCGGCGAAGTCAAACGATCCGGAAGGGCTGTATCGCCTCGGCAAGCTGCTCATGAGCGGCCGAGCGTCGGCGCCGGGGCTTGGCCCGGAGCAGGGGGTCGCGGATCTGCAACGTGCTGCCGAGCTTGGCTCCAAGCCGGCGCAGGCGGAAATCGACAAGCTGCGCGCCAAGCCCAACTGAGGAGGCAGTACACCATGCCGGGCAGGATGGCTTTGTCATCGTCGCTTCTCGTGCTCCTATCGGTGCTGTCGTGCGGTGTTTCGGTTGCCCAACCGGTCGCGGCACCGAGTTGTCAGCCGGCGCCTCAGTTGCAGCCGGGCAAGACGCAGTTGCTGGAACGCGTGCTGGTGCGCCCTGGCGCCAGGCTGGCGACCAAGCCGGATGGTGCTGACGGCGTTCCGGTGCCCGCTTTCAGCGCGCTTTTCGTCTATGGCCGCAGTCCGGATGGGGCCGCGGTTCAGGTGGGGGTCAGCAGCGACTGCAAGCCGCAGGGCTGGATGCGCGCGGACTCGGTGGTGTCGTGGCGGCACACCATGGTCGCGGCGTTCACGCCGCGCAGCAACCGGGACCGCGTCCTGTTCTTCGGTTCGGCGGACGCCCCGAAAGCGTTGCTGCCGCTACCCGACACGACAGCCGAGGCGGCACGGCTACACGACGCCGCCACCAAGGCGCCAGGCACCGCCGGTGTTGTCGCGCAAGAGCCGCCGACCCCGGTGGACATCGACAAGCAGTTCTACCTGCTGCCGATACTGGACGCACAGAGCCTGCGGTTCGGCACGAGCCTGTCGCCGTCGAACCTGCCGGTGGACATCCTTCACGTCGCCTCATTGAGTGAAAAGTCGCCGGCGAGCGACAAGTCACCGGCAAGCCCGGCCGCCGCGACGGCCTCGGCGGAGCGCCACTCGTTTCGCACCGCCGTCGTGTTCGTATTGGACGCGACCGAGTCGATGGACCCCTACCTCAATCGCTCGCGGGAGACGCTGGACAAGATCTTCGCCAAGGTGGAAGCCGAGAAGCTGCAGGATCGCGTGCGCTTCGGCCTGGTTGCGTTTCGCGACGATCCGAAGGCGGTGCCGCGGATCGAGTATGGCACGCGGGTGTATGCCGACCCCAACAGGATCAGCAGCAAGGCGGCGTTCGACCAAGCGGTCAAGGGAATGCGCGCGGCCACGGTTTCCAGCCGGGCGGTTGCCGAGGATGTCTATGCCGGCATGGAGACCGCGATCGACAAAGTCGACTGGAGCGGCTTCGACGGGAAGTTCGTTGTCCTGGTCACCGATGCCAGCGCCCGCGAACCGGATAGCGGGATCGTTGCGACGAACATGGACGAGGGCGCCCTGGCGTTGCTGGCGCAGGAAAAGGGCATCGCCCTGATGGCGGTGCATCTGCTGACCAAAGAGGGCGGCGACAAAGACCATGAACGCGCCGAACGGCAATACAAGGTTTTGACGCGCTTTCCCGGGCGCGGCCCGTTGTACTATTCCGTACCGGCGGGCGACGTGAACGAGTTCGGCAAGGAGGCAGACAAGATTGCCGCTGCGCTGGTCCAGTTGATCGAAAGTGCGGAAGACAACGGCGGCGCGCGGCCCGACGCGCCTCCGCCACCCGCCCCGCCATCGCCGTCAGCGGCCAAAACCGATCCGGCCGCGGATATCGCCGCGGTCGGCTATGCGATGCGGCTGGCGTACCTGGGGAAGGTCGCGGGTTCGGCGGCTCCGGCCATGTTTGAATCCTGGGCGTTGGACAAGGACCTGGCGCACCACGACGTGCAAAGCCTCGACATCAGGGTGCTGATGTCGAAGGCGCAGCTTTCCGATCTCGCCGCGACGGTTTCGGCGCTGAATGACGCCATGCAGAAAGGGATCGCCGATCCGGACAGTTTTGAACGGCAGCTTCGCAGCGCGCTTCTGACACTGAGCCGTGATCCCAACAAGATTGGCAGCAACGCCAATCGCGAACTGACCGACGCAGCGTTGGGCGAATACGTCGCGGGTCTGCCGTTTCGCAGCAAGGTGATGGGATTAACCCAGGATGCCTGGCTGGGCATGTCGCCGAGCGAGCAGCAGGAACTGATCGATCATCTGGCGGTCGATCTGGAGCTGTATCAACACATGCAGGATGATGTCGGCCACTGGGTCAGCCTGGCGCCGGGCGCGCGGCCGGAAGACGCCGTCTATCCGGTGCCGCTCAACGCATTTCCTTGACCCATGGCGAGCCGCTTTTTGAGCTGGAGGATGTACAGCGGCACCACAGCGCGGCGGATGGCGGGTTCACCTTGCACATTCCCCATCTGACGATCGCCGCCGGGGAGCGTGTGGTGGTGCTGGGTCCGAGCGGCTCCGGCAAGAGCACGCTGCTCGACCTGCTGGCGTTTCTCGCAGCGCCCGCTGTGGGGGGGCGCTTCACCTGCTGCTTCGGGGAGGTCCGGCACGATATTGCCGCGGCGTGGCGCGGACCACGCGGCCGGCTGGACGCTTTGCGGGCGCGGCATATCGGCTACATCCTGCAGACCGGCGGTTTGCTCCCCTACCTGAGCGTGCGGGAAAACATCCTCCTGTCGCGACGCCTGCTGCACCTCGACCTGCCGGGGCCGCTGCCGGCGCTAACGGAGACATTGGGGATATCGGCGCTGCTGGGCCGCCGCCCGGCGCAGCTTTCGGCGGGTCAGCGGCAGCGGGTCGCGGTGGCCCGGGCACTGGCGCATACACCGGCGCTTGTGCTGGCCGACGAACCGACGGCGGCGCTGGATGCCGGGCTGGCGCTCGCGGTTGCGGATACGATGGTCGAGGCGTCCAGGGAGCTGGGTGCGGCGCTGGTGGTGGTGACGCATGATCAGGCGATTGCCGATCGGCTTGGCGGCCGGATCGTCCGGTGCCGGCCGGATCACCGCATTGCCAGTTCGACGCTGGAGGCCTGACGGTGCAGGTTTTCCGCCTCGCCGCCGCCGATCTGCGCCGCGACTGGGCGCTGTCGTTGTGCCAGGCGTTTTCCCTGGCCGCCGTGCTGACCCCGCTGCTGGTGCTGGCCGGGCTGCATCAAGGCGTGCTCGGCCAACTGACGGAGGCGTTGCGGACCAACCCGGCGATGCGGGAGATCGCGCCGCGGGTTACCGGCACCAACCGTTTCACCGAGGCGTGGATCGGCGAAACGCGGGAGCGTCCGGACGTGTCGTTCATCGTGGGAGACGCCCGCTTCACCGCTGCCACGGTGGCCGCCCGGCGCGCGGACCATGCCGATGAGGCAGGCGTGATCGCGACGCTGGTGCCGACGGCCGCGGCGGACCCTTTGCGTTCTTCGGAGGCGTGGGCGGATGGCGCGGATACGGTCGTGCTGTCCGCGCAGGCGGCGCAACAGATCGGCAGCACGCCGGGCGACCGGTTGTCGCTGCGGGTGCCCCGGCAGCGGGACGGGGTGGATGAGGGACAGGATCTGGCGGTTACGGTTGCCTCGATTCTGCCGTCCGGTCGGATGGAGAACCGGCGGACGATCCTGGCGTCGGAGAAACTCATTTTTTGGGTGCAGCGTTATCGCGACGGCTACGCGGTTCCCGAACTGGGCTGGCAAGGGTCGCCGCCGCCGTCCGATGCGGTGTATTTCGAGCGGTTCCGGATGTATGCGCGGCAGATCGACGATGTCGGTGGGCTGGTTGACTGGCTGAAGGGGCAGGGAATCGAGCCGGTGAGCCGTATCGAGGATATCGCGCCGGTGCAGGCGCTCGATCGCGGGCTGTCGGTCGTGCTGCTGATCGTGGCGGCCTTCACGGCGTCGGGCTTTGTGGTTGCGGTTGCAGCGACCCAATGGAGCGCGGTGCAGCGCAAGCGGCGTGAACTGGCGCTGCTGGCGTTGATCGGATATCGGAATGGATTTCTGATCGGCATGGCGCTTGTGCAGGCGCTGATGCTGGGCATCGCGGGGATCGTGGTGTCGCTACTGCTGTTTGGCGGTGCGGCGAACAGCATCGACCGCGTTTTCGCGCATTACCAGCGGTTGACCGGTCCGGCCTGCGCGCTTGGCATCACCGACATAGGCATCGCTACGGCGGTCACGCTGGTGCTGATGCTTGTCGCGTCCGCTGCCGCCGCCTGGCAAATCGGCCGCATCGAGCCGGCCGAGATGCTGCGGGACGAATGAAGGCTCCGCCGCAAGGAGGGGTTGCGAAACGGGGAACGTGGTTATGCTCAACAAACTCGTTGCGATTATAGTGCTAGTGGGGCTGAGCCGGACCGCCGTCGCCGCTGACACGGCCTGGCCCGCGGTGCTCACCAATCCCGATCCATTGGCCGGCGACGAAATCCTGCCGATGCCGTGCGGCGGCCAGATGGTGTTCCGGCCGGTCTTCGTGTCCTCGACCGGAGCATTGTCGGATCAGCGAATTTCGATGGGTGGCGTGGACAAGGAGTTCGGCTACAAGGAAAACCAGCATGCCGAATACATCGCCGGAGGCTTTACTGCGGCGGATCATCCGGCGGAGCGGCTGTACTACCTCGGCAAGTATGATGTCACCCGATTGCAGTTCGCCGCGTTCGACACGCCGTGTCCAAAGCCCGATGAGGACAGCCGGTTGCCGCGCACCGGGATCACCTGGACGCAGGCCGCGGACTTCGCCGACACCTACACCGCCTGGCTGATTGCGCACGCGAAAGAATTAGCCGCGCAGGGCAAGAGGACGCTGCCGATCGAGGCGGGCCAACCGGGTTTTCTGCGGCTGCCGACGGAGGAGGAGTGGGAATATGCGGCGCGGGGAGGGGCGAGCGTCTCGGCGGCGGATTTCGCAGCCCCGTTGTTTCCGATGACACAGCCGCTGGCCAAATATGTCTGGTACAGCGGCACCGAGTCATCGAACGGGCATCTGCAGCCGATCGGCCTGTTGCTGCCGAATCCGTTGGGATTGTTCGACATGCTGGGCAACGCGAGGCAGTTCGCCTTTACTTTGTTCCGGCTCAATCACCTGTCACGGCTGCATGGCGATGCCGGCGGCTATGCGGTGCGTGGCGGCGACTACAGCACGCCGCCTGATCAGATCCGTTCCGCGGCGCGGGATGAATTCGTTCCGTACGATCAACGCGGTCCGCGGCGGCAGGATACGGTGGGATTCCGTTTGGCGTTGGTTGCTCCGGTGCTGCCGAATATCGCGCGGCTGCGGCAGATCAAGACCGAATGGCAGACCCTGCCGGACAGTTCCGGCGGCACGCTGGCTGAACCGGTGCAGGACGATCCGGTGAAAGAGGCTGCCGCGATCGCCAACGCCGTCGACGACCCGCAGCTCAAGCACCGGCTGGAGAGCCTGGAGCTGATCATCGCCGCCAACATCAAGACGCGCAACGAGCAGCTTGACCGGGCGGCGCGCGCCGGCCTCGACCTGGCGACCTGGCTCGGGGTCAAGATGCAACTCGACGCGGTGCGCGTGCTGGCGGCTGAGCAGGTGGCGCTGATCGGCGGGCCCGCAAGCCGGCCGGCGAACCAGCAGCGGGTCGATCGTTTCAAGAAGGAACTGGACAACATCATCGCCACGTATCGAGATTCGTTGCGCACGTTGTTCACGGAGTACCCGAGCGCCGTGCGTGACGCACAATCGGCGGCATTGCGCGGCACTCTGACCGAGCAGGGCAAGACGGCTCAGGCGGCGATGACGGAGCAGGTCTCGGCGGACGTTGCCACGATGCAGCGGGACGGCGACCTGCATGGCGATGCTGTCGAGAAGCGGCTGCGGGCAGCGGCCTGCGCGACCGAGGACGGGCGGCTTGGCTGGCCGGATGCGTGCAAGCTGTCGCGGCCGTGATTGGGCGGGGAGCTCATCGGCGATGCAGCCAAGCCGGCTACCGGTGCGGGAAAGCCTCCATCATGTCACTCAGCAGGTTCGCTGTGGGCACGCCGGACGAGTTCGGCCCGCGAGCGAGGCTGCTGTCATACCGAGCTGAAAGCGGCCCTCGCACCAGAAAATCAGCCCTTCCGCCAACCCGCCCGGCGGTTTGTTCGCCAATTGACACCGAAACCGATATGGTACAGCTTCGACTCTTACGCCGACAAGCACGTTTCTATGACCCGCAAGCTTTCCCGGTAGGTCAATTGAGCGAACGCCATGACCCGATATTGCTCACCGCAACTGAGTGTCCGTATCCGGTTGTCGCCAGCATATCGGCCAACAATCCGGCCGAAAGCGTTCCAGGGGACGAAGTCCATCAATTGGGCGAAAAACGCTTTGCCGATAGTCATCACAGACCTCACGGAGGTCCCCGGAAGCACCCACCAACTTCAAATTAAAGATACCACCTGTATCCCCGAAACCCACATAACGCCTGCGACTCAGAGCGGTCGCCGGTCAGTCAACCGGACAGACGTGCGTTGGTATCGGAAGCTGCTACAGGTGATTTATGCCAATGCACCGCCGCCGTTCTGCATGCGCCAGCGGCCGGCGCGGCGCAGCATCGCGACGGTGCCGTGCTTGCGGTGAAGGAGCTCTCCCGGTCTACAGGAGATCTTCACAAACCTCTTCTGCATCCGGAACGTCCATACCAAGGAGGCCTCAATGGTCGGGATCACCCGAGTGCCCACACGGCGTCAGGTCTATCGGACAGGGCTGTTACTTGTACTTGCGATCGTCGTGTATTCGTGGGCGATCCCGGCGCACAGCCAACCGCTGCGGGGAGGCGTTTCACAGGACGTGTTTTCCAGCGGCGGCAGCGGGGGAAGCGCCGGCCGCGGGACATATACCACCGGCAGCCAATCCCATCAACCGAATGATGGCCCGTGCAATAATCCGTACGGATGCGGCCGGGGCGGGGCGCTCACCGGCGGCGCCGGCGCGGCGCCATACCCGCAGGGCCGCGATGTCTATTGCCAACAATCGCCCGGCCAGCCGATGTATGGGCCCTATCACGGCACCGGGACGCAAACGCCTTGCGGTCCCAATTTCCAACCTGCACCGCTTGCCCCGCCACAGCAGACAGCGGCAACAAGTTGCCAGAACGTCCGAGGCGAACTGGACCCTGTGGATCGTCGCGGCTCGGCGATCCTGCCAGCACGTTTTCTGCAGGCGCTGCCCGGGCCAACGCCGGACGCGGCATTGTTCCGCCCCGACGAAACCGAGCCTTGGGCATTCGTGGAACGTGTTCAGTCGAAACAACTGTATGGCGGCCTGACGATCGGCGGCAAGGCGATAAACCCGAACAGCGACCGGGACTATAACTGCACCATCAAATTCCTGACTGTGCCTTACAACAGACAAAATGATCCGCGCTTCCTCTCGAACAATACCGCACCGATTAAAGCGCAACTCGAGGATCCTTTGCGACGGCAGATTTTCGATGCCATGGTCGGCAATCCCGAGCCGTTTCGGTTCGTGGCGATCGACACCGCCAACGAAAACATCGATATCCGCGTCCAGACGATAAAATTCATGCGGATGATCCAAAGCCGAGTTATCAAAGGCCGGGCCACTCGCGCAACCACATCCTGCCAGTTCACCGGCGGTAAGCCAGGTATACTGTCAAGACTATGGACCAGGGCGCGGCCTCCCAACGGCTGGCCAGCCCCCGGAGGTATAGTGCTCGACAGCGTGACGTCACCGGGAGCCGCACATGCTGCGATATACGAATTCGCCAATGCAATGGCATCGAACGTCGATTGCCTGGGCGGTGTGGAATTGACGATCTTTGTCGGCGTCGACCGGGTCATCGGACGGGACCGCTTCAATACGGAACATCCCGAGGGCCTCCAAAACATTGGGCTGAACCTCCCGAAAGATGTTTATCCGCCTGCCGATACGTTCGCCGAAGATGAACCCACGAGTACCGGGGCATGGAACGGGATCTCCATCTTCAGGAACCTCAAGGTATTTTCAAATCCGCCGACAACCGGAAAAAAAGGCGACAACCAAAAAAAGGTGACAACAAACATGATGGTGCCGGGAGACTGGGTCTATATGCAAAATGACCCGCGCTATCCCGGCGGCGACTGGACCGGCGAAAACACCATTTATATGGGAAAGTATATGGCCGTGGATGAACGCAACAATGCGATTTACCTTAGACCGTCCGATCCAGATTATGCAGGAGATGTCTACGCACGCTTCTCGGGTTTGGGAGGAGAAACCGACATGTCCGCACCGGAATTGCGCAACGACTTGGCGAGGGAATTCCGGGCGGCAACCAACCTCGACCCGGAGAACATCGGCTGGACGCTTCTAGGCCGGATAAAGGCCGGCGACAGTGCCGAGGTATCGACCAACGCAGGTCCGCCAACGGCTGCCGTGTCAGTCCCGCCTTACAACGTGCTTTTTGACTTGATCCTTAGATCGTTGCACCAATAGCCGATCGAAGGGAATTCCGCCCGGAATTCCGCACCTGAGACCAGCCGCCTTGATCCCGACTCTTCGGGGATTCTCAAAAGCCGATAATTACGATTCGATGCCGCAACACGACGATTCGCTGGACGGAGGGCATCGGATGGGGAAGGCGCTTGAGATCGTACGGCCCGACCACACCGGCACCACGCTGCGGGCACTCGCCGGCAAGTGCCGCGACGGCGCACAGGTTCGTCGCCTCCTCGCGCTGGCGATGGTGTTGGACGGCCGCCCCTGCAGCATCGCGGCTTCATCCAACGGGATGGATCGGCAGACACTGCGCGATTGGGTGCATCACTACAACGATGAGGCGGTGGATGGCCTGAAGACCCACCGCCCGTCAGGCCGCGAGCCCTATCTGACCGTGCCGCAATTGGCCGAGTTGTACGAGCTGGTCATCAACGGACCCTTCGGCATCAAGGCGCATGAAAGCACCATGGGTAAATGGCTGCACAAACTTGGGCTGACCGACATCGCCGCCCTCGTGGTGATGGTCTTTACCGATGGTAAGTGATATCAGGATGCGTGAAAGGCGACGAAATGACGACCAATCGTGGTGTTGCCGTCACGAAGGCGAATGTCGATGCCTGTATCGGCAAGGCGCCGGATGCAGGGGGCCGCAAGTGAGTCATGCGCGGCCGCGAGGAACCGATCATGCTCACCATCGCGCCTGATCTGCTGGCGAAGCCGGATGAACTGGCGGCCAGGATGCGCCGGAGAACGACCTGCCAACCGGCCGGGCGGGTGGTCTCATGAGCAGCGACTTCGGCCCGTTGACCGAACTCCGCGGAGCCGTTCAGGCAGCCGCGGAGGCGCTGGCGGCGCTGGCTGACAAGCTGCCCATCGCACTGGATACCCCGCCGCCCGGCGCTGGCAAATCCCTGACGGTGAAGCGGAACGACACCGGCATCGAGCTTGCCGCGGGACGACCGCTGTTTCCCGCTGTCCTGCTGCGGTTGATGGGATCGCTGACGGGCGAGGACACCGGTTGGTGCACGGCCGACGACGATAATCTGGAAAACGAGCCCCTGCTGGTGCTGCTGTGGCAAGTTGCGACCGAACCGGATCAGGAGAGGAATGTATATCTAAACGATTCCGAGATGATCGTGCGAGCCGCCGCCCTGCTCGCGGAAGCCACCTTCAGATATCTCCGTGACGACGAGCCGATGCATGAATGGTGGGAGGCGGCCGGCGGAAGTGATGCGGCCATAACAACCGCCGTGGCGCTCGGGATCCGCGAGGCCAACAAAGCCGCCGCATTGGCGCGCGGGATACGCGAGACCAGCAAGGCCGCGATCATCGGCCATCTCGTTTCCATCGCGTTGGTGAACTACCTGCAAGGCGCGACCGGCGAGGACATACCGATACCGAAGGTGGAAACCGAGACGTTGTGGCGCGCCAGGGCGGCGGCGGCCGGCGTGATTTAAACGCGCCGGAGGACGCCCTGACGGATCATGCCTCCGGCGATGGCTTTGCAGCGTTCGGTTCGGATGCCTTCTGCGTTTTCGCGGCCAGCGCCGAGACGGCCGAGACCGCCACGCGTTCGGCATCCTCCGGCTCAAGCCCTATCTTGAGCAGCACGCCGCGCAGCTCGTCTTGCAAGGCACCGGCTTGGGCAATCAAAGCATCGATTTGCGGAACGCGAACCTTGCGGCGCCAGAGCCGTTGGCGCACCGTTTCGGTCATTTCGACCAGGCCCAGATGTATCGAGGCCCCCAGCAATGCCTCCACCACCAACCGCTGCGCCTCAGGCGAGGTCAGCAATTCGAGGCCGAGTCCCATCCCCTCGACCGGGCGATCCTGAGTTGCGGGCCTATCGTCATCGCCGTCGGCAAACCACGCCGATACCTGATCATGCATTGCCGCTTCGCTGGCGGGAGCGTCCGCCAGCCCAATCTCCGTGACAATGGGGAAGGTCAAGGTTGCTACTACGTCGGTCAGGTCATGCGTGCTCAATGCCACTCTCCCGTTGCCGCCGCCGCTCCTGCCGTTGGCCGCACAGCCGGAACAAACCGACAAGCGCCATCAGCGCCCAAAGCCAGCGGATTTCCTGAAACATTTCCGGCCCGCGCAGCCGGAATAACGAGCCATCGACGACGGAACGAACCGCCGCGGCCACGCCTGTGACAGGCGAAACCCCCATCGGCGCAGCCCCGGCCGACTCGTTTACCGCAGGCATTCCGGCCGGGTCAATCACTCCGGCAAAGTTCAGCGCCACCATGCAGATAACGACTGCCGAAAGGAACATGGCCTGGAACAAAACGTCCAGCACCAAAGGTGTGCGCCACAACGGACGCGTCGCATGGCTGAGTGGCACGGCAAAATAGATCAGGAAGCAAACGAGCGCTATCCAGGAGTCGATCCCAGTATCCAGTGTATACATCAGGATGACGAAGCCGAACATAGCAGCCTCGACGGCTGCAATCGTAACGAATGCGTGATAAAACTGTTGCAATACCGCGGCGAATAATCCGGGGCCGAGCGAACGCCTGGCTGTGGGCAGGTAATTCCACGGTTTCTGCCACCAAAGGGTTTTCGCCCGCGGCGTTGCCGCCGCGAAAGTGCCGGTATCGAACCAATTTGTCCACCGGCGCGCCGCCAGGCCGATCGGCGGCGAAGCCACGATCAGAAACCACATGACGGAGCGGCCGTGCAGCGACAGGCGCGCCGCGGCGTCCGCGGCATAAGGCGGGACGTCGAAGAACCCGCGGGTCAGGAGCAATGCGGCGGCGAATACCGCGATCAGCCCGTATCCCCACCACGCGGCGGCAGAGCAGCCTCGTGCGGCGGCGGCGCCGCCAAAGACTCCCAATACGCAGAGCGATGCCGTGGTGATTGCGTCGGTGACGAAGACCAACGCCCGGATCGACGCGATCGACTCTCCCGACGGAGACGAGGCCCATCCGAGCAGCGCCATCAGCGGCAGTGCCAGCAAGAAGGCCCACAAGAAGTCGCTGCAGCACATCGACCGGAGGTATGTCCGGCGAGCGGCCACGGTCGGATGCGACCGTTGCAGCCAGTATCGCGGCGTTTCCCTGACGGCTGGCGGGAACGGCAGGCGGCGGCCGATCAGCTCGATCGCCCGGGCTGCGGCGAAATTGTCCATCAGGAACTCGAGGTTCGTCAGGATGCGTCCGAGCACACAGCGCGTGGCGACGACCGCGGCGACACATTCGAGGCCTGTCAACACGACACTGAGCCAGTATCCCTGAACCAGCGCACCGGCGGGCATCGCGACAAGCAGGAAAACCGCGACGAATGTGCTCGCCACCGGGAGAGCGCGGTCCCCGCCGCGGCTATAGAAAACGTCGTGCAGCGCCAGATGGCCGAATTCGTGCAGCGTGGTGAAGATGGCATAATGCGCCGGCAAGCGTCGCGGATTGGCCCAGGCGCCATGGCCCCAGGTTTGGAACTCCTGGACCAGACCGGGGCCGAACAGCACGCCATCCGGGGTGATCCGCGAGGTGTCGGCCCACTGGCGCAGCCGCATCCTGGCGATGCGCGGCAGAATGGGTGTGAACACCGAGCGGACGGTGACTTCGACCTCGGGCGCCATAGGAAAGCCGTTCGCCGGCAGCGGACCCCGGATCAGTATCAGCGTCAGCAGCAGTTCGAGTACGGGAAGCAGAAGGGCGAGGATCTGGCCGGATGCCTGGTCACCGCACAAGGGCGAGGTACCGTACCCGTAAAGCACGCTCTCGACCACAGTTCCGGCTCTCGCGGCGCAGTTGGCGCGGACGATGATCACTGTGAGGCTGCCGGCAAAGGCAATGACATAGGCCAACATGCCGAAGATGATGCCGTAGCTTGCCGCGACAGCCATGGTGCCAAGGATATCCGCCTGGCGCGCGCTGCCGGCAAACCCTGGTGCGGCCGAGGTGGCTGATGTCGCGTCCATCAGCAGACGCGCGACACTGTGCCGCCGAGGCTCGGCGCGTTGCTGATCATTGAGGTCATGCGCATCCTGACCGCCGCCGGAATGGACAGCCGGGAGCGTGTCACAAACGCAGCGCCCTCGCTACGTTGTATCTTGTTTATCTTATCCGTTCTGGCCGAGCGTCGGAGATGTCACGCGACGATCGACGCCGGCCGGCCCCGCGATCCGACCGGCGATGCGCTGCCGGCGGTATTGGAGACGCCTCGGGTCATCAGGTTTCTAAAGGCCAAAATTTCCCGGCTATTTTCGGGGCGCCAAAACCACCAAAAAGCTCAACGATGTCAAATGGTGCCCAGGGGCGGAATCGAACCACCGACACTGCGATTTTCAGTCGCATGCTCTACCAACTGAGCTACCTGGGCATCCCCCGGCCGCAACCGCGACCGCGTTGGAGGCGGGTGCTTAGCCCATGCCCGCCTGACGATCAAGCCGCTAAATCGCCCATTCAAACCGTATCCGGCGACGGCGGCGGATCTTCGTCCAACTCCGCCGGAGGGCCGGGAATCCGATAGACCCCGCTCAGCCAGCGGCCGAGATCGACCTCCTGGCAGCGCGGCGTGCAAAACGGCCGGAACGCCTCGGAAGAGCGGCGTCCGCAGATCGGGCAGGCTGGTAGGGGCTTATCCATTCTCCGTCTCCAGGGTCCACGCCATGTCCGCCAGGGATGGGTCTGACCGCAGCATAACCCGCCGCCCGGTCCGTCGCGCAAGATCGGAAAGCGCCGCGCCATCCGTCTCCAAGGCTGACACCACGGACGGATGCGCACGCACCACCTTCATCCCGCGCGGATCACGCCCGTATTCACCCATGACCGCCCGCAACGCCGCAAGCCCGGCCGCCAGCGGGCCGGACAACAGCTCGTGCAAAGGCGGATGCACCCGGGCGCGGACGATCTCCGCCAGGCCCAGCGCCGTGAAGCCGAGGAACCGCGGATGCAACGGATCCTCCGCCAGCGCCCGGACGAAATCCGGCGCCAAGGCCGCCCGCTTGCGTGCCGCCATCCCGGCCAGATCGACGACGATGCCGCCGGACAGGTTGCGCAGCCGGATCTGCTCCGCCAGCACCGGCAGCACCTCCCGGTTCAGCGCCTCGTGCCGGCCGCGTCCCCCCGCAAGCGCGCCCGCGCCATCAACGTCGATCGCCACCAGCGCCGGAGTCGGCCAGATCGACAGGCGCGCCCCGCCCGGCAGATCGACCACCGGGCGGGACAGCGCGTCGATCGCCTCGGCCACGTCCTCGTCAAGCACCGTCCCGACCACCGAAACACGCGCGCCGAGATCGGCTCCCAGTGCGGCTGCGACAGCCGGATCGTCTACCAGCACCCGCGCAACGGGATAGCGTTCCGCCAACCGAACCGCGGGACCAGGGCCGCGGCGCAGCAAGCCGACGGGGCCGCTGGCTGCTTCGTCCGCCCGAGCGGTCAGCCGCGGGCCCTTGCTGCCTTGCGCCGCGCGCGTGATGCGCACGGCCAACATCGTGCCGGCGGTCAGGCCCTTGGCACCCTCGCTATCCGGCAGGAACCCTTCCGCATCCGCCAGCGCGACAAAGGCACCGGCCATGGCGGGAACTGCGGCGATCACCCGGCCGACATGCACATCGCCGACACCGTCCGGCGAGCCGGGTCGCCATAGCGCGTAATCGAGCAAGCGATTGCCGCGCACGGCGGCAACATGCGCCTCCCCGGGGCTGGAGGCGACGCGGATCGAGACGGTCACGGCACCTGCCAGCCGTAGCCCCGCAGCAACTGCGCGGTCTCGAACAGCGGCAGGCCGACGACACCGGACTGGCTGCCGGAGAGATAGCGGATGAAACTGGCGGCATGGCCGTTGATCGCATAGCCGCCGGACTTGCCAAGACCTTCCCCGGTCGCGACGAAGCGCTCGATCTGCGCATCGGTCAGGCGGTTGAAGGTGACGGCGCTTTCGACCAGGCGTTCCCGCACGGTGCCGTCCGGCGCGGACAAGGTGATCGCGGTCAGTACCCGGTGGCGGCGGCCGGACAGCAGTTCCATGCAGGTCCGCACATCGGCGTCGGTTTCCGCTTTCGGCAGGATGCGCCGCCCGGCGGCCACGACCGTATCGGCCGCCAGCACCAGATGATCGGGGAAGGACACCGCCGCGGCCTTGGCGCGCGCCATGCGCACGGCATACAGCCGCGGCGACTCGTCGCGGTTCGGCGTTTCGTCGATGTCGGGGGAGACGATATGGTCCGGCGTGATGCCGATTTGCCGCAGCAGCATCGAACGTCGCGGGCTGGAGGAGGCCAGAACCAGCGGGAGCGGAGTCACCCGCGAGTCGCGCGCATCGGCCGCTTATTTGAAGCGGAAGGTGATGCGGCCCTTGCTCAGGTCGTAGGGCGTCATTTCCACGTTCACCCGGTCGCCGGCCAGCACGCGAATGCGATTCTTACGCATCTTGCCGCTGGTATGGGCGAGGATGGAGTGTTCGTTATCCAATTTCACCCGGAACATGGCGTTGGGCAGAAGCTCCATTACCGTGCCGCTGAACTCGATCATGTCTTCTTTTGACATCAGGCCCCATAATCTGGTTGATTCGGCGGGAACATGATGTTCAGCGCGAGGAAGGTCAAGCGGGCTTGCCGGATGGGTGGCATGCCGCGGCATTTGGCTTCGGGCCTGTCGGCGGCCGCGCGCCCCTGGTGGCATGCCCCGCGCCACACGCTGTATTGGTGAATTGGCATGTTGCGGCGAGCGGGGTAAAGAGGTCCGCGCAGAGTCAACACAGGTTCGGGCCTGAGACAAACAGACCGCATGGGCGCCCTTAGCTCAGTTGGATAGAGCAACAGCCTTCTAAGCTGTGGGTCGGTGGTTCGAATCCACCAGGGCGCGCCAACCCCCGCTCTGCCGCCCGGCATTTGCGTCCCCGTCCGCGCCGCCGTATCGTAAAGGCACCGCCACCCAAACGCCTACGCACGGTGCCCATGCCCCTGAACATCCGAAGCGAAACGGTCAACGAGCTCGCCGATACCCTGGCCGCGCGGCTGAAGATCAGCAAGACGGAGGCCGTCAAACAGGCGTTGCTGGCAGAACTGTCCCGCCTCGACCAGACGCTTTCGTTGATCGAGCGCATCCGTCCCATCCAGAACGACATTCTCTCGCGCCCCAGAACCGGGCTGGCAGCCGACACGGCGTTCTTCGATGAGCTCAGCGGCAATTCCTGATGTACATCGATTCATCCGCCATCATCTCCATCCTGACGAATGAGCCGGACGCCGCCAAACTGGCTCGGACCATCGACACGACGCCGAACCCGATCACCTCGCCAATCGCGGTGGTGGAGGCGACACTCGGCCTGCGCAGGCAATTCGATCTGACCGCGGACCGGGCGGAAGGCCACGTGTCGCGTTTTCTGGCCGCGGCGGGGATCGAAATCGTGCCAATCCTCGCCAGGGACGCGGCGGCGGCGCTGGATGCGTTCAGGCGCTTCGGCAAAGACCACGGGCATCCCGACGGCCTCAACATGGCCGGCTGCTTCGCCTACGCCGTCGCCAGGAACCGCGGGCGCCTGCTGCTCCACACCGGCGACGCGTTCGGCAAGACCGACATCGAAAGCGGCTAACCGCGCGGCTCGCCAATCGGCGGCAGGTCATCCGTGAGGCCGGCGAGAACCTCGGCCACGTGCCGCACGTGCACCGGGCGACCCTCTCGCTGCAGCCGCCCGGCCATGTTCATCAGGCAGCCCATATCCCCGGCCAGCAGCGTATCCGCCCCGGTCGCCACGATGTCCCGGGTCTTATCGGACACCATGCGGACAGAGATCTCCGGATACTTCACGCAGAACAGGCCGCCGAAACCGCAGCAGATCTCGGGTTCCGCCATTTCCACGACGGTCGCCCCGGCCGCCCGCAGCAGGTCGCGCGGCTGCTGCTTGATCCCCAGCTCCCGCAGGCCCGAGCAACTGTCGTGATACGTTACCGTGCCTTCGAACCGGGCGCCGGTATCCTTCACCCCCAGCACGTCGGTCAGGAAGCTGACCAGTTCGTAAACCCGGGAGGCCAGCGCGTCGGCCTCATCGCGCAGGTTGGGGTCATCGTCGAACAGATGCGGCAAGTGATGCTTGAGCATCCCGGCGCACGACCCGGACGGGACCACGACATAGTCGTAAGCCTTGAACGCCGCGACGATCCCGACAGCCAGGTCCCGCGCGGTCCGCCGATCGCCGGCGTTGTAGGCGGGCTGGCCGCAACAGGTCTGGGCGAGGGGGACATCCACCGTGCAGCCGGCCGCCTCCAGCAGTTTGATCGCCGCGAAGCCCACCGAGGGCCGCTGCGTGTCCACCAGGCAGGTCACGAACAGACCCACCCGAGGCTTCGCCGCCGTCACGGGCTAACCGCTGCGGGCGGACACCAGCCGCCACGTCGGGTCGCGTTGGGTCAGGTCCCGCTCGAACGTCCAGAGATCGGTTATCTCCGTCACCGCATCCGTCCCCGCCACCGGCCGCCCGTTCTTATCATGCGTGTAGCTGATCTGGTCCGACACGATCCGGGCGGTAACCGACCCGACCGTGCCGCGCACATCGGCGTTGTCTATGGCGAGGGTCTCGATCGACTTGATCTCGCTGACCTGGGTCTCCCCGGCTTTTTCCCGGGCGGCGATCGCTTCTTCGAATGCCTTGTAGGTTTCGTCCGACAGCAAGGCTCGCAGGCCGACGCGGTCGCCGGAGGCGAATGCCGCGACGATCATGCGGAACGCCTGTTCGGCGCCGGCCAGGAACCGCGCCGGATCGAAGCCGCGATCGATCTCCCGCATCCGCGCCAGGGCCTGCCCGGTGGGGGAAGCCACTGGCGGGACCGCCTGCGGTGCCGCCGGCGGCACCGGCTCGACCCGGCCCTCGATGATTGGTGGAGCCTGCTTGCGGACCGGAGCCTGCGGCATCGGCGGCGGAGCCTGCTGCTCGAACCCGGTGCGCTTGCCCAGAATGCTGCGCAGGCGCAGGACCAGAAACGCCGCGATCATGCCAAACAGTATCAGATCAATCGGGAAGCTGCCGCTCGCACTCATGTACTGACTCCTTGCAACGGAAGAGATAGGCGCGATCTGCGGCCATGACAAACGAATCCGGGGCGAATCCGATGCCAAATCGTCTATTCTTCGTAATTTTTGACCTCGGCTCTGCCGGTGCCGGCGGGGGCCTTGCCGCTGCCGGCGGGCGATTGTAGGAGCGGGCCATGATCCTGCTGCGCCATGGACAGAGCGAGTTCAACCTGCATTTCACCGCAACACGGCGGGACCCCGGCATTTTCGATCCCCGCCTGACCGAACTCGGCCACAGCCAGGCGGATCAGGCCGCGAACCAGCTCGCGGACCAGGACATCAGGCGGATCATCGTGTCGCCCTATACCCGCGCCCTGCAGACCGCGCAGCCGGTCGCGGCCCGCCTGGGCGTGAAGCTGAGTATCGATCCGATCGTGCGGGAGCGGTTTGCCTTCGCCTGCGATATCGGCTCGTCCCGGGCCGCGCTGGAGCGCGACTGGCCGGGGCACGACTTTTCCGCGGTGGATGAAGTCTGGTGGCCGCCGGAGGAGGAGTCCGAGGCCGGTATCCTGGATAGGGCCGCACGTTTCCGGAACGATCTGGCAGCGCGCGATGACTGGGCGCATACTCTGGTGATCAGTCATTGGGGGTTCATCCTCAGCCTGACCGGGCAAAGCGTCGCCAACGGCCAATGGCTGCGTTGCGACCCGTCCGCGCCGGGGCCGGAACGGATTGCCTGGTGCGCATAATTAACAAGCCGGAAGAACGCCGGTAGCAATTGCGGTTCAGGCGTGCTACCCGCGCCTCCAGTGCCATGCCCGACCCGACGGCAGCGCCCTCTTTCAACGGAGTTTGTCATGTCCGATACCAGCCCTCCCCCGCAGCCCGCGACCGCCGCACCGGCGCAACCGCTGGTCGTCAATATTCAATACGTCAAGGATCTGTCCTTCGAAGTTCCGGGCGCGCCGGCGATCTACACGCAACTCCGCGCCCAGCCGCAGGTCAGCATCAATCTGGACGTCCAGGCCCGCCGGCTGCGTGAAGACCAAGGCGTGTATGAGGTTTCCCTGGTCATCAAGGCCGAGGCGCATGAGCCGTCGCCGCAGACCAACGGCTCGGCCGCCCCGGGGGCTGTGGTTTTCGTCGCTGAGTTGTCCTATTCCGGCGTCTTCACCCTGACCGGTTTGCCGGACAACGCGATCGAGCCGGTGCTGCTTGTCGAATGCCCGCGCATCCTGTTCCCGTTTGCCCGCAACATCCTGTCCGACGTCACCCGCGACGGCGGTTTCCCGCCGGTGCTGCTGCAGCCGATCGATTTTGTGGCACTTTGGCAAGCGCGCCGTGCCCAGGCCACCGAGGGCGCCAGCATCGTCGCCTGATCGAAACGCACAGGCAAGGTCGTTCGGACCGCCCCCGGTCCATTGGAGACTATTTCCTTGAGGCCAGCGTCCGCGCCTTTTGCTCGACACAGCAAAGGCGTGGATGGGGCGCGGAGGCGCCGTATTAATTCCGCTTTCGCTCGAATACCTGATCCTCAATGGCGGTCGACGGCAGGCTGGCCCCGTCGGCGGTGATCTCCAATGCGGCACCGCCACGGACATTGAACGCCTCATCGAAGCGCCATGCCCGCATTCCGGCGGCGAACATGCCGCAGGCGCGGCTCCAGAACTCACCGACCGCGAACTCCACCGGGTAAGGCCCCTCCGGCGCATCACGTATATCGGCGTGGCCCCCGGGTGCCAGGAACACCGAGAGCGCAACAGATCCGGATTGATCGCGCAGCTTCACGACCGCGGGCTGTACCGCCCTGTTGTCGATTCGCAGTCGCGCGCCGCCGTAGACCGTCTGATCCAGTATTTCGCCGTCATACGGTATCGGTCCGGCGTTATAGCTGCAGTAGCCGCGCCGCGCCGCTGCTTCGTTGCCCGGGGTCAGATGGGCGACATCGATGTAGCCGTTAGGCTTGTCGTTGACCAACACCTCCAGCATCCCGTTCTGCCGCAGCAGCCGCACGGCGTGAACGGTGCTGAACGGCGGAAGCTGGCGATCCGGGACGGCCACGTTGCGGCCGGGGTCGAGGCGCCACAGCACGGCGGGCGATGCGGCCGGGACCACGTAGAAATTCGTCACCCCGGGCAGCGGGACCGGGGTTGGCCCGTACAGTGCCGCAAGATGCGCTTCCGGCGACAACGGCTCGACCGTCGCCGCATTCGGCCGGATGCCGGCGCTGACGACCTTGGCGGGCTGCCGCACATGCATCACCGCCTCGGCCAGGCTGATGCACAAAACCGCGCCAACGCCGATCCAGAGCAGCACCGGGACGTCCAGGAATCTCGGGCGCAGCGTCGGCGCGGCGGCGCGCTCCCGGTATACCGGCCAAACGGGATGGATCTCCGGTTCCGCAGCTTCCACGGTCTCCGCCACGCGCAGCGCCGCGAGGTCGTATTCCTGGCGCCGCTCCTGGTTCGACAGCACCTCATAGGCCTGCCTGACGGCGACGAACGCCGCGGAGTCGCCGGTGCCGGGCACATCCGGGTGCAACAGGCGGGCCTTGCCGCGGAAGGCCGCGGTGATTGCAGCCTGCGCTGCCGTCGGCTCCACCCCGAGACGGGCGTAATAGCCCTCGGGATCCAATCTTGTTCGTACGGGCGGCATCGGGTTTAGATGTTACAGCAATGCCGTCCTGAAATCATCCCGGATTCCGGGCCCGGGAAGGAGACCATGTGCCGACAGGACAAAAGAGCGCCCTCCGCTGGCTGGCGCTGGCAGTGCTTCTGGCCGGCGGGTTTCTGCCACCGCTGGACTTCTTTATCGTCAACGTCGCGCTGTCGTCGATCCAGGAGAACCTGCACGCCACGCCGGCAGAGCTGCAACTGGTGATCTCCGGCTATGCCTCCGGCTACGGGGTGTTCCTGATCACCGGCGGCCGGCTTGGCGACCTGTATGGGCGCAAGCGCTGCTTCCTGGTTGGGATGGCCGCGTTTTCGCTCGCCAGCCTGGGCTGCGGCATGGCGCCGTCCGCCCCGGTGCTGGTCGCCGCCCGGGTGCTGCAAGGATCGTCTGCCGCGCTGCTGATGCCGCAGGTGCTCGGCTCGATCCGCGCGCTGTTCGCCGACGAACGGGAACTCGCCCGCGCCCTGAGCTTCTATGGCATCATGATGGGAATGGCCGCCGCCATCGGCCAGTTCAGCGGCGGCGCGCTGATCCAGTGGAACCCGGCGGGCCTGGGCTGGCGGGCGGTGTTCCTGCTGACCCTGCCGGTCTGCGCCACCGCCCTGGTGCTCGGGTCCAAAGTGGTGCCGGAAACCGGCGGGGGTGCCGATGTGCGCCTGGACCTTGGCGGAGCCGGCCTGATCTCGCTGACCCTGGCGGCGGTCGTCGTGCCGCTGTCCGTCGGTCGCGACCAGGGCTGGCCGGTCTGGGTATTCGCCGCGCTGGCCTGTGTACCCTTCCTCGCCGCCGGGTTCGTCCGCTACGAGTCCTGGCTCAGCCGCACCGGAGGCATGCCGCTGGTCGATTTCGACCTGCTGCGCATCCCCAGTTTCAGGCGTGGTGTGCTGGTCTGCACGCTGTTCTTTTTCACCACCTGCTTCTACCTGCTGTTCGGCCTGTATGAGCAGGAAGGCCGCGGCGTGCCGCCGTTGCAGACCGGCCTGGCGATCGTACCGTACGGCGTCGGCCTGTTCGCCGGCCCGCTGATCAGCGCGCCGCTGGTGCGGCTGCGCCCAAGGCTGTTGTCCATCGGCATGGCCATCCAGGTTTTCTTCTACGTCGTGGTGGGTTTGCTGGTCGCCCGCGGCGCCAGCGGCGCGGTGTTGTCGGGCGCGGTGTTCCTCGCCGGCCTGGGCCAGGGAATAGCCTTTCCCCGCCTGTTCGCCACGGTATTGGGCGACGTGCCGGCGTCGCAAGGCGGAGTCGCGGCCGGCATCGCCAACTCCGCCATGCAAGTCGGCGCCGCCATCAGCGTCGCCACCGTCGGCACGCTGTTTTTCGTCGTGCTCGGCGGCGGAACCGGGGAACGCGCCTACGCGCACGCCTTCTCGATCGCGCAATGGACGGCTACGGCGGGCTTGTTTCTGGCTATGCTGATCGCCATACCATCCCGGCGCCGGCCGGACGCCGCCTAATTCACGGACGCATACTTGCGGCATTGGCGTGTCAATGAGTATGGACCACCGCATGCGAACGATTTCCTCCAGACCGCGCTTCCGCCGCTCCTTTCGGGGCATGGCCGTCCTTGGCGGCACCCTGGTGCTGCTGGCCGGGTGCAACACCGACAAGCTGTCGCGCACCTTCGGTCTGACCCGGGACGCGCCGGACGAATACACCGTCACCACGCGCGCGCCGCTGTCGATGCCGCCGGACTACAACCTGCGTCCGCCCCGCCCCGGCGCGCCCCGCCCGCAGGAACAGAGCGAGCAGCAGCAGGCCGAGGCGGCGCTGGTGCCCGAAACGTCGTTGAACGCGCCCACCGGCGGCGACAGCCCCGGCCAGGCCGCCCTGGTGGAACAGGCCGGTCCGGCCGCGCCGGCCGACATCCGCCGCAAAGTGGATCAGGAAGCCCGCTCGGATACCGCCGACGCAGGCTTCGTCGACAAGCTGCTGTATTGGCGCAAACCCGATACGCACGGCGCCGAGGTCGATGCGACGAAAGAATCGCAACGCCTGCGTCAGAACGCCGCCCTGGGTGAAGCGCCGAATGTCGGCGAGACGCCAGTCATCCAGCCTAAGAAGGAAGGCTGGTTCACCCATCTGTTCTCCTGGTTGTAGAAGGTTCGCCGGGTGACGGCCGAAGCCAATTTCGTCCAGGCGTGCGAGGGGCCGGTGTTTACCGGCTCCGGTAGCGGGACGCTGGCGTGTTCATGCGGACAGGCGCTGATCGAGGGTTACGATCCTGCCCGGTTCCTGGGCGTGGCCATCCAGTGCGGTCAGTGTGCGGCGGTGACCGTGACACCGGGCTTGCCGGCGGAAATCGCCCCGCCCGCAGCCGCGGTCCTCGCCGAAACGGTGGCGGAGGTTCGGACGGCCACGACGGCGATCCCGCCGAATGTTTATGTGGTCGGGCGCATCGAATACGACCGCATCGCGGCGCTGTACCAGCCGCATACGCCCGCGGATAATGTCTACCCGATCTCGGCGTTGCTGCTGGATGAGGTTGCGGCGACGTATGAGTCCATGCTTGGGGTGCCGCTTCCCGACAGCAGCATTGCGAAGGCGGATGACCCGTTCGCCGGTTCGTCGGAGCATGCTTTGGGATGGGCCGTTGCGCATCTGCGCGGGCGGCTGCGCGCGGAGTCCTGGGCCAGCCGCGAGTCGGAAGCCAGTTCGGCAGCGGGAACGAACGTCGCGGCTTTCCTGCACTTCGTGCGAACCTGGTCGCATCATCCGCTGTTTCCCGCCATGGCGGCGACGGCGGCGGAACGGGGGTTCTCCCTGCACGGATTGGCCCCGTTCGCGGCGGCGCATTGCCTGACGATGCAGGGAAACCGCATCGGTTTTCCCACTCCGGCGGCAGTGCCCGGCCGGATCGGGCATATCTATGTCGCGGCCGGGCCGTCCGACATGGTGACCGTGCTTCCGGAAGTGTTCGATCGTTTCGAATACCCGTACGGGGCGGCCTGGAATGCCCCCGGACTGCTGGCCGCGGTCTCCGAGGTTGTTCTGAGATCGCAAGCGCGGATCAATCTCAAGAACCCGGGCATCCTGTTGCTTTCACCGGGTGTCGCCCTGGGTGGCTATGATGAGGCGCTGATCGTGGCGGTGAAGACAGCGGTGCAGTCGGCCGGCCGGAAGAACCGCGGGCTGATGGGCGTAACACTGATTGTGCTGCGGATGCGGGACACGCCCGATCCGCATTCGGTGCGGTTCGGCTACGGGCTGTTTCCGATAGTGAACCGGCATTATCGCGGCGAAACGCTCGTCGCGCCACCGGAATAGCGCCCGCCTTCCGGCTGGTTTTCATCCCGTGCCGAAACGCGGGCGGATCGGGACTATCCGCCCATCGCGGCCATGCGGCGTTTGATTTCCGCGAACGGCACGTCCTCTATGTGCGTCGCGATGTGCCACGTGTAACCAAACGGGTCGACCAGCGTGCCGAGCCGATCGCCGTAGAACTTGTCCTCGGCCCGAGCCTTCACGGTAGCCCCGGCGGCAGCGGCCCTGGCCATCATTGCGTCCACGTCGGCCACATAGAGATGCAGGCTTACCGGCGACCCGCCGAAGCCTGCGGGCGGCGTGGCGCCAATTTCCGGGTTCGGATCGGCGAGCATGACGTGGCTGTCGCCGATGGTGAATTCGGCGTGGCCGATTCTGTCTCCCGGCAAGGACAGCCGCATCACTTCGCTGGCGCCAAGAGCTTCGGCATACCAGGTCAGGGCGCGTGCTGCGCCGTCCACAATCAGATACGGCGTCAGGCTGTGGTAGCCGGCGGGGATAGGCGATATGGACATCGATGTCTCCTCTCCTGGTGATGTAACCGCGCACTATGATCCGAGTTCCGCCGCGAGCGACGTTGGAGCGTTGTCGGGCTGACGTCCGCCTCCGCAGCGGGATCAGCCTGAACGACACCCAAGCCGCACGCGAAGTGCCGGCGACGTCAGGCCGGCTGCTCGCCGGCGGGACAAAGCATCGTTAACGTGGCTCAAAATCGACATGGAATCCCGGCATGGACGTTGGCGACATCAATGTTCCGGAACGTCATCCGGTGCCCCGGCACCGCCTGACCCTGGAGCAGTATCATCGCCTGGGAGAGGTCGGCATTTTTGGCGAAGGCGACCGCGTCGAGCTCCTCGAAGGGCAACTGGTCGACATGTCTTCGATCGGACCGCGGCACGCGCTTGCAGTGGACGCACTGACTGAACATCTGCGTCATCGCAGGCGGCAACGGATACGCCGCGGTGACCGGGGTCGAACCCCCCGGTGCCCTTGATGTTGAGGCGCTGGCGGGCGTGTCGATACCGCCAGCCTTGCTCTTCGCATAAACCGGCAAAACCGGAACGTCCTACCAATCCGTATTGAACCCGGCGAAAGTATGCGGAATACGCCGGATATCGGTGACGAGTTCCTTCGCCAAGCCGGGCGCTATACCAGCCGGGAAATGAATATCCACGGAATCGGCCACCCCGCCGAAACGCTGCTCGATCGCTTCCGGCAACGTTGCATAAGTTCCGCAGGCCGCGAAGATCCGCACGGTATCGTCGGAAACCTCCGCCGCCATGCGGTCCCAGTGACCCTGCACCGACATGCGGTGCAGTTTCGCCCCTAGATCCTCCAGCCCATGCAGCGCCAGTATCGGCAAGTACGTCCGCGTCGAGCCGTAAAATCCGATCCGCTGCCTCGCCTTGTCCATTTCGGCGGCGACCGTCGCGTCATCCGGCCCGGTGCAGACAAAACCGCCGCCATGCACATCGAAATTCAGCCGCGATCGGCCGCTGCGGCGCATCCCCTCCATCATCTGCGGCAGGCACACCTGTTCGAGATAGGCGCGCGAGCATAGCGGATGCAGCCGCACGCCGTCGCCCACCTGTCCGGCCACCCGCAGCATCGCTTCGCCCACCGCCGCGACGGTGACGGGAACCATCGGCAGTCCCGTCGGCTCCGGCGAAAAGTCCGGAGTCATCAAGGTCAGCTTGTAGTGCTGACTGTCGAAATTCAGCCGCCCGCGCGTCTCCCACGCCTTCCACACCGCCCGCAGCGCCATGACGTAATCGCGCATCCGCGGGGCGGGGGCGGTCCAGGCGATGCCGAAGCGGCGTTCGTTATGCCCCTTTACCTGGCTGCCCAGCCCGAGCACGAAACGGCCGCCGGAATTGGCCTGGATGTCCCAAGCCTGCTGCGCCAGCGTCGTCGGGCTGCGCGGAAAGGCCACCACCACCGACGGGGTCAGTTCCACCGTTTCCGTCGCCAGCGCGGCGAAGGCCAATGGGGCCAGCGGATCGTGTCCGAGTTCGACTGTCATCAACGCATCGAAACCGGCCGCCTCAGCTGCGCGTGCCGCGGGGGTGACATCCCGCCAGTGCCGTTGCGGCAAAATCGTATAGATGCGCATCAGCCGTGCGCCAGTTTGCGTTCGACGAAACCAAGCCGGTCCTGGCCCCAGAAGATTTCGTCATCGATGACATAGCTCGGCGCGCCGAATACGCCGCGGTCCAGCGCCGCCCTGGTGTCGGCCTCCCGCCGCGCCGCCCAGCGCGGATCGCTGCCGAGGGCGATGATTTCGTCGGCATCGAGGCCGGTATCGGCGATCAGTTCGGCCAGGGTCACGGGGTCGCCGGGGTTGGCTTCTTCCTGCCACAATGCCTTCAGCACCCGGTGTGCCAGCTTGATCGCCGGCTGGTCGCCGATGGTTTCACGCAGCGCGATGACGCAGCTTGCGGCGGGGGCTTCGTTGCACGGGAAGAAGGCCGGCTCCAGCTGGATGGGGATGTTCAGGTGATGGCGCCACCGTCGCAGTTCCTGCATCCGGTAGGCCTGGCGCTGCGGCGCCCGTTTCGGCAGCGGCAGGCCGCCGGACTGCGGGAAGATGGCGCCGAAATCGACCGGGTGGATGCGCAGGGAGGCGTTGTTGGCCAGCACCATCGCCTCGATCCGCGCGGCGCCGAAATGCGTCCAGGGCGAGTTCAGCGAGACGTAGTAGTCGATATGCCGCGCCATTGGTTTCCTCCGTTGCCGCGATCCTGATCGACCGCGCGGATTGGCACAAGTCCGGCGATGCTGCTTAGGATGGCCGCGACACGGAGGGAAACGGCATGAAATGGACCATCGGCGGCGTCACCGTGACGAAGATCGTGGAATTGGAGGCCACCGGCGGAACCGGCTTCCTGCTGCCACAGGCGACGCCGGAGGCCATCCTGCCGCTAACCTGGCTGCGGCCGCACTTCGCCGACGACAACGGCCGACTGCGCATGAGTATCCACAGTTTCCTGGTCGAAACACCCGAACGCCGGATCATCGTCGATACCTGTCTCGGCAACGGCAAGCAGAACCGCCGCGCGCCGCATTGGAACGATCGCGACGGGCCGTTCCTGGCCGATCTGGCGGCGGCGGGATATGCGGCGGAGTCGATCGATACGGTGTTATGTACTCATCTGCACGTCGATCATGTCGGCTGGAACACGAAGCTGCTGGACGGCAAGTGGGTGCCCACCTTCCCGCGGGCGCAGTACCTGATGGGACGCGCCGACTACGAGCACTGGCGCAGCGTGCCGGATCGTCCGGATATGGCGTATATCCTGGCCGATTCCGTCACGCCGATCATCGAGTCGGGGCTGGCGAGGATGGTCGAAACCGATGAACGTGTCTGTGAAGAAATCACCCTGGTGCCGACGCCCGGCCATACCCCGGGCCATGTCAGCGTCATGATCCAGTCGCGCGGCGAGCAGGCGCTGATCACCGGCGACTTCATGCACCACCCCTGCCAGATCGCCCGCCCGGACTGGAGCACCCTGGTCGATAGCGACCCGGATCAGGCCATCGTGACCCGGCGGTCGGTGTTCCAGCGCCTGGCCGGCGCGCCGGTGCTGGTGCTGGGAACGCATTTCGCCGGCGTCACGGCGGGGCGGATCGTCCGCGACGGCGACACCTGCCGGCTCGATATCTGAAAGGACGAACCGCGGCCGATGTTCACGTCCCGTCAAACCGCACGCTTTATGGTTCAGCGTGCCGCCGGTCTTGGTGTATACCGATATGGTTCCACTCACCACGACTCTGTGAACCCACCTACGCTGACAAAGGGACACACAATGCGGATCAGAACGGCTGGTGCAACGGCCGGCGCTCTCAAGTTTGCTTCGGTCTGCGCGCTCGCGGCGCTCCTCGCGGCTCCGGCTGCCCGGGCGCAGGACGCGAAGCCTTCGCCCCCGGCCCCGGATCCCTCGGCAAAAGCGCAAAAGCCCGCGCCCGGGAAGATGGTGCTGGAGCCGCGGGCAATGGACCTGCTCAAGGCCGCGAGCGAGCGGCTGGCGGCGGCGAAGTCATTGAGCTTCACCGCGGTCGTCAGCTACGAGTACCCAAGCCAGCTTGGGCCGCCGATACTGTATACGGTGCGATACGACGTCGCGGAGCAGCGGCCGGACAAGCTGCGGGTGATCATCCCGGGCGACGGACCGGCCTCCGAGTTCTACTACGATGGCAAGACGATAACCGCCTATGCCCCGGCCGAAAACCTGGTCGCCGTAGCCGATGCGCCGCCGACGGTCGAAGGCGCGCTGAAGGAGGCGTTCCAGAAGGCCGACATCTATTACCCGTTCACCGATCTGCTGGTGGCGGATCCCTATTCCGCGCTGACGGACGGGGTGATCCTGGCGTTCTATATCGGGCCGTCGGGCAATGTCGGCGGCGTCAAGACCGACATGGTCGCCTGGGCCAACCGCGACGTCTTCCTGCAAATCTGGATCGGCGCCGAGGACAAGCTGCCGCGCCGGGTGCGCGCGATCTATCGCGACGACCCGACGAGTTTGCGTCACGAACTCGACCTGTCGGACTGGCAGATCGACGGCGTGATCCCGGCGGATGCGTTCGCCTCGGAGAAAGCAAAAAGCGCGAATCCGATGAAGTTCGATCGGCCCGGGAACGGGGCAGGGCCGCGCGGCCTGAAGCCGCTGGGGAACGTAAAGCCTCCGAAGGCCGAGGCAGCAGGGAAGTCACCGTCATGAGGATGCATGTCATGAAACCGATCGTCGCGATGGCCGGCGCCCTGCTGGTGAGCTCGCTTTGGAACGACCCGGCGGGTGCGTGGGCCTCCGCCAACCGCTGGGGCGGCAGCACGGAGCATAGCTGGGGCCAAACCAGCCACACCAATGCCTATGGCGGCAGCACGAGCCACGCGTATGGCGAGGGCACCGAGCATACCAACGCTTACGGCGGGAGTACCGCGCACGCCTGGGGCGGCGGGACCGAGCACACCAACGCCTACGGCGGCAGCACGTATGGCGCTTACGGCCAGGGTGCGACGCACAACTATGCAGGAGGCGGCAGCACGTATCACCCGCCCGGATCCTACGGCGGCTATTACGGCGGATATTCCGCCTATCACCCGCCTGTAGCGGTGCCGTATTACTCGGGATCGGGTTGCTACGGCTGCGCGGCGGCGGCGGGCGCGGTCGCCGGTGTGGCGGTCGGCGCGGCTGCCGGCGCGGCGGTTGCCCGTGCGGCCGCCCCGCCGGCTGCCTACGCCGTATTGCCGGCCGGCTGCATCTACCGGGTTCTGCCTCACGCCTACGAATGCGGGGGCGTGTGGCTTGCTCCGTCCTATGGCGCGAACGGCGTCTACTATAGTCCGGTGCCGCCGCCGTAAGGGCCTGCGGGGCAACAATCGCGGCAGGAGTGCGCCATTCGATGGTGCTTGCGAACCCGCGGCAGCCCGCTGTACGCAGGCGCCGATGCAGACCATCCTCCTCCGCCTGCTGCCACGGGCGCTGCGCTCCTCGGTCACGCCGGTCAGGCTGACCACGGCCGCTCAGTTCTGCCGCTTCGGCGCCGTCGGGGCCACCGGCTTCGTGGTGGACACCGCCACGGTCTACGGCCTCCGTTCGGCCATCGGCCTGTATGGCGCCGGTATCGCCGGCTACGTGACAGCTGCGACAAGCAACTGGGCGCTGAACCGGATATGGACGTTCCGGGGGCGCGGCTCGGGTCCGGCGCACCGGCAATGGGCGCTGTTCATGCTGGCCAACCTGGGCGGCTTCGTGCTGAACCGCGGCACCTACGCGATCCTAGTGACCTTCCTCCCCATCGCGGCGCGGCAACCGGTGATCGCCATCTTCGCCGGCATGATCGCCGGGCTGTTTCTGAACTTTACCTTGTCCCGCAAGGTCGTGTTCCGCTGACGTCCATACAATCGTCAGCGGTTCGTTGTCTGTTCATGACCAAATTGTCCACCGGAAAAAAAATAAATCCGCCCGCTTACCCGGGCATGCTGCGTTAACACATCGATAAGACTTTGCCGCCGAATGTTTGCCGATCAGCAACCGGCAGATTTGGCGCACCATGAGCCTTCGATATCTTGATGCCCTGGAGTACTGCGACGGCGACGTCTGCGTCGCGCCGATAGCGTTGCGCGTCCCGCCCGCCCGCACCGGGGCGATGGCGCGGCGCGATGCGTTGGTCAAACGGAGCACCGACATCATCCTGGCCCTGGCGGCTCTGGCGCTGCTGGCGCTGCCGATGCTGCTGGCCGCCGCCGCGATCCGGCTGACCAGCCGCGGACCTGCGGTGTTCAGCCAGGAACGCATCGGACTCAACGGCCGCCCGTTTCGCATGCTGAAGTTCCGCACCATGCGGCACCAGGCCGATGCGCCACCCTGCCGGCAGGCGACGCGGCACGATCCGCGGGTTACATGGTTCGGCGCCCTGTTGCGCCACACCTCGTTCGATGAATTGCCGCAACTGCTGAATGTGCTGGCGGGGTCGATGTCGCTGGTTGGACCGCGTCCGCACGCGCCCGGCACCTGCGTCGCCGGCCGCCCGTTCGAGGCGATCACCAGCCGGTACGCCGCCCGCCATTGCGTCAAGCCCGGAATGACGGGGCTGGCCCAGGTGCGCGGCTGGCGCGGCGAAACCGACACCGAAGACAAGCTGATCCACCGGCTCGAAAGCGATCTCGAATACATCGCAACGTGGAGTCCGGGGCGGGACCTTCTGATCATCGGCCGCACCCTCGTCGAAGTGTTGCGTATGCGGAATGCCTATTGAGCGGGAGAAAACGATAATGTCAGCGTTTCGGAAAAGCCCCCCGGCTGCGGCCGAACCATGGAGCGAGACCGGCCGCCCGGACGCCGGGCCATCTATCGCCGAGCAGTTCGGATTGCTGCCGGACAAGCCCCGGGTGGCGGTGCTGATTCCGTGCCGGAACGAGGAAGCCTCCATCGGCAAGGTGGTGTGCGACTTCCTGCAGGCCGTGCCGGAGGCGAATGTCTATGTCTACGACAACAATTCAACCGACCGGACCGCGCAAGCGGCGCAGGCGGCGGGCGCCTTCGTCCGGCGCGAATGGCTGCAGGGCAAGGGCCATGTCGTCCGCCGCATGTTCGCCGATATCGAGGCCGACGTTTACGTCCTGGTGGACGGCGACGACACCTATGACGCCGGCGCCGCCCCCGGCATGCTGCGCATGCTGACTGAGCGGCATCTGGACATGGTCACCGCGACCCGGCACGGCGGCGGCCCGGATGCTTACCGCCCCGGCCACCGCTTCGGCAACCTGCTTATGACCTTCCTGGTCACCCGGGCGTTCGGCACCGGGATCAGCGACCTGCTGTCGGGCTACCGCGTGTTCAGTCGGCGCTTCGTCAAATCGTTCCCGGCGCTGTCGTCCGGCTTCGAGACGGAGACCGAGTTCAGCGTGCATGCCCTGGCGCTGCACATGCCGGTTCAGGAGGTCCGGACCGCCTATCGCAACCGCGCCGCCGGCACGCGATCGAAGCTGAACACCATCGGCGACGGGCTGCGCATCCTGCGGGCGATCACCACACTGATCCGCCAGGAACGGCCGCTGGAGGTGTTTTCCATCGCCGCGCTGATCTTCGCGGGACTCGGCATCGGCCTCGGCATTCCCGTGGTCATGGAGTTTGTGCACACCGGCCTGGTGACGCGCCTGCCATCGGCGCTGTTGTCGATGGGGCTTGTGCTGATGGCCTTCCTGGCGGTGACCTGCGGCCTGATCCTCGACGCGGTCTCACGCGGGCGGCGAGAAATCAGGCGTCTGGCTTACCTGGCGATCACTCCCGGGGAGTGGCTGGAATGAATCTGATCGCCGGCTGCCTTCCCGACCGCCCGGCGGATGCTGACATCGTGATCCTGGCGCTGGACCGGATCGACGAAACCCTGGCGGCGATCCGTTCCGCCAGCCGCCAGACCGGCGTTGCGACCCATCTGTTCGTGCTCGACCAGGGGTCCAGCCCGGACGGGTTGCGGCGCCTGGCGGAGGCGATCCGCGGAATTCCCGGCGCGGCGCTGCTGGAGGCTGGCGGCAACCTGGGCGTGGCGGGCGGGCGCAACCTGCTGTCGGGCCTGGGGCACGCGCGCACCATCGTCGCGCTGGACAATGACGCCGAGTTCGCCGCCGCCCATACGGTGGCGCAGTTGGTGGCCGCCCTTGATGCCGAACCGCGTCTCGCCGCCATCGGCTGCCGCATTGTCGCCGACGCGACCGGGACGGACGACCTGTCGTCCTGGGGCTATCCGGCCAGCCTTCTCCCCAGCGCCGGGGAGTGCTTCGACGCCGCCACCTATGTCGGCGCCGGCCACGCGATCCGCCGCAGCGCCTGGGAGCAGGCCGGCGGCTACGACGCGAAGCTGTTTTTCTGCTGGGAGGAATTCGACTTCTGCCTGCGCGCCATCGCGCTCGGCTGGCGCATCCGCTATCGCGGCGACATTGTCATCCGCCATAAGGTGGCGCCGGAACAACGTGTCTGCTGGCCGGAGGCGCGCTGGTTCTACTTCGTCCGCAACCGGCTGTACATCGAGCGCAAGCTGGGACGTACCTGGCCGTCGCTGGCACCGCGCGCCGCGGGGTACTTGCTGAAGGGCTTCCGCAACGGATTGCTCGCGCAGACCCTTCGGGCCATCGGCGCGGCGGCGGAGATGTCCCCGCGCGGCGCGCCGTGGCGGATGCCGCGCGACGCACGGTCGTACTTGCTGCGCACCGACCGGGTGCATCGCGGTTCGGCCTGGCAGCGCCTCAGGACCGAGGCGCTTGGGCGTGTCGGCGCTGTCTCCACAGCAAGGCTATGACGCGCGGGCTGTCGATCAGGTAGCGGCGGGCGAGGCGCCGCGGTTCGGACGCCAGACGGAACAGCCATTCCAGGCCGATCGCGTTGATCCACCCCGGCGCCCGGCGGCGGTGCCCGGCGAGGAACTCCAGGCTGGCGCCGATACACAATCCGGTTCCGGTGGCGCCCCCCGCCGCGGCAATGGCGGCGGCGAGGCGTTCCTGCCGCGGCGAGCCGACGGCCAGGAAGACAAAGCGCGCCGGATTGTCGCGCACGAACGCCATGGCGGCGGCGAACGCGGCGGGGTCGCGCTCGAATCCCATCGGCGGATCGTAGTGCGCCGGTGGCGCGAGGTTCAGCCGGCCGGTCAGCGCCGGCAGGCAGTCCGGTGACAGGCCGATAATGGCGATCCGCTCACCGCGCTGAACATGATGCGTCAGCAGATGCGCGGTCAGGTCACTGCCCGTCACCACCGATGGCGGCGCAAGGCCAAGCAGCCGCGCCAGGCGCTCGACGACGCGGGAGTCCAACAGGCACAGCCATGCCTGCCGATACACCGCCCGCAGCCGCGGATTGCCCTCAACCCGCACCAAATGATCGGCGTTGGGCGTCACCACATAGGCGAAGGGAGCGTCCGCCGGGCGGCCGGCGATCAGCGCCGCCGCTTGAGCCGTATCGAGGCAGGCGAAATCCAGGCCGAGCAGCAGGCGTGTGCGCGTCACAGGCCGAACCGGACGGTGATGAGGCCGAGGCCGCGTTCGTACCCGGGCGAAGGGGTTCCCGGCTGGCCGTGCGAGGGTTGCACGTCGCTCTGGTCGTAGGTGAATGACACCCGCATCGACCGGTTCATCACCCATACGAGGCCGAACCCGGCGGTGCTGCCGAACTGATAGCCGCCCTGGAAGAAATCCGCCCGCTGCACGCCAACCGCCGCCTGCAGCAGCAAATCGCGCAGCATTTCATGGTCGATGGTCAGCCGCGCGGCAGTGTAGATCAGGCCGGACAGGCCTTCCTGCGCCGCATCCGCGGTCTCCCGGCTGAGCGTCATGCCCGCGGTGGTGGTGCCGTTCGGCGTCCAGGTCGCACCCGCTTCGGCGATCAGCGTCGTTTGCTGCGGATAGACCGCAGACGCGAATTGCCGGGCTTCGCCGCCGAGCAGCATCCGCCAGCGCCAGACCCCGTGGTCGTCGTAGTCGAGGCCGCCGAGCACCTGGTAGCTGGTGGAATCAGGGGTGGTCTGTCCGGCCGGCGTGCGCGTGTAGTCCTGGCCGACGCCGCGCACGACGAACAGGATGTCGCGCAACGGCGCCCACTCATAGCGCAGGGTTACGGCGCCCTGCGTCACCAGGCGGTCGCGGTAGGCCTGGCTGGCCGGGACGCCCATGACCGTGGCGGTGTCGTAGGTCCAGTTCGAGACCTGAAGCCCGGGCACGAGGCTCCACCGCCCCCAATTCCACGCATACGACGCCCTGACGTCCTGGACCTGGAAGGCGATGGGCTGGTCCCCGGGGAGGGCGTCGAGCTGGGCGGGGTCCTCGTGCTGGAACAGTTGCGCGGCGGCGAGGGTGAACTGGTCCTGCCCGATATCGATCCGGCCGCCGGCCGAGAGCGTGGCGTTGGTGCGGTCCTGGTTGGGCTGCGACAGGTAGCGCGTGTCCTGCGCCGAGAGCACGGCGCCGAACGCGTTGCGCGACCAGTCTGATGCAACGGCCAAGGCGGGTTCGGTGACGATCTGCCAGCTTCCCTGCCGGTACGGCGCGGGCAGCACGTTGCTGGTATAGCCGAAGCCCTCGGCCAGGCTCGGCCAGAAGCGGAAATCGCCGGCGCGCAGGCCGAGGTCGGTCTGGCCGGGATGCAGGCGCGACCGGACGGTGACGCCATCGGCGGTGTCGTAGCCGGGGACACCGTCGGGGAGGAGGACAGATAGCATCTCGGCCGCGGCCGGGCCGTTGCCGGCGGACGACAGGACGATGACGAGGCACCAGGGCAGGGGAAAACGCATCCGCATGTCGGGCGGAGCATGGCGGGAAGATGCTAATAATTCGTTAACGGCGGGGTGGCCAGGGGACTATACTATAGGCTCCGGTATCTCCGCAGATTGACTTTGACGGTTTGCCGGGCGTCCGTGATGAACCACGCGGAAGTCGTCTGCGTTCGGCTCCTTTCGACCTTTCACACGGTGCGCTTTCACTCGATGCGACCGAACGGCCGTGATCGGCCAGGAGCGCAGACCGAGGTTTATACCTTGTAACATTCTGTCGAGGGACGAGCCAAATCTCTCATCTGAATAAAGCTTGAAGCATTATACTGTCCGTTGCAACTTTCAAGCCGAATTCAGAATAGTATCGGAGGTGCCGCTCCACGACGTAGGTCCATTTTTCGGGGGTTTTATGGGTGCTGCACAACGGTCGGGGTGGGCTCGCAGCAGACCTCGACGGGGAACTTACGCCATGACTGCGCTCGGCCATAGCGGCTATCCGCCGCACCCACGTGTCACCGCGGCTTCTGTAGCGGGAAGGCCAGCCGCCAACCCGTGAAAAACATTATGCCGAGCCACTAATCCCCGTCCCGGCCGCTGCTCCGGCCGCGCTTGATCCCCGACCGGTGCGCCTTTTCCTCCAGCCGCCGCAGCTTCGACCCGTAGGTCGGCTTCGTCGCCACCCGGCGTATCGGCGCCACCGCGGCGCGCTGCACCAGCTTGATCAGTGCCTCCATCGCCTCCGCGCGATTGCGCTCCTGCGTGCGGTGCTGCTGCGAGGTGATCAGGATCTCGCCGTCCAAAGTCAGCCGGCGCCCCGCCAGCTTCTCCAGCCGCGCGCGCACCCCGGGCGGCAGGCCGGCGCGATCCAGCGACAGCCGCAGTTGCACCGCGGTTTCCACCTTGTTGACGTTTTGCCCGCCGGGGCCGGAAGCGCGGATGAACGTCTCCTCCAGGGCGCGTTCGTCGATCGATAGGGTGCGTGTCACGTGGATCATGCGGGTCCGCCAAAAGCCTTGCCTGTATGGCAGACTATACCGCAAAAGGTTAATGAAGGCTGAACCGCCGGGCGTTATGATTTCCCGCCCGTTCCGCCACCGCGACACCCGGCCGCCCGGCCGGCAAGTGGCGGAATCGGCGGATGTTACAATTGGCGAGGATCCCCGGCATGCCGTGTTTCGTTGTTTCAGTCTTCATGTCCGCGCCGGTGAGGCGTTCCATGGCCATCGCGGGGTTGATGGCCGCCGCGGTGCTCGCCGCCCCGCCGTCGTTCGCGCAGACCGCCGCATCCGCCCCGGCGCACCAGACCCGCGCCGAGCGGCGGGCGGAGACGGTGGAGCAGCGCATCGCCGCCCTGCATGCCGCGTTGAAGATCACCCCCGCCCAGGAGCCGGCCTGGGAGGCGGTCGCACAGACCATGCGCGAGAACGCCGCCGCCATCGGCAAACTGGCCTCCGACTCCGCCGCGCGGACGCGGCAGGGCATGACGGCGATCGATGACATCCAGAGTTACCAGCAACTTGCGCAGGCGCAGGCGGATGAGCTGAAGCGTCTGCAGGCCGCGTTCACCACCCTCTACGAGGGTATGCCGGACGAGCAGAAGAAGCTCGCGGACCGGGTGTTCCGAACCGCGCGCCGGCACGGGATGCGCGAAGCGGAGTAGCCGGTCAGGCCGGCCGCCGGGCTCAGCGAGCGTCCTTTTCCAGCACGTAGCCCTTGCCCTGCAGGCAGGCGCGGATCGCGGCACGCACCTCCGGCGGACCGGTGAACGGGGAGATCATCCAGGTCCATGGCGTGTCCGCGTTCTTGATCCGCACCGTCTCCTGCGAGGTCGTCCGGCACTTTTCCAGATCGTCCTTGTATTTGTCCGAGGTGCGGTCGCCCTGCACCGGCGGGTCGTATGGCGAACATCCGCTCAGACCCGTCAGCAAAACATAACAAAGGCAGAATGCGCCGGCCCGGAAGAGGCGACAGACCGAACGCGGGACACCGGCTGGCGCCGGCCTGTCCCCGGGCACTGGATTTCCGCTGAAGTGCCGGCAATCGGCATCTTTGGCACGTGTTACTGTTAGCAGGGAGAACCGGTCGGTCATGTTTCGCTGTTTCACCCCCCGACATGCGCCGGTCAAGAGCTTGCTGGCCGTCCCGGGTTTGACGGCCTCGCAGGGGCCGGGCGGCCTTGAGTGGGGCCCCGGCAATGCGCACACTGGTCGGCCAAACCACACTCGGAGGCTTTGATGATCAGCGTCGATGAAGCCCGCCAGCGTATCCTCGACGCCCTGCGTCCCGGGCCGCCCGAGGTGGTGGCTTTGGCCGAGGCATGGAACCGGGTCACCGCGGCGCCCGTCATCGCGCGGCTGACGCAGCCGCCGAGCGATATATCCGCCATGGACGGCTATGCAATGCGCGCGGCCGACGGCGTTCCGAACGCCTCATTGACGGTCATCGGCGACGCCCCCGCCGGCCATCCGTTCGCCGGAACTGTCGGCCCCGGTGAGGCCGTTCGGCTGTTCACCGGCAGCGTCGTCCCGGCGGGCGCCGACTGTGTTGTCATCCAGGAGGATGTAACCCGCGACGGCGATCGCGTACGCATCAATCAGGCCGCCATAGCCGGCCGCCACATCCGGCTGATGGGGCAGGATTTCGCCGCCGGGGAAGAAGTGCTGCCCGCCGGGCGGCGGATCACCGCGCGCGATGCCGGTCTCGCCGCCGCCGCCAACCACCCCTGGCTGACCGTGCACCGGCGTCCGCGTGTCGCCATCCTGTCTACCGGCGATGAGATCGCCATGCCGGGCGAGCCGATTCCACCCGGTGGCATCGTCAGCTCCAACGCGCACGCCCTGGCGGCTTTGGTCCGCGCCACAGGCGGGGAGCCGGTGATCCTGCCGAACGCCAAGGACGACACGGCGGTCATCGGCGCGGTGGCCGATTCCATCGGCGGCATGGATCTCCTGGTCACCACCGGCGGCGCGTCCGTCGGCGACCACGATCTGGTGCTGTCCGCGCTGCAGGCACGCGGCCTGACTCTGGATTTCTGGCAGATCGCGATGCGGCCGGGCAAGCCGCTGCTGTTCGGCCGGATGGGTGCTGTTCCGGTGGTCGGCCTGCCGGGGAATCCGGTCTCCGCCCTGGTCTGCGCCATTCTGTTCCTGCTGCCCGCGCTGTCGCGTCTATCCGGTCTGCCCGCCGCGCCGCCGCCGGTCACCACGGCGCTGCTCGGTGCGGCGCTGCGGGCGAACGACAAGCGGGCGGATCATTTGCGGGCAAGCATCGGCGTCGACTCGAGCGGGCTAATCGTCGCGACGCCGTTCGCGGTGCAGGATTCGGCGATGTTGCGCCGGCTGGCGCAGGCGGATGCGCTGATTGTGCGCCCGCCGCATGCTCCGGCGCTGCCGGAAGGGGCGGAGGTGGGGATCATCCGGCTCGATTCCCTCGGGGTGTGAGGCGTTCGGCGAAGAACAGGCGGTTGTCCACACCGCCGTAGTCAAAATTTATCCAGGGTTTTGCTTGACGAGACGTTTGGAACCAACATAGAACGGCCATGACGGTTGCCGCTTTGTTCCTGACTCCTGCCCGGACTTCTCGCAAGGACGCCCATCATGTTGACCCGGAAACAGTACGAACTTCTGGTGTATATCGACAGCCACCTGAAGCAGACCGGCTTTTCGCCCAGCTTCGAGGAAATGAAGGACGCGCTCAATCTGCGGTCGAAATCGGGCATTCACCGGCTGATCTCGGCGCTGGAGGAGCGTGGCTACATCGCGCGGCGGCACCACCGGGCGCGGGCGCTGGATGTTCTGCGGCTGCCGGATAATATGATTTCGCAGGAGGCATCTTCTCCGGCCGCGGCCGAAGCATCGGGCGGATTCGATCCCAAGGTGATTCGCGGCGATTTCACCCAGCGGTTTTCGGGAGTCCGTACCGCGAGCGATGCCGGGGCGATTGAGTTGCCGCTGTATGGCCGCATCGCCGCCGGACTGCCGATCGAGGCGTTGCGTGATACCGATGCGCATATTGAAGTGCCGATGGCGCTGCTTGGCGCCGGCGAGCATTACGGGCTTGAGGTCTCCGGCGACTCGATGATCGAAGCCGGGATTCTCGACGGCGATACGGTGATCATTCTGAAAGGCGACTCGGCGGAGAACGGACAGATCGTTGTGGCGCTGGTCGACGATGCCGAAGTGACGCTGAAGCGCCTCCGCCGGAAGGGCAATTCCATCGCGCTGGAGCCTTGCAACGAACGTTACGAGACGCGGATTTTCCCGCCTGACCGGGTAAAGGTGCAGGGCCGTATCGTGGCGTTGATGCGGAAGTATTGACGCCGCGGACGGCGCGAGCGGCAACCGCCTGAACGAGGGCGCGTTGTATTGCCGCAACCGGCGGGAGGCTTCGGATCATGGACAAAACCACTGCCACGCTCGTCAGTGTCGCGTCCGTCGCAGGCGCGGCCGTTGTCGGCGCCAATTTCGGGCCGCAACGCCCGCGTGAAGCCGTATGGTACGGCGCGCTGCGCAAGCCGTCTTACACCCCGTCGGGATCGACCATCGGGATCGCCTGGGGCGTGCTCGAAACCCTGCTGGCGGTGACCGGCTACCGGCTGCTGGCGAAACCCGCCGGCACGGCGCGAGGCATCGCGCTGGCGTCCTGGGCGGCAACACTGGGCGGACTGGCGGGTTACCCGGCGACGTTCTTCGGTGGCAAGAAGCTCGGCGCGAGCACGGCCGTTGCGGCCGCCATGTGCGCCTCCACCGCGGCGACCGCTGTGACCGCATCGAAGGTGGACGACGTGGCGGCGGTTTCGATGACGCCGCTGGTGTTATGGACCGCCTTCGCCGTGCTGCTGAGCGAGGAAGTCTGGCGGCGGAACTGATCCGCCGTGCGGGCGGTCTGCGTCTCCGGGCAGGCAACCCGGGCCTTCAATAGACGTTGCGGCGGTATGACCCAGAATGACGACATTCCCGGCGAGACGCCGGCCAGCCAACCCGGGCAATCGGAGGGAGATCGCGCTTTGCGGCCGGTTCGCACCGTAGATCCGGAAAGCGAGGCGCGCGGCGGGCCCGAGGCGCCGGAAGAAAGCCTTGTCGACGAACAGCGTCCCGTCCGGATGCCGGACGGCCGGCCCGGTGAGAGGGCCGGCCTGCCGCCCGGCAGCCTGCCGGACCCGTACCTCGGTCCACAGGGCGACGAAAACCGCGATCCGCCGCCGGATGCGCCGTGTCCGACCGGGCCGGCCGACACCGTTTAAGCCCGGGCTGCCGTACGCCGCCGGTTCGATACGTCCGTTACAGCGAGCATGTCCGTGTTAGCCTGCGCGGAGTTTCTCCTGGCAGTCGGCATCGGACCATGACCAATCCCTACGTGACCCTCTCCTCCCGCGTCGCCTACGAAAACCCCTGGACCCGGGTGCGGGAGGACCGAATCCGACGGCCGGACGGGTCGGAGGGCGTCTACGGCGTGGTGGAGCGGCCGGATTTCGTAGTCGTCGTGCCGTACCAGGAGGGGCGGGTCACGCTTGTGGAGCAGTATCGCTATCCCGTCCACGCCCGCATGTGGGAGTTCCCGATGGGCATGTGGGAACAGGCGCCCGGAACCGATCCGGCGGTGCTGGCCGCGGCGGAACTGCGCGAGGAAACCGGGCTGTCTGCCGGGCACATGCTGCATTCCGGGACGATCTTCCAGGGACCGGGATACTGTAGCCAGCGCGGGCATATCTTCCTCGCCACGGAGCTGACCCGCGGCGAAACCGCCAGGGAAGTCACCGAACAGGACATGGTCGCCCGTGATTTTCCGCTGGCGGAGCTGGAGACGATGATCCGCATGGGCGTCATCGTGGACGCGATGTCGATCTCGGCGTTCGGTCTGTTGCGGGTTAAAGGGCTGTTGTGAGTTCCGGATCGTCATCCCGCGCGATCGGATCGCCGAGCCGAACCCGGCCTGCCGACAGAACCCGGGCGGTGATGCCGCCGTGGCCGCGCACCGCGTTGTAGCCGCCGGGTCCGAATTCGGCCTCCATGCGGGAGCAGGGGTGGCACTCGCCGGTGTGCATCAGGACGGCCGTGCCTAGGCGAAATCTGCGGCCCTTCAATGCGAGCAGGTTGATGCCGGACACCACGATGTTGCGCCGCAGACGGCCCGGCTCGACCTGAGGCAGGCCGAGATAGGCGGCGATAGCTGCGAGTTGCTCGCTTTGGATGAGGGTGACCTGGCGCGCCCGGGTCACACGGTTTCGGTAATGGTCGCCATCGAGCCCTTTTTCCGGGTCCATGTCGGCTGTCGCTACGGGAACGAGCGGCCGATAGCGGACCGGGCGAAGGCCGATCCAGACGACCAGCCCGGGACGCTGCGGAGCGTCCAGCAGGCGGGCGAGCGGAGCAGCCGGGTTCATTCCGCTTTGTGCCGGTTGCTGCATTTTTCCTGTTCGGGTCGCTGAGTTTCGGCCCGGTGCGGGACCACGCATGACAAGTTGATACGCGATGCCTTGCGGGACGCTGCCGGAGATCACCAGGATAGCGTCAACAAAACAAGGGAGGCGTGATGTCCATCGGCACCCGGGCCGCTCAGGCGCCCGACCGCGCGGCGGTGATCGACAGCGGCAGCGGAGAGATCGTCACCTACCGCCAACTCGACGAACGCTCGAACCGCCTCGCGCAGTTTTTTTATGCGGCGGGTCTGCGCCGCGGCGATACGGTGGCGCTGTTCATGGAGAACACGCCGCGCTTTTTCGAGGTGGTTTGGGCGGCGCGCAGGTCCGGCCTGTATCTGACGGCGGTGAACCGTTACCTGACGGTGGAGGAGGCCGCTTACATCATCGCCGATTGCGACGCGCAGGTGCTGATCAGTTCGTTCGCCCGGGCCGATGTCGCCGCCGCGTTGCCGGGCCGTTTGCCCCGCTGCCGGCACTTCCTGATGGCTGGCGGCAGTATCGACGGGTGGCATTCGTACGAAGACGCCGTCGCCGAATTCCCCGCGCAGCCTCTGGATGAGCAGTGGCTGGGGGAGCTGATGCTGTACAGCTCCGGGACGACAGGGCGCCCGAAGGGCGTCCGCAAGCCGTTGCAGCCCGTGAAGTTCGACGCCGACGGAGCGCTGTCGGATCTGCTGCGCGGTCTGGGGTTCGGCGAGACGACGGTCTATCTGTCGCCGGCGCCGATGTATCACGCGGCGCCGCTGGTGTTTTGCATCAGCGCGCAGTGCGCCGGCGGGACGGTGCTGATGATGCCGCGCTTCGACCCCGAGGACGTGCTCGCGCTGATCGAACGCTATCGGGTGACGCACAGCCAGTTCGTCCCGACCATGTTCGTGCGCATGCTGAAACTGCCGCAAGAGGTGCGCCGCCGCTACGACCTGTCCAGCCATCGGCTGACCATCCACGCCGCGGCGCCCTGTCCGGTCGAGGTGAAACGCTCGATGATCGATTGGTGGGGGCCGATTATCCACGAATACTACGGCGGGACGGAGGGCAACGGGCTGACCTGGATCGATTCCACCGCCTGGTTGGCGCATCCCGGCTCCGTCGGCAGGGCGGTCATCGGGGTGGTGCATGTCTGCGACGAGGATGGGGCGGAGCTTCCGGCGGGCGAGGCCGGGCTGGTGTATTTCGAACGCGAGACCATACCGTTTGCCTATTACAAGGACCCGGAGCGCACCCGCGCCTCACAGCATCCGCTGCATCCCACGTGGTCCACGCTCGGCGATCTCGGATACCTGGATGGGGAGGGGTATTTATATCTGACCGATCGCAAGGCGTTCATGATCATCTCCGGCGGCGTGAATATCTATCCGCGGGAGGTTGAAGATACGCTGGTGGCGCACGAGGCGGTGCGCGACGTCGCGGTGTTCGGACTGCCTGATCCGGAGATGGGCGAGCAGGTCAAGGCCGTGGTGGAACTGATGGACGGGTTCGCGCCGTCGGAGCTGCTGGCGGCGGAGCTTACCGGTTTCGCGCGGCAGCGGCTGGCGCACTTCAAGGTGCCGAAGTCGCTGGATTTTGCGGAAGCTTTGCCAAGATTGCCAACGGGCAAGTTGTATAAGCACGCCCTGCGGGCGGAGTATCTGCTCAAAATCTCCTCAGAAACCCAATCGGAAGCGGCGCGGGTCACGCCGACGGCGCTTGCTTAAGACCGCAGCTATCCCGGACTCTCGCACGGAGGTCTGAGGTCTGCCAGCCCGGAAGGGGCGGTGCCGACCTCAACAAAGTGCTTCCCTCGCCGCCCGCGGAACGTTAATCCAGGCGAAGGAGGTATCAATGGGGAGTTGGGGCAAAAATCTGGCCGACGTGCGACGCCACGCGTTGCTTCGGTGCCGGCGGCACCTGAAGGAACCGGCACCGCATCCGGGTATCGACGGCTGAGATAATTTCCGACCGCCCTGGTTGCGGCACCGCGGCAACGGCCTTGCCTGCCGCGCGGACGTTTCGCCAAGAGTGCAAGGCGCCTCGCGGGGAATAGCAGCGTCTTGGCGGACTCATTGAAAATTCGCTGAGGATACAAACAATGCCCAATCCCTATGATTCTAAAGGTCCCGCCCATTTTTGGCGATCCGGTGTCGCGATCTTGAGTCCGCGCGATGTTTGGCCGATCCCGTCCCGGTCTTTTCGGATTCCGTCGCGGGCCCGGATCGCGACCGCCGGAAGCTGCTTCGCCCAGGAGGTCGCACGAGTTCTTGTCGGTCTACCCGAAGTCGAGTTTATGCAGACTGAACAAAGCGCGCCTGATCAACCTCTGTTTTCGGCCCGTTACGGCAACATCTACACAGTGCGCCAATTGCGGCAACTGCTTTTTGAGGCATTTTCCCTCATTCCCCGGATCGACGTCGCATGGCGCCGCGAAGATGGCCGATGGGTGGATGCGCAGCGACCGGCGATGTTTGCCGCGGGCTTCGATTCCGCCGCCGACGTCGCGCTTGCACGGACCGAGCATCTTGCGTCGGTGCGTCGTCTGTTCAGCGAATGCTCGATTTTCATTTTTACCCTCGGTCTGACCGAGGCATGGACTTCAGCATCCGGCGATGTCGTCTTCCCGATTGCGCCGGGAATTGTCGCTGAGGACGTTTCCGGCGGCAGCTACACGTTTCACAATTTCAGCTATGACGAGATCATCGCGGATCTTGGGGATTTCATTACCGAGATCCGTAAGATCAATCCGGCGGTACGCTGTATCTTGACGGTTTCGCCGGTCCCGCTTGTCGCGACCTACACCGATGAGCATGTGCTGGTCGCAACGACGCATAGCAAATCGATCCTGCGGGCTGTGTGCAGCGCCGCGGAAACCCGGTGGGAAGACGTTTTCTATTTTCCGTCTTACGAAATCATCTCAAGCCACTTCAACAACGGGGCTTATTATAACGACAACAAGCGGACCATTGCAAAATCGGGGGTCGAACATGTGATGGACGTGTTTCAGGAAACCTATTTCGGCGGCAAACCCGGCACTCCGGAACGTGTCCAAGAAGAACCAAAGTCGATGCTCGACGAAGCCTTTGAGTCCGTCGATAAGGTGATCTGCGATGAGGAACTGATCACCAAGAGTTTCGGGTTCTAGAATGCGGGCGATTGTCTCAGCCAACTGTACTATGCAGACCTACCTCGAGAGTCTGCAAAAGCTTTTTCCGGACTGGGAGGTTCGGGGTATTGCCCCCGATTGGGCTGAAAGATGGCTGGCCGACGGCAGCCGCCCTGAGCTTAACGCATATCTGGAATCATGCGATCTCTACGTAGGAGAACCGCTCGACGGGCGGCGCCTGGGGGCCGCGCTCAATCGGAATGCAGATAAAATAATCATTCCCGTACTTTATTTCCGCGGCCTTCACCCGGATATCGCCGTAGTACCGGGCTTTCGCGGTCCGCTGTCGGTCGGATCCCCGATCACCCAATGTTCGCTGGTAGCGCTTGCCGCACGAAGCCTCGGCATGAGCGTGGCCGACGCGGAGACGATTTTCCACGCGGGTGTCTACGACGCGCTAGGGTACTTCGACCTCTATGCATCGGAGAAGGCGCGTCTGCTTGCACTGTTTTCCGCCCACGGGATCGACATATCCGAGGAATTCCCCGAGTGGGAGAAGATGGGTGATTTCTTTTATATCACCCATCATCCCCGGGTTAAGGTTCTGATCGACATTCTGCGACGTGCCCTCGCCGGGAGGTATTTGGATGCCGCCGCCTTCCGCGCTTCGGCCGCACTGGGTCAAACACATCCCGATAACCTAGGCGGTTCGGAGATCTGGCCCATCTATCCGGAAATCGCCGCCCCGTTGGGCTTCAGCGGCAGTATGACCTGGACGCGTCCCAGCAAGCCGGTGGTGAGGCTATCGCTGCACGAATTCGTTGAAGGAACATTCAGCGCTCTGGATTACATGCATGAAAATTGGAGATCGATGCCGTTTGTCAAGCGGGCCGCCAATATCGTGCAGGACTACCTGCTTCATCATGCCGGTGCCACGACTGCTGCCAGCCCCTCCGGTCCTCCGCTCGATCTCCTGCGGGATTTGACCGGAACCGAGAAAGAATCCGTCGAAGCGGCGCTCGCATCGCCCTTTGACACGAGAATCTTGGTAGTAGCAATGAGCGCTCTTGTTCGGGCCGGGAAATTTCACGAGCTTGACCTGCTATACGCGGCCGCTCCGAAAGCAGTGCAATATGACCAGGGCGTTATGAGCACCTGGTGCCTGGCCGCCCGGCTGTCGGAGGACAAAGCCGAGGCACTTCGGCGTGCCGAGGAATTTGTGCGGCTTTATCCGGACGAGGGGACTTCGTATACCAACCTGATATTCGCGCTTTATTCGAATAAGGGCTATGAATACGCCATCAGTCGGGCGGATGCCTGGATGGCAAGATTTCGGAACGAAAAGGAAGTCGTCTGGCCGTCAGCGGATATCGCCTTTCTTGCCGGACAATGGCAGGCGAATGAAAGGCTCTGCCGGACACTATACGTGATTCAAGGCGGTAAGTTGAATGATGCCTCCTGGCGTCAACTGGTGCTGTCACTGACAAACCAAGGCAAACGGCAGGAGGCGGCGTCGGCACTGCGGGAGGCCCTGCAAGCCCACCCCGACAGCGATATGATAAAAGCTCTTTCGCTCGCTCAGTACAACACCCGCGCGGAACCAGGCGAACTCGCCGACTCCGCGCGATCGGCCGAATCACAGCGGGACTGGCCGGAAGCGCTGCTGCGATGGACTTCCCTGGTCGAACACTTCCCGGATTTGCCGGCCGGCTATGCCGGTCAGGCAGGGGCCTTGCGCCAATTGAATCGCCCGGAAGAAGCCCGGTCGGTGCTGACGGCCGGGCTCGTCCGGCTGCCATCAAGCGGTCCGTTGCTACACGAACTCGGCCGGCTGTTGGAGCAGTTGCGCGACTGGAAGGAGGCGGAGCAGTGCTGGCGGAAGCTGCTTGCTTTGGATGACCCGCCGTGGGCCCATGCATTGCTGGCTGCCGCGCTGCGCGAGCAAGGGCGGCTCGACGAAGCGGAGACTGTGCTGATCGCCGCGCAAGGGCGATTTGATGACAACCCGACGGTGTTCATGGACTATGCCCGTTTGGCGGAACTCCGGCGGGACTGGCCGGAGGCGCTGGTTCGTTGGGCAACCGTGCGGGAGCGGTTTCCCGATATCGCGGACGGGTATGCTCGCCACGCCGGTATCCTGCGTCAACTTGGCCAGTCCGATGAGGCATTCGCGGAACTGATGAACGCAGTCGGCCGGCTTCCGGCAAATGGGCCGCTGCTGCACGATCTCGGCCGGCTTTCGGAGCAGTTGCGCAATTGGGCCAAGGCGGAGTGGTGCTGGCGGACACTGCTGGCACTGGACGATCCGCCGTGGGCGCCGCGATTGCTGGCGACGGCGTTGCGCGAACAGGGGCGCCTGTCCGAAGCGGAGGACGTGCTGCTCACCGCTCAAAACCGGGGCGGCAGGGACCCCGCGGCCTTCATGGACTTTGCACGCCTGGCTGAAGTGCGGCGCGACTGGCCGGAAGCATTGCAACGCTGGGTGAAAGTCCGCGAGCAGTTCCCGGACTCGGCGGAGGGCTGCGGCGGCGTTGCGCGCGTGCTGCGGCAGTTGGGCCGGTCCGGCGAAGCACATGCGGAACTGGTTGCCGGCCTAGAACGGTTTCCCGGGAGCGGGCCGTTGCTGCATGACCTCGGCCGTCTATCGGAACAGCGTCGTGACTGGGTCGAGGCGGAGCGATGCTGGCGCAAGCTGCTGGCGCTGGACGATCCGCCTTGGGCGCATATGTTGCTGGCAACGGCGTTGCGTGAACAAGGGCGGCTTGACGAGTCCGATGCCGTGCTGATCACCGCTCAGGAGCGGCTGAGCAATGAGCCGGCGGTATTCGCGGATTATGCGCGTTTGGCCGAAGCCCGGCGGGATTGGCCGGAGGCGTTGTTGCGGTGGGCGCGGGTGCGGGAGCGGTTCCCGGATTCGGCCGCCGGGTATGGCGGCCATGCTGGCGCCCTGCGCCAGACAGGTCACCTGAGGGAGGCGCACGCGGAACTGGTGGAAGCGGTTGCGCGGTTTCCGGAAAACGGCCCGCTGCTGCATGATCTTGGTCGTCTTTCCGAGCAGACAGGAGATTGGTCCGAAGCGGAGCGATGCTGGCGGAAGCTTCTCGCACTGGAGAACCCGAATTGGGCGCACGCATTGCTTGCCACGGCGCTGCGGGAACAGGGACGGCGAGACGATGCGGATGCCGTTCTGGACAAGGCCGAAGACTCCTTGAACAAGATTTTGCAGCGCTCCCCTGAAGAGCCGGCAATATCCATGGACTATGCGCGTCTGGCTGAAGCCAGGCAGGACTGGCCGGCGGCACTCGCACGCTGGGCCGCTGTGCGGGAGCGGTTCCCGGATCTGGCGACCGGGCACATCTGCCATGCCGGAGCCTTGCGACAGATGGGCCGCCTCGACGAGGCACACGCGGAGTTGGTAGCCGCAGCCGCTTGCTTTCCCGCCGAGGCCGGTGTCTGGCAGGATCTTGGCCAGTTGTCGCAACAGCTCCGCGATTGGCCTGAGGCGGAGCGCTGCTGGCGCGCCTTGCTGGCACTGGACGACCGGCCCGCGCGGTTCCACGCGGCGTTGGCCGGAGCCATCCTGGAGCGAGGCGAGCCTGACCGGGCCATTGAGGTTTTGCAGACCGCTCTTCTGCGTGACCCGGTGTCTACCGAGATCAGATTGTCACTTCTGAAGGTCCTGGATGGGGTTGCAAGAACGCCCGAAGCGATGCAGGCCCTCGAAGACCTGCTTTCAGCCGGCTGCGACGAACCTGCTCTGATTGATTTTTATTGTCAGCTCACCGCCAGATCCGGGGACATTGAATGGGGCCGGAGAAATTGGCCACGAATCCAGAAGATCGGCGCCGAACGAGGACCCTCAAGAAAAGGCGGGTACGGCAATATCCATGCGCAGTGCGCGCTGCTTTATGCGTCCCTGTCTGATCGGTCCGGCGCGGACTTTCTTCTCGAATGGATGCTGTCGCCGGGGGCGACCGATTCCAACCTCAAGAAGGAGCAGCTTGTCTCGATCCTTTTGCATTGCTATCTTACAGCCCAGCAGAGAATAACCTGGGAACGGTTGTCGGCTCTGGAAATAAATTTGGTTTCCTCGCTGACATCGGACTTGCAGATCATATTCAAGCTTCTCAGGCACGAGAAGCTCGACCGGCGCGCATATGTCGAATTCATACTGCAGATCGCTGCCAACGCAGATCCGGAGTATTTTCCTTCCCAGCTTCTTCTGGCATGTAACAAGCACATACTCAGCGACGAGAATAGGTCCTATCTGCACAGCTTTTTTCTCTCCGACGGAGATAGTCTGGCGCGGGCAGTCCATTCACTCAAGCCGGTTGGCCGATATATCCTGCTGATCGCAGCGGAAGCCGCCGGCGCGGACGCGCTGGAACGACTTGTCGCCGTATTGCAGCAACAAGGTGATCCGTCCGCCGCCGAGTTGTCACCCGCGACCGTCGATGGCGTATTGCAACATATCCTCAAGGCTTATCGTGTTGACCCTGCGGTGTCCTCCGAGGACCGGTTCCCTGCGCCGGCGATCGCGAGCCGCTCCCGCAAAATCAATGTCTGTTTGTGTGTCTCGGGCCAGTTGCGCGGCTATCGCGAAGCCGTGGCCACCTGGGAAACGTTGGGGTGGGAAGGCGTCAATCTTACCACCGTGGTCCATACCTGGAAACACATCGGCCGCAACTTGCCGAACGGATTGAATACAGTTCACCGGAATTTCGACGGCGCGTTTTCGGATGCTTACCGGTCGGCATTGCAAACCTATGGTTGGGACCGGGTGGTCCGCTTGTACCCGGCACTGGCATCGCTTATTATTGCATCCGGTCCTGTGGCCGAACAAGAGCTTCAGGACACCTTCAAGACGAAGCATCTGATCATTGAGGACGATACGTCAGGGTCCTTCAGGGACAAGTCTAATTTCTACAAGATGGGCTATAAGATTTTGGCCTGTCACAAACTGGCGCGCCGGGTCTTGCCCGATGCAGACGTATACATCCGAATAAGGCCGGACAGGGATTATTCGACCGCTACGCCGATAGATTGGGACTTGCTGAGTGCAAAGTCACGTGCGTATCGAAGGATATTTGTGGACAAGCCTAGAATGCTGACCTACCCGTACCATATCGGGGATCAGTTCGCCGCCGGCGGAGCCGAGGCGATGGACGAATATGCAGCTTCCTTCGACCGTATTGAATCAGCCATGCGAGGCGAATTGTGGTCCTACTGTCGTGTCCACAACGCCCACGAGAGCCTGGCCTTTGCCACGCTCAACGCCGGTGTTTCAGTCCGGATGTTGCACGAGTTGGGCAAACAGGACCGGTTCTTTAATCCGTCGCTCTTCCGTGCTGCCGATGTGCTCGGGGCAGTTCAGATCGACATTGCATCAAGGCCGCCGATATCGCACGATGAAGAATTTGTAGCTGCTTTGATGCTCGATGTGGGAGGCGAGTCCGTCGGGGGGCGGACTCTTTCGGCCTGACTCCGGACACGTCTATCGGAGCGAAAACGATGCGGAGGGCCGATCGTGTTCGCCCGGTCCGGAGGCGCCAGCCAGTCAGGGTTTTGTTGCGAAGAATGAGGCCGCATAGTCATGGAAGCCGCGCGGCGCTGGCGGCTCTCCTGGCGTTGTATCAGCAGTGGGTTATGATGCCGTTCGTTACCACCATCGTTGCCAGTGATACGCTCCCGGCCGGACATGAAACTCCGGCCACGCCGCCCGCCTTGTAGGACTGGGCGGCGACATTCCCGTCTCCGTCGACCGTGAAGCCTTTCGACTTCAGGAAGGAGTCGGAAAAGGTGACACGTGACCAATCGATACCGGTCCCGGCCCGCATCGTGCCATCGTGTGTACTGGCATGGATCAATGTTCCCGCGGGGTCCACCGGGAAGTGCGACAGCGCACTGCCGAAGTCGAGGCCGATTTTCCACCCCTGTCCGGGCGCCTGGGGGCTTCCTTGTATGGAAATGGCTGCATCATACAGCGCCCCTTGGGTCACGTCGGTCGGAAGGCGCGCCAGGAGGATGCCGATTTTTTGCTGCATGGAAGAGCCGGCTATGGCCGCGATGTCCAACTCGGCTATACTAACCCCCGAAAGATAGGTAGCACCCGCATTGACCTGCGTAACGGCATTGAGCGCCGTCCCCGCCCCTTTAGCATCGGAACCAATCAGTCCTGTCCCGTTATCGTTGTCGTTCAAAATCAGCATGGTGGTCACCGGAACGCCCAGCCCGCCAGCTTTTGTATTGCCCGACCTGGCGGTCATATCCAACTTGAAATTCGCGGCTTGGCGAACACCTGTCATGGTTGGTCCGCCGTAGTGATCCTCGACATCCAACATGGTCAATGTCGGTACGTTTGCGGAGTCGTTTGCAGCCGCGAATGTCACGGCAGTCAACCCCGATTCCGGCAGCGTGGCCGTACCGGTGATGCTCGGCATCGACCAGCCGACACCGTACCAAAAGTCCGACACCACGCTCGACATATCCAGGTTGACCGGAACATCCAGGTCTATCTGTCTTGATTGGCCGCCGGCCCGAATCAGCGATGCCCCGTGACTGGTCTGTATCGCCCACTCATTCCTCTCGCTGCCGAGATTGGTGACATATCGCCCGGACCCCGATTGAAAGGTGGTGAAATCGCTTTTGCCTCCGGCACCTACCGACATACTGGCACTTTGGAACGTCGGCTGCCCTGTGGTAGTGAGGGTCGTAAATGACCCGATACCAGGTGATTTTGCGCCTGTCTGACCCTGAGAATCCGGCTTCGATTGAAACGGGCAGATCCATTGCCAGGGCATCCACTTCCACTCCCTGGCGACAGGAGCCTCGCTGTTAGTCATGGGCTGAGCAAACGTCACCATCGGCCACAGCAGACCAAAAGCAAGCCAGGACATTTTCACGACGTCATTCCTTCTCAGCATGGAATGTGGCCAAAGGGATGTTCCGTCGCTGCGGTTTCCGATTTGTCCGATGAAGCCGCTCTGGCGCGGGAATACGTTTGCGCGACGGAACGGGGCCGTGGGAGCCGGGGACGTTTCCGCACCATTCCCGCATCACCCGATGCGCAGCAGCCGCGCGCCTTCGGCTCGCAGCCACGGGATCGCAACTTTGGTATGCGGCGTCAGTTCATCGACCAGCGCCCAGAACTTCGGGCCGTGGTTCATGTGCCGCAGATGCGCCACCTCGTGCGCCACGACGTAGTCCTGCACAAAGCTCGGCGCCATCACCAGGCGCCAGCTCAGCGCCAGCGATTTGTCCGGCGCGCAGCTTCCCCAGCGGCTCTTGGTATCCTTCAGCGTGACGCGATTGGGCGTGACGCCGATAAGGCCGGCCTTCGCCACCACCAGCCCGGTGAGGCGGCGGCGCGCTTCCTGGCGCAGGAAGTCACGCACCCTGCGCGCCAGGAACTCGGCGGCACCGGTCACGTGCAGTTCCTGATCCAGCAGAAACGCGGCGCCCCGCGCAGTGGGCGCGTGCCGGATGCGGTGCGGCTCGCCGCCTATGGGCACCATCGCGCCGTCGATGAAGCTGACCGCGTCCGGGAGAGCGGCCAGCCGATTGGCGACCCAATCGGCGTGACCCATCAGCAGGGCCATGCCGGCCTTGCGGGTGGCGCGCATTGGCAAAGTCACGACGACGGCGCCTCCGGTGGGGTCGATGCGCAAGGAGACGCGGCGCGCCCTGGCACTGCGGCGCCATGTCACCCGGGTCAGGCCGGATGGCAGCGCAAGCATCTCGGGCGGGAACTCGTCCATAAGGTGAATGCGCAGATCGCCTGTCGATTCGTCAATGCGGACTGTCCACGAGATGCCGGCGCGCTGTATCGGTAGGGCACCGGCAGGCCGTGGCCGGCGATCCGGGTGTCCGGACACGAAAGCGATCTCGGTGTCCGGTTCGTGCGACCCGACGGTGACCATAAGGCGGGCGGGCACAGCGCCGTCCAGCCATGCACCTGCGGCCGTTCTATTTACCTTGATCGGCAATCTATTCCGTACGATAATCCAATCTGCAATTAGAATATTTTGGTTCCATGAATCGAAATAATCCTCTCACGTTGGCCGTAGCCGCGTCAGGGCTGCTCTACGCGGTGCTTTCGGGCGCTTCGGTGCCGTCCCTGGCACAGACGGCCCAACAGCCGGGTTCCGTGATCGGCGACAACGCGGCAGCCGAGAGCGACACCGACCTCGCCAGGCAAATCCAGAATCCCGTCGGCGATCTCATCAGTTTGCCAGTGCAAAACAATATCAATTTTGGCTACGGGCCGCACAAAGCGGTCCAGAACGTTCTCAACCTGCAGCCCGTGATACCCTTCCATGTCAACGACGACTGGAACATCATCACGCGCGCCATCCTGCCGATCGTCTGGAACCCGGACTTATCACCGGCTTCGAGCGTGCCGGTCGGACTTGCCCCGACCTCTTTCACCGCATTCCTGTCGCCCAGCCATGACGTCAACGGATGGCTGTGGGGCGCCGGCCCGGTGGTGCAGCTTCCGCTGATCACCAGCGCCACGCTCGGTTCCAGCGTTTGGGGCGCGGGTCCGAGCGCGGTGATCGTCTACTCGACCGGGCCGTGGGTCGCCGGCGCGCTGGTCAACAACATCTGGTCGCTCGGCGGCACGCCGGGGCCTTCGGGCAACAGCTACAGCACCTTCCTCGCCAATCCCTTCGTCGCATATAACTTCGACAGCGGGTGGTACATCTCCGCCTCGCCAAACATTACCGCCAACTGGCAGGCCAACGGGACCAAATGGACAGTGCCCATCGGCGGCGGCCCCGGGCGGGTGTTTCGTATCGGCTCGCTGCCGGTCGATCTGTCGCTCAGCGCCTATTACAATGTCGTAAGGCCGTCGTACGGGTCTCCCTGGCAACTGAGCCTGCAAGCCACCTTCATTTTCTGATCGCGGCAATGCGGGACAGGAGCAAGCCAGCACCACCAGCAACACCGGAAACAGCCTCATGAACAGCGCCGCCGCCTTGACCATTGCGATCGTGACCGAAGTCGCCGGCACGACATTCCTGCAGTTGTCGGAACAGCTTACCAGGCTGGTGCCGGCATTGGTCATGGGCCTGTGCTATCTTGCAAGTCTCTATTTCCTGTCGCTCGCTTTGAGGACAATTCCCATCGGTATTGCTTATGGGGTCTGGAGCGGACTTGGCATCGTCCTGATTTGTGCCATCGGCTACGTGAAATTCCATCAGGTGCTTGACCTGCCGGCGATGATCGGCACCGGCCTCATCATCGCCGGCGTCGTCATCGCGAACGTTTTCTCGAAATCCGTCGTTCACTGAGCAGGCGTCGATCGGCTTGGCCTGCGCCGCGAGGTTACGGTGCTTGACCCGAATGGAACCCATAGCCTAACAGTTGTCCGGTTACGCAAACGGAGTGAGGTCGCATGCGCAAAGGCTCCAATCGCTGTTCCGCGTTGCTCGCCTGCACGGCTCTCGTTCTGTCGGCTGGCGCGGCCTCGGCACAGATTAATCCGTTTCCCGGTCGGGATCTGGCGATTTCAGACAGCGATCTTGCCGTCATTGGAGAAGTGGCGGGCGGGTTGATCGGCGGCAACGTCGTGCCCACCGGCACAAAACTGCAATGGTACAACGGTGAAACGCATCACCGGGGGGCAATCCAGGTATTGGGGTCAAGCGAGCAGGATGGCCGCCCGTGCCACAGGCTGCGCTATACCTTGCCGGTCAAGTCGGCGACCGGATCGCGGGCCTATGACCTGACCTGGTGCAAGATGCCGGATGGCGACTGGAAGATCGCGCCGAAGTAGGCGCGGCTGGAAGCACTCCTCCCGGTCGCTGTCCGAAACCGGAAGTCAGGGAGCGGGCGGCCACGCCTTCTGCACCGAGCCAAAGCTCTTCAACTGCTTCGACACATCGCCGCTAAGGCGAACGTTGTAAGGGTCGAGGGCCAGGATTTTCGACGACTTCGGGTTGAACGCCGCGAAATCGACCCAGAACACGGCCGGGCTCTTGGCGGGTATTACATAGAAGATCTTGTGGGTAAGGTCGACGATCGTGCCCCACCGCGTGGGCCAGGTGTCCACGGAGTCGCTGCCGGAGGTGTCGTGAGATCCGAATGGAACGGCGACGTTGCGGGCAACCCCGGCCAGATAGCTCACCGCCTCATACGTGTTTGCAGGCTTCGGCAGCGTCTTGAGGTAGGACGAGGCGCGGACGAAGCGGCTGGCCGGGTCGACGTCGCCGGGCATCGGGAGGTCGCCGCCGAACAGCCGGTAGCGCTTCAGGTTAACGAGCTGCTCGTCCATCGTCGGTTCGTTCGTCATCACGGTAACATCCTTGCCATGATGAACGACGAGTTTGCCGCCGACATATTCCAGGACCGCGCTGTCACCGGTGGCATCCTCGATGGCGAGGTGCAGTGGCCATTCGCGCCCGGCCGCCTTGCTCGACACGATTTGCACGGTATTGAGGCCGTCCAGCGCCGCCGCAACCGTGGCGTAGTTGTCCAGGACATACTGCGCCCACTGGACGTTCGAGACGGCGGGGCGCGTGTCAGGGGTCTCGTGCTCGGTGCCATGCAGATACAGCAGGTGCGCGCTGAGCCCGGCCTCGTTCATGCCGTCGCTCGCCCCGGCGTCGAAGGCCGTCAGCACTGCGCTGGCGAATTTCGACTTCCACTGCGCTGCGTTGCCCTCGGCGACGCCACGCCGCGCGATGCCGCGCGGCAGGTAGACGAGGCGTGCGTCATCCTCCCGGTAAAGGTCCCAGGTCCGGGCGGCAACAATGGCCTGGCCGTTGTCGTTCCACAGGATGAGACTGCATGACTTCGCTGCATCGACGAAGCCGAGGCATACCGCGGCGGCGGTCACAAAGCCGACCGTGGTAGAAATGAGCTGGTTTTTCATGCTTGTCTCTCCCGGCTGGGGCGTTCGCGACTATATCGTTTCTAGCGCATTCGCAACCCTTTGGTCCCCGGTGAAAACGCATACGTGGCTTGCCCGCCATTCATTTCGTGTCCGGACCCCGGGTATACCTACAGGCGGGTGTTTTCCACGCGCTTGCCCAGGATACCGCCAACGAGTTGGCCGAGTTCCGTTGCGAGCTGCCCGTCATTGTGTCCGGTTCGCTTACATTGAATCAGGGCGACCCAGGCAACGCGATCACTACCCGAAACCGTCGCCTGCGCTTTGATGGACAGCATGGGCAGCGGCGGTGGTGTCCGGCCGCCGCGCGACGGCTCGTTCGGCATCGGCGGCAGTTTGGGCATTTTGCCGCCGTCGAACACTGACAGGTCTGAATAGGTCCGTGCACTGCCCCCGCCGGAGCCGGAGCCGCCGTCAAGCGTCGAACCGGTCACATACAGCACTACATTCGGCTTCGACCCGACAGCCACTCCGGCGAGGCGAAGGCCGGCGGTGAAGCGTTGTGCCAATTTCTGTGTGTCCGATGAATTGTCCCGGATGTCGAGGCCGACCGTCGGATGCTCCGGTATCGTCTGAAGCGCTGTGGCCGCGACGCTGCCGGTGCAGCTTTGCATCGCCATGGCGGCCGGACTGGCGGTGATGGCCAAAAGCAACGGCAGGACGAGGCGGCGGAGGCGGCGGTGGGCAACCTGGTCAGGCATGAGGGGCTCCTCTGCGCCACGCTGTAATAAGTCCGCGGTTTAGTGGCAAGGGGAAACGAGGGATGGGTTCGGTGAACCCGCTCGATGGGTCTTGCCGGATAGATTGGCTCACGCCGTAATAACAAATCGCACCATTTTGGATCGGTTCGAATGCCGGTTTTATGGAAGCGCTCCCGGCGATCCGCCGTCACGCATCCCCCTCCGTTTCCAGCCCCCAGCCGGTCAAGTCGGTGGACACTACTATAGGTTGTATAATTGACGGTGTCCCGCTATCGTCTGCCAGGAGGTCCGGACCTCCGGTCTGCTGGTCACCACCCCGGGTGAAAGAAGCAGACTTGACGCGGCGTCAAGTTTTCTCCTTATATGGCGGCAGGTGCCAATGACCCCTGAGCAAAAGGCAACCTTCGATCTAAAGGCGCTCGTTGTTCAGGGAGCCAAAATCAGTTGGGAGATACCGCATGCTGAGCAGCGGGCCATTGAGCGGGATGTACCGAAGTTCGAAGCCGAGCGCATCGTTCGGTTCGGGGTAGTTACACGCATAGACACGGAACCAACTGGCCAATCGCGTTGGCGGATCAGTGGATCGGACAGTGACGGCCGTCCCGTAGACGTCGTGGTGAAGCCCGTCGGCCGAACCCTTCGCGTCGTCACGGTCATCAGAACTGACAGATAGATTTTTGAGCGAGATCAACGATGTATCGCAGGCTTGATCGCTACGAGGATGAATCACTTGGGCTACCCTACCCGGTCGTGCTGCTCGATGGTGTCGAGGAGGAGATCGATGACGAAACCGGCGAGCGTGTCGGGATATCCATCCCCCACCTCGAGGATCTGGTCGCGACAGTCGCGATTGCGCGCGTTTTGCGCCCCCTCCAACTGAGCGGCGCCGAGGTGAAGTTCATCCGGCGGGTTATTGGCCGATCGGCCAAGGATTTTGCCGCCGCCTTGCATATGGCGCCGGAGACCTACTCACGCTGGGAAAACGGTAAGCAAGCCGTGGGCGAATGGGCTGACAAGCAGGTCCGGCTGGCCGCGATCGTGGTGCTGCGCGAAAAGGTCGCGCGTCTGAACGCTGATGTGGATGCGGTTGTGAATATGCAGATCCAGCCGAGCACGGCGGACGAGTTACCTTACCTGGAGATCAGGCTTGTGCATGGCGAGGGGTTGGATAACCACGATCGAGAGGCGTGGGACCTGAAGCTCGCCGCCTAGTACCCACTATCGCTGAAGCGCGAGTGATCCGAAACCTCGAAGAAGGCGAATCGCGACGGGGGCTGGGACGCCTTGAGACCTGTGTCGCGCTTCAAAGATTCTGGGTACTAGTCGGTCCGCTCACCGATCGCGTGTGGCCGGCCGTGTGCCGGCGATCTGAGGCGGCCAATGCAGGAATCTCCTTGGGGACGCGGTCATGGCAACCGCCCGATTCTGGACAGAAACATGCGGACGGTGACGATGCGGGCGCGCCCATGCACCCGTAGTCCCAGCAGGTCGCGTTTGTCGCCTGTGACAAGCCAGTCCGCCGCCCCGGCTTGCGCGAGGCCGAGCAGATAATTGTCGTTCGGATCGGCGCAGAGGACTACTTCGGGCAAATCCCGGACCAGGACGGCGACCTCGCGCAGTTCATTGATCAGTCGACCGGCAAGCGCGGGCGTCAGACGCTCGCGGATCTTGGGATAGCGGGTGACCCGCCTCAGTTCGTCGAGTTGCTCGGCCGCGGTCAGCAGTTCGAACCGGCCTTCTCGCCACAGCGTGATGAGCTGGGCCGGCAGCGAGTTTGGGACGAGCAACGCACTGATCAGGACGTTGGTATCGACGACCAGCCGCACGCGTTTAGCCGGCCTTCGGGGATGGCTCCTGGCGGGCGGCCGTCACCGCCGCGTCGATCACCGCCTCCAGCTCGTCGGCGGGCATGTCGGCGAACTTGCTGCGGGCTTCGGCGATCGTCTGGTCGAGCACCCGCCACTTCACCGCCTCCTCGATGAATTTCGACAGGTCGCCCTTCTTCATGCCGCGCCGGGCGAGGAAGCTGCGCACCGTGATGTCGGTGTCCTTGGACACTGAGACGGTCCAGCGGGTGTTGGTGTCGGACATGGCGATCTCCCTGTGGGATCAACGCCTATCAGCTTACCATGTCACGTGGCTAATCGCGATAACCCGATGATCGTTCTCCGCTTGTTGCCCGGATCATCACGTGGTTGCTGCGGAGCAACTCGCTTCTGGCGCTTGTGGCGGAATTGTCGATAACTGAGTCGGAGGTATCGGAGGCCCGATAATCGCTGGACGGCCTGTCCATTGACAGATCAGCGTGAAATATGCGGATTCGACGAAAGCGGCCACCTATTCCAACTTGATCCCGGCCACCGTTCTGATTTGGTCGCGGCGAGGTAAGATCATCGCCGCAGGTCGGTTTTGGTGGTGTCATGGTGAGGCGATTGACGTCAAGCGGCAATAGGTCGCTTACGTCGAGTTTAGCCAGTGAGTTCGATCCGATGCGCGTTGTGCACCAAGCGGTCGAGGATGGCGTCGGCCAGCGCTTCATTCAGTGCCATAACTCTTGGATATCGCATAGATCAAATGGGATGTGCCGACATGACCGACGAAGAACGGGCGAGGATCAGCGAAGAGCGGGGATGGAAGCCAAAGTGGCAGTGGAAGGGGCCGAAACTCACGCCGGCCAAAATGAGCCATGGAGATTATCTGGCCGCCGCCATTGGATACCTGGTTCTGGCCCTTGTCCTACTATGGCTTGCGATCTGGTCCCGCGAGGATATCGGCAGTTAGCTGCCGGCGGGTCTGGCCAGGAGAGAACAACGCACTTTCAACTTCGGGAGCAGTTTACGTAAGCACCGAGGGGAGCGATCCTCTGGCGATACGCCCGTGTTCCGGGGCGGATCCGAGGTGCAGGAACCCAAGCCTTTAGCCTTTGAACTGTGCCGAATTTGACACTGCACCTTGCGCCTGGGCAGACCAGTGAAGTTGGACCTGGCGAGGTCGGCCCGGCGGCCGAGCCGGTTGGTGGCGTCCGGCGCGCAGCACTTGCGCGGCCAGCCCCAACCCGAGTCGCGGCATAAGGACCATATGATCGACTACTCTTGTTTTACTATTGCGACCGCACACGCTGTGCAATGCCGGCTCCAACTGAAAGATATCCGAAAATATCCCTAATATCCCCGATTCGGATCAACAAGCCAGCAAGCATCCCACCCACTATCAATGCGGACAAATGGTTGATAATCGAGGCTACCCAGCCACAATCGATAAACCACACCGTGAGCGATTTCGCGACCAGTGACGTCATTATCAAAGCTACGCTAACACGCAACATGTCGACGAGCTGACCTGAGAAATTTTCCCGTCTTTTTTCGATCTTCTCGACGGCCTCAGGAGGAATAGGAAGCCCAAAGGTAATATCGATAGTAACCATTACCGTCATAAAGGCTATCACGAACGGAACCATGATGACCGCTACCTGTATCACATCTCCTGATATCGCTATGAAGACCCTGGTGGGCAGTATCGCGAAAAACATTGATGTCGATGTCATGTAGATTTGCTGCCTCGTCGTCAACACAAGAGGGGATTTTGCTAACTTATCCATGCACGCTGCCTTGAAAATCGCGCTGTAGCCGACTGGGTCAGAGCTCAAGCTTCACCCCTGTGTGCTCTTCGATCTGCTTTTTCACGAAGCCCTTTGCCAGGCTCTTCATCAGGTCGATGGTGAATCCGCCCGCTGCCTCAACTCCTTTCTTAGTCTTCTTCCAAACTTCGGGGCTGCGGACGGAGTCAAGCAAATCATGTCCCTCCCAAGTGAGTTCAATGTTTTCCATAACTGTATATATGCCCGCGTTCAGCGAAAGGAATTTAACGAGATGGGCATCCCTCATGAGCGGCAGATGGGCCAGCAGCAGTTTCTGCTTATCCTCGCCCTCCACCCCGTCAATGAGCACGTTCCAGGAAGATTTACCTGGGGCGCTCTCGATCTTGAGGAGGATATCCCGCACCAAGTCCATGTCCCGTTTCATAACTGCCTCCCGAGGTGGCGGGATCACACACCGCTTCCGCTATTAGATTTCCTTCGAGCCTTTGCGGCGCGCTCCAAAATTGCTGTACGGTATCGTTCTTTGATCTCTTTGGCGGCGCTCTCGACCAAGGCATTGCCCCGGTAAGACCGCGTTTTGGCGTCGATAGCTTCCTCCATCTTTTTCACGGCGGCGTTGACGCTTGCCTAGTCGTCCGGCTCGAACTCCAGGGTGGCGAGAGTCCCATCAAGGGATTGAAACGCCCGCTGAGCGTCTGCCAAGTCGCGCTGGAGTTTATCGAGGCCTGTGATACTGAAGTTCATGAGTGTGATGCTCCGAATCGGCTTCGAACCCGATTCTACCCGATTCGGCGTATATGACTAAGCGATATTATAACGCAGTCTCGCGTGACCAAAGCTGGACCGGGCCGGAGAAACTGCTTCGCCGTGGCCGGACGGCCCCTTAAATGTAGAAGTCTCGACTAAACCTGACAGTTGGGGTTCAATCGGTGGGGCAAAGGTTGCCCGGTGTGTCGGCTCGCAGGGAGGCGGAGCCGACCGAAGAGCCGACACACCGGGCGGGCAAAATCGGAGCGCCCGCTATGA
>NZ_CAIWTY010000030.1 GCF_903915725.1 uncultured Rhodopila sp.
GCCGAGCGCGAAGAAGCCGTCATCGATACCGACCCGGGCGGCGCCGGTGAGTTCGGCATAGAGGCCGCACAGCAGCGCCTCGCCGGCGTCGCGCGGGGCGCGGAAGGGCTTGCCGGTGTCGATCCCTTCGGGGGCCGGCAGTGCGCGGCGGTCGAGCTTGCCGTTCGGCGTCAGCGGCAACCTGTCCAGCGCCACGAACGCCGCCGGCACCATGTAGTCCGGCAGCCTCGCCGCCAGCGTAGCGCGCACGTCGGCCGCCGGCGGCAGCGTCTCGCCCGGGCGGGGCACGAGGTAGGCGACAAGCCTGGTCTCGCCGGCGATCTCGCGCGGCTGCACACTGGCGTGAGCCAGGCCGGGGATGGCCGCCAGCGCCGCCTCGATCTCGCCCGGCTCGATGCGGAAGCCGCGGATTTTAACCTGCTCGTCGGCGCGGCCGAGGAAGTCGAGCGTGCCGTCCGCCCGCCAGCGCGCGAGGTCGCCGGTGCGGTACATCCGCGCCCCCGGCGGCCCGAACGGGCAGGCCACGAACCGCTCCGCCGTCAAACCCGGCCGTCCGAGATAACCCCGCGCCAGACCGGCACCCGCGATGTAAAGTTCGCCGGCTACGCCGATCGGCAGAGGCGAGAGGGACGCGTCAAGTACGTAGAGCTGGGTGTTCCAAATCGGCGCCCCGATGGGTGGCGCCTGCTCGTCCGGCTCTCGGATGCAGCGCCAGGACGTGACGTCGATCGCTGCCTCGGTCGGACCGTAGAGGTTCCACAGCGCGGCACCCGGCAGCGCAGCCAGACAGAGATTGCGCAGCGGGCCGCCGAGCGCCTCGCCGCTGGTGATGACGTGGCGCAGGCTATCGCAGAGTTCGATCGCTGCACCGTCCAGGAAGGCCGACAGCATCGACGGCACGAAGTGCAGGGTGGTGATGTGCTGTGCTGCAATGAGATGGCTGAGATAGTGCGGGTCCCGATGTCCTTCCGGCCTGGCGATCACCAGGGTGGCGCCTTGCAGCAGTGGCAACAGGAACTCCCAGACGGAAACATCGAAGGTCCAGGGGGTCTTTTGAAGCACCCGATCCTCTGCTGTCAGCCGGACGGTATCCTGCATCCATTCGAGACGGTTGACCGCGCCACCATGGGTGTTGCCGGCGCCCTTGGGCGTGCCGGTGCTGCCCGAGGTGTAGATCAAGTAGGCAAGGTTGCCGGGCTGAAGCGGTCCGGCGCGCTCGGCATCGGTCAACGCGCGGCCAGGTAGACTGGTGAGATGCTTCAACAGTTCCGCATCGTCGAGCGCGAAGCCGGGCGGCACTGCGGTGCCGGCCGCCCGTAATATGGCCAGCGTCCCGGCCGTGCCGATGAGCCTGGCGGCCTTGCTGTCAGCCAGCATGAACGCCAGCCGCTGCGGCGGGTAAGCCGGGTCGAGCGGCAGATACGCTGCCCCCGCCTTGAGCACGCCGAGCAGCGCCACCACCATCTCGATCGAACGCGGCAGCGCCAGCGCCACCAGGCTCTCCGGGCCGATCCCCTCGGCCGCGAGATGCCGCGCCAGCCGGTTTGCGCGAGCGTCGAGCGCGGCATAGGTGAGCTGCACGTCGCCGAACACCAATGCCGTCGCGCCGGGCGTCCTGGCCACCTGCGCTTCGAACCGATCGGGCAGCGTCGCGGACGGTACCTCCCGCGCGGTAGCGTTGAAGCCCTCGACCACCTCAACCCGCTCGGCGGCGTCGAGCAGTGGCAACTCGCCGAGCCTGGCGTCGGGGCCGGCCTGCCCGACGGCCTGTAGCAGGCGGAGCAACCGCGTCGCGTGCCGGGCCAGCGTCTCCGGCGTATAGCGCGCGACGTTGCCGTTGAGGTCGATGCGCATGCCGGCGGGGCCGGCCTCGTAGCAGACGATCGACAGGTCGTGCACCGGCCCGTTCGAAAGGTTGTGCGTCAGGCCCGGCGTCTCGCCGAACTGCGCCAACCGTTCGAACGGCGAGACGTTGACTACCGTGCCGAACAGATCAGCCGCATCCGGTGCCAGCCCGAGGTCTCGCCGCAGCACCTCGTGCGGGTAGCGCTGGTGCCGCAGCGCGCTCCGCGTCTGCCGCGCCGCCTGCCGGACCAGCTCTTCGAGTCGCATCCCCGGCGCCGTCGCCAGGCGCAGCGGCACGATATTGCTCAGCTTGCACGGCGTGCGGCGGGCCGCCGCGCCGCACCGTCCAGTCACCGGCCAGCCGAGCAGCACCTCCGCCCGGCCCGTCAGCCGGGCGATATAGGCCGCGACCGAAGCGGCGAGCATGGCCGGCAGCGTTGTGCCGAGCGACTTGCCAAGCGCGGCCAGCACCGCGGCGTCGGCGTTCGGCAGCAGGCAGGTCTCGCGGTGAAAGCCTCGCTCCCAGCCGGCATCGCCGCCCGAGAGGCTGGCCGGTTCAGGCTGGCCGGACAGCAGGCCGAGCCAATGCGCGCGATCCTCCGCCCGGGCCGGCGTGCCCGGCCCGTAGGCCGGGTCGTTCATCAGGTCCTCCAACGGAGCGAGCGCCGCCGGCGCCGGCGGCTCGCCACGCAGCCCGGCGGTGTAGATCTCCGCGAGGCGGGCCTGGATGAGGAAGCGTCCAGCGCCGTCGAGCACGATGTGGTGGTAACTCTGCAGCCAGATCCAGCGCCGCTCCGCCAGCCTGATCAGGTGCCAGCGGAAGAGCGGCTCATCGCCGGGCAGGTCGAAAGGCTGTGCCAGGACCGTCCGCATGAGTCGGTGGGCCGCCTGCTCGGGGTTCGCCTCGCCGCGCAGGTCGTGCAGCGCCAGCGTCCAGCCGGCGGCCGGCCCGGCCTCAACCCGCTGCACCGCCCCGTCGGGCGTCTCGAAGAAGCGCAGCCGCAGCGCCTCGGTCTCGGCGATCACCTGGCGGGCGGCGGCCTCGAACCGGACCGGGTCGAACGGGCCGTCAAGATCGGTATACTGCGCCACGGTGTAAAAAGCCCGGTCCGGCGTCAGGTGGTGCGCCAGCCAGAGGCCTTTCTGGCCCTCGCTAAGCGGAAACGGGGCGAGCGCGATCTGGTGGAACATGTCCGGGTCCGTGCGGCGCAATTGGTCAAGCCGGTCGTGAGTTGGCTTGCATGTTACGATATAAGAACGATCGGCGCGCCGGGGGCGGTGCCGGCCATGCCGTCGCGCAGGTTTTTAGAAAGCATGTCGAGCTGGTGGGGGTCGATATAGGCCAGGCACCCGGCGTTCGGCCCGACCGGCCCGATCCGGCTCCATCCCTTCGGTGCCGGCCGGCCGGCCAAAAAGAGCACTGCTCCTCGGCATCGATCAGCACCCGGGAGGCTTCGCCGTCGACGGTGAAGTCGTCCAGGCGGGGCGGGTCCGACATTTGCTTTTCCCTCAGTCTCGATCGCGCGGCCGCCACGGTGGCGAGCGTCGCCTTCATGCCGGCCCCGACAGGTAAACCCACTGAATCGTGATTATCATAAAACCGCAAGGATAGCCAGCCGCGGAGTGGCAAACCGACAGTTGCAAATCTAAACGCAATCGGCGTTGGCACCTGGGTACGGTTTGGGTTGTATCCTCCCCTCAGCTTCGAGCTTATTCGATGCGGACGGAGATCGGCATGCCCGGCTTGGCCCTGCAATATCGCCGGCTCCCTGCCGCTGCCGGCCACGCCGGTCAGCGGGTCATCAGGCTGCCGGCGTCCGCCTCGCGCCATGTGATCGTGGCCGGACCACCGGCCGTGCGCAAACCTACGGCAGCCATGAACACGCCGTCGATGACGCGCTGCTCGAACCGCCATTCCTGAGCCGCGGCGTCCGGCAAGTCAACAAACGCAATGCGGGGCGGAACGACCGTGCGAAACAGAAAACTCGCAAGGTCGCGCGACAGGCCCTCCCCGGTTGCCTTGATGAACGCCTCCTTCAGCGTCCATAGCCGCACGAACCCGGCCGGTTGCTCCCCGGCCGGCAGGGCAAACAGCCAGGCACACTCCGCAGGATGGAAGTAGCTCCGCGCCAGGTCGGTTTCCGCGACGCGATCCATCCGCTCCAGATCGAAACCGAGCGCACAGCCGGGCGCGGTGGTCAGGGCCAAGCCGGTCAATCCCCGGGTGTGGGAGAGATTGAAGCTGATTGGCGCAGGCACACCTGCAACCCGGACATCGGGTTTGCCATGCACACCGGGTACGAACTGCAGCGCCGCGGCTGGCACGCCCAGCGCGGCGGCAATCGCGGTGTTCATTAACGCATGCGCCGCAATGAAGGTCAGCCGATCACGGTCGAAGACGAAGCGCGCCGCGCGGGCTTTGTCCTCCGCCCCGAGCAGCGGCAGCCATCGCGACACCTGCGCCATGTCGAGTCCGGATGTGCGCAGGGTCACAACGTCGATGGCACAGGGGGGGTGCCGCACCCGCTTTGCCGTCGCAAACTCAGGCCGGCACCGCCGGAGTGTCCCTGGCGGCCTTGAATTCCGCCTTCGTCCTGGCGACGAACGCGTTGCCGAGATCGAACTGCTCGCGGAAATACTCCGCCACCTTCGGTTCGCTCAGGTCGAAGAAAACCGGTGTGCTGCCGTCGAAGTGCTTCTGGTAGACGCGCCCGATCGCAAAGGTCGACGCCCCGACCGCCACCGGCAAGGAGGCGATGCCGAGAGCGGTGCCGATGCCGGGGATGAACCTGGCGAAGCTGATGGCGACCGCGGCGCCGGCGCCGTAGCCGAGCACGCCGCCGGCCAGCGAGGTGACGGTGCTGCGGACCGCCTGCTCCGCGAACGGCTTGCCATTCAGTTGCGCCAGTTTCTGGATCATGCGCAACTGAACGGCGAACACGGCGGCAACATCGATCAGCGGCAGCGGGATCGTGCTGGTCGCGACGCCGGCGATCACGTATTTCTTGATGATGCTGTCGGCGGCCAGGCTGCGGACCGTCGCCGCGTCGGGGTGGATGACGGATTCGGCGGCGGGGAGGGTGGCCGACATTGCAGGCTCCTGTGAATGGATCGCTAAACTGCCACGCAATGAGCGCTACAACTCCGCGCAGGTTACGACACATACAAATTGACCGTAACGGTATGTAGGGTTGTATGCATAGAGGGATTCCGGGTTCGCGGCGAGTATTCGTTCCTCGACACGTTTCCCGGCCCTTTCGCTCAGTGTTCTCGAGTGCCCCTAGTACCCCGTCACAGTGATTTTGACCGGTTGACCATGCCCCGGGTTCAGCTCGGGCAAGTCGGAGCGATCCAGCAGGACAGCAATGCTTCGGGCAGCCCCCGGCTTGCGTGAGATCAGCCCCGCCTGCTCAAGCGTGAGCACCATCTGATGCACGGTGGGCGGTGTGACGCGGACGAACCGCATCATGTCCGCCTCAGCCGCCGGGCGTCCATTCACCAGCGTGTAGGCATGGATAAACGCCAGATACCGGCCCTGCCTGGCGGTAAAATCCGGTCGCGAATCATCTGCGCTGCGATTCATCGTGGTCCTCGACTGTGGGGGACCAACGATGAACACAGGATACCGGGTCGATCTGCATGCGCGACCTTGCCGACTTACATTATCCGATGCGGAGCGGATCCGTGTGGTGCTTTCACTACACGCTTAAACACGCCAGTTGGCTCAACATGGTGGAGATCGAAATCGGCATGCTGCGCGATCAGTGTCTCGACCGCCGCATCGGCGAGCGTGATGTCCTGGTCTCCGAGTCGAGGCCTGGCAGCGGCAGCGCAACGCTTCCGGCGCACGGACCAATGGCGGTTCACGACCGAGGCGGCCCGCACCAAGCTGAGTCGCATTTGCCACAGTCGCCTGCCCAAACAGATTTCGCGCGGATCACCTTCCACTTCACGCCCAAGCACGCCTCGTGGATCAACCAGATCGAGATCTGGTTTTCGATCCTGGTCCGCAAACTGCTCCGCCGCGGCAACTTCACCTCCCGGGAGCATCTGCAGCAGCGGATCGAGAGCTTCATCGCTTATTCAATGCGACGATGGCCAAGCCGTTCCGCTGGACGATAACGGGCAAACCGCAGGCAACATGAAGCGGAGAGGAACCGGGTTGGAACCTCCGGCGAGGTGTACTAGCGTCCGGCGGTCCTTCCACGATGCTGCTGCACCGCCCTGACCAACCGAGATGCTCCGGCGCCGGATTGACGGACATCAGCGAACGTGTTTCATTAACCTAATTATTGCGCCTATCGGCATTTCGTTCAACGATGTTGCCGGTGCGCGATATTACTTTGCGTAGTGAGGGTAATATGCAGGATATGCCGCGTCCCGACGACTTCACCATCGACGGCCAGGTCTTTCAAGTACTGATCAACGCCGAGGAGCAATACTCGATCTGGCCGGCCGGCCAGCCGGCGCCGGAGGGATGGGCACAGGTCGGACCGGCCGGAGCCAAGGCCGAGTGCCTGGCCTATGTCGATGCGAACTGGCTCGACATGCGCCCGAAGAGCCTGCGCGACAGCATGCAAGCCGCCGTGGCCGCCCGCGGCGGCTGAGCCGGACCGCGCTCTCGCTTAACCGGCCGCCGCGATCGTTCGCCCCGGCACCCGCATGCCGCGGGGCAGGTCCGGCTTGACCAACTGTTGCCGCACGGACTCGGACATGGACCACCAGATCGCGCTCGCCCCGTTTCCGCCCAGCAAAGGCCAGAAAAGCCTTTGGCTGGCGCACCCCATGACGCCGGATCGGGCCTTTTGCACGGTGGCGGCTGCCGCGGCCCGACACGCATCACGTCCGGTGCATCGCGCATGGCGCGAACGGTTGGCTTCATCTGGCGATCGAGGCCGGCGCAGCGTTGCGCAGCCGTGATGGCGTTCGCACGTTCGAGGATCGCCTGCCTGACCGTCCAATCGACACGCATGTTCTGCTCACGCACAAGCTGGATTCAGACCTCACGTTAACGGCGGAGCAGTGTCCCACGACGAATGGGTTCGTCCCCGGAGGCAACACCGGTCCGGCTCCGGTTCAATGCAGCGTGGCGAGGAACGCAACCAGGTCGGCACGCTGTCCGGCGTCCTTTAATCCCGGGTACGGCATGATGGTCTTTGGCACCACCGCTTGGGGGTTACCGACATAGGAGACCAGCGTCGCCTCGTCCCAGGTCAGACCGGACGCCTTGTTGGCGGGCGAATATTTGAAGCCCGGCATCTCCCCGGCCTTGCGCCCGACGATGCGGAAAAGGCTTGGCCCGACGATGATCTTGCCTTCATCCGTCGAGTGGCAGCCGGCACATTGCGTCTTGAACACGGCTGCCCCGGCGGCGGCGTCCTGCGCGCTCGCGGAACCGGCGCTTGCCGACGCAAGCCCGGAAACCGCGGCGGTCAATAAAGGATATCTCATTGATCTCGGATCCCTGTCGTCTCGATGCTCGATGACACCGCCAACTTACGAGACAAAGGCAAGGCAATCAATACTTGGAATTTCCGGAAACCACCAAACGTCCGTTCCCAACGAAACGTTACTCCGGATCGATTGGTCGAGGTTTGCCCGACCGTCCGGCATGAAGTCAGATCGTATATGTGTATTGCTTCTGTGCGTACGGATTTCATACAAGGGAACACCATTGCGGATCGTCGCGGCCGTTCGTATCGCTTGGCTATAATGCGGGGCCGACCCCGGCGAGTTATCACGGACTTCAGCCAAAACCGGCGGGCGCTCTTGCAAAGCCTCCGCCGGCCCATCTGTCGAAAGAGTTTCATTCCGAAATCATGATCCGGGAGAGCCGAGATGACGCCACTTGAGGCAATTCGTGTTGCCAGAACGGAAGGCTACGATCCGGGCCTTCAGCAGATCATCGTGTCGTCGGGCGACCCGGAGTTCGCCTACCGTTTCGCACACGACGTCGCGGGTGCCGATTTGGATGCGCTTGAGCCCGTTGTCCTCAAATCCGACGATTTGCGCACGGTCTACGATTTTGCCGTTCTAAAGTCGGAGCGAGGCGGCGATATCGCGTTGTTGCAAGAGCGGATGCTTGCTTGCCGGGATGGCGGGTTGCTGATCCTTTTCGCCATGGATGTCGCGGGAGCGGATGTGGAGCGTTTTGAAGCGGCTCTGCGACTGCTGCCGGATGCGAAATACCTGCTGTTGCTCGATGCCGAAAAGCGCCAAAGGGACATGGAGTGAAATCCGACCGTCATCATACGGTAAGCGAGCCTGTCCGCTAGATGCTCGCGCGATCGAATTGCTACTCAGCCCGAGATCTCTATATCCGGCGGGATACGACACCGCGTTCCGCATGAGGATGCGGCGCCGGACCGACCGGATGTTCGCGGACGGTGCATCCTTAATATGTGCGACCGGGCCGGTGATCGCGAAACCCGTCACTCGTGTCGCATCCGGCCGGCCCGCGGAGCCTGCCGCGGTCCCGCAACTTCCGCTGCGCACCGGATCCCGTCTCATATTGTTCCGCCAACGGAGAAACTACGACACGGCCCGATCCCCGATATGTATTGACTTCGTACGGTACGTGCAGATTTTATACACTTTATACAAAAACAAGGTGCCAAGGCCAGATTCCCGGGAACGTTATCATGGCGGTTGCTCATAGGCGCGGGGGTTGCTGGCGGACTTGGCACGCCGATTGCTAATTGCTAAACATGCGTGTGATGATAAACGCGCTCTGCCGTGCCTCGAGTTGAGAGGGTTTTAGCCGTGCTAGACCCGGACTAGCATTTTTTGAGTCACCGCAAAACATGAGGCATCCGTATTTGGACGGATACCGGAAGTGGAGCGGTACAGTAATAAAGATAGGGAGATAACAAAATATGCCGATAAGCGCAGCAACAAAAGCCGCGACCGACGCCCATGCCCTGCACCGGGCGCCAGCGTCCGTCAGCCCCCAGGAAGTCCATAAATGGATGCAAAGCTTCAACTGGGAATTTTCCAAAAACAAAACGAAGTATCCGACAAAATACCACATGGCGAACGATACCAAGGAGCAGTTCAAGCTCATCGCCAAGGAATACGCCCGGATGGAGTCCGCGAAGGATGAGCGGCAGTTCGGCACTCTGCTTGACGGCATGACTCGCCTGGGTGCGGGCAACCGCATGCATCCCAAGTGGGGCGAGACCATGAAGGTTGCCTCGAACTTCCTGGAAGTGGGCGAATACAACGCCATCGCCGCCTCGGCGATGCTGTGGGATTCGGCCACTGCCGCGGAGCAAAAGAATGGCTATCTGGCCCAGGTGATGGACGAAATCCGCCACACCAACCAATGCGCTTTCGTGAACCACTACTACTCCAAGCACTATCATGACCCGGCAGGCCACAACGACGCCCGGCGGACCAGGGCGATCGGCCCACTTTGGAAGGGCATGAAGCGAGTCTTCGCCGACGGCTTCATCTCCGGCGATGCGGTCGAATGCTCGATCAACCTGCAGCTCGTCGGCGAAGCCTGCTTCACCAACCCGCTGATCGTCGCCATAACGGAATGGGCTTCCGCGAACGGTGACGAAATCACTCCGACGGTCTTCCTGTCGATCGAGACCGACGAACTGCGCCACATGGCGAACGGCTACCAGACGGTGGTGTCGATCGCCAACGATCCGGCCGCGCAAAAGTACCTGAACACCGACCTCAACAACGCCTTCTGGACGCAGCAGAAATATTTCACTCCCGTTCTCGGCATGCTGTTCGAGTATGGATCAAAGTTCAAGGTCGAGCCGTGGGTGAAGACCTGGAACCGCTGGGTCTACGAGGATTGGGGCGGCATCTGGATCGGCCGTCTCGGCAAGTATGGTGTACAGTCGCCGCCGTCGCTGCGCGACGCCAAGCAGGATGCCTATTGGGCGCATCACGATCTCGCTCTGATCGCCTACGCCTTGTGGCCCACGGGCTTCTTCCGTCTGGCGCTGCCGGATCAGGAGGAGATGCAGTGGTTCGAAGCGAACTACCCGGGATGGTATGACCATTACGGCAAGATCTACGAGGAATGGAAGGCGCTCGGCTGCGAAGATCCGAAGAGCGGGTTCATTCCGTTCCAGTGGCTGCTGAAGAACGGCCACGAGGTCTACGTCGATCGGGTATCGCAGGTGCCGTTCTGCCCGAGCCTGTCCAAGAGCGCCGGCAGCCTGCGCATTCATGAGTACAACGGCCGCAAATACTCGTTCAGCGACGATTGGGGCGAGCGGATGTGGCTGACGGAGCCCGAGCGGTACGAATGCCAGAGCATCTTCGAGCAATATGACGGACGCGAACTGTCCGAGATCATTGCCGAAGGCCATGGCCTCCGTTCCGACGGCAAAACCCTGATCGGCCAGCCGCATGTCCGCGGCACCGATCTGTGGACGCTTGAAGACGTGCGCCGTGCCGGAGTTGTCTGCAGCGATCCGCTGAAGCGGCACTGACGAACCGGCGCATGCGGGCGGGGCCACCGCCCCGCCCGCATGGGCCAGACCACAGACACCTGGCGGCAATAGGGAGAAACGCAATGTCCGCTTCAGTTGAAAAGCCCCATGGGCTAACGGATCCCGAACGCGCAGCGAAAATTCTCGCTGCGATTCCGGATCATGATCTCGATACCCAACGCAAGATGAACTACTTCCTCAAGCCGCGCGGCAAGCGCTTGAGCGAATATGAGATTCTGACGGTCTATTCGCAGCCGACACCCGACTGGATCGCGGGCGGTCTGGATTGGGGCGACTGGACGCAAAAGTTCCACGGCGGGCGCCCGTCCTGGGGCAACGAGCTGACCGAGCTCAAGTCGTCGGACTGGCACCACCACCGCGATCCGGGCCGCCGCTGGCATGGTCCGTACGTCAAGGACAAGTCTGAAGACTGGCGTTATACAACCCGGCTGCTTGAGTCGTTTTCGGCCGATGGCGGGATTCGCACGCTTGACCCGACCTGGCGTGACGAGATCCTCGACAAGTATTACGGCGCGCTGCTTTACAACGAATACGCGCTGTTCAACGCGCACTCGTCGGTACTGCGCGATTGCCTGAGCGACACGATCCGCCTGACCGCGGGCTTCGCTGCGCTCGACAAGGTCGACAATGCGCAAATGATCCAGTTGCAGCGCAGCTTCATTGCCAAGCTGGTGCCGGGGCTGGACGACTCGACGCATGCGCCGAAGCAGACCTGGCTGACCGACCCGGTCTACAACGGCGCCCGCACCCTGGTACAGGAGGCGTGGCAGGGAATTCAGGACTTCAGCGAAATCCTTTGGGCGGTCCACAACGTCTACGATCCTCTGTTCGGGGTTTTCGCGCGGCGGGAGTTCTTCCAGCGTATCGCTCCGCATTTCGGCGACTCGCTGACGCCGTTCTTTACGGCTCAGGCGCAGACCTATTTCCAGGTCACCCGCACGGCCATCAGCGACCTGTTCTTTGAGAGCCTTGCCAACGACCACCAGTTCGGCGACTTCAACCGGACGTATCTCCGCGCCTGGACCGGCAAGTGGCTGGACGGCACGATCGCGGCGCTGAAGGACTTCGTCGGACTCTATGCGAAGATTCCGCCGATAGCGGGTGTGACGGACAAGGAAGCCGTGACGGAAGCGGTTTCCCGCGTCATCAGCGACTGGGTGGCCGACTATGCCGACAAGATCGACTACAAGGTCAACCAGCAGAACCTGGTTGCCGCCGTCATCAGCGGCCTGAAATAGGCGGAGAACGAACATGAGCGACAACAGATACAATTCCGGCATCATGGAGAAGAATGGTGCAGATTTCGCGAACGAATTCTTCGCCGAAGAAAATCAGGTTGTGCATGAATCCGACAAGGTCGTGCTGGTGCTGATGAAAAGCGACGAAATCGATGCGATCGTCGAAGACATCATCCTGAAGGAAGGCGTGGAGATCAATCCGACCATCGTGGTGGAGGACCGCACGGGATTTTGGTGGATCAAGGCCAACGGCAAGATCGAGGTTAATGTCGCGGACGCGGCGGCCTTGCTCGGCAAGAACTACAGCATCTATGATTTCCTGGTGAATGTGTCGTCCACTATCGGGCGCGCCTATACGCTTGGTGAAACGTTCACCATCACCTCTGAACTCATGGGCCTGGACCGCAAGCTCGTCGACGTTTCTTAAACGCCGATCGTACGAAACAGTCGCACCCGACAGGAGGTATACCATGGCGACGTTTGAAAAAGGCATACACGACAACCCTACCCGGCAGGCATGGTTGAAGAAGATCGCGGCGTTGCAAAAGCTTGCGGACGCCACCAAGGTGATCCAGGACTTCCGCGTGGCAAACACCTCGCCGTTCAGGACATCAAACGAGCTGGACCTGGACTATCTCTGGATCGAAAGCAAGCTGGAACAGAAAGTGGCCGTGCTGAAGGCGCAGCAGCTTTCGACCGCCGACCTGCTTTACAAGGCCACCACCGGTGAAGACCCGGCACAGGTGGAGAAGCATTGGGTGGATCGCATCAATGCCGCGAAGACCAAGTACGAGGCGGAGAAGATCCATGTCGAATTTCGCCAGCTCTACAAGCCGCCGGTCCTGCCGGTTAACGTGTTCCTGCGGACCGACGCCAGGCTGGGGTCGCGTCTGATGGAGCTACGGAACGACGACTACTACGGCACGTCGCTTGAAGACCTCCGCAAGGAGCGTGGCGTAAGGGTCGTGCACCTTGGCAACGGCAAGGCCGCGGCTTAGCCGCTGATCCGACGCCGGCTCGGCCGCCGCGTCGCGGCCGGGCCGGTGTTGCCAAACTTGACGAGCGGGAAACGGAGACTAAAAACATGCAAGAAGCAAGCAACGAAGCCTTTAGCGGCGCACTTGATGGTTTCGGGGACTACGACGCTGTCCCGCGGGTCCAAATCCACGGGTCGGGACGGCTGACAGGATATGCGCAGGATCTCGGTTTCATGTGGCGCTGGGAGATCCAGCGGGACGGCCAGACGATTCAGGAAGGCTGTTCACTCAGCGAAAACTCCGCACGCGAGGCGGTGGGCCATGCGGCTGCGTTTCTCGGCCGTCTGGGGGACACGCCGGACGACGAGTAAGTCCGTTCACGGAATATGCGGAGATTGCTACAGTGTACGAGATACGAGCTGTAACCGAGGATGGCGAGGAAATCGCTTTCCAATGCGGACCGAATGAAGACGTCATCAGTGCCGGGTTTCGAAACAATATCATCCTGATGTCATCCTGCCGGGAAGGCGGCTGCGCGACATGCAAGGCTGAATGCGACGACGGCGACTATGAGCTGGCGAAGTGCTCCGTCCAGGCGCTGCCCCCGGATGAGGAAGAGGATGGCCTGGTTCTGCTGTGCCAGACCTTTCCGCGCAGCCCGCTGCATCTCAAGCTGCCATACACCTATGATCGCATATCGTTCGGCCAGGTCCGCCAGGAATGGGCGGCCGACATCGCCGGCTGTGAAAAAGTGTCGTCGAATGTCGTTCGGCTGGTGGTTCGGACGCTGGACCCCAGATCGGGAGCGCCGGTTGCCCTGCCGTTCTTTCCGGGGCAGTTCGTGGACATCGAGGTTCCCGGGCAGCACGCCAGCCGATCATATTCGATGGCAACGATACCGGGCTCGTCCGAGCTGGAATTCTTCATCAGAATTCTTCCGGGCGGGTTGTTCTCCGAATTCCTGACGAAACGGGCCGACATCGGCCAGAGATTGACGTTGCGCGGCCCTTCCGGCGCCTTCGGCCTGCATGAAAACGGCGATCGCCCACGTTTCTTCGTTGCAGGGGGCACTGGACTTTCGCCCATCCTGTCGATGGTTCGCCATATGGGACAGGAACGTCATTCGCAACCTTCCGCCTTATTGTTCGGCGTTACACACGAACATGAACTGTTCTATCATGATGAGCTTCTAAGTCTTGCCAGGGAAATCCCGAACCTTTCTGTCTACGTATCGGTTATGCAGCCGTCGGATGGCTGGACCGGTCAGCGCGGCACCGTTGTGGACGCGTTGCGTGAGCAACTGGACATTGCCGCCGTTGCGCCGGACATATACCTTTGCGGACCACCGGGAATGATCGAGGCGACGATGGCCGTCGGCTCAGCCCGGGGGATACCGGAGAGCCATATCTACACAGAAAAATTTCTGCCAAGCGGCTGAGCGGATGCTGCCTTTTCACCTGACTGCCAGGAGAATTGGGTTGGCTGCCCGACGCAGTTCGCTGCAACGCGCAGGCATCAAGCCCGGCACCTGGCAGGCGAATTTTGGGGAAAAGCAGTCCATGCCGTTCACTGAAAAAAAAGGCCGATACCTCGAGAGCGGAAATGCCTGGGCCAGGGATCGGCTGCCATGGGAAACGGACGGTTTGGTGCATCCGGCGCCAGCCGGACCGGACGTATCGTTGCTGTTAGTCGACCGTCCCGGCGCCGCCTGGGACTGGATGAAGCAAACCGGTCAGGCACCTGTCGGGACAGAGTGGGTGCGTGCCTGCGTGGCCGAAGCCTGGTGCCGGTGCCTGGATGAGTACGGGCTGAAACTCACCCGGCCATTGCCGGCGCTGCGCGGGAATGTTGCGCTGATGGCTTCCGCTCCGCAGCCGCATGCGGCGGATCTGCCGGACGCGGCGCGGGAGTGTCTGACGTTTTCGATGTATCGGCTGGCTCATATCGCCGGTGAGAATGATGTGACGCTGCTGCTGACCGATGCCGCCGGAACGTTAATTCACGTGCTTGATGCGGGTATCAAACGTTGCCCCGCCGGCGCGCACCTGGCTCAGCTCGGCGTTAGCTGGCACGAAAGCAATCTCGGCAATACCGGTATCGGCACCGCACTGAAACTGTGCGAGCCGATCGCCTTCGACGGGAAGGAGCATTTTTTTGAGGGCCTGCATCCGTTTGCCACGGTGGGGTGTCCAATTCTGGGATGGGACGGCCGCCTGATCGGAGGCCTGGGCGCGATGACCGACCATCGCGATTCGGCGAAAGCGTTGTTGGGGTTGTTGCGGCTTGCAACGTGTCTGCTGGAGCAGGATCTGCTCGAGCGCTGCGCCCCGGGCGACGTGCTGTTGCGGCTGCGTCCCGATAAGCTGGACGACGATCTCGGGCTGGAGGAGGGACTGGTCAATGGGATGATGTCGGTCCGTTCCGATGGCACCATCGAGGGTCTGAACCGAATCGCCGTGCTGCTGCTTGCTTGCGGAGACAGCCTGGCGATCACGGGCCGGCCGATCAAGGCCGTTCTCGGGCTTGAGCTTGCCGATCTACGTCCGGAATCAGTTTCGGAAGGTGTCGGCGCCAGGCTGCGGCTGGCGAATGGCCGATGGCTGGTCGTCGACCCGGTTCTGCGCAGAACCGGGTCTTCGCAACGCTTGGGGGGCGCTGATGTTCGTGTCGTGGAACGCTACCAGGTCCAGGCGGCGAGAATGCCGCCGGCTGGATATGATGAGAAGCCTGAAGGCGTGCGCGACGTGATACTGGCTCCGCTGCTCAGGAAGGCGGTGGGGCTGCAGGCGCAGAAGATCTCGATTTTGATCACCGGGGAGTCCGGCACCGGCAAGGAGCATTTCGTTCGGCAACTGCGGGAGCTCGGTCCGCGCAAGAACAAGCCGTTCGTTGCGATCAACTGCGGCGCGATGCCGCGGGAGCTGATCGAAAGCGAACTGTTCGGCTACGCCGGGGGAAGCTTCACCGGCGCATCGGCGAAAGGAAAGACCGGAAAGTTCCTGGAGGCGGACGGCGGCATTCTGTTGCTGGACGAAATCGGCGAAATGGCGCTGGACCTGCAGGTTGCGCTGCTCCGCGTATTGGAATCGTCGGAGGTAACCCCTGTCGGCAGCACGCACGCGATTCCCCTGGATGTCCATGTGGTAGCCGCGACAAACCGGCGCCTGGCGGAAAGTATTCAGAACGGCAGCTTCCGGCGCGATCTCTACTATCGCCTGAACGGCGCACAAATTTCGCTGCCCCCGCTGCGGGAGCGCCCGGACAAGGCTCGGCTGTTTGCACATCTTCTGCGTCTTGAGCAGGCGGAGATGAAGATCGCCGAACCCAAGGAACTCAGCCCGCAGGTCTGGCAACTGTTCATGCAGCATCCGTGGCCGGGGAACATCCGCGAACTGCGCAACGTGTTGCGTGCCTCGATTGCGATGACATCGGGCTCGGTGATCGGGATTGCCGACCTTCCGCAGGATTTCGTTGAAGAGATGGAGCGGCCGTCCTGGGCGGCCAATCGCATGAACGACGCGTGCGGCTCGGTGACCGAACACTCCGATCCGAGCCTGCTGATGGACTGGGAAGAGCGGGCGGTGCGCACGGCGATCGACTTGAGCGGCGGCAACATTACGACCGCAGCTCGAAGACTGAACATTACCCGCGCGACTCTGTACAAGAAGATGGCGCGTTACGGACTTTCGCGTATGCCCGTCAGAAGCAGCAAATAATCACCGGCGGCGGAGGATGCAATGGAATCGGATGATCGTTCGTTCCTGGTGTCTATGGTCGAGGAGCTTGAAGCCAGTTTGCGAGTGCTGGAGCTCGACGAAGCCCGAATGATTGTTATGATCGGCGCGGAGCGCGTACTCGAACTGGAAAAGTTTTGGAAGAATGAACTGGACGATATCGATATGCAGGAAATCCGAAGCGGTCTGGACTATAACGACCGGTACTTGATTTTCGTCTGGAACAGGCTGGACCGCGTGCGGCGGTATCGTGCGCTTGCGGGTCAGAGCGCCATGCGCCTGTCGGTGCGGGGCACGATAGCTCCGCCATAATACTAAAACAATTGGCCCGCCGACAGGCTCAAGCGCTGCCGGTCCGGGCTACGGGGGAAGAAATGGCACAAGAGATTATCTACGGATCACGGGCCCGTTCCAGGATCATGAGCGGCATCGATAAACTGGCCGACACCGTTTCGATCACGATGGGCCCGCGAGGACGCAATGTCCTGATCGAGCATCGCACGTCCGGCCTGCTGCCGTTGCTGACGCGCGACGGAATGACCGTAATCGAGTATCTTCTGTTCGGGGATCGGATCGAAGATCTCGGCATCCATCTGATCCGCCAGATGGCCCGGGAGATGTCCAAGTCCGTCGGCGACGGAACATCAACAACGGTCGCCCTTATGCGTTGCATCGCCCGGGAGGCGACCCGGGGCATGGCGGCCGGTTTGAACTCCCGCGACCTGCGCATCGGCATCAACCTGGCTGTTCAGGCGGTGATCGCGGAGCTTGCCGCCATGGCCGGGCCTTGCCGGGATGAAGAGTCGATCAAGCGTATCGCAGCGCTTGCGGCGCATGATGCCGAAGAAATCGGCGCCCTCATCTCCAATGCCATCGGCGAAGCAGGTGCCAGCGGCACGGTTGTCATCGAACTGGGCAACGGGCGCAACGACGAAATCGAGGTGGTGACCGGGATGAAATGGGAGCAAGGCTACCGGTCGCCGTACTTCATCACCGATCGCGACCGCAGCGTGGCGGAGATAGCCAATCCGCTCGTGCTCATTTACGATCGCCGCATTGATGAGTTCTCCGAACTCATTCCTGTCCTGGAACTGGCGCGGAACCGGCAGCGCGGGTTGCTCATTGTTGCCGAGAACTTTGCGGAAGCGGCTTTGCCGGGGATCCTGTTGAACCATATACGCGGGAACCTCCACGCCATTGCGGTTCGGTCGCCCGGGCACGGTGATACACGCTACGAACGGCTGATTGACCTGGCCATCATGACCGGGGGCAAGGCGATACTCGAGGTCGAGGGAAGTTCGCTGGCATCGGTTACTCTTGATGACCTCGGAAGCGCCACGAAGGTTACCGTGACGGAAGATTTTACCACGCTTGTGGGCGGCGGCGGAGACCCGGCCTTGATCACCGACAGGATCGCAAGCCTGAGGCATCAGATCGAGCAGCGGCGAGACGCTGATCCGACCAAAGGCTCGCCAAAAGGCGCGCTGGCGGAAATGGAGACGTTGAAAGAACGGCTTGGTTCTTTGATAGGGCGCGTCACCAACGTCAAGGTCGGCGGTGGCACCGACGTGGAAATCAAGGAACGCCAGCAGCGCGCAGAAAATGCCTATAATTCGGCGATGGCTGCGATGGCTGAAGGCGTGGTGCCCGGAGGTGGCGTGGCGCTGGCGCGTTGCACCAGAGCGCTTGACCGTTGCCGTGGTGAAAATATCGGCCAGGACAGAGGCATCGCCATTATCAAGACGGCATTGAAGGAACCGATATCGCGTATCAGCGGGAATGCCGGCTACAACCCCGCGGAAGTGTTCTTCAACGTAACACGCTCCACGAATCCGAACTGGTGCTTTGATGCACGGACCGGAGAGTACGGGGACGCCTACGAACTTGGCGTGATCGATCCGGTACGGGTTACCAGGCTCGCTGTTTTGAAAGCTGCCAGTACAGCGAGCATGTTGCTGACGACCGACTGCGTCGTAGCGGATATAAGGCCCGACGACCCGACGTTCGGCTTTACTCCTGAATGGGCGGCAGCCACCCGGGAGGACCCGCGAGCATGAGGGGGCTGCGCCAGCCTATACTGAGACTTAGTTTGGCCTCGATTTGCTAACCGCTATGGAGCGATTTTGTATGTCATAGGCTTCGGTTAACAGGAATTCCACCAGAAGTGTCGTTTCTGAAGGACTGTGTCGCAACCGCGACGGCAGCAATGCGGTTGGTTGGCGCGAGAATGATAGCGATAACAAACGACCACAATAATGCTGCCGTGATGAATGTCGGACGATTTCTCCGGCGGGGAACGTCTGTTCGGCTTGCCAGACGTCTGCTCTCTCTCTCTCTCTCTCTCTCTCTCTCTCTCTCTCTCTCTCTCTCTCTCTCTCTCTCTGGCTTGAAGACTATCAACCGACGAAGGGAAAACGAAATGCGAAGAACATCTCTCAAAGCGACTTTGACGACGGGCGCACTTTTGTCATCGGTCCTGATGGCGCCCGGGGTCATGGCCCAAACCATCCCGGCCTCGGCCGGAAAGGAATGGCCGACACCGGCTGGCAGTCTCAATGGCCAACGATTTTCCGCCCTCAACCAGATCACCACTCAGAACGCAGGCAAGCTTCAGGTTGCCTGGACGTTTTCGACCGGTGTGCTGCGCGGACATGAAGGCGCGCCGCTCGTCGTCGGGGACGTGATGTATGTGCATGCGCCGTTCCCCAACACGGTTTTCGCGCTGGACCTGAACAACGACGGCAAGATCCTTTGGAAGTATGAGCCGAAACAGGACCCCAACGTCATTCCGGTGATGTGCTGCGACACCGTCAACCGCGGCGTGGCCTATGGCGACGGGAAGGTTTTCCTGCACCAGGCCGATACCACCCTGGTCGCGCTTGATGCCAAGACCGGCAATGTCGTGTGGTCGGTTAAGACCGACGATCCGGCCAAGGGTGCGACCGGCACCGATGCGCCGCTGGTCGTCAAGGACAAGGTCTATGTCGGCGTCTCCGGCGGGGAGTTCGGCGTGCGCGGCTGGCTGACGGCTTACGATGTCAAGGACGGCAAGCAGGTCTGGCGCGGCTACTCGATCGGGCCGGACAGCGACACGCTGATTGTTCCGGGCAAGACGACCAACCTCGGGAAGCCGGTCGCGGCAGGGTCCAGTACCTCCACCTGGGAGGGTGATCAGTGGAAGATCGGCGGGGGTGCGACCTGGGGCTGGAAGTCGTATGATCCTCAGACGAACCTGATCTTCTACGGCTCCGGCAACCCGTCGACCTGGAACCCGAAGCAGCGTCCGGGCGACAACAAGTACTCGATGACCATTTGGGCGCGCGATGCCGATACCGGCGCGGTCAAGTGGGTCTACCAGATGACGCCGCACGACCAATGGGATTATGACGGCGTCAACGAGATGGTCCTGGTGGACCAGGAGATCGACGGCAAGCCGCGCCACCTTCTGGTGCATTTCGACCGGAACGGCTTCAGCTATACGCTCGACCGCAACAACGGCGCGTTGCTGGTCGCCGCGAAATTTGATCCGGCGGTGAACTGGGCATCCAGGGTCGATCTGGACCCCAAGAGCGAGAATTACGGGCGGCCGGAGGTTCTTCCGCAGTATTCGACGGAACATAATGGCGAGGACGTCAATACCACGAATATCTGCCCGGCCGCGCTTGGAAGCAAGGACGAACAGCCGTCGGCCTTCTCACCGCAGACCGGTTTGTTCTACGTGCCAACCAATCACGTCTGCATGGACTATGAGCCGTTCCGCGTTTCATATACTGCGGGGCAGCCCTATGTCGGTGCGACGCTCTCGATGTTTCCGCCCAAGGGCGAGACAAATATGGGAAACTTCATCGCCTGGGACGCTCGCACAGGCAAGATCGTCTGGTCTGATCCGGAACAGTTCTCGGTCTGGTCGGGTGCTCTTGCCACGGCCGGCAACGTGGTATTCTACGGCACGCTCGAAGGCTATCTCAAGGCCGTGGACGCGGCGACCGGGAAGGAGCTTTATCGGTTCAAGACGCCGTCGGGCATTATCGGCAACGTCATGACCTATGAGCACGCCGGGCGGCAGTATGTTGCGGTGCTGTCGGGCGTCGGCGGTTGGGCCGGCATCGGTCTCGCTGCCGGCCTCAATGATCCACATGCGGGTCTTGGCGCGGTCGGTGGTTATGCGGCGTTGAACCAATACACCTCGCTGGGTGGCTCCTTGACGGTTTTTGCACTGCCCCGGAACTAACGCGGCGCCGGAGCGTCGGGCCGGCGCCGGGGGCGGCAACCCGGGCGCCGGCCCGTCTTTTTGTGCGTTTCGGTAGGAGGATCGCCGGCAACCATGAAGTAGCAGCCGATCGGGCCAGCGGGCCGGCACACCACGACGCGATCGACGACGGCCCGGCGCCCTCCTCGCTGTCTCAGGATCAAGTGCACAGAAGCACGACATGTATCGGCATTATACAATTTCGTTCAACTTTCATACAGTGAAGCAAGCGAGCGCAGTCAAGAACTCCCGTACTCGCCATGCAAACCCTGGCAGTCTCTCATGTTTTGCCGCAGTCGATTGGTTGGCACGTCGATTGCTTAACAACAAACGGCTTGGCAAGGCATAGTCGGTCTTCGTCATCCGCAAATTTGTAACCTGCAAATAAGACGTCGACGGTTGTTGTGTTGGAGTCCGCGAGGCAAAGCGGATTTCGATCTACGCTTCGGCTACAAAACCAGGGAGGATCGAGGTGGTAACCTTCACGCGCAATCTAATTGCCATTTGTTTTGCAACAACTCTCATGATCGGCTTCGGACGCGCCGAAGAACCGGCCGATCCTGCCGCGGTAAGTTCCGACGACGGAAAGTATTTCGACAAAGACGGCAGACCGACCTACAAGGTGGACAAGGGCGGAAAGGTTGATTTCTACACCTACAACGGATTTGTTCGCTATTCGGCGAACTGCATGCATTGCCATGGGCCCGACGGGCTGGGCTCCACCTACGCTCCGGCGCTGGTCAGCTCGCTGAAGACTCTTGACTATGCGGACGTGCTTACCACTGTTGCGAACGGCAAGAAGGAAGTCTCGGAGTCCAAGCAGCTTGTCATGCCTTCGCTTGGCGAGGATAGAAACGTCATGTGCTACATCGACTCGATCTATATTTACTTGCGAGCCCGTTCGAACGACGCGATCGGCCGCGGGCGGCCCGCCGACCATGAGCCAAAACCCGCCGGTTTCAGTGAGACTGTCAATGGCTGCATGGGCTGAGCGCGAGCGCCGAACAGTGAACTTCCGAGACATAGCAGCCGCCGGGAACACCGGCCGGCCAGCTCCGTGAACTGGAGACATTGAAATGAGAACGCGCGCTGCAGTCGCACGCCAGGCGGGCCGGACGCTCAGTCTTGAAACCGTTGAACTCGAAGGCCCCCGCGCGGGCGAGGTGCTTGTCGAGATCAAGGCCACCGGCATCTGTCACACCGACGAGTTCACGCTGTCCGGATCGGATCCGGAGGGCATCTTTCCCGCCATCCTCGGCCATGAGGGCGCTGGAATCGTCGCGGAGGTCGGCGCCGGCGTGACGTCCTTGAAGAAGGGCGATCACGTCATTCCGCTGTACACCCCCGAATGCCGGCAATGCGAGTATTGCCTCAGCCGCAAGACCAACCTCTGCGTCGCCATCCGGGCGACGCAGGGCCGCGGTCTGATGCCCGACGGCACCAGCCGGTTTTCGTCGGACGGCGAGCCGATCATGCATTACATGGGCACATCGACCTTTTCGAACTTCACGGTGCTGCCGGAGATTGCTCTGGCAAAGATCCGAGAGGATGCGCCGTTCGACAAGGTCTGCTACATCGGCTGCGGCGTTACCACCGGCATCGGCGCTGTCATCAATACCGCCAAGGTGGAGCCGGGAGCCCGCGTGGTGGTGTTCGGTCTCGGCGGAATCGGCCTCAATGTGTTGCAAGGCGCGAGACTGGCGGGAGCGGAGATGATCGTCGGTGTTGATCTCAATCCGCGCCGGGTTGCCATGGCCGAGAAGTTCGGCATGACGCACTTCGTCAATCCCGCCGAAGTTCAAGGCGATTTGGTCCCCTATCTCGTGGGCCTGACCAAGGGAGGCGCAGACTACAGCTTCGAATGCATCGGCAACGTGAAGGTGATGCGGCAGGCGCTGGAATGCGCTCATCGCGGCTGGGGAAAGTCCATCGTCGTCGGTGTCGCCGGCGCCGGGCAGGAGATTTCGACACGCCCCTTCCAATTGGTGACCGGGCGGGTATGGATGGGCACGGCGTTTGGCGGCGCCCGTGGCCGCACTGACGTCCCTCGCATCGTCGACTGGTACATGGATGGCCGCATCAACATCGATGACCTGATCACCCATGTCTTGCCATTCGAGCAGATCAACGAGGGTTTCGAACTGATGCGCAGCGGTGAAAGCATCCGAACCGTGGTGACCTACTAGGCGCATGCCGGCCGGCGGCCCTCGATCGGCCGGCCGGCCGGTGCACGCTCAGTTCCGGAGCGCCCCGGACGCCTTCGCAACGTGGGTGGCAATCGCATCCATCAGCGGCGGCGAGAGACAGTCATAAGGTTCCAGGGCTAACTCCTTCAGCCGGTGCCGGATTCCGGACATTCTGTCCGGTTCAACCCCCGATTCGATAACAGACGAAACGAAAGCAGCGAAACCGGGCGGTGGCCAACCGGTCTCCTGGAAGAGTTCCGGATGGATGAAATCAAAGCCGTAGAATGGGTGATTTTTGTTCTCAATGCGGCCGTAAAGGTGAACTCCGCAGCCCTTGCATGCGTGGCGTTGGATGGCAGCGGTCGGATCCACGATGTACAGCTTGCCCTCGTTTTGGGCAACCTGCAAATGTTCCTTCGAAACAACTGCCACAACCGAGAAGTCCGCACCCGCCGGTTTCCAGCATTTGGTGCATCCGCAGGCATGATTATAAGCGATCGACCCTTCGATCTTGATTTTGACCGCGTCATGAACACATTTTCAAAACAGTGTTCCACCGCTGAAAGCCGGCGCGGCGGGCCTTAAGCCCCCATCCACCACCGGATGTATATAAATTTGCTGGGACATTTTTCTGTTCCTGTTGCTACTGCGGGACGGTGCCTGGTTCCAGCTTCAGAGGCTGAGCTGCGCACCTTGTTAGTCATATCAATGTCGAATGCCCGAAAGTAGACGAAGAAATGCATCGACATCTTGAACGGTCCGCTGAGTCGCGAGGCCGAGATGAATTTCCACCTTGAGTCATCTACTGACAAGAAAGCTCTGAATTTACGGCGCACAACTCCTCGTGTGGTCGGTCGATACAGTACGGTTCCGCCAAACCGCGCCGCCGATTGCCTGCTTGCGCACTGACATCGTCTTCCGTTCCCCCGCGGGTCGCGGGAGGCCATCTCTGTCAGCGATTGACATCTGCGCGGTGGCCGACTGGCAACAGACAAGCACAGTGGGGCGGTAAATTAATATATCCACGAGAATCCGGGATTATCCGCATGCTTGCTGATTCCATGCGTTGCAAACTGCTTTTGCAGCCGCGCTATGGCGTACTGCTTTCTTCTATGTTTCCTCCACAAACTCTTGCGGCGGTGCTGCGAGCACCACCGTTTTTTCAGCGGCTCGAACTGGCGAGATGTCTATCTGATTTGAACGAGTGCAGCGAAATCCTCTCGGAATACTGCTGCCGCGAGCGAGGTCCGGGGAATGAAGTCGCTGCGGATTCGCACCGCTTCGCTAGTGATACAGCCCGGCCTGCTCATTCGCCCAGGCGTAGAGGTCCTGATCGTACGGGGTGTTGCTCATACCGCCGTATCGCATGATCCTGCCGGGACGTCACACGAAGCAGGCCGATACCGCCAGCCCCGGGGCGCCATCACGCTTTCGGCCGAAGATCGACAATCCGCCTGGCCTTGCCCTGCGACCGCTCGACGCCGCCCGGCTCGACGACCCGGACGCCAACGGTGACGCCGATCACCGACTTGACATGATGCGCGAGCTCGCGCGCGCCCACCGCCCGCTGGGCCTCCTCGGCCGCGTGCGGCCGCGCCTCAACCACGACGGTCATGGCGTCCATGCGCTCGCGGTGCGTCAGCTCGAGCAGGAAGTGCGGCGACAGGCCGGGACACTTCAGGATCTGCTCCTCGACCTGGGAGGGAAACACATTCACCCCGCGCAGGATGATCATGTCGTCCGAGCGCCCGGTGATTCGCTCCATCCGCCGCATCGAGCGCGCCGTGCCTGGCAGCAGCCGCGACAGGTCGCGCGTGCGATAGCGGATGATCGGCATCGCCTCTTTGGTGAGCGATGTGAAGACAAGTTCGCCCGCTTCGCCGTCCGGAAGCACTTTGCCCGTCTCGGGATGGACGATCTCGGGGTAGAAGTGGTCCTCCCAGATATGGGGACCATCCTTGGTCTCGACGCATTCGCACGAAACGCCGGGGCCGATGACCTCGGACAGTCCGTACAGGTCAATCGCGTGCATGTCGAAACCCTGTTCGATTTCGGCGCGAATGCCGTTGGTCCACGGTTCGGCACCGAACAGTCCGGTCTTAAGGCTGCAATCGCGGGGGTCGACGTTCGCGCGGCGGAACTCGTCGAGAATGGCCAGCGTGTAGGACGGCGTCGCCATCAGGATCTCGGGTTTGAAGTCATGGATGAGCTGGACCTGCCGCTCGGTCATGCCGCCCGAAATTGGAATGGCGGCGCAGCCCAGCCGCTCCGCGCCGTAGTGCGCGCCCAGGCCGCCCGTGAACAGGCCGTAGCCAAAGGCGATGTGGACCTTCATGCCGCGCCGCCCGCCGGCGGCGCGGATCGAACGCGCCATCACGTCAGCCCACATGTCGATGTCGGCCTGCGTATAAGCCACCACCGTCGGTCGCCCGGTCGTGCCGGATGAAGCGTGCACCCGCGCGAGCCTGTCGTGGGGCACTGCAACCATGCCGAACGGGTAGGTGTCGCGCAGGTCGGTCTTGGTTGTGAACGGGAACTTCGACAGATCGCCGAGGGTGCGGCAGTCGCCGGGATGGACCCCCGCGGCTTCGAATTTGGCGCGGGTGTGGGGAACGTTCTCATACGCATGCCGCAGGGTGTGCTGCAGCCGCGAGAGTTGAAGCGCCGCGATTTCGTCGCGGGACGCAAGTTCGATGGCTTCGAGTTCGCTCCTGCGGGGCGCCAGATCGAGCATAAGTGGTCCTGTGGTTTGATGTCAGAAGAACGAGCCGGGTGCGGCCCGGGAAAGGCCGCGAGTTTCGGCGACCGCGGCCGGCGCTCGGGTCGGAGCGATGCCAGGGTTGCACCGGGTTCGGCGGGTAGCGTCGGCGGGCGTCGCTCGACCAGGACCGGTTGTCGCCTCCGTCGCCGGCAGCGATAGATGATGCGGCTGCATCGAACCCCCATCGCCGCGCGGATCCAGACAGGTCCGCTCACGGCCGCGTGAACATATCAACACGAATAGCTACTCGTGCAGCCGATGCGCCGCCAGCGTTTTCCTGCCCGCCTATCCACGGTGGACCGTCGCACGCAGCCGTCGCGGTTGCAGGCCACCCGGCGGCCCGACGCTGAACGCCTGGCCAAGACCCCGGTGCTGCCGGTTGAGCGATCCGGGCAGGCAAGGCCACGGCACGCGGATCGCGTGGCGGGGATCGATCATCTTGCAACACGCGATCACGGGACGGCCGGTGTGCAGTTTCGGAGGCCGACCCGGCGAAGCGGGGCGCAGCGGTTCAATATGGCAGTCCGACGTAGTTCTCAGCAAGCGCGGTGCGGGCTGCGACCGAGGACAATGTGTAGGCAAGCTCGGCGTCGTGGACGCGACGGCCAAAGGCGTCGTCCTCTGCGAAAGTGTGCAGCATCGTCGTCATCCACCAGGAAAACCTCTCCGCCTTCCAGATGCGGGCCAGCGCCCGCGCGGAATAGGCATCGAGCCCGGCGGAGGATTTTTCGGCGTAGAATTCCCTGATCCCGTCGAAAAGATAGCGAATGTCGCTGGCGGCCAGATTGAGGCCTTTGGCACCCGTCGGCGGCACGATATGAGCAGCATCGCCGGCCAGGAACAGGCGGCCAAAGCGCATCGGCTCTGCAACGAAAGAGCGCAGGGGGGCGATCGACTTCTCAAAGGAGAGACCGGTCACAACGGTCTCGGCGACCTCCGCCGGCAGGCGCCGGCGCAATTCGTCCCAGAAGGCGTCATCGGACCAGTTCTCCGCCTGGTCGGTCAGCGGCACCTGGATGTAGTAACGGCTACGGGTCTTCGAGCGCATCGAACACAGAGTAAAGCCGCGGGCATGCTTGCCGTAGACGAGTTCATCACGTGCCGGCGGCACGTCGGCCAGCAGCCCCAGCCAGCCGAAGGGATAGACCCGCTCAAAGGTGTCGATCGCCTTTGGCGGCACGGCCTTCCGGCTTGCGCCGTGGAAGCCGTCGCAGCCGATGACGAAGTCGGTATCGATGCGGTGAGTGCGGCCGTCCTTCTCGTAGGTGATCCAGGGGTGTTGGCCGCCGAAGTCGCGCGGCGTGACGTGATGCACGTCATAGATCGTCGGCGCGCCGTCCGCCTCGCGCTTGTCCATCAGGTCGCGGGTCACCTCGGTCTGGCCATAGACAGTAACCTGCTTGCCGCCGGTCAGTCCTTTCAGGTCGATGTGGTGCAGCGCGCCGTCGAGTGCGATGTCAAATCCGGCGTGACGCAAGCCCTCGACATCCAGGCGTTCGGCGGCTTCGGCCTCCCGCATCATCTCGACCATGCCCTGCTCCAGTACGCCGGCCCGGACGCGGGCAAGGATATAGGCGCGGTCGACACGATCCAGAAGAATATTGTCTATACCCGCCAATGTCAGCAGGCGGCCAAGTAAGAGCCCGGAAGGGCCGGAGCCGATGATGGCAACTTGTGTGCGCATGAGCATTCCCCTTGTTGCTTTCAGTGGTGGCTGGAGTGAATACGCCGGAAGCGGTGATGAAGTAGACAAGGGTGCTATCGGCGCCCCCGGCACGAACTGGCCCAATAGAGCAGAGCCGGCGGCATCGTGCGATTGGCCCGAGCCGGGAGATGGTAGCGTCGCTCGGGATAAGCCGCCAGGTCAGCGGCGGCGCTTATCCTTACCCACGCAGCCCGATAGGCAAAGAGGTCTGTCAATTGCATGAAAACATGCGCGGGTCCCCCTCGGCTTCGACCACCTCCGCCGGGACATTGTCGCTGACAAGGTGGCAGGTGGGCGACGCATGCAGGCCCATCTTCGCCTCGATCCGCGTCACGCTGACCGGATTGCGGCGGCCTGCTTCGTTCCAGGCGCCTCCGGGTGGGCTGGATGATCGGCGAACGCAGCGGCGGCTGTGCCGGACCTGCGGGGCGTTTTGCGAGCACGGCGATGATGTCTGTTCGGTCTGCGCGACGCGGTTCGATGGCCAGAACGGCGAGATCGTGACGAGGCTGGACATGCCGAATGCGCGTGTGCGGCGTCAGGACCGGATTACCTGCGACGAGGAGGAACGGCTGCGCCGGGGATACGATATCGAGGTTTGCTTCCGGTATGCCACTGACGGCGGTGCTCAGCGGAGGGTCGAGGCGGAGGTCGTCTGCGACGGGTCGAATGTGTTGAGCCTGGTCTATGCGCCGGCCGCCACGCTCGTCCGGGAGGAACCCTCCGCTTCATATTCCGGCCTCCTGGTAGCGTTGCACCCGCAGCCACGCCACCGCCAGGACCGCCACCAGTATCAGCCAGATCGAGGCACGATTGAGCGGAAACCAGCCGAGCTGTTCCTGTAGAAAGCCAGCCAGAAAACTCGCGGTCGCGGTGGTGCCGAACACCAGGAAATCGTTCAGGGCCTGCGCCTTGCCACGCTCGGACGGCTCGTAGCAGGTGGTCACCAGGGTCGTTGCGCCAATGAACAGGAAGTTCCAGCCGATACCGTTCAGCGTCAGGGCAATGCGGAAATGCCATTCGGTTGTGCCTGTCAGGGCCACTGAAACCCCCGCCAGCAGAACAGCGGCGCCCCAGAACATGACGTTGAGAACGCCGAAACGGTTGATCAGGGTACCGGTAAAGAACGACGGGATGAACATGCCCATGACATGCAGAAAGATCACCCAATGGGCTTCGGTGTGCGGCAGTCCGCAGCCGACGATCGCCAAAGGTGAAGCACTCATCAGGAACGACATTGTGCCGAACGCAATCATTCCGGCGATGACGGCAGCGGCGTAACGAGGCTGTCGTGCGATCTCCAGCAAGCTGCGCGGCGGCATACTGGTTGGCGTTGTTCCTCCGGTCGTGACCGCTTCCCGCACCGGCGGAAAATCGATGCACGACATGATCGTAAAAACCACGATGTGGACTACAACCATCGTCAGGTAAGTACCCACGTAGATCGGCATCAGCTTGTCATACGACCACTGCACCATCGCCGGCCCGATGATGCCCGCCATCACTCCGCCCGCTGTTACCCGGGAAATCGCTCTTGAGCGATAATCCAGCGGCACCAGTTCCACCGCGGCGAACCGATACATCTGCAAGCTGGCGACGGCGTAGCCCAGGATGACGCCGCCCAGGCACATCACCGGCAGACTGGCGCAATACAGTCCGGCCGCGCAGGTCGATGCGCCCGCCATGCCGAACACCGAGCCGACGCGAAAGCCGAACCGGCGCCCCTGCCTTTGCATCAGCAGAGCGGCCGGAAACACCCACAGCATGACGCCAAGGTGCTGCATCGTCATCGGCAAAGTCGCCAGGCCGCGGATCGGAAAGAACGTGATGAAAGAGAGACCGGTCGCGGTGAACATCATTGTATTTGCCGACTGACCAATCGCTTGGCAGGCGATCAGAAGCGCAAGATTTCTCTTTGCAGCGCTCTTCAGGCGCGGTTCATTCTCTCGGTACGTCCCCATGGAGAAGACTTTACCGGCGATGCGCCCGGACGACATAACCAGGGGCTACAAATCAGCCATGCAGCCCCTGACTCGTATCAGACCGGTTCGACCGGCCAGCCGCCTTCGGCCAGTTCCTTGAATCCACCCAGATTGCGCACGTCCGTGAAACCCATATCGAGCAGGGTCTTTCCAGCCAAAGCCGATCGGCCACCGGAGGCGCAATACAGCAAAATCGGACGATCCCTGCGCAACGCCGGATCATAAGCCGGAACCGCCGGATCAGCACGGAACTCAAGCATCCCGCGCGAAATCGCCAGCGCACCCTTGAGCTTCCCGCTGGCAGCCACCTCCGTCCCGTCACGCACATCGAGCACCAGCGCCCCGGCGTTCCGGAGCAGTTCGTCAGCCGCCGCGGGAGTAATCGCCGGAACCGCGGCGCGTGCCGCGGATATAAGATCTTTCACAGTCATGGACATGGTTTTTCCTTTCGAAACGAAATGCGACGCAAGCAAGACTAAGCCCCGGCCTGCAATCCATCCGGATCGCGCAGCACCACATAAATCGCCGGAATGACCAACACCGTCAGCAGCGTCGAAGACGCCAGCCCGAACAGCAGCGAAATCGCCAGCCCCTGGAAGATCGGATCGGTCAGGATCGTCGCTGCCCCGATCATCGCCGACAACGCGGTCAGCAGTATCGGCTTGAACCGGACGGCGCCCGCCGCCAGCACAGCCTCTCGCAACGTCACGCCGGCCCGCGGCATGTGCCGGATGAAATCGATCAGCAGGATCGAGTTCCTCACGATGATCCCGGCCAATGCGATAAAGCCGATCATGGAGGTCGCCGTGAACGGCGCGTTGAACAGCCAATGGCCAAACACAATGCCGATCATGGTCAGCGGCACCGGCACGAGGACGAGCAGCGGCAGCTTGAAGCTGCCGAACTGCGCCACCACCAGGATGTAGATCCCCAGCAGCGCAACGCCGAATGCGCCGCCCATGTCGCGGAATGTGACATAGGTGATCTCCCACTCGCCGTCCCACAGCACCGACGGCTTCGATTCGTCCTCCGGCTGGCCGCGCAACGCTATCTCCGGCCGCCCGAGCTTGCCCCAGTCATGCTCCGCAACCGCCCGGTTCACCGCGAGCATGCCGTATATCGGTGCCTCGAACCGGCCCGCCAGCTCGGCCATCACCATGTCGATGAAATGCCCGTCGCGGCGGAACAGCATCCGGCTGCCGGTTTCCGGTTTCGCCTGCACCACCTCGCCCAGTTCAACCACGCCGCGATTGCCGGGTAGGGCGTTGGCCGGCACCGGCGTGGAGGCCAACTGTTCGCTCCAGCTCAGGTCGCGCTTCGGCAGGCCCACGGTGATGTTCAGCGGAAACCGGTCCTCGCCGCGATAGGAGTAGCCGACGGGCACGCCGCCGAACAACGCCTGCACCGTGTCGTAGACGTCGTTCTGTTCGACGCCGAAGAATTCCAGGCGATCCTGGTCGATGGAGATGCGCAGACGCGGCCGGGCGTGGCCGTAGCTGTCATCGACATCGACGATGAACGGCACGCTACGGAACACGGTTTTCAATTCCTCCGCGGTCGCCAGCCGCGTCGCTGCATCCGGTCCGTAGACCTCGGCCAGCAGCGTGGCCAGGACGGGCGGTCCCGGGGGCACTTCGACCACCTTTAGCACCGTGCCTTCGGGCAGCGTCGAGGCCGACAGCCGTTGCCGCAGATCGAGCGCGATGGCGTGGCTGCTGCGGCCGCGCACGTCCTTCGGCTGCAATTCCAGATGCAGCTCGCCCAGTTCGGGCGACTGGCGAAGGTAGTAATGGCGCACCAGGCCGTTGAAATCGAACGGCTGTGGCGTGCCGGCGTAAGCCTGGACGGCGGTCACCTCCGGCAGTTCGCCCGCGATACGGTTGGCCGCGAACAACGCCTGTTCGGTTGCCTCCAGGCTGGTGCCTTCGGGCAGGTTGACCAGCAGCGTCAGCTCCGACTTGTTGTCGAACGGCAGCAGCTTGACGGTCACGGTCTCAAAATAGAATGCCGAGCATGCGGCGAGCGTGGCGCCGCCCACCAGCAGAAGAAACACCCACGCCGTCTTGCGGCGGCGGACCAGCGGCGTGGCGACGGCGCGATACAGCCGGCCGAGCGCGCCCTCGTCATGTCTGCCTCCGCCAGGGTGCGTATCCGGCCGGCTCGGCGCCAGCTTCAGCATCAGCCACGGCGCCACCACCATCGCCACGACGAACGAGATCAGCATCGCCGCCGAGGCATTCGCCGGTATCGGCGCCATGTATGGCCCCATCAGCCCGGAGACGAACAGCATCGGCAACAGCGCCGCGACCACCGTCAGCGTGGCGATCACAGTCGGATTGCCGACCTCGGCCACCGCCTCGATCACCGCGGTGGAGCGGCTTCGGCCGTCGCGCATCGCCCAGTGGCGGGCGATGTTCTCGACCACCACGATGGCGTCGTCCACCAGGATGCCGATGGAGAAGATCAGTGCGAACAGGCTGACCCGGTTGATCGTGTAGCCCATCGTCTTGGAGGCGAACATCGTCAACAGGATCGTCGTCGGGATGACCACCAGCGTGACCAGCCCCTCGCGCCAGCCGATAGAAACCGCGATCAGCACTACGATGGACACGGTCGCGAGACCCAGATGGAACAGCAGTTCGTTGGCCTTGTCGTTGGCCGTGGTGCCGTAGTCGCGCGTCACCCGCACCGTGACGTCGTCCGGCAGCAGCTTGCCTTGCAGCGCTGTCAGCCGCTCATGCACCGCCTGCGACATCACCACCGCGTTGGCGCCCGGCCGCTTGGCGAGGGCAAGGCTGACCGCCGGGGTACGCTGCCACGCGCCGCCCGCGTCGCGGGTGATGGCCCAGACCCGCGCGTCAACCGGACTAGCGCCGACAACGACGTTCGCCACGTCGCGCACATAGACCGGGCGGCCGTCGCGCGTGCCGACAAGCAGCAGGCCGATATCGGGCACGCCGATCAGTGTCTGCCCGGTGGCGACCGTGCGCATCGTACCGGCGTCACGCACATTTCCGGCGACGAAGGAGCGGTTGGCGTCGCGCACCTTGCCGACAAGCTGCTGCAAGGTGACGCCGAACAGTGCGAGCTTCTCGGGATCGGGCTGCACCCGGATCTCCTGCGGATCGCTGCCGGCGATTGTGGTGATCCCCATATCGGGAATCTTGATCAGCTCGGTTTGCAGCTTCTGCGCCAACTGATCCAAATCCGCCTGCGACCAGCGATCGGCGGCGGCGGGCGTTGGCGACAGCGTCAGCACCATCGCCGCAACGTCGTTGATGCCGCGCCCCACCACCAGCGGCGGGGGAATGCCGATGGGGATGCGATCCAGGTTGTTGCCGATCTTGTTGTTGACCCGCAGAACGGCGTCGTCCTCGTTGGTGCCGACGACGAAGCGCGCCGTGACCATCACGTGGTCGTCCTGCGTCTGGCTGTAGACGTGCTCGACCCCCGGGATGGCGGTCAGGATGGTCTCCAGCGGCTTGGTCACCAGTTCCGCCGCGTCGGCGGCGCGCAACCCGTTGGCGGAGATCATCACGTCCACCATCGGAACGTGGATCTGCGGATCCTCCTCACGCGGGATGGTCACCAGCGCGATCATGCCGACGGCCAGCGCCGCCAGCAGAAACAACGGCGTCAGCGGCGAGCGAAGCGTCGCGCGGGTCAGCCAGCCGGAGAGACCGAGCTTCATGACGCGGTCAGCACATCGCCGGACTGAAGGCCGGACAGGATTTCCACGCCGTCAGGCATATCCGGCGCCGGCATGTCGCGGCCGCGCTGCACCGGGATCTCCAGGGTTGCGCCATCGGCGGCGCGCCGGTTGACGTAGCTCAGGCCGAACCGGCTGTGGATCAGGGCGCCGGGTATGACGTAGCTCGGCCTGTCGCCGGCGGCGATCCAGACCCGGATGCGCTGGCCGACGAAATAGTGGCCGACGCCGGGGACCGAGGCATCGGCCAGCACGCGGCCGTCCTGGATCTGCGGATAGACCAGCACCACGGTGCCGAACACCGCGCCGCTCGCGCCGACATCGGCGCCATCCAGACGCACCTTGTCGTTGACCTTCAGGAACCGGGCGTGACGCTCCGGCAGGCGCAGGCGCATGACGTAGTCGGCCTCGGCGACGCTGGCGACCGCATCTCCCGGCAGCACCACGCTGCCCTTGGTCACCGGCACCTGGAGGATGCGGCCGGCCCGTGGCGCGAGCACTGCCCCTTCGGTGACTTGCTGCACCACCACGCCGCGTTCGGCGATGCGCGCGGCGAGGGCGCTGTTGGCCACATCGACCGCGGTGCGCGCCTGGTCGAGCTGCTGGCGCGATCCCGCGCCGGTACGGGCCAGCGTGTCGGCGCGGGCAAGGTCCACCTGTCCCTGCGCGAGTTGCGCCCGCAGACCGGCGATCTGCGCATCGAGCGAACGGATCTGGATTTGCAGTTTGTCGTCGCCGACGAGCGCCAGCACCTGGCCCTGCATCACCTCGTCGCCGTCTTGCACGTTCAGGTCCACGACAGTGCCGCCAATGCGGGCGCGCGCCGGCACGACATTGCGGCTTTCCACCGTGGCGAAGACGGCCTTCTCATCCGCCAGCGGACGCAATGCGACTGTAAATGGCGTTTGCGCGCACGCCGGGGCGGTCGCCGCGGCGAGCGCGGCAACAAACCAGATCTTGTGCATGGACGTCTCCGTTAGCGGGCCGTGGGCAATCCCGCGGCTTTCCAGGCCATCAGTCCGCCGCGCATGTGCGACGTGACCGCCACGCCGGCCTGACGGCATTTCGTCAGTGCCATCGCAGACCGTTTGCCGCTGAGGCAGGACAGCACCACCTCGCCCTTCGGCAGCGCTGCCGGATCGAACTGCGAGAGCGGCATGGAGACAGCGCCCGGTATGCGTTCGGCGGCGATCTCGTTCGGCTCGCGCACATCCACCAGGACGATCTCGCCGCAGCCCATGCGGGCGCTGACCTCGGCCGGTTCGAGTTCAATCGGGCCGGATTGGGTCGCGGCGGTCTTTTTCCAGAACATCATAGGTCTCCGTCGGTATTGGCTCCAGGCGGCGGTATCGTCTGGCCGCAGATCGGATCGGGCGAGCAGTAGATCGCAAACAGCGTTTCCAGCACCCGCTTCGCCGGGCAGGAGGCGATAGTATAGTAGATTGTCTGGGCGTCCCGCCGCGCCTGCACCAGGCCGTCCTTGCGCAGCAGCGCGAGGTGCTGGGAGACGGTCGAATCGCGCGCCTTGAGGAACGCGGCGAGGTCGCCGACAGAGCGTTCGCCATCGACGAGTTGGCACAGAATCAAAAGGCGATGGCGGTTGGCGAGCGACTTGAGAAGCTCACTTGCCTTGTCCGCCGCCGCCTCCATAACGTCAGGCTGTATTTTCATGCTTGCGCATATACGCAACTCCGAATATACAGTCAAGCCATAGCCGCACCAAAGGGCTCAACTGCAGCGCGCGAGACGCTCCGGCCGCCGCCGGCATCAAGGAGACAGCCATGACCATCGACAACGCGGTGCTGAGCTTCGCCGGAGCGGTCGTGCTGAGCGGCCTTGCGCTCAGCTGGTTGGTCAGTCCGTGGTGGCTGCTGCTGACCGCCTTTGCCGGCCTGAACATGCTGCAGGCGGGTTTCACCGGGTTCTGCCCGGCGGCGATGATTTTGCGGCGGCTCGGGCTGAAGCCCGGCTGCGCCTTCAACTGATCCAATCAGGAGCTTTCACATGACAAAGAATATCGGCTCGCTCGACCGCCTGGCCCGCGCCGCCCTCGGCATCGCCCTCATTGCCTGGGCCCTGCTCGGCGGCCCCGTCTGGGCCTGGATCGGCCTGGTGCCGCTGCTGACCGCGGGTCTCTCGTTCTGCCCGGTTTACACGCTGTTCGGCCTGCGTACCTGACCGGAGAAGTTCCATGTTGAAAGATTGGGGCGCGATGACGCGCGACTACTCGGCGCAACTGCGCGACGTGCGCGCCGGGATACCCGATGTGATGAAGGGTTTCTCGGCCACCGCGCAGGCGGCGCTGAAGGCCAATGCGCTGGACACCAAAACGAAGGAACTGCTGGCGCTGGGGATCGCCGTGGCGACCCGCTGCGATCCGTGTATCGCCTTCCACGCGGAAGCCGCGGTTAAGCAGGGCGCCTCGCGGGAGGAGGTGCTCGAAACCGTCGGCCTGGCGATCTACATGGGCGCGGGTCCGAGCGTGATGTATGCGGCGAAGGCTTTGGAAGCCTTCGACCAGTTTGCCCCGCCGCCGCCGAAGGCCGCGTGATGCATCGCGTATCGCGCCGGGCGGCGACGTTCGGCCTGGTGTCCGCGTTCGGTCTGGCTGGCGTTTTCGCCGCCAGCCCGGCCGCAGCGGCGGAGCCTTTGGTGCAGGCGGCCTGGCTTGCCGCGCAACTCGGCAATCCGCATGTGGTGGTGCTCGATATCCGTCCGGACGCTGCTTACCGGGCCGGTCATATTCCCGGTGCGGTTTCGGCCGACTACCAGGCGACCGGGTGGACCGTCCCCAGCCCGAGCGGCGCGGCCGCCGCGTTGCCGCCGGTTGACCGGATCGCTGCGGTTATCGGCGGATTGGGCGTGGGCGATGCCGATACAGCGGTCATCGTCGGCGACGACTTCGCCGGCACAGCGCGGGTCTACTGGACTTTCAAAGTGCTGGGCCACGCGCAGGTCGCGCTGCTCGACGGCGGCTGGAAAGCCTGGACCGGGGCGGTGGAGACCGGTCCAGCGGTGCGCAAGCCGGCGGCGTTCACGGCGCACTACGACCCGGGTGTGCGCGCGCTGCTGCCGGAGGTAACCGCAGCGGTCGCCAATGGTCATGCTCCGCTGGTGGACGCGCGTCCGTTGTCGAGCTGGAGCGGCGCGGCCCAGTCACCGGTGGTGCGGGCCGCGGGACATATCCCGGGCGCGGTTTCGATCGATCAGAACGGGACGCGGACCGCGGACGGGCGGCTGAAATCGGCAGACGCACTGGCGGCGCTGTTCGCCCCGGCGGGTGACAAACCGGCGATCGTTTACTGCAACACCGGCCACGCCGCGGCGGCCGACTGGTTCGTGCTGTCGGAGGTTCTGCACCGCCCGGGCACGAAACTCTACGACGGATCGATGTCGGAATGGACAGCCGAACCGTCCCGGCCCGTCGAGAGATAGTTACGACATCATCCCGGTACCTGCCGGATCATGTCGATCAGCGCCGCCGCCGCCGTCGAGCGGTGGCGGTCGCCGTGCCGCAGCAGAGTGAAGCTGCGATCGGGAAAAGCAAAGTTCAGTTCAACCAGCGCGCGCGAGGCGATGCCGCTCCGTGCCACCAGAGACGAAATCACGGTCGCGCCGGCACCGGCCTCCACGGCCGCCCGCACCGCCTCGTTCGATGGCAGCTCCATGGTCACGTTCAGGGCGGCCGGATCGATGCCGAAGCGCGCCAGGGCCTCCTCGAACATCTGCCTGGTGCCCGAACCGGGCTCCCGCAGCACCCAATCCAGGCCGGCGAGGTCCCGGGCTTCAAGCGCCGTCCTCCCCGCCAGAGCATGATCCGGGCTCGCCACCAGCACCAGCCCATCGGCCGCGACCGGGATTTGCACCAGCAGAGGGTCGCTGACGGTGCCCTCGACAAACCCCAAATCGGCGGCGCCCTCCAGCACGGCGCGGGCGACCTGCGCCGAGTTGCCGATGACCAAAGCGAGCGTGACCTGCGGCCAGGCCTGCCGGAAGCGATGCATCAGCGGCGGCAGCCAGTAACCTGCGATGGTCTGGCTGGCATGCAGGCTCAGATGGCCGCGCCGCAGCCCTTGCAGATCGTCCAGCACCTGCCCCGCCTGTCCGAGCCGCGCCAGCACCGCTTTCGCTTCCGGCAGCAGATGGCGCCCTGCCTCGGTCAACGCGACGCCGCGGCCGATGCGGTCGAACAGCCGCGTGTCCAGGCTGGCCTCCAGCGCGGCGATCGCCGAACTCGCAGCGGGTTGGGTCATGTTGAGCGCCGCCGCCGCGCGCGTCACATGCAGGCGCTCGGCGACGGCGACGAAAAGGCGAAGCTGATCCAGCGTCATGCCGGATCAATACACCAGTTCGACCAACGCGAGGCTGAACCCGGAAATGAACACCCAGGACGCGGCGCCGAGCGCCAGCGGCCGCAATCCGCGGGCGCGCAGCTTGCGAATATCGGTCTCCAGCCCCATCGCGGCCAGCGCGACGGTCAGCAGGAAGGTGGTGACGGGCACCAGCACCTGCTTCGCCTCCACCGGCACGACGCCCAGGCTGTTGACGCCGATCAGCGCGATGAAGCCGAACACGAACCAGGGCAGCGGCGCCCGCGCCTCAACATGGTCCCGGCCGCGGCGCGCCGCGACGAACCCGAGGCATAGCACCAGCGGGGCCAGCAGCATGACACGGCTGAGCTTGGCGATGGTGCCGAACTCTCCGGCGTCGCGTCCGTCCTGGAAGGCGGCGGCGACGACCTGGGCGACTTCATGGATCGAAGCGCCGCTCCAGAGCCCGAAATGATGTGCGTCGAGATGCAGCAGCCCCGGCAGCGCGGGATAGAGAAACATCGACAGCGAGCCGAACACCGTGACGCAGGCGACCGCATAGGCGACATCCTCGTCCGCGGCGCGGGTGACCGTGTTGGTCGCGATGACGGCCGAGGCGCCGCAGATCGCGGTTCCGGCGGCGATCAGCTCGGCCAGCCCGCGCTCCACCCCGAACAGGCGGCCCAGCGCCTTGGTGACGAGGAAGGTGCTCAGCAGCGTGAAGACAATGATAGCCATCCCGGTCGCGCCGACGGCCGCCACCTGCTGCGCCGTCAGTTGCAAACCGAGCAGGACGATGGCGAGCCGCAATAGACGTTTCAGGCTGAACACCACTCCGGCGCGCGCCCGGACGGGTGTGCCGATGGTGTTGTGCAGCGCCATGCCAAGCAGGATGGCGATGATCATCGGGCTGAAGTTGCTCAGCCCGGGGATGCGCCTGATGCCATACGCGGCGCCTGCTATGGCGCAGGTCAGTGCCAGTCCGGGCAGAACATTCGGCGCCCGGGGCAGCGTGACGGTCGGCGGCCGGATGGCCAGGTGGGGCAGGATGGCGGTGGGCTGAGACATGCGAGCGCTCCCGAGGAGAATGCCGGGAAAGTCCGCTTTCAGCTTTCATTTATCCAACGCATGCGTTCAATTGATTTGATCGAGTTTGCTTATGAGTCTCGCCGCGTGTGAGCTGTCACAGATCCTCGACGGCGCGGGCCGCGGCGTCGATCGCGGCGGCCATGGCGCGAATCTGCGTCTCGTTGGCCGCTCGGGCCTGAAGCCTGAGCCGCACCGCCGCGGCCAGGTTCTCCATCGCACGCACCATCTGCGGCGGCGGTCCGCTGCGCGATGCCGCCCCGATTTCGAGCCGGGCCAGGATGGCCTCGACCACGGGCTGGCTCGCGGCGAGTGCGGCATGGCCGTCCGGCGTCAGGGTATACAATTTGCGCCCGGCCCGTTCCTCCATGACCGAGGCCTGCCCGAGTTCCTCCAGCAGGGTCAGCGTGGGGTAGACCACGCCCGGGCTGGGGCTGTAGCCGCCGCCAACCCGCTCTTCGAGAGCCTTGATGATCTCGTAGCCATGGCGTGGGCGATCGGACAGCAGCGACATGATGATCAGGCGCAGATCGCCGTTGTCGAACATCCGGCCGCGCCCCCCGCCGCCTCCGCCGCGGCCGCGGCGGCCGCCGCGCGGACAATCCCAGCCGGCGGGGACCTCCGACCTATCGGGCACGTCCTGTCCTGACATCGCACTCTCCTTGGGAGCCGCACCACTGGCGATTCGGCGGCCGGTTCGTCTGCCGATAGCCGACAGGCTGACTATACGCCATGGTACTTGCAACCAACCGATCATGGTGCGTCGAGCGGCCGATACTGGTTGCTGTCGGGGCGCTGTCAGGCTGCGGGGGCGGCCTGTTGTCCGCGGCAGCGCCGTTTGAGCCGGCCCGCCCGCCGGACCGGGGCCGCCGATCGGCCATCGGCAGAATTGGACTCGGCCATAATGGCCTCGATCAGCGGGCGATTGGCAGCCAGCACCGCCGCACCTGCATCGAGCATGGTATAGACCGTCCGGCCCGACGGCTCGGTGCCGGCCGAAATCATGCCCATGTCGGTCAGCAGACTAAGGCTGGGATAGACTGACGATGCCCCGGCCACAGCCTGGCAGTAGCCCTGAGCGGCCAGCGCCCGCATCACGGCGAGGCCGTTGCCGGGCTGGTCCGCCAGAACCGCCAGCGTGGCCAGGCGCATGCCGGCGGCATCATGGTTCCGCCCGGCGCCACCCTGGCCCCGGCCGCGTCCGCCGCGCGGACCGGACCCGCAGCGCTGACCACTTCCGTGGCCGGACCCGCCGGTTTGATCATCGCGGCGGCTGCGAAATTCCTGAAACGGCATGGCCGAATTTCCTATTTGTGAAACGATTGAGCTGTGGGCACCCGAGCGTGCAGGCGACTCGCATCGCGATATCGGCTGGAGGGCCTGTGCATGTTCGGAGCCGGGCAGGAGGCCGATCCGTCCGCACCGGGCTGGCCGGCGAGGGATGGTGCTTCCGTTCCTGCCGCTAAGATATGACGAGATATATCATATTGCATGTTCTATTCATGGTGCTGCAAGCGGATCAGCTTTGCGCCGCAGGCATGATCGGCATAATATGCCTACTGGGGCTGGCACTGCCTGCAAGCACTGGCTGCCGAATCCGAACCGGGTGCTTGTGGTCCGATCATACAAGATATATCGGAACAGCCGGAACCGCAGCGATGCGGCCAGAGTCGACATCACAGCTGGAACCGCCGCCGGGACCGGCGATCACCGAAGGAGCCACGATGGACGATGAAACGAAACGGCTGGCCACTGCCGTGCTGGAGTCGATCCGCCGGATGGCGGTCCACTACGGCTTATGGTTCGCCAACGCGGCCAACCGCTTCGGCATCGACGGCGCCCTCGCCATGGAGCAGGAGGCGGGCGATCACGGCACCGCCATCCTGATCGCGCGGCTCTGCGCCACGCTGGGGACCACCATCACTGACGGCGTGCCGGCACCGCTCGCCGCCATGCAGCCGGCGCAGTTTCAGGCGCTGCTGAACGCGCTGGCGATCAACTGGCTGGTGCTCGACGGCGTGTGGTTCCAGGCGGTGGAGCAACGTGAAGGCATGGCCGCGGCGAAGGCGGTCAACGACGCCTGCTGGTCGAGTTTCTCACCGCTGGAGGCTGCCCGGATCAAAGCGGCGCAAAAGCTGCCGGAAGCCGGTGGGCTGGACGCCCTGGCCGCGGCGTTCGCGCATCGCCTCTACGCCGTCATCAACGAGCAGCGTGTGTTCTTCGATGACGACGGATCATTGGTGCTGCAAATGACGAAGTGCCGCGTGCAGGCGGCGCGCCAGCGCAAGGGCCTCGCCGACTACCCGTGCAAGTCCGGCGGGGTGGTCGAATACACCACGTTTGCCCGCACGATGGACCCGCGCATAACCTGCGAGTGTATTGCCTGTCCGCCTGATCCGCACCCGGCGGACTGGCTCTGCGCCTGGCGGTTTCGAATCGCCGGCGAGCCCGTATTGACGTAGCCCGAGACAAACCACCGGAGTAAGGCATTGGACACATGAGCGCGACGCCCGGGGCGGCATGGGACGCACGGTCCGGCCATGAGAGACGCTCATCCTCCAGGCCGCCGGAAGCGCCGCGCTGCGCCAACACCCAGTCCTCCACCCAGCGTTCCAGATGGAGTTTGCCGAGCACCCATCCCGCACCGATGGCGATCGTCAGCCCCAACGACAGGTACAGCAGGGCGACTTTCCAGCCGAACATCGCGAACAGCATGCCGAGTGCAACCTCGTTCACCATCGGTGCTGAAATCAGGAAGGAAAAGGTGACGCCAAGCGGGACGCCGGCCGAGACGAACCCGATGAACAGCGGCACCGCCGAGCAGGAGCAGAACGGCGTGACGATGACCAGCGACGCGGCCAGCACGTTGCCGACGCCCTCCCCGCGGCGGGTCAGCAGCGCGCGGGTGCGTTCCGGCGAGAACCATGTCCGCACGATTCCCATGCCGAAGGAGACGCCGGTGAAGTAAAGCCCGAAGACCGCGCGCGATACGCGGATCGATGGCAAGCCGGCCCCGAGCAAGTGGTTTAGCTCGGCGACGGCTTGGTCCAGGATCAGGGCCATCGCGTCCACTCCTTTTGCCCGGCCGGACTCTCCACCATCTGCTTCAGGGTCGCGTCCATGAGCAGGACGTGGTGCACCAGCGCCGCCGCGACGTGCAAGCCGATTTGGTGTCCCTGCCAACGTTGCTGTACCGGCAGGGGTCAGGCCCGTAACTCGACCGGGCGAAACTACGCAACGGCGTGGTCCGCATGGTGATGATCGCCGCCATGGCATTCGCCGCCGCAATCGCAACCGGTGACTGGAAGCAACGTGCCGGCCGCCTGGCGCAGCATGTAGTCGCGGATGGCTTCGAGCGGATTTTCCTGGTCGGTGGTCGCGGTCCGGATGCCGCGCTGTGTCATCACGACGGCGAAATGGGTGTTGAAACCGGCGGAGATGATCAAATCGACGCCGTCGATCGGATGAACGCCGGTGCCCCCGGTTTCGTGGAACGATTGCTCCGCCGGCAGGTCGAGACGCGCGGTTTCGATCGGCTCCGCGCCCGGCTGGACATCATAGATCAGGAACCGGCGGGCGCGGCCGGCGTGCCCGGTCACGCTGCGAAAGTTCTAGCTGGTAATGGCGATTTTCATGCTGACTTGTTCCTTGTTCCGGTCGGGATCTCGACAGAATAAAAGCTATCGAGATATATCGTACTTGCTGTGATACCACAACCAATCCGTAACGCAAGCAGATTGCTTGTCATGGCGCCGGGAATTTATCGTCCCGCAAGCGCCGCCCGGGCCGTTACGGCCGCAGGCGCAGCCAGCGCGGCGTGCGTTTCGCATACGCCGCCCACGCCTCGCCGAAGCGCGCGGCGAGGTGCGCCTCTTCGCGGCGGACTGCCAGCACTGAGACCAATCGGATGATCGCGACGGCCATCAGAACCAGCCATGGATTACCGAACGCCAATCCCGCCCCGGCGATCAGGATCGTGTTCCCGAGATAGATTGGATTGCGCGACAGAACGAACGGCCCCGTGGTCACCAGCGCGGTTGCGGCACGGTGCGGCTGGATGTTGGCTTTGGCTCGATGCATTTCGAGCATCGCCGCCACGTCCAGGGCAATACCAGCCAGCATCGCCGCCGCCCCAATCAGGCGGACGGCGCTGCTCGCCGGGACAATGCCGCCGAGTGGAAGCAGGTACTCGAGGGTCACCGCGACCGCGACGGTGCCTACGAAGACAATCGGCGGCCAGGGAACGACATTCGGCCGATCCCGCCAATCGCCGTCGCGGCGGCCAAGCGACGGCAAAACCTTAGATCTGGACAACGCTGTTCAGATTGAATGTGAAACCCGGCGGGTTCTCGCCGATGCGCAGCATTCTTTCGGCAACGAAGGTATAGGGCGGCACCGGCAGATTGTACGGCGCCGGAACGTTGGTATGAACGCGGCCGGCCAGATCGTATTTCGAGCCATGGCAATGGCAGAAATACCCGCCGGGCCAGTTCGCCACCGGCTCCGTAGCGCTCGGCTTGGAGTATAGCGTCGGCAGGCAACCGAGATGGGTGCAGATGCCCACCAGCACCGCATACTCGACATTCGAGCTGCGGTGCCAGTTCTTCGCATACTCGGGCTGCTGCATCACGGTGGAGTCCGGGTCCTTCAGCCTGGCGAGCATGGCCGGATCCTGCAACGCCGCAATCGCCTGCTGGCTGCGCCGCATGACGAACATCGGGCTGCCGCGCCACAGGACGACGATCTGTTGGCCTGGCTCGATTCGGCTGGTATCGATGTCGATCGGATTGCCCGCGGCCAGCGTGTCCCTGGCCGGGTTCATGCTGTCGATGAACGGCCAGGCGACGGCGCCGACACCGACGGCGACAGTCGTCAAGGTCACCAGGTTGAGCAAATCGCGGCGTGGCATGGCGTCCGGCGACCCGTGCGGGTGAGACGCCGTGGCGGCGATGGCAGACATTGTTTGATCCTTCGTGTTTGTTTCAGGAGGCGGCTTGGTTAGTTGAACTGCTGACCCATGACCGCGCCCTTCGATAGCGACGTGATGTAGGTTTCGAGATCGACCATTTCGGGACTGCCGAACGCGGGCGGCGTGCCTTGCACCCCGCCGGCGATGCAGCGGGCGATCTGCTGCGAAAGCGTGACGACGGTTTGCCGCTTTGCAACGAACCTCGGGAATGCCGCCGCCGCGCCGGCGAGGCTCGGGATCTCCTTGCCGTTCGGCAACTTCCCGGCGGTGCGGCCGCCGTTGGCATGGCAGGTCTCGCACGTGGCCGCGCCGCCGAAACGATCGTTGGCGAATATATCAGCACCTTGCCGCGCCGCCTGCTGGATCGAGCCGACCTCCGCGGCGACAGCCGGTTCGGCCGCGACCGCGCGCAGCGGCGCTACGCAGGCAAGGGCGAGTGCGCACGCGGCGATCAGCGACGGGGCCGCGAGATTTAAGCGTTTTGCCATCTTCAAGTCCTTTTCATTGCGGTAATTCGTTTCACAGCCGATCACCTATGATTCGATGGGGCGATTTGGAAATGCCAACTGGTCGCGGGCGCGCCAGTCGGAACGGACGTAATTAATTTCCAGCAGCCGCCGAACCCCGACGATTGGCCGTCGATCGAAACCATGCCAGGTGGCGGGCCCGGCGACAAAAACCGCGCCGGAATTGAAGTCCGGCGCCGAGCGATCGACCCGGCGCTGCCCGGCATCGTAGATGTCGGTGCCCCACTCCGCGCTGTCCGGTCCGGTGAACAAATAGATCACCATGGAAAACAGCTTCTCGGGAATGTCGCGATGCGGTTCCAGCCACATGCCGTCGATATCCTGCATGTACTCCATGCGCAGATAGCCGCCCGACAGCTCGATGTTCAGGGTCCGCGCCAGCACGCGCGCCACATCGCTTGTCTGCAACGCCGAGCACAGCGCCTGGACCGCGGGGAATTTGTTTCGCAGCAACGGTGTGAAGAAGGTCCGCTTGTCATTGTAGCTGCCACGGGTGCCGTCGGTTTTGCCCAACAGCGGCGGGGCGATCGGCAGCGTCATGATGCCGGTACAGGTGTCCAGCGGCAGCACGTTCTTCAGGCGCCAGCGCCGGTAGGGCTGGTCGACGATCTCGGCATCGAGCAGCGCGCGCCGAAAATGCCGCGCGATCTCGTCAATTGCCGGCACCGGAGGGTAGTCCATCGTGCTTTCCTCGGTTCGCCGTCATCCGCACTGCACATTCAGCGCGGACACGGCGGGGATTCCCTGATGACTACAGCGTGCCGGGCGCTACAGCCGCCTCGGAGCCCAATCCATCAGCGTCCGCAGCATGGGGACGGATTTGGCGAAGGCGCTGACGCCGTGGCGCCAATACTCGGATTTTACATACAGTTCCGAATCGACGTAGCAAAGTTGCAGGCTCATGCGCTGGCCTTTTTGTGGCAGGAAGCCGTGCCAGGATTTCTCCGAGACCTTGAACATCAGCATGCGGCCGAATTCCGGCGCGAACTCGAAGGCGCTGTCGGCGATGTTGTTGCTGCGCAGCACACGCAGACGGCCGCGCTCATAGGGCCATTCGCGGCTGAAACCCAGCAGAACCGTTACGATTTTATGCTTCGAATCGTTATGCGAGTAGCCTTCGTTATAATGACCGGTGGTGTTCCCCATCATGACGATGCAAGACGGACGCTGGCTGAGGTCCATATCGAATTTCTGCTCGACCAGATGACGGAACCGCACGCTGAGCAGATCCTGTACGACGGCGTCGAAGGCCGGGCCGCGCTTGAGGTCGGGCAGGGCGTAACTGCCGCGATCCGGAATTATCGGCGCGTCGGCCAGCACTTCGTTTTTCAGATCCTCGCGGAGCGCATGCTCGACAAAGGTGAACGCGTAGGGGTCGCGCCGCAACGGCGCGGCGGCGATGGCCGCTTCGTCCATCATGGTCAGCGGCGGTTCGGCATAGGTCATCGGCGGCTATCCATTTCTGAAGAGTATAAGGCACCGGCATTCGTATTCAGGATTGAATTGCGCCGCGGCGTCATCAGGTCGAGTCCGGACCGTGATATAGCAAGATATATCTTTCATTCGGTTGGGATGCAACGCGGGCTTCTGTCATAACGGGTATGCAAGCGGGCCGATCGGCGGGCGCTGCCACCGCGGTACGCAGCCGGACTGCGGGGTGCGGGACCGCGGGATGGCTGCGTGGTCCCGATCGGCGAGGCGCGATGGCGGCGATGGCGGACATGGCGAAGCCTTTCACGCTCGCGGTGCGTATGGTCAGCCGCGGAGTGCCGCGCTGTCACCGCCACACTTGCTATTATAGGCATTCGTATATTATGGAATGTCAAGCAGGCAATGGCCGGAACCCGCGATGAACGAAGCCAGCGACCCAAACACGCCGGTATCCCCCGGCCAGCCACGCCTGGGCGAACCGGCCGTGCGATTCCGTCTCCGCACCACGCATGGAGAGCGCAGCCTCGAGGATTATCGCGGGCGATGGCTGCTGCTGTTTTCCCATCCCGCCGACTTCACGCCGGTCTGCACCTCGGAATTCATCGCCCTCGCAAAGCTGTATGACCGCTTCCAGGCGTTGGGCTGCGATCTTCTCGGCCTGTCCGTCGACAGCGTGTTCGCTCACCTCGCCTGGATTCGCAGCATCCGCGAGGTGTTCGGCGTCGAAATTCCCTTCCCGATCGGGGAAGATATCTCCATGGCCGTCGCGTCTGCTTATGGAATGATCCATCCCGCCGATACGAATACCGCGACCGTACGCGCTTCGTTCCTGATCGACCCGACGGGCATCATCCGCCTGTTCACCTATTATCCATCGCCCATCGGCCGGAACGCGGAGGAGATGCTGCGCGCACTCGCCGCGCTGCAGGAAACCGACGCATCCGGGCTGTCAACGCCGGGGGAGTGGCGGCCGGGTGACGACGGTTTGCTGCCGCCCCCCGTCACCATGGAAGCAGCGGATGCCAGCGTGCGGTCCGGCGCGCCCGCATGGTACTACAAGTCACAGCCGGTGAAGACATGAGCAGTCGGGTGCGGGGGGTAAATGCACTCTGCGACACGCGGGCGGCGGCCGATCTGTTTCGGACATTGGCTCACCCGATGCGCCTGACGATACTCTGCCGCTTGCTGGACGGCGAATTGTCGGTTTCCGGATTCGAAAACGAACTTGCACTGAAGCAGCCAAATCTATCGCAGCAATTGGCGATTCTCCGCGAAGCGAATCTGGTAACGACGCGCCGCGAGGCAAAGTCGGTATTCTACAGCCTGGCCGACGGGCGGATGCGCGCGCTGGTTGACGCACTGCGCAACGCCATCAGCATAACCCAGCAGCCGAACCCACGGGATACGGATCTTCAGACGGAGGTTCGGGCAGGTTTGCTGCCGGGGACTGCGAAAGGCGGCGAGCCATCGCTTCCCGCGACGCGAATAAGCGACGCCGTCGAGTGTGGCGTTTTCGCTGTTGTCGGTTGAACCGCTCCCGGGTCGTGGCCGGCCCACGGCAAGGGCCAGGTGGATTTCCTTCATTTTGGATTTTGTAGCGGACAAGGGTCAGCCGGGAGAATCGAGTAGACGTACCATTCCGGTATCGGATGAATTATGACGTGGTTATTCAAAATCCGGATCTTCGCCGTGCGCGTTATCCCGGGACTAACCTTGGGCGGGATCGTGCCAAAAAGTCTTCCGCCGGCGTCATCGGAGTTCGCGGATTTGAGTGTCGCGACCGGGTTGCCGATGGCGTCAGCAAACATCGGGTCCTGCGACAGCCGCTCGAGCATCGCCGTGAGCGCTGCGACCAAAGGTGGGTGCCGCGGAGGCTCGCACCTGCCCCTCCTGCGCAGCGGCGCTCATCAATCTTTTTGTGCACCCGTTCCGTGAAACCCATTCCCAGCCCTGTCACGTGCCGGCCGACGAATAAATCAGCATTTTCGGCAGCAGCGTCTGCCGGGACGACCGCCCCCGCATGGCACGACAACCGCTATCCGGAACGCCGATATGCCGGCGATGGCCCTCGTCGTTTGCCGGCTTTTTCGTTCATGCCGCGCAGGCGGCACGCACGCTCGGCCGTCAGTCGGTTCGTTGACCGCTACCTCGTCCGGATGGGTCACCAGGAGATCGCTGCTGGTTGCCTTTATCACATCGGAGTGTATTTTCGTGGTTGCGAAGATACGGATAGGCGAATATACCGTCAAGCCATTAAGCGCATGACCGCCGGAACGGAGACTGCCGGCAGGGTGTCGCGCCGAACTAGTACGTCCGGTTAAGCCCGGAAACGATTAAGGCCAAATCGCTTTGCGTGCGTGCGCTGAGCGGCCGCGAGCAGGAGTGTCGAGTGTCGCTTACCACCAAGACGGACCGCCGCCTCAAAACTGAGCCGGAAGCGGTGGCCCGTAGCCTCTACGCCAGCCGCGTCCGGGTGTACCCGAAGACGGTCCACGGCAGGATGCGGCAGATAAAATGGGTGGTGCTGATTGTCTGCCTGGTGATCTACTACGTCCTGCCCTGGCTCCGTTGGCATCGCGGCCCCAACCAGCCCGGGCAGGCGGTGCTGCTCGATATCTCCACCGAGCGTTTCTACTTCTTCAACCTGGAGTTGTGGCCGCAGGACATCTGGCTGCTGGCCGGGCTGCTGATCATGGCCGCGGTCACGCTGTTCCTGGTGACCAGCCTGGTTGGCCGGGTGTGGTGCGGGTATTCCTGCCCGCAGACGGTCTGGACCGATTTGTTCATGTGGATCGAGAAGGAGATCGAGGGCGACCGCAACGAGCGCATGCAGCGGGACGCGGCCCCGCTGACCGCCGACAAGCTCTGGAAGAAGCTGCTCAAGCACGGCATCTGGCTGACCATCGCGTTTTGGACCGGTGGCGCCTGGATCATGTATTTCACCGACGCGCCCTCGGTCAGCGTCGATTTCTGGACGGCCAACGCCAGCACGCAGGTCTATGTCTTCACCGGGCTGTTCACGCTGACCACCTACGTGCTCGCGGGTTGGGCGCGGGAGCAGGTGTGCACCTACATGTGCCCATGGCCACGCTTTCAGTCAGCCATGCTGGACGACCAGAGCTTCATCGTGACGTATCAGGGTTGGCGGGGGGAACCCCGCGCGCGCGGCAAGCGTGCCCCGGGCGGCCCGCAACCCGGAGCCTGCGTCGATTGCGGCGTCTGCGTCGCCGTCTGCCCGACCGGCGTCGATATCCGCGACGGCATCCAGCTTGAGTGCATCAATTGCGGCCTCTGCATGGATGCCTGCGACCATGTGATGGACCGCACCGGTCAGGCGAAGGGCCTGATCACCTGGGATACGTTGGCCCGGCAGTTCGCGAAGAAGGCGGCCAAGATCGAGCCGATCCGCTTACTTCGTCCAAGAAGCGTGATTTATATCTCGGCGTTGTCGGTGTTCGTGCTGGCGCTGACGGTCGCGTTGATGACCCGCTCAACACTGGGGCTTTCGGTGCAGCGCGACCGGGCACCGTTGTTCATGCTGCTGGGCGATGGCAGTTTGCGCAATGGCTACACGGTGAAGATCGCCAACAAGACTCAGGTGGACGCGGCGTTTGACCTCAGTGTCGGCGGACTGCCCGGGGCAATGCTGGTCGTTGCCGAAGGCGACCCGAAGCCGGCGCCTGTGCTGCGGGTGCCGGGGGGGGCCGATCAGGTGGCGACGTTGCGCCTTCTGGTCACCGCCCGGCCGCCGGGCTTGAACGACGGGTCGCTGCCGGTGGATTTTGTGCTGCGCGATACGGCTTCGGGCGCGCAGACCATATACCACTCGACCTTCATGGGGCCGGCTGGTCACGCGGGAGGAGCACGGTAGGAAGAAAAGGCCAGGAGGCCATCGACGAAGGTAATTATCGCTTGTTTCCGCTTGACCGTTTGCGTCGAGACCCAGCCCGCAATTCCGGGCGGAGGACAGGTCTTGGCGAAACATCGCCAGTGTAGCACGTGACAACGATCTGCCCCGCATGTTGGTCGGTCCCGGTGCATGCCAAGTGCATATCGTCGCCCCATGACGGGACCAATCAACCTTGGGCGTGTGGCGGCGGGGCTGGCGGACATGCCGGAGAAGGGTGCCCGTTTGGGAAACCGCCGGCGGACAGGACGGTCGTCAGCACCCGCTACGGACAATGGCGCCGTCAAAAAACAGCAGCGGGGGAAGCGGTCGGCGAAGGATGAGGGCGGGGCGAAGTTCGTGTTCGATACCTGCCGCCTGCGCAGCCTTAGACACGCCTTCGCCGTGGCCTCGCTGCTCGACGACCCACCCTGCATCTGTCGGTTGTCCAGGCGCCCGGGGCACACACTTGTTACGACGTCCGAGACCTACACCGGACACCTCCGGAAGGACGGTGCAATGTGGCGGTATAGCCGAGATCCGCCGCTTTTCGGATCCGTGACACCCTAAATCAACTTATGCAATTGAATCAGTAGGTTGGCGGAGGGGATGAGACACTCCGCCATTTTTCGCTGAACCCCGCAGAAAACCTCGGGTTTTCGGGCAGCGCCGGTCGGCGGGATGTATAATGCCGGTTACAATCTCGCGCAAGATGGTCGCTGCGAAGTTGCGCCGGGCGCCCAGTTCCTGGCACCCCCGACAGCCATGGTGTGATCTGAGGGCGCCCGCCGCGGCGTCCCGGGTCCGAAAGCCCGCGCGGGTTCGTGACGCAACCCGGAAGGCCCTGGTCCCTTGCATGGATCGCGCCGCCTTATGACAGAGCCGGGCGATCCGGAAAAAGATGCCTCACCACTTGATCATGCGCCGCCTTCGGCGCCGTTTATGTTAGGAGGCATTATGGCTAAGATCACGGTTTATCTGTCGCCCAAGACGCTGTGTCCGGATCCCTGTTCTGTGACCTGTCGGCCGGCGCTCGACAGGGTCCGCACCAGGCTTGAGAGAGAAATCTATTGGGCGTGGAACGACGGAGAAGTGGCGGTTGTCTGCCAGACCCCCAATTACGAACAGAGGCAAGGCCGTCCTCAAGGTTACCGGCATGCAGGACGAGCGTTCCAAAGCGATGCTTGAAAGGCGCGCTGCCAGCTATCTTCAGTATTTGCTGTCCACACAACCGGGGCGTGGTGTGGTGACCTGGCCAGCTCCAGGTGTCAGGCGGCGTCGTCAGTTTGCCCAACATTTTGTCCCCGGCGCCGGCGGAATCCCGGGAGGGAGTGGATGACTTCTGTAACTCTCTGCCGAGCGTCGATGCGGATCAGCGTGTTGCGCCGACTGATATTGCGCGGAAGCTGAACCGGCCGCAGCCACCAGCCCTGTTCGACATCATCGAAATGCCAGCTGGTTCCGGTCAAACCGCGGGAGGCGGCTTCGGGACCTCGGACGCGGCTTCAGCCGTTGCAACACTGGCTCGCCGTTTGGCGGCGCCGTCACGGTAGCCGGCGAGGCGGAACGGCAGGAGGTGGGCCAACCGCTGCCCCTGCTGAAAACGGCGAGGGGTCTTTTCCTCCCAGCCGTTCATACCCGCAGCGAACCCGTCATCGTAGGCCGCCCGCTCCGGCTTTGGGATCTTGAGTCGGTCGGGGACGACCGGCAAATCGTCGGGTCGCGCCTCACCTTCGGGCTCGCCCACGGTTTCGCCAAGCACTGGCGACGGCAAACCGGCGTCAAGTTCGGCCACGTCGAGACGCAGCGCTGATCGTCCCGGTATTTCCAGCGCAGTTCGATCCTCTTGCCCATCATCGCCAGCGAACGGCCGCGGCTCGGGCGTCTCCGGCTCCTGCACGCGCTTTTTCGTCGCGGCACTATGTTGTGTGGCCTCAACCGGCGCGCGGGTTGCCGCCGCTTCCCGGCGCGTGCCGTCGCCACGTCCGCCGCGGCTTGCTCGCGTACTGACATCGCAGCCGCCGTTGCCTCTCGCGCCTCAGCGCGCGCCTGCTGCGCGGCGGCGAGCGCCGTCTCGCGGGCTGCTTCGGCCGCCGCCGCCCGGCGCTCCGCCTCGGTCGATGCGGCCCTTGCGGTCGCAAGCTCCGCGGC
>NZ_CAIWTY010000031.1 GCF_903915725.1 uncultured Rhodopila sp.
CAGACAAGTATTGAGGTCCAGGGGCTCGGCCCCTGGCGGGGTTTGGGGCAGCGCCCCAACCTTGCTTGCTTCGTCGGTCAATGGTTCGGGTGCCGGGTATAACTCATCCCCCAGCACCAATCCCGCGAAGCGGGTTCGTTCTCCCGGCCGAATCAAGCCGTGCCGGCCAACGGGGCGTAACTCCGCTGTGGGTCGTAGACGGACATGCAAACCATCCCGATCGCTGGCACTATTCGTCTCCATTAGCTGCCAAAGAGATCATCGCTGGGTCGGTCAGCCGCACAAACTTTGAGAAGAAAATCGGCCGGGCTGGAAATTTGTATCCCCCGAAAGGGATTAAGCGCCCGCAAATCGGCGTCACCGGTGACGATGACATCCGCCGCCCCGTTTACCGCAAGCTCCAGAAACTTGTCGTCCTTCGGGTCGCGGCACGCGCGCACTACATGCAGAACGGTCGCCTGTTCAACGATCCGTCCGAACAAGCGCAGAAACCTCTGCCGATCCTCCACGCTCACATATGGATCGAACTTCCGCCGCGAAAGCACATCGGCCAATTCCATGATCGTCGCGTCGGAGGCCAACACGATGTGCTCGGAGATCGCGCGCTGGACAGCCCAGGCCGGGACGGAAGAGGGAACCAGCAAACGGCTGATCAGCGCGTTCGTATCAAGAACAACGCGCAGCCGCAGGGTCATTCAGACAGGATTTCCGCGAGTTTCGCCTCTGTCATGCCAGCCTCCACCGCCTGCGCCCCGATCCGGTCGCAGAAGCGTTCGAACTCCTCGGTGTTGATCGCCCGAAGCCGATCGTATTCGCGCGGCGACAGAACGATGGCGATGTCGCGCTTCTGCCGGCGAATGACCACGGGTTCGCTTTGCGCGCTGTCGAGCAGCGCCCCCAGATTCTGTTTCGCTTCGGTCGCCGTTACGCTGCGCATGCCTGACCTCCATCGTCCAAAATAGACAAATCAGACAAAATTTCAAGCATGATGTTTGGCAGGGGCGGCGGTGATGTCGATTACCGTCGGCTCGAACGTGGAAGTTGGGTCGAGCCGGAGTTTTGCCGTACGGCTGTCTCCCGGCTCAGGACATTGCGCGTTGCAGCGCGGGAATGGAGACACCTTCAAGCCGTTGAACGCCCCCGGTCCGCCCAACCGTCACAACCGAATCCAGCGCTTCGGGGCGTGCCGGAGAATCCCGATCCGGCGCCACTTCGAAGAACGCATTGGCCACGACCTGGAACGCGCCGTTTTCCGTCATGGTTCGGGTCGACAGGATGAACCGGACCGCCTTCATTGTCACGGAGCGGCCGTCCCGGCTAAGCTGGTTCCGCAGGTCCCGCACGATCTCGGCTGCCACCTTCTTGGTCACGCCCAACGGCACGGCGCCGATAACGCGGGGGGCGGCCGGCGTGTCTAATGTTTCCGAGGCATGCACCCTCCTGGCTGATCGATAAGAAGTCTCGCCCGGAATTCAGCTTCCAGTCCAGGGTCTTATACCAGCCGGCGATGACGCTGACTCTCGGCCGCGGGCGCCCCGTCATGCCGACGAAGGGCGGCATCCGCGCCTTGTCTCTGTGTAAACAGAGGCGTGGATGGCGGGCCTGCGCCCGCCATGACGCATAAGCCGCCCGTGTCCTTGGGTCATTCTCCACGGCAGTTGGTAGTAGATAGCCCGTCGAGGTTCGGGAGGTATGGCAACCACAGTGTGCATCAGAAACTCGGCGGCTCGGAAGGCGGAGGCGGCTGCCCGGGAAAGCGGCTGTACGGTATCCACACGGGAACGCCCGCGCCGGTAACTCGATGCACGGGCAAATCAAACTCGATATTCCGCCGACAGGAGCATTTATGGCCACCGAAACGAGCCCTGAATTCCAGCGTGGCTGGGTTGCCGCACTCCTCGCCGTCCGCTCCTGGCACGAGTCCAAGGCCAAGCAGGCCATGGTGCAGTCCACACGCACCCGGTTCCCCAAGAACCTCGAGCGAGAGGCCGAATTCCATCGGCAATCCGCCGAGGTGATCATGACCCTCTCGCCGGATGATGTCTGACCGGCCGGAACCGCGCGTGGCGCGGCAACGTTCGTGCGGCCATGGGCAGCACGGCACGGCGAAGCGACCCCGCCTTATGGGAGCAGATAAAACGCACCATCACCGCCGGCGACAAAGGCGGCGCACCCGGCCAGTGGTCGGCCCGCAAAGCCCAACTCGCGGTGCAGGAGTATAAACGCCGCGGCGGCGGCTACGCGGGCCAAAAGCGCGCCGACAACCACCTGCGCCAATGGACCGAGGAGGACTGGGCCACCAAATCCGGCGAACGCAGCCGCGACAGCGGCGAGCGCTATCTGCCGCGCGAGGCGCGCGCGCACCTCTCGGACGAAGACTATCGCCGCAGCTCGGCGAAGAAGCGCGAGGACACGGCGCACGGGCGGCAATTCTCCCGCCAGCCCGGCGACATCGCGCGCAAGACGGCACCGTACCGGCAGCATGACAGCAGCAAAGCCGAACTGATGCAGCAGGCGCGCCGCCGCAACGTGCCCGGGCGCTCGCGCATGGACAAGGACGCGTTGCGCCGCGCCCTCGATACCTGAAAGACGATCCCGCCGGCTCCATTTTGCCGAGAGAGCGGTTATGATGTCGCTAACCGGCGGGAGGAGCACTGATGGCCATCAACAACCGGCTGACGCAGACGCTTGCTATTGAGCATCCGATCCTGCTCGCCCCGATGGACGTTGTCTCCGGCGGCAAGCTGGCCGCGGCGGTGACGCATGCGGGCGGCCTCGGCCTGCTCGGCGGCGGCTACGGCGACGGCGGCTGGATCGAGCGGGAGTGGACGCGCGCCGGCAACGCCCGTATCGGCTGCGGCTTCATCACCTGGAGCCTGGCGCAGCGTCCCGAACTTCTGAAAAGCGTGCTGGCCCGTCAGCCCGCCGCCGTCATGCTGTCATTCGGCGACCCGCGCCCGTTCGGGGCCGCAATCCTGGCGGCGGGCGCGAAGCTGATCTGCCAGGTGCAGAGCGTGGCGCAGGCCCGGGAAGCCGCCGATGCCGGCGCCGACGTCATTGTCGCGCAAGGCACCGAGGCCGGCGGGCACGGCCAGTCCCAGCCGCTGTTTACACTGCTGCCGCAGGTGGTGGATGCTTGCCCCGATGTCCCGGTGGCCGCAGCGGGCGGGATCGCCGACGGGCGCGGCCTTGCGGCGGCGATGATGCTGGGCGCCGAGGGCGTGCTGATTGGCACGCGCTTCTATGCCTCGCAGGAAGCCGACGGACACCCCGAGGCCAAGCGGCGCATCGTGGCGGCCGAGGGCGGGCAGACCGTGCGCTCGATCGTCTTCGACCTGTCGCGCCGCAATCGCTGGCCCGATCCCTATACCGGCCGTGTCCTGCGCAACCGGCATACGGACCAATGGCTGGGCCGGGAGGCGGAATTGGAGGCTCGGGCGGACGAGGTCGCGCGGGACTACGCCGCGGCGCGGGAGCGTGGCGACTTCGATGTGGCTGGCGTGATTGCCGGTGAGGCGTGCGGCCTGATCCACGACATCCCGGCGGCCGGCGACATCGTGCAGCGCATCGTCGCCGAGGCCGAGAGGCTGCTGCCACCGCGCCTCGGCGGCGCCGGCTGACGGCCGGGCGGTTAACCTGTGGCCGGTTCCGCGGGGACGGTGCGGTCCGGCGAGGTTTCCTTACGAGCCCCGCGCAGGTAGGCCGCAACCGGACCGGTCAGAGCCATGTCCGGCCACTCGGCGGCCGATACCAGCCGCCCGCCGACAATCTCGCGGTTGTCGAAGGTCAGCGCGGGAAGCCGCTCCAGCCGCAGTTCGAACAGGTGCACCCGGTCGCGCCGCCCGTCGTAGACGCCGCCGACAACCCCGGCCGGACGCAGCGCCGGCACCCGCAACCCGATCTCCTCGGCCAACTCGCGCCGGGCCGCGGCTTCCGGTGTCTCGCCGCGCCGCACACTGCCGCCGGGGAAATTCCAGGCTGCCCGGTAGGAGGAGCGCAACAGCAGCACCGCGCCGCCGACATGCACGGCCACCAGCGCGCCCTCATGCCGTTGCCGCCGCAGACGCCACCAGATCCGGGCGAGGGGAAATCCCAGACGATACGCCGTGCGCCAGGCCATATCGGCGAGCGAAAACGGCGGCGTTTGCTGCAAGTTCGGCATGGAGCCACCTCTACCCGTCTTCGCCGGCGAAAGCAGCGGAATCCTGCTGGGGACATCAACAGCTTCTGAATGGCCAGCGGCCAGCGCCCGGCTTAAGGCGGGGGATGGCGCAAAGTTCCAGTTTATTTCGGCTCATTTGCAAGACGCCAGGGATCGCCGCCCTGCTGATCGCCGCGCAGTTCTGCACGGCGCCGGGGTCCGCCGAGGTCTGCCGCTTCGCCGGCACCACAAGCCATGACGGACACGTCGCGATCACCGCCGATTAGCAGGCAAAGGACGGCGTCACCAGGGTCGATGTCGCCATGGCGTTCGAAGCCACCTGGATGTGGTTCTTCCACTTCCGCTATTTGGTGCAGGAAATCAGCACGTGGCGCGCCAACCGGATGCAAAGCCTGGCGGTGAACACCCGCTACCTCGCCGGTGATCGCATCGTGCGGCAGCAATGGGATGCGTTCGAGCGCAGCCCGGACGGCTTGCAGGCGCGCCGGGTGCAGGCCAAGACTCTGGCCGATTTCCGCCGCCGCCATCCGGGGTTCGTGCAGCATTGGGACCCCGCAACGTTCGGCTCGCCCTGGCTGCAGGACTATCCCGCCGCCTCGCCGGAGCGCCGGGCCGATCTGGATTTGAAGGCGTTGCCGCTGCCGGAGGGGCTGAGTTCGCCGCTCGCCATGGCGTTCTACTGGGTGCGTTGGATGCCGCGCGGGGCCGAACAGGTGCCGGTGTTCCTGCCCGGGTTCAAGGCCGACAAACTTGTGGATGTGCCGGTGACGGCGGACGCCTCGGGTGTTCGCCGGGCGTCGTTGCATTATCCGGGATTGAGCCGGTCGCCCGCCTCGATCGCCACCGCCGTGACAGCAGCCGACGGGCGCCTGCTGCAACTGGCGTTCGACGTGCATGAACCGGGCGAATCAGCGCATGGCGTGGTGCATCAGGAAGGCTGCCAGGGTGCTCCGGTCAGACCGGAGCCGGGGAGCCTGCCGCCTTAGTCCGGCTGTCCGAGTTCGCGGAACAACTCGGCCAACTCCGCGCTCATGGGTATGTTCAGCTTCTCTCCCGTCGGCAGCCGCCTGACCAGCCAGCGGTTGTACATGTCGGCCAGCCGGCCGGCTTCGGCCAATCGCCTGAAACCGTGTTCGACGACAGCGGCGAAGGCCGGTTCGTCTTTGCGATACATCAATCCATACGGCTCGTAGGACAGGTAATCGCCGACGACGTGGTAGTCCTGGCCGTCATAGGTGGCGGCCAGGCCCGCCAACAGGACGTCGTCGGTGGCGAAGGCATCGGCCTGGCCTGCGCGCAGCATGGCGAAGGACTCCGTATGGTTCGGTGCCGTGACGATGGTGGTATGCACCACCAACCGCTCGACCAGGACGTGCATGGCGGTCTCGTTCGTGGTGCCGGAGGTCACGACAACCGTCTTGCCGCGCAGATCCTTGTAACTGAGTATGGGTGATTCGCGGGACACCAGCAGCTTGGTGCCGGCGATGAAGAACACCGGGGAAAACGCCACCCGTTCCAGCCGCTGCTTGTTGCGCGTGGTGGAGCCGCACTCGATATCCACATCACCGGACGCGACTTTATCGATCCGGTCCTCGGCGGTCACGGTCTTGTAGGCGATGCGGATGGGCTGGCGGTTCAGGGCGGCGGATACGTCATCGGTCAACGCCTTGCAGAGATCCACGGCGTATCCGGCAGGCGATCCGTCCGCCAGCCTATAGGAGAATGGCAGGGCCGAATCGCGCACGCCCAGCGTGATGGTTCCGGTTGCCTGGATCCTCGCCAGCGTGCCGATGGGCCGGGGGGTGTCCTGCGCGCCGGCTGGCGGCGCCCAGGCCGTCAACAGGCCAATCACCAGGAGTAGACGCGTCATGCAACCGCCCGGGGGTTATGGTTAACCATACGTTCCTTTTTGCGTTTCACTATCGCAGCGGTAGCCGCCCGGGTGTCCGATGTGGCTTCTAGCCGATTCGGCTGCCTCCAAGGAACTGTAAAAGCGCCGGTTGTTGCCGTTATGCGCGGCAGCGTGTCATGATTTTGCGGTGGCGCGGCCTCACACGGATGTGCTGTGTAACCGAACCGATCTAGGCGTAAGACAATTGCGCAAGCCGGGAAAATCGGGCGATTCCCGCGGTTTTCGCCCACCCCGCAGCTCATATATGGGGGCCATCGCCTACCGAACGCGAACACACAGGCTGAAGCTGAACACGGCAAGATAGCGTCAGCGCAACCACGCGGCTGCAGGCTCCGCTTGGATGGCAGCCACTTTTCACACTCCAGAACGGCAGCGGCCATGTCCGGTGGCGGCCAAACCGTCGGGAATCTCCGCGCTGAGGAGAGGCGATCATGATACGCAGCCAAAATTTCCGGCTGAGCGACACAATCTATTGGCCCCCATCCCGGATGCGGCGGGCCGGGACGGTGGACGTCCGGTCGGCGGCGCCGGACGATCGCTTTGTTGTCGACGTGCAAGCCGAACCGTCCATGGTCCTGCCGCAGTGGCGGGAGCTCGAGGCCGCCGGGACGGTGTTCCAGACCCGGGCCTGGCTGCTGCCCTGGTATCGCGTCATCGCCCCGCGCATCAAGGCGTCACCGCTTTTCGTTACTGTATACGACCGGAAAACCGGCCGCCCGCTGCTCTTCTTCCCGTTGTGCCTGCGGCGCAGGCTCGGCATCGCCGTCATCGAATTTCCCGATTCCGGCGTCAGCGACTACAACGTCCCGATCGTGGCGCCGGGTCTGTCGCTCGACACCGCGGAGATGCAGCGGCTTTGGCGGCGGATATGCCGGGTTCTGCCGCCGGCGGATGTCGTCCTCATCACCAAGATGCCGGAGCTGCTTTCGGGATCTCCGGTTCCGCTGGTTCAGCTCGACTGGCTGCAAAGGATGGAACTGCGGTCATGGACGGTGAAGCTGCCGGACACCCGGGAGGACTATGACAAGACAACCATAAAGAACAAAGATCGCAAGGAGCTGCGGCGGAAGCGGCGGCATCTGACGGACATCGCCGGCGATGCGTCCCTGTCGGTTGCCTCGGCCGATGCCGATCGGCAGGAGGTGTTTCAGGCTTTGACCCGGCAGCGCCTGGCCCGTTTCAAGAATCGCCGGCGCCGCGATATCCTGGCCGACCCGGTATTTTTCCGGTTTTACGAGACGGTTGCACTGGAAGATCGCGGCCGCATCGGGGTGCTCTCGGCGCTGAAGACGCCGGACCGGTTCGCGGCGACGCTGTTCGGCCTGGTGCACAACGGGACTTATCTTTTGCTGATCCACTCATTCGAACTGCCGTTGGAGCGGCTGTCGCCCGGGATTGTTGCCATCGATGAAATGATCACCTCCGCCATCGGCAGCGGCCTGTCGTATTTCGATTTCACTATTGGCAATGAAACCTATAAGCGCCAGTTCGGAGTGCAGCCCGGCTTCCTCTATGAGGGGATCTATCCGCTTTCGGTAAAGGGACGTCTTTTCGCCGGAACAAAAGCCGCGGCAAGGCGGGTCAAGGCCTGTGCCGGCCGGAACCTGGCGATCTGGCAGGCCGGATCCAAAGCCGCGCTCAACCGGATCTTCGAGGAGCGCGGGCGGCAGGGATCGCCATAGGCCAATTCACCGCCGTGGTCCTGCCGAGGCCATGACAGCAAAATCATGATCCCGACGCGGCGCTATCAGCGCCGCGTCAGCTCATACAACGCCACCGAGGCGGCGGCGGACACGTTCAGACTTTCCACCGCGCCGGTGATCGCCAGCCCGGCGATCTCGTCGCACGTCTCCTTGGTCAGGCGGCGCAAACCCTCGCCCTCCGCGCCCAGCACCAAAGCCACCCGCCGATCGGCGAAGGCAAGGCCGGAAAGCGGCTTGCCGGCGGCGTCCAGTCCGATGCACCAGATATTCGCCGCCTTCAACGCGATGATCGTGCGGGCGATATTCACCGCCCGCAGCAGCGGCAAGGTCTCCAGCGCGCCGGACGCGGCCTTGGCGAGCCCGCCCGTCTCCTCCGGCGCGTTGCGGTCCTGCGTGATCACCGCCGCCGCGCCGAACGCCGCGGCGGACCGCATGATCGCGCCGACATTGCGCGGATCGGTTACCTGGTCCAGCACGACGATCACGCCCGGCTTCTCCAGCACCGACTGCAGGCTTGGCGGCGCCAACGGGTCCGCCAGCAGCGCCGCGCCCTGGTGCACCACGTCGCGCCCGAGCAGCAGATCGAGCCGCGCGCGATCCACCCGCTCCGGCGACACCGCCCAGGGTGGCGACAGGTGCTTGGCAATTGCAGCCTCCGCCTCCTCGGTCAGCAGCAACCGGCGCAGCCGCCGCGCCGGATTGGCCAGCGCCGCGGAGATGGCGTGATGCCCGTACAGCCAGACCGTGCCCTTCGGCGCATCCGCGGACGCCCGGGGCGCGTCATGCTCGCGCGGCCGGAAGTTCCCGCCGCCGGAACGCTGCGCCTGATCCGGACGCGGCTTGAAACCGCCGTCCGGGCGGGGACCGCCGTCACGAGGGCCGCCCTTTGGTGCCGCATGCGGCCGAGGCTTCTGATACTCGCGTGGCCCGGAATCAGGGCCGCGAGGACCGCCTCCGGACCCGCCGGACGGACGTGAGGACGAACCGCCGGGCCCACGATAGGGGCCTCGATCGGACGGGGGGCGCGACGAGCCGCCGGGGCGGTTGCCATGGGGAGGTTTCATTGTTCCGCCCCTATAGCCCGAGCGCATCCGTCTGCACAGGCGGCGAGACGGTCAGATTCGGCGGGACCAATCCGCACGGCCAGGAAGACCGCCGCGGGCCGCGACAGATTGCGCCAGCGACCGCCCCCACCGCAGCGCCGGCAACTCCAGGTGCCAATGCAGCCAGGCCGACACGCCAATCGGCAACAGGATCGAAGCCGGAACCCACATGAACGTGAACAGCACCGCGTCCCCGTCCGCCACCCCGCTCAAAGCCCCGCTCAACACCTTGTGGATCGGCTCGTTCACCAGATAAACGCAGTAGGAAATCGCGCCCAGATACGCCGCCACCCGGCTGCGGAGAAACAACCCTGCCCAGCGCAGCCCGAACGCATCCGGCCGCATCTGCGCAGCCAGGCAAAGCGTCCACGCCAGCGGCGGCAACAGCCGCCCCAGCGTCCCGTGGGTCGCGCAAACCGCGACCACCGCCGTCAGAACGATCCCGTACCGCCGCAGCCCCCCTGCTTCGGAACGGACCACCCCCAGGCTCGCCACACCCAGGGCAAAGAAATGCGCCTTGTTCGGCAGGAACGCCCGGCTGAACTGCCACGGCTCCGGCACCGACAGCCGCCACGCCGCCCCCGCCGCCGCCATCGCCAGCAACACCCAAACCAGCCGCCGCCGGCCCGCCGGGTGTAACAGCAAAGCCAGGATGTAGAACTGCCATTCGGTGGACAGACTCCAGGTTGACCCCAGGAAACTCACCCACACATCCGGCAGCACCGCCTTCGGAAACAGGCCGTGCGTCATTGTCAGGTGAGCCAGGATCTCCGGCAGCCAGGTGCGCGGCCATGCCGTCACGCAGATCGACCGCGCTGCGTTGTCCAGGCCCACCCAGGGCATCGCGCCGAATCCGCAGGACCAAACCTGCAGCGCCACCGAGACCGCGAACACCGGCAGGAAGACCGGGAAGATCCGCGCCGCGCGGGCGATCAGGAAGGCATCCGCGCGGCCGCCGGCGCGATCCAGCGCCTTGACGATCACCAGCCCGCTCAATACGAAAAACAGATCGACCGCGGCGCCGCCATGCGACACCAGGCTCTGCACGGCATCCGGCAGCGCCGCGAACGGCGCCATGTGCCCAAGCAGCACATACACCGCGAGCATCCCGCGCAGCCCGTCGAGGCATTCCAAACGCTTCATGCCGGCAGGATGCCGGAAAAAAGTTAACAAAAAGCAAAGGAATCGCGATTCCGCCGACACTTGCCTGCCTCACCGCCAACCATCCGCCACGGTTGGCGTGGCTCCGGGCTTGTCCGGCTCCGGTATGGCGGTGTCCAAGCGGTCCAACCCGGCTCCCGGCGGCCAGCTTGTGTGCATTATTGCCGTGCCCCGGCGAGGCGAAGGCTCCGCCGCGGCGCATGGCGGCGCGCTCCAGAAAGTGGTTGATCAATACCAATAGGTGTGGACTAATAACGGAAACGTCATCTCTACGGGAGGATCAACGCCATGACGACAGCCGTCGGTGCCCTGTCGAACCTTGAGTCAATGTTCAACTGCCTGAAATCCGCTTGCAGTGCGTTCGCGGCGGCCGACGCGCTGTACGAGGCGCTCACGGGCACGGATGGAACCTCGCAAATTGTCGATGCGATCACCCAGTTGCAGCAGGTCGTGAGCCAGGGCCTCCAGGAACTGGTGCAGGCCGTGGATGACGACATCTGGCAACAGCAATGGCAGCCGTTCTCCGCCGGCATAGCTTCGATCCAGACGCAGGTGGCGAACTTCGGCACGGCTTACGCGACGCTGTCCAAGGATCAAAGCGGTAACTACTGGATCAACAATGGCAACCTGGTGCCGCTGAGTGTTTGGGCCGCCGGTGGCACGTATGAAAACCTGAGCTACGGAAGTGCTTTGCAGACCATCTACGCGCAGGCCGAAGCGCTATACGACCTGTTCCAGCAGGGCGCACCGGACCAGACCTTGCTGGGTGTCTGGGGCCAATTGTTCGGCCTCGGCTCGGGCAACGTGGTGCAAAACTTTGCCGGACAGACCCAGCTCACGGCTTATTTCTACCTGATGCAGCAAATCTACGGAATGCTCTCGACAATATACTACTATCATGAGACGCTTCTAGCTATGTATTGCGGTATCAACGAGAATCAGGGCAGTTTCACCTCGTTGAGTTCGTATGTCCAATCCAATTTCGCATCTTGCGACAGCCAGAATGCGCAATCGGTCTGGGCCAGGTTCAACAGCGCCATGACACCTGTGCCGCCGCTCCCGGCGGACTATTCGGTCATTGCGACCAGCGGCGACAGTTGGCCGGGCGGCGATGCCTACAACGTCATCAACCGGGGCGGCGGCGCCCCGGGCGGCGCTCAGTTCTGGAACCAATGGACCAGAACCTCGCAGTATCCACAATATGCCAACGCCGTCATCACCAATTTGCAGATCTGTATCGACAGTGCAAATTCTTCGGATTTTCCGAATTACTATCTTGCCGGCACGGTTTCCGAGGTTCTCCCCGGCGCGAATTTCGTTCAGCAGCCGAATCCCATCACGTCATACAATGCCGCCCAGATGAATGGTGCGAATGCCAACCAATACATGATTTACGTCAACGCCGAGTCCAACGGCTACGTGAATGTCGGATACGCGATTCCGCCGCAGACGCCGGCATCGGAAAACATCTTCACCGTCATGACCGGCTTCAGCTTCGCCGTCGTCTATGGCAACCGGCTCGGCATCCAGGTCGAATTCAGTCTGCTGGACCTTACAAATCCCGCGGCGCCGCTCGTCAGCTTCCTCGGGGAGGGAATCGTCCCGACCAATCAATATTTCGGTATCGGAGGAAATTCGGGCAATCCTCAGGACGTCAACTATGTCGACCTGCGGCCATCGGGCACGACGGTCGGCTTCCCGATCGACAATGTCTCGCTGATTGAGACGTGCGCGACGAATAACGGCAACCGCATCGGCCTCCTGGTGCGGTCCGCCTGGGGCGGGTTCCGGGCCAGCTTCATGCAGCCGACCGTCACCCTCGTGCCGAACGGTTTCGTTCCGGCCGGCTCATCGCTCAAGCGGCCTTAGCCCGCTTGCAACCGGCCGGTGCGGCCCGGCTACGCTGCCGCAAGCCCTGCCGCGGCGCTCAGCAAATCCCTTGCCAGCGCGTCGAACCGACTCTATGTTGAGACTTAATCATTCTCCGCTGTGGTACGGAGGTGGCCTTAACCGGGCCGCCTCTTTTTGTTTTGGGCGACACTGTTGTGGACGGAAACGAGCCAACCAACACCCTGGAAGCCAAGCTGGCGGCCATCATCGAGCCCCGGCTCGAGTCGATGGGGTTCGAGCTCGTCCGAGTCGCCGTGCTCGGCCGCGAGCGCCCGACCGTCCAGATCATGGCCGATCGGCGGGACGGGTCGCAGATTTCGGTCGAGGACTGCCAGCAGATCAGCCATGACGTCAGCGCCGCCATTGACGTGGACGACCCGATCCCGGGCGCCTGGACCCTGGAGGTCAGCTCCGCCGGGATCGACCGCCCGCTGACCCGGGTGAAGGACTGGAACCGCTACGCCGGCCATCTCGCCCGCGTCGAAACCTATTTTCCGCAGAACGGGCGCAAGCGCTTCGCCGGCATCGTGCTCGGTGCAGACGAAGACGCCGCCAGGATCCGCCTCGACGATGGTCTGGAAGTCGTGATTCGTCACCCGGACATTCGCCGGGCGAAACTGGTTCTCACGGACGCTCTGATCGAAGCCACTGCAACGCCGCCGCTCGCCAACTGACAGAGGTTGCCATGGACACCGCTATCGCCCGCCCCGAACTGCTGCTGGTCGCCGATGCCGTCGCGCGTGAAAAGAACATTGATCGCGAGGAAGTGCTGGAGGCGATGGAACAGGCCATCCAGAAGGCCGGGCGCGCCAAGTACGGGCATGAAAAGGACATCAGGGCGACCATCGACCGCAAGACCGGCGATGTGCGGCTGTCACGCTGGACCGAGATCGTCGAGACGGTCGAGAACGAAGAAACCCAGATGGGCAAGGGCGACGCAGCCAAGCTGTTCCCCGACAAATCAGTCGGCGAATTTGTCGTCGATCCGCTGCCGCCGATTGATTTCGGCCGCATCGCCGCCCAGACCGCCAAGCAGGTGATCGTCCAGCGCGTCCGCGAATACGAACGCCGGCGCCAATACGACGAGTTCAAGGACCGGGTCGGCGAAATCATCAACGGCGTGGTCAAGCGCACCGAGTACGGCAACCTGATGGTGGAACTCGGCCGGGCGGAGGCGCTGCTGCGGCGCGACGAGCTGATCGCGCGTGAAAGTTTCCGCAACGGCGACCGCGTTCGCGCCTATATCTACGACGTGCGCGAGGAACCCCGCGGCCCGCAGATCTTCCTGTCCCGCACCCATCCCGGCTTCCTGGCGAAGCTGTTTGCCCAGGAAGTGCCTGAAATCTACGACGGCATCATCGAGATCAAGGCCGTTTCGCGCGATCCCGGCAGCCGCGCCAAGATGGCGGTTATCAGCCGCGACTCGTCGATCGACCCCGTCGGCGCGTGCGTCGGCATGCGCGGGTCGCGCGTGCAGGCGGTGGTGCAGGAACTGCAGGGTGAGAAGATCGACATCATCCCCTGGAGCAGCCAGGCCGCCACCTTCGTGGTGAACGCGCTGGCACCGGCCGAGGTGACCAAGGTCGTGCTGGATGAAGAGGCCGGACGGGTTGAAGTCGTGGTCCCGGATGAACAACTGTCGTTGGCGATCGGGCGGCGCGGCCAGAACGTGCGGCTGGCGTCGCAGTTGACCCGTTGGGACATCGACATCCTGACCGAGGCCGAGGAAAGCGAACGCCGCCAGGAGGAATTCCGCCGCCGCTCCGGCCTGTTCGTTGAGGCGCTGGACGTCGACGACATGATCGCCGGGCTGCTGGTGACCGAGGGTTTCACCACCGTCGAGGAACTGGCGTTCACGCCGATAGACGAAGTCGCCGCGATCGAAGGCTTCGACGAGAACGTAGCCGAGGAACTGGTTCGCCGCGCCGAAGGCTTCCTGGCGCAACGCGACAATGAAATGAACGACAAGCGCGTTGGCCTCGGCGTGACGGACGAGGTGGCGTCGATCGAATTGCTGACCCCGGCGATGCTGGTGGCATTGGGCGAGAAGGAGATCCGGACGCTGGACGATCTGGGCGATCTGGCCTCCGACGAGTTGCTGGAGATTGTTGGCGCCGACAAGATGGACGAAGCGACGGCCAATGACGTGATCATGGCGGCCCGCGCTCATTGGTTCGACGGTGAGGCGCCCGCGGCTGCTCCCGAGGAGGCCGATCACGACTGAGATCGAGGCTGACACCGGAGATGACGAGCCGGAAACCGGACCGCTGCGCCGCTGCATCGTCACGCGTGAGCGGCTGCCGAAGGAGCGGATGATCCGTTTCGTCATTGGCCCGGACCGCCTGGTGGTTCCGGACCTGGCTGCAAGGCTGCCCGGGCGGGGAATCTGGTTGAGTGCCTCCGCGGATGTGGTAGGGTTGCAAAGCGCCGTAGACGAAGGGCGCCAAAAACAACGGCAAACCGGGGGTTCGGCGGATCGCCATCTGGCCCGGGCATTTGCCAGGGCCGCTCGCGGTCCCGTTTTGCTGCCATCCGATCTTTCCGGCTTACTGCAAGCGGCGCTGGTCCGGCGGATCAGTGAAATTTTGGGCCTGACCCGCCGCGCCGGACAGGCTATTGCAGGATTCGAAAAAGCGCGCGAAGTGCTGCGCCTTGGACAGACTCGCCTGGTGGTGCAGGCGTCGGACGGCAGCGAGGCGGAGCGCAAGCGCTTCCTCTCCGGCTTCGGTCCGGAACTGACGGTGATCGATCCACTCCCGGGCGAAGCCCTGGGCCGGATCTTCGGCCGGGACCATGTGGTGCACGTCGCGGTAGCGCCGGGCAAATTGGCGGAGTCGCTCGCTGTGGAGGCGGGCAGGCTGGCCGGGTTGAGGAACGGGTCCGCAAGGGCCATGGGGTCCGCAAGGGCCACGGGGCGGGAAATCGCCTCGGTGAACGATGAAACGGGTGCCAACGGATAAACATGAGCGAAAGCAACGATCAGGACGGCGGCAAAGGGCGGCTCTCCCTGCGTCCGGCAGGGCGTTTGGAAGTGGGACGAACCGTCGACGCAGGCTCCGTACGACAGAGCTTCAGCCACGGCCGATCAAAAGTCGTGCAGGTGGAAGTGCGCAAGAAGCGTGCGCCGCTGCCCAATCCTTCGGCTGCGGCCGGCGCTCCGCCGCCGCCGCCCGCCGGTGCCGCGCCCGCGCCGCGCCCTCAGACCCAGCCCGGACGTCCCGCGCCCGGCTCCGGGCGCGCCCTGACAGCGGCCGAACAGGCCACCCGCCTGCGCGCGGTGCAGGAACAGCAGCGCGACGCCGCCAGGCGCGAGGCTGAACGCCGGGAGCAGGAAAAGATATCGATCCTGTCCGCGGCCGAGGAAGCGCGCCGCCGCGAGCAGGAAGCCAGGAAGGCCGCGGAGGAGGAAGAACGCCTCGCGGCGGATCAGGCGATCCGCGACAAGCTGGAAGCCGACGCGCGGCGGGCGCAGGAAGCCGCCGCTGCTGCGGCGGCGGCTGCCCGAACGCCGGCCGAACAGGAAGCTCACGAGGCGGAGGAAGAAATCCGCGCCTCCCAGCCCGCGCCGCCCCCGGTGGTCGCTCAACCCGCTCAGCCGTTGGCAAAAGCGCCGCAAACGGCCAAGCCGGCACCCGCCGGAGCACCGTCGGCGACCGAGACGTTGCGGCTTCGCACCGGCCGCCCCGAGGACGAGGACGACTCGCGCCCGGCCCGCAGGACCGGTGCAGGCGGGGTTCCCGCCCGCAAGCCGCCCGTCGTCGCGCCGAAGAAGAACACCGACGACCGCCGCCGTACCGGCCGCATCGACGTGCAGGCGGCGATCGAGGGCACCGACGAAAAGGTGCGTTCGCTCGCTTCGGTCCGCCGTCAACGCGAGCGCGAGCGCCGTCAGGCGGAACTCGACCGCCTGCGCGCGGATCAGGTCAAGGTCGTGCGCGACGTTATCCTGCCCGACCAGATCACCGTGCAGGAACTGGCCAACCGCATGGCCGCGCGGGCGCCCGAAGTCATCAAGGCGTTGATGAAGATGGGCGTGATGGCGACCATCACCCAGTCGCTGGATGCCGACACCGCCGAACTGGTGGTGCAGGAGTTCGGCCATCGTGCCCGCCGCGTTTCAGAATCCGATGTCGAAATCGGCCTGGAAGGCATTGCGGACATCGACGAGGATCTGATCCTGCGGCCGCCGGTCGTGACAATCATGGGCCATGTCGATCACGGCAAGACGTCCCTGCTGGATGCGCTGCGCTCCGCCGACGTGGCGGCCGGCGAGGCCGGCGGGATCACCCAGCATATCGGCGCCTATCAGGTGACGATGCCGGAAGGCGAGCAGATCACCTTCATCGACACGCCGGGCCACGAGGCATTCACCGCCATGCGGGCGCGCGGCGCCTCGGTGACGGACATCGTCATCCTGGTGGTGGCCGCCGATGACGGCGTGATGCCGCAGACGATCGAGGCCATCCGGCATGCCAAGGCAGCCAACGCGCCGATAATCGTGGCGATCAACAAGATGGACAAGCCGGATGCCAATCCGGATCGCGTCCGGCAGGAGCTGCTCAGCCACGACATCGTGGTGGAAGACATGGGCGGCGAGACGCAGGACGTGCTGGTTTCGGCGAAGCAGAAGACCGGCCTCGACAAGCTGATCGAGGCGATCCTGCTGCAGGCCGAAATCCTCGACCTGAAGTCGAACCCGAACCGCACCGCCGAAGGCACGGTGATCGAAAGCCGCCTCGACCGCGGACGCGGCCCCGTCGGCACCATGCTGGTGCAGCGCGGCACGCTGCGGCAGGGCGACATCATCGTGGCCGGTTCCGAATGGGGCCGGGTGCGCGCCATGCTCGACGACAAGGGGCGGCACCTGCAAGAGGCCGGTCCGTCCGCGCCGGTGGAGATCCTCGGCCTGAGCGGGGCGCCGGCTGCCGGTGAGCCTTTCGTAGTGGTGGAAAGCGAAGGCCGCGCGCGGGAGATCACCGAATTCCGCGAACGCCGCCAGCGCGACAAGATCGCCGGCGCGGCGGTCGGTGCCCGCGGCACGCTCGATCAGATGCTGGCGCGCATCCAGGCCGGCGAGCAGAAGGAAGTCGCGGTCCTGATCAAGGCCGACGTGCAGGGCAGCGCCGAGGCGATCCAACTGACCGTGCTGAAGCTGGCGCATGAGGAAGTGAAGGTGCGCGTGCTGCTGGCCGGTGTCGGCCAGATCACCGAAAGCGACGTGCAGCTTGCCAAGGCGTCCAGCGCGGTGATCATCGGCTTCAACGTCCGCGCGACATCGCAGGCGCGGGAATTGGCGCAGCGCGAGAGCGTGGATATTCGCTACTTCTCGATCATCTATGAAGTCTCCGACGACATCGAGAAGCTGGTCAAAGGCAAGGTCGCGCCGAAAGCCCGCGAGAAGTTCCTGGGCTATGCCGAAGTCCGCAAGGTCTTCAACATCACCAAGACCGGCAAGGTGGCTGGCTGCATGATCACCGAGGGTGTCGTCAAGCGCGGCGCCGGGGTGCGGGTGCTGCGCGACAACGTGGTGATCCACAACGGCGAGCTGTCGCAGCTCAAGCGGTTCAAGGACGACGTGAAGGAAGTTGCCCGCGGCTACGAATGCGGCCTGTCCTTCGCCAACTTCGAGAACCTGCAGGAAGGCGACGTCATCGAGTGCTTTGAAGTGGAGATGGTTCCGGGTTGACGAAGAAGACTGCGGCGGGGCCGACCCAACGGCAGTTGCGCGTGGCGGAGGAAATCCGCCACGTGCTGTCGGGGGTGTTCACACGGGCTGAGTTCCGCGATCCGGAACTGGCCGCCGCTCATATCACGGTCAATGAAGTCCGCATCGCCCCCGACCTGAAGCGCGCGACGGCGTTTATCTCGCGCCTCGGGCGGTCGGATGTCGAGGCGCTGTTGCCGTCTTTGCAGCGGGCGACGCCGTATCTGCGCGGGCAGGTGGCCAAGGCGCTGCGGTTGCGGGTGGCTCCCGATATCGTGTTCCAGCCCGACCATGCGCTGGATTACGCCATGAAGATCGAGGCGCTGATGCACCGGCCGGAGATCGCGCGGGATCTGGAAAAGGATTGACGTCGGGTGGCGGTTTGGGTTAAATCTAGCCTGTCTGGACAGAACCGGAGGTTCCGATGCTGGATTGGCAGTTGCAGGATGCAAAGAACCGCTTCAGTGAGGTCGTGAAGCGCGCCCGGGAGGACGGTCCTCAAACCGTGACCGTGCATGGCCAGCGCGCGGCGGTGGTTGTTTCGGCGGAGGATTACGACACGCTGGTCAAGCCGCGGATGTCCCTGGTGGATTTCCTGCTCTCTGACGCTCCCTGGCCCGATGATGTGGTTGACGCGATCAACGACCGCAGCCCGGATACCGGCCGCGACGTCGCGTTCTGATGTATCTGCTGGACACCTGCATGATCTCGGAGGCGCGGCGGAAGTCCCCGCCGGCGGTGATGTGGCTGCAGAAGGCCCAGTCCGACACGCTGTACCTCAGCGTGATCACCATCGGCGAGGTGACGAAGGGCGTGATGATGAAGCTGCGCACGGATCCGCCCGCTGCGGCGTCGCTGCTGCGCTGGCTGGATGAGCTGCGACTGGTTTACGCCGCCCGGATACTGCCGGTGGACGATGCGGTGGCGACCGGCTGGGGGCGGCTGATGGCGCAACGCTCCCGGCCCGTTGCGGACGCCCTGATCGCCGCGACGGCCAAGGTGCACAACAAGGTGCTGGTCACCCGCAACGTCGCGGACTTCGAGGATACCGGCGTGGATGTGATCGATCCGTGGGCGCTGTTGCGGTAGGCTGGTGGCACGAGGCTTGCTGCCCGGTTGAGGCCCTCCAGCGCGAGAAGTACGCCGATGCACACGCTCGATCAGCTCAACGCCCTGCCCCCGGAAAATTTCGTTAACGCACTGATCGGGGTATTCGAGCATGCCCCCTGGGTCGCCGAAGCGGTGGCGCCGCAGCGTCCGTTTTTCACCGTTACCGCCTTGCACGACGCGTTGATGCAGGCCGTCCGCGCCGCTCCGCCTGAGGAGTGCGTTGCCTTCCTGCGCGGCCACCCGGCCCTGTCGCCGAAGGCGCTGGCGGACCCCGGCCTGACCTCCGAATCCCGCTCCGAGCAGGGCGGCCTCGGCATGGCGGCCCTCGGCGACCGCCTGGTCCGGTTCGACTCCGCCTCCACCGCTTATGAAGCGCGGTTCGGCTACCCGTTCATCGTCTGCGTCCGCCGGCAGACCCCGGCTTTCGTCCTGAGCGGCCTGGAAAAGCGCCTGGGCCACACGCCCGAGGCCGAACTGGCAGCCGCCCTGACCGAAATCGGCCACATCACCCGCCTGCGCCTGGTGGACCGGGTCAGCGGCCCCGGCATGCCGAAGACCACCGGCCATCTGTCCTCCCACGTGCTGGACACGGCGCGCGGCAAGGCGGCGGAGGGGGTGCGGATCGAACTGTTCCGCGAAGGCGTGCGGATCAAGGAAGCCGTCACCAACCGCGACGGCCGCACCGACGAACCGCTGTTGAGCGGGGAGCCGTTGCGTATCGGCCGCTACGAACTGCGCTTCCACCTGGGCGACTACTACAAGGACTGGCCGAACGCCGTCGAACCGCCGTTCTACGACGTCGTGCCCATCGGCTTCGGCGTGGCGGAGCCCGAGGGGCATTATCATTTGCCGCTGCTGCTCAACGCCTGGAGCTATACGACCTACCGCGGAAGTTGACCCTCACGCGGCAGCCATCCGCAGCCGCAGCGCCTCGGTCAACGCCTCCCGCCGCGCCCATAGCGACCGGTACCACTCGATCCGCGGCGCCACCTGGTAGGCCAGCATCCGGTGCTCCGCGACATGCAGGCGGCCGGCATCGCCGAGGTCGCGGGCAAAGTCCGGCAGTGCCACCAGCCGCAACAGCCGTGCATGGAACTCGGCCGGGTCGCGGAACAGCAGCCCGGTCCGTCCGTCCTCGATGCTGTCGCCGTACACCACCGTGCTGGCCAGCGGCGCCACCCGGCAGGCCGCCGCCTCGATGAATTTCAGGTCGGATTTCGCCCGGTTGAAGGTGGTGTCGGAGAGCGGCATCAGCGATATCTCCGACTCTCTCAGGAGCCGCAGATAGGTCTCGTAATCGCAGGTCGGGGTGAACGCCTTGTGCGGTGTCTCCAGTGCATCGAAGAACCCCTGGTCATGCACCACCTGGAACCTCAGCCGATCGGCCGCCTTGGCGGCGACGGCGTTGATCGCGGGCATCAGCGGGCGCCAGTCGCGCTCACGGTTCAGGGCCCCAAAGAACAGCGTGACCGCGGGCAGGGCGGCGAAGTTTTGTACCTCCGGCAGCGACACCACGGCGTTTGGGAACACCGCGATCTCGGGGTTGTATTTGCGCAGTGCCTCCGCCATTGCGGCTGTGCTGGTCTGTAGCGCATGGACGCCGCGGAAGGTCAGGTCGCCGCCGACCCGCATCATCTCGAAATGGTCGGGGTGATCGTCGAACTCGGTCACCACAAGGTAGCCGGCCGCGGTCAGGCTTCTTACGGTGGCCAAGCCCTGCTCTCCGCACAGGACCGGACGGTGGAGCACGAAGATGCGCGGGGTTTCGTCGTTCGGCTGTCTCGCATAGACCTCCGAGGTCACCACTGTCTGGACCGCGGGATCGGTTGCGATCGCCTGCAGCGGATGCACCACCCGCACATGCGACACGCCCCCCACCGGAGCCAGCATGTTGCCTGACAGCATGACCCGCTGCCGCGGTTCCTTGCGCACTCGCCAGGTCAGGTGGCTCGGCGCGGCGCGGCGAGCATATTCCGCGGGATCGATGCCGAGCGCCAACAGGCCCGGGGCGAGCGCATTGGCGAACGCCGCCGCTTCGGCCCGGTCGGGTTCATAGAGGGTGACGTCGCAAAAGGTCAGGCCGGCGTGCCGCAGGTGGCGGCGCATGGCATCCCGGCTGATCCCCTTCGGCGTCTCCGCCCCGCCGCGTAGCAGCGCATCGGCGATGCGCCAGTGCTCCGGGTTGGGGACATGGATCAGCATGACGCCATCGGGACTCAGTGCCTCGGCGTGGCGGCACAGCACCGCCGCGGGTTCGGCCGCATGCTCCAGGCTGTCGCGGTAGATGATGCAATCGAGGCCTCCAGGCAGGTCGAACGCATCGATGTCCGCCGTTGCGACTTCATCCAGGCCGGAGGCCGCGGCGTCCGGATCCGGATCGAGGCCGAGCAGGCGCGCCGCCGGGTTCAGCCGCCGGTAGGCCGCGGCCAGGCCGCCATCGCCGCAGCCGGCAAACAGGATGGAGCGCGCCGCCAGCGGGATACGGTCCAGCAGGTCGATGTCTTGGAGGGCTGCTTGCATCGACGATCCCGCGCAATGAACGACGCGGCGGACCATCCAAGGTTTCAGCCGATCGGCTGGAGTTCGTAGGGGGAAACGTGCCGTGTACGCAAGCATGATCGGTGGTTCATCGGCGGATACCGGCGCAGCGCCGCGACGGCCTCGAGCTGACGCGACTGGCAGCGCTGCAACGCGGCGTCCGGCGACAGTTGCGGCTCGGTCCGCGCGGCCCGTTCCAGCGCACGCGCCGCCTGGTCAATCAGCCGATGGGCCGCGATGGTGGCGCCATGGCGGGTGGTGAAGGCTGCTTTCGCAGCGAGCCATTCCGGCACGGTCGAGGGCGGCAGGACGGCGAAGCGCGGTCTGACCTCGACCGTCTCCGCCCAGTCCCGCCATTTCGCCCGGTGGATGCGGGCCAGCGGGCGGATCGGCACCCACGGCACGCGCAGCGTGTCGGCCACAATGATGCCGTGCAGCGCCTCGCTGAGCAGAACCCGGCATCGTGCGATCCGGACCAGGATCTCCAGCGGTCCGGCGCGCGGATCGATCAAAGTGACCCCGGCGAGGGCGGCGGCGCGCTGCCAGGCGCCGCGGGCCGCAGTCTCGAAGTGGGGCATGAAGCCGATGTCGCCGTTCGTCTCGGCGTCTATCGCTATCGCGTGCGGCAGCAGCACGGCCGGGTCGCCGAGGCCGAGATCGCGCGGCAGGCCAAGCGTCGCCGCAGTGCGCGGACCGCGGACCCAATGCACCGTCCAGGTGGCGTCCAGCGCCGGCTTGCCTTCGTAGCCGCCATAGGCCGCGCCGGCGACGAGTTTCCGCACCTCCGCCGGATGCCGCCGATCGAGGACGGAGCCGATGCCGAGGAAGCGGGTGGCGGGGTCGTCGTCGAAGAAGCCGGGCAGCAGCGCGGGCCACAGGAGGGTGTTCAGCTCATCGCCGAAATTGGTGGTCTCGCCGCGCCATCGGTACAGGATCACGCGGCGACCGGGGTTGCCGTCTGGCGCACCGCCGCCTCCGTGGCGCGCCAGCCGAGGGCGGCGCGAATGAACCCGGCGGCGTAGGCCAGCCTCCAGCGGACGCCGAGAAACAGCGTTGAGTGCCGCGGCACCAGCGCGGCCGGGGCGAACAGCGCGGCGACCAGGATGCGGCGGGGCAGCTCCTTCCAGACCGTGTCCGGCCGGCGCAGCAGGCGGCGGGTCAGCACGGTGGAGGCGCCCTGCCAATACAGCCGCGACAGCAGCCAGGCCGGATCGAGCCGGCGCGCCTGGATCTGGTGGTGCACCACGATGCGCGAGTCATAGCGCACGGAGTAGCCGGCATCCTGCAAGGTCCAGGCGAGCTGGACTTCCTCATCGGACAGCAGTGCGTCGCCGTAGCGGCCGATGGCGGTGCCGAAGCCGCCGGCGGCGAGCAGCGACAGCACATGCACCACCATGTTGGCGGCGTAGGGTTCCAGGTTTTCCGGCACCGCGGTGGTGCGGTATTCGCCGTTGCCCTCGTGCTCGATGATCGACAGCACGCCGCGCAGCGAGCGCGGCCACCAGGCGGGCAGGGGGGCCTCCCATTTCGGCAGGATGCGCCCGCCGATGAGTGCCGGGCGGCGGCCGGGCTGGGCGATGGCCTCGAGGATGGCTTCCACCCAGTCGGGGGCGGGGATGGCATCGTCGTCGATATAGGCGATGAACTGCGTGCGTGCGGCCCAGGCCCCGGCGTTGCGGGCGAGGCTGATGCCGGGCTGCTCCAGGCGGATCAGGCGGGCGCCGTGGTGGGTGGCCATGTCCGCGAGTTCGGCGGCGGCCGGGGCTGCGGAGGCGGAGTCCACCAGCAGGATGGCGAAGCGATCGGCCGGGACGGTCTGGCGGCGCAGCCCGTTCAGGCAGTCGCGGACATAGAGCGGGCGGTCACGGGTGCAGATGCATACGGTGAGGTCCATGGGCCACGACCGTAGGTCGGAAAAGTTGATAAAGTGTTAAGAAAGCCGGGGAAAATGCCCGACTGGGAATCTCGGTTGCATTTGACGCGCGGCTGCCCAACGCCGTCATGGTGGGCGAAGGCCCACCATCCACGCCTTTCCCGCGGTCAGCGAGGCAAGGCGTGGATGGTCCGCCTTCGCGGACCATGACAGGGAGAGGACGGTGCCTCGCACAAACGAAGCGGTAATTTCCGGCCGGGTCCTTTGGCAGCCGGGGCAGCTTCAGGCCGCGGCGGATCGCCTGGACGCGCTGATCGCTTCCTTGACGGCGGCGGTGACCATGGCGGCTGTATCGGGAAGCCCTGGAAACGGCACGGCGGCTTGATCCGACAGACCGCCATTGGCGAACGCGCCCAGCATCATCCTGGCGTCCTGCCGCATGGACTCCAGGTCCGCCGGGACCATCGGTATCCCGCCGACCGCAACCAGAGGCTGTTTCGAGGTCACCGGCTTTGTCTTCTCCGCCCGCACCTCGGGCGCCGGGGCAATCGCCGGCCGCGGCACCGTCAGCGGCTTGTCCAACGGCTTCCGCTTGCCCTGCATCACCTCCAGGATCGTCCTGCACTGCTCGGCCGCCCGGCTGAGCGCGACGGCATTCGAGCGATAGCGTAGAACCTGCGCATCGGACATCTCCGGCTGCATCGATAAGCGCAGATTTTCCATCGCCACCGTGCTGAAGCCGACGATCCGGCCGGCCAGTTCCAACTCGGTCGCGGTGGCGCTGTTGTAGGCGTCCAGCAGTTCGAGGATCGCATCGCGCGCCAGTTTGGCGTCGCCGCCCGCCGCGGCGAGGTAGAACGGCAGCATGAAGCCGAGGATCTGTTCGAACAGGCAGTCGGCGGCGTTGGGTTCGGGCATGGCGGTGCTCGGTTAATGTTCGTGTTATGTTCTTTCTATCGCAGGTTGCGGAACAAAGCAACCATAATTTTGGCGGGGAGTCCGCTCCATGGCGATCCGGCCCCTGCGGAGGCGCGGGTGGGCATCCGATGGCTCTGCCGGGGGATGCTTACGTTTGTCCAAGCCGATCGTAGAAAAGCACCTGGAGTCCCGGGACGAGCTGCGCCAGAACGTCGAAATCGCTGTCTTCCGTGACGACGGTGAAGCCGGCCTTGCGCGCGAGCACGGCTGTCAGCGCGTCGCTGATCAGCTCGACCCGATCGAAGGCGGTCGCGATCTTGCCGCCGCCGCCGGCAACCGCTCGGGCAGCCCGGCCGGCCAAGGCTCCGGCCTCAAGCCAATCGGCGTCGGCCGGAACCAGCACCTTGGCCGGGTCCATGCGCGACAGCAGGGCATCGTATGTGGCCAGGACCCGGGCCGTGCCGGGATGGTCCGGGTCCAGCCGCCCGCGTACCCAGGCCAGTTCCGCTCTGGCCGGCGCGGCCACAAACAGGCGCGGCAGCGCTTCAAGTAACTGGCGCAGGACTTGTGGCCCCCGGCCGGCCAACGCGTTGATGAAGACGTTGGTGTCCAGCAGTATGGGACCTTCAGGCACGCCGGTTCCCAGTTTCGGCAACGCGGCGCGTGGTCGCGGGACCGCCGGTGTCATCGTTTGGCCAGGTCAGAGGTCGATCTGATCGAGCACTTCGGGCGGGGTGTCGGCGAGCGTGCCCCAATTGCGGGCCAGCCATGGACCCAGTTCGTCCTCGGTGGCCAGTGACGCGAGGGCGGCGGTGATCACGGCCGCCGGCGAGGTGGTGCCGATGCGCTTCGCCGCTGCCTGGAACAGTCTTGGCGGGACCTTGGCGTTGAAATGCTTGGTTTTCGGGCCGTCCAGAAGGCCCAAGCCCTCGGCGATACGCAACGCCACCGTGCAACTTTCGCCGCCGGGTGGGAGTTTGGTTGCGGCGTGCCGCCGCGGTCCGTGCGGCTGACCGGTTTTGGCGGTGGCCATGTGAGATGCCTCCGTGGTGTTACTTTATGGTGGCTTTGGTAACGCCAAGCCGGGCCTCGCGCCACACCTGTTTCGTCGCGCCGCATGGCGGCGCGGAGGACCGCCAGCCCATGGCCGTGCCTCGCGGCAACGGCTGCGCCGGGCGGCGGCGGATGGAACCCCGGCCGCCTCACGGAAGCGGCAGGGAAGCCAGTGTCAGACCGAAGTAGATCCACGGGATAAGCCGGTGCCACCGCAGCAGATGCGCCACGGAGGCGATCCCGTAGAGCACGGCGTGGGGTGGAACGCGCATCAGGCCGTCGACCAGGGCCGCGGCGGTCGGGTCTTGCCCGAGGAACCAGATGAATGGGGACATTTTGGACTGCTCCGTTGATGGAGCCGTCCAACTACGGCATAGACATAACGGGACGTGTCCCCATTACTTTCCCCGATTCACGGCCAAACTCACGGAGAAACCGTATGGGCCGACCGCCGATCCGGGACCGGTTCAGGCAGGAGCGGCTTCATCTCGCTGCGTTGATCGACCACGCCCTGAAGATCGGCCAGCGCGGCGACGGCACCCAAAAGCAGTACTGGCAACCGTGGACGGAGGTGGAGTTCGCCGGGAAGGTTCATACAGGCCCGTCAACCATCAGCGACTGGCGCGACAGCGAGAACCCGTCCCGTCCCGGCAATATCATACCGCTGCTCAAATCCTTCTACGGCGACATCCCGGCCTACGCCGAGGCAAAGGCGGCGATGCTCAAGGCCTGGAAGCGGGCCGCCGGCATCGACTCCGATGATCCGCCCGACCCGCGCGAGATCAAGACGTTCAACGAGGTGGCGGAGGTCGTGCAGTTGATGGTCAATCAGCCGACACCGGACAACCAGGGCAACCTGATCGTGCCCTACACGCTGCGGCTGCGCTGCGACGAACACCGCGAGATCGAGATCAAGGTGGACGGCGCGCCGGTGACGGTCGCGATGGACATCGGCGTGACCAAACCGGTGTTCAAAGTGCGCTCCGACGACTGGCAACCCGTGCAGGACACCATCTTCCGCAAGAAGAAGCATCCCCATACCGCGCCGGGACCGTGCCAGGATTCGGTCTTCCTCATTGAACAGCGCGACGGCGGCGGCCGTGTCGTCGGCGAGCCTTTGGAGGACGAACCGCATGTCGTCATGGAAAAGACCGGTATCGGCGACTGCGCAGAGATCATCCTGTCGGTCGTGGTTCCGCGTGACGGTTTCAGCGTGAGCTTGTGCGACGGCGCACCGCCCTCCGCGACGCAGCAGGATGTCATCGACGCGATCCTCGCCGAAGCGATCCCGCGCGACCAGGAGAACCCGGGGCGGCTGGAGGTGGCCAGCGCGGTCGTCAAGCCCAACGCGGATAAGTCCCGCCCGTGAGCCTGACGGACGACGTCCTCCGCCGCATCGCCCGGGTGGCCCGGGCGCGGCATCTGGGGTTCGTGGAGCTGGTCGGGCTCGCCGAACTCGACCCGGCCACCGCGTTCCGCGGCGCGGTGCTCCGGGGCGACCTGAGCGGGCAGGACCTGGGCGGGTTTGACTTCACCGGCGCGACGTTCGCTCACTGCGACCTGACCGGGGCCGATATGACCCGGACTGACGGCGTGACGCCGGAGATGCTGGCAAACGCTGTCACGGATGCGGCGACCTGTCTGCCGCGCGCGTTCTTCTGGGACGGTGGCCGGGCGCCGTCCTGGGCCGAGGACTGGGGACACGACGAGTACGGCCCTTGGGTAACCCTCCGCGTGCCGGGAACGGATGTCACCCAGCGCATGCGCTGGTGCCCGCCTGGCACGTTCATGATGGGCTCGCCGGACGACGAACCGGGCCGCAACGACCGGGAAGGCCCGCGCCACCAGGTGATGTTTGCGCAGGGCTTCTGGATGTTCGACACGGCCTGCACCGAACAGCTTTGGACCGCTGTCATGGGCGCGGCGCCGGCCGGGATCAGCTACGGCGGCCGGTTTCCCGTTACCCAGGTGGACTGGCACGAGGCCGAAGACTTCGTCCGGCGCCTCAACACCAAGCTGCCTGGCCTGTCGATCGGCCTCCCCAGCGAAGCCTGCTGGGAATACGCCTGCCGTGCCGGCACGGAAACGCCTTACAGTTTCGGCGCCCAGGTGACGCGGCAGCTTGTGTGCTTCGACAGCAGATCCCCGGTGGTTGCCGCAAGCCTGCCGGCGAATCCGTGGGGCCTGTACGAGATGCTCGGCAATGTTTGGGAGTGGTGCGAGGACCCCTGGCACCGCAGCTACGACGGCGCGCCCGCCGACGGGTCGGCCTGGCTCAAAGCCGGCGCCGCGAACCGCGTCATCCGCGGCGGGTCATGGGGCAACGACGCGCGGTACGTGCGTTCGGCGTACCGCCTGAACTACGACCCGGCGATCCGCAGTGTCGACCTTGGCTTTCGCTGCGCCCGAGTTCAAACAGCGAGCGGAGCGGAGCGCGTGGCGGCGCCTGCGGACCCGGCGAGACGGACAGGCGCGGAGCGCGTCCGGCCGCAGGGGACGCCGGGCGCCGCCACGGCGCGCAGCGGAGTGGCCACCGGCGGTGGCACAACGCCGGACTGGGCCACCGCCTCCGGCGAGGACGCTTTCGGCCGCTTCGCCGACATCACCGTGCCCGGCACCGACGTCACCCAGCGCCTGCGCTGGATCTCCCCGGGCCGGTTCCGCATGGGATCGCCCGCCACGGAGCCGGGGCGCTTCAAGGATGAAGGACCGCTGCATGATGTGACGCTGGACCGTGGGTTTTGGCTGTTCGACACGCCATGCACCCAGGCATTGTGGGAGGCGGTGATGGGCAATAACCCGAGCCGATTCCGATCCCCTACCCGGCCGGTGGAATGTGTGAGCTTCGGCGACGCCGCGGCGTTCATCGACGCCCTCAACGGCCGCATCCCCGGCCTGGGTTTGTCCCTGCCATCCGAAGCCCAATGGGAATACGCCTGCCGCGCCGGCACCACCACGGCGACCTATGCCGGCGCGCTGGTGATCGTTGATAGGTACAACGCGCCGGTTCTGGATGCGATCGCCTGGTATGGCGGCAACAGCGGCGAGGGCTTCGACCTGAAAAATGGTTCTGACTCCAGCGCTTGGCCGGACAAACAATACGGCCTCACCACGGCCGGCACGTGGCCGGTGGGTCTGAAGCGGCCCAACAGATGGGGCCTGCACGATACGCTGGGGAATGTCTTGGAATGGTGCCTGGACCATTGGCGCGCCACTTACGACGGCGCGCCCGCCGACGGGTCGGCGTGGCTTAAAGCCGGCAAAGCTGCCGCGAACCGCGTCATCCGCGGCGGGTCCTGGGACGACGACGCACAGCGCGTGCGCGCTGCCTACCGCGACCGCAACGGCCCGGCCGATCGTGGTGACTACCTCGGCTTTCGCTGCGCCCGAGTTCAGAGCGACAGCGAAGCGGGAAGGCAGGCAGGGAGGAGCAAGCCAGGCGGGCGGAGCGAGCGGGCGGCGACGATCAGCCTGTCGCGACGGGCGTTGCGGTGGTTGACAAGACAATGAGCTGCGCCCGCGATCTCCCCGCGCGGAGGTCGCCGCCGCCTCCAAGCGGCGCCGGGGCGGCAGGCGGTCCGTGCAGTTGCTACAGATATTGCAAATAGAGCAGATAATGCGTAGTCTCGGCGCCTCCTTCAGGAACGCAGACCCATGACCGCCCGGATCGACGTAGCCATCAGCGCCAAGGATGTCGCCGACGCCCGGCGCAAGGCGCGGGCGCTGCGTCCCCGTGTCGCCGGCCGGCGCGCGGACGCCAAGGTCAACGTCGATGCCGGCACGCTGCAATCCATCCTGAAGGTCATCGACGCGGTCTCGCTGCCGGGACCGCGCCGGGCCAAACCCCGCGCCGCAACCGCCGCCGAGGATGAGATCAGTCCTCAACAAGCCGCGGACATGCTTCGGATGTCGCGGCCGTCGGTGATGCGGCTGATCGAGATGGGTCTGCTGCATCCGCGCAAGATACTCTCCCGCAACAAGCTGTCCCGGGCCGAGGTCGAGGCGTATCGAATCGAGCACTCACGGCAGCAGCGCGAGGCGCTGGGCAATCTCGTTGCGCTGACCGAGGAGTATGACCTCTGACAACGAGGCGGTCGCAGGCATGCAAGTCGCCGTACTCGATGCCTGTATTTTGTATCAGGGCTGGCTGACCGATCTGCTGCTGTGCCTCGCCGAAGCCGGGGCGTTCGAACCGGTTTGGTCCGATGCCATCCATGCGGAATGGATGCGCAATCTCCGGTCCCGTCCGGACATCCCGTTTGCGAAGATCGAATACCGGCGGAGCGAGATGGACAAAGCCTTCCCCGCTGCAAACGTTACTGCACCGCCGGCTCTGGTTTCCGCCGTCCAGGCGGCGTGCGGGACGGCGGCGCAGCGGAAGGATGCCCACGTCGTTGCCACCGCGGTCGCAGCGCGGGCCACGGTCATCGTTACGCACAACATCAAGGATTTCGCGCCCGTCGTGCTCAGCCGCTACGGCCTCTCCAAAATCAGGCCCGACCCCTTCTGCGTAGATCTGCTGGCGGGCAACCAAGCCCGGGTGCTGGCTGGTATCCGTGCCCACCGCTCCGGCATGAGGCGGACGCTGATGGGATCGGATCAGTATATCGCTCATGTTGACGGCGATAAGCTGGCGATGCGGAGGCTGGCGCGGGCGCTGATGCCGCACAAGAGGTCTATTTAAGTTAAAAGTGACCCCGTTTGGTATCATATCGATCTCGCATGGGCATGGCCGAACGCGGCGGCTGTGATGATCGGAATGTCCCGGAACGGATGCAACACCAGCAGATCGAGGTCGCCGGTTACGATCACATCCGCCCGGCCATTCACCGCCAGTTCGAGAAACTTGTCATCCGTGGGATCGCGGCAAACGGCGATCCGTTCGGCAATTGTTACCAACTCGGCCTTGGCAAATATTCGCCGCACTTCATCGAGGTAGGACGGCAACAGCCTGGACGCGAAATAGGGCCGCTGCAAAACCTCGATCAACTGATGTTCGGTTGCCGCGCTCTTGAGTAACCCGCCGAACCGGTCAAGCCAGCGGACCACCACGCGCGGCCATGAGGACTCCTTGAGCGCGGCACTGACGAAGATATTGGTGTCGACAAAACCCTCATCCGGGCAGCGAAGGCTCCACTTCGTGCTGGGCTTGCTTGGTCAGCCGATCGATGTCGTCGTCCGACCAACCGGCCTCAATCACCTTTGGGCGCGAGAAACGCCGTGCTTCGGTCAGCCAGTCATTCGGCTCGATCGTGATGGTCACCTGCTGATCCGACGGGATGCCGCGGCGCGCGAGTTCGGCAGCCACCTGTCCGGCGGTGCTTTCTATAAACTGCTGGTCAGTCAGCTTCGTCATGACGTCCTCGATGCAAGCCACCCATCGCGCAATCCTTGACGGGCTCGCCGCCGTCTCCATACATCATAACACGCAGCAATTCAGCGCTCAAATATCCCGGTGATCGCAACCCGCAGCACACCCCCCGGCGGTCAACCCACCGGAACCGCCCGTTCCCCCGGCCCGGAAACCCGCTCCAACTCCTCCAGCACCCCCAGATCGGCCACAGTCTGAGCGATCATCGCATCGAATGTCCGCACCGCCGCAGTAACGATCCCCTGCTTCCCGCCCGCCTGCTCCAGGCTCTCCAGAATCTTCTGCTTCAACGTCTCGATCGCCGCGCCCCGTCCGTCCGCCAGCTTCTCCCCCAGCCGAGCCTCCGAGAACGCCAGATGCAGCATCGTGCGGCTCACTGCGTTGAATTCATGCTCGCGGATCGCCTTTTCCGCCGCCGTGCCGACCGCCCCGCCCAGCCCGAGCCAGGTGGCCAGTGCCCCGATACCCGCCACCACCGCCAGGATCGGGTGCGCCACCGCCAGCAGCACGACAACATGCAAATTCACCGCCGCAACCACCAGCGTGCCGATGCCGGCCGCGACCACCGTCATGTCCCCGGCGAACCCGCCCAACTGAGTGGCGATCCGCCCGCCGGTGCCCTCATGCAAACCGCTCAGCGACACCGAACCCGCCGCCTCCGGCGCGTAGCGCGACACATCCCGGGAGATTTCATGCGCCCGCAGGAAGGCGCCCAAATTGTCCCGCAGGATGCGCAGCAAATCGGCATCCAGCGCCCGCCACGCCCCGGCGACCAGCGCTGCCGCCTCCGGCTCGAAATCCTTGCAGACCGCCGTCACCTTCTCTTCCACCGCCTTCAGGGACCCGCCCTGGCGATACCACGTGCGAAACTCCGCTTCGATCAGCGGCATGGTGGCGTCCACCGTCGCCACCGCCACATCCTGCGCGAACGCGTCGATCCGCGCCGACACCGCCTCCGCCACGCGCTTGCTCGCTGCCGGTCCGTCCGCCTTCAGCACCGCCCGCCGCGCGCGGTGCCGGGCCCGCAGCGCGTTATACAGCGCCAGCCCGGAGCCAACCGTCGCCTCCGGGTCCTCCGAGCGCAGGATGCCGGTTTCCGGATCGACCCCGAACACATCCGCCGCGATCTCCCGCATGAACGGCCATTCCGAGGACCCGCCCGTCAGCACCACCTTGCTGAACCGCTCTCGTATCGGCCCGCCATTGCCCTCCCGCTGCATCGTCCGACGGATCCAGGCCAGCAGGTCGATCGCCTTGCCGGTCGCCAGCGGCGCCGGAAAGCCGAACCGCTCGAAATACGCCACCGCCAGCGGGCTGGGACGATACGACCGCGCGCGTTCCAGAAACTCCGCCACCGAGGCGTTGCGCAGCGTCTTCCGCGTCTCCCCCACATCGATGCGGAAACGGAAATCGTTCATCCCGTCGCCCGCCATCGCCCAGCGGCGGGAGAAACTCTCCTTCATCTCGCGGCATTCCTGCTGCCACACCGCCAGCGCCTCGCGCTCCTCGACATGGAAATCCAGGTTCTGGTCGCGCACCCACTGGTAGAACAAATCGTCAAACAGCCGCCCGCCCAGCGACGGATCGCCCCACGGCGCCCGCATGCCATGCTCCGACGTAACCAGCGCGATATCCAGCGTGCCGCCGCCGAAATCGACCACCACCACGCCCTCACGCGCCTCCGCCGGGGTGATGCTGCCATTGGTCAGGTGATACGCCAGCGCGCCGAGCGGCTCATCGATACAGACGGCTTCGGCGAACCCGGCGGCGCGAGCGATCTCCTTCGTGCGGTCCCGGTGCTCCTGGCTGATCTCCGCCGGCACGCCGATGACGGTCAGGCCGCCGCGCACCGCCGCGGGCTGGATTTCGTTGACGGCCTGACAGACCTTGCCGAGAAACGCCCGCGCATCAACCCGCGCCCGCTCCGACCGGGCGATCTCCGGCTTGAAGCCGCAGGCGATGCGGCGGCCGGCCTGTTCGTCGCTGTCGAACTGGCTCCAGGTTTCGAGGGCAACCGTTCCGAAGGCTTCCACGGTTTCCTCGCCGTCCGGCCCCGGACCCCACAGCACGCACGTCGCCGTCGGCGATTTCCCGGCGATCTTGATCGGCACTGCGGCCAGCGCGCCTTCGCCCTGGTCGTTGCAGTAGGCGACGTGCGTATTGCTGGTGCCGAAGTCGATACCGAGATAGGTGGGCATGCCGCCTCCGAAACTGGTTTAGACGCGCCGCAACTCACCTTTGTGCACGAGCTGCCCGTCCCGCGTCATCGCCGCGCGCTGCGTGCGGACCGATGCGCCTGACGGGATGCTGCCGAACACTTCGAACAACCCGGCCATCTCGGGTTCGAAAGCGGTTCCCTTGGGGATCGAAGTCCATGCGTATCCGCTCTCTTGCAAGCGCTGCATCAGGTCGTCGCAGGAGTCGCGAATATCCTTGTCCGACCCGCCGCGCACGATGTCGGCCTGCAACTGCGTCAGCGCGACGATGACCGGGCGGGGCAGTCGGTCCGGTTCCGCCCGCATGGCGCCGAGGGGGGCTGCCAGACGCTCCGGATGCGCCCAGGCGACCGCCAGCGCCATGTCGGCGGCCCGCGCGATGTCCGCCTTCCGCGCCGCGTCGTCGCGAACCGGCGCGGGCCCGTCGGCGGCGGACCGCGGCTGCAGCACGCTCAGCACCAGCGGCACCGCCATCAGCCACAGCACGGAGCGGCTCAGACCCAGCGCCTCGCCGCGGATCGCCCGCCACACACCGCCCATCACGACGCCGCCCGAGGACAGCGCCGTGGCCGAACGCACCACCGCCACCAGGCGCGGCCGCTCCAGCAGCGCGGACACGCCCCGCACCGCCAGGAAAGCCCCGAGCGTGCCGCCGAGGAACAAGCCAATCAGCCGGTTGTCGAACCACAGGAAGGTCAGCGGCGACACCAGCAGGGCGCCGATGGCCGAACCGACGGCCCCGGTGACCGCCCAGGCGGAGCCGCGCACATCGCCGGACTGCCGCGGCGGCGGGGATGGCGGGACCAGAGAACGCAAAGCCGCTTCTATCTCGCTCGCCACCCGCGTCTTGTCCGCGGCCTGGTTCGGCCAACATCCGCGCTCGGTCATCCAGACCAGGCAGGCCGACGCGATACGTTGATACGGGAGGCCGTCCGCCGGCAGCCGGGCCACCTCGGGTTCGACGCTGCGCCTCGGACGAGGGTCCGCCTCGGCGATCAGCCGCGCCTTGGCCCGCCATGCCGGAATGGCGTCTTCCAGTCGATGAAACTGTTCCATCCGCCGATACCCGCAATTCCCGGTTGGCCGCGCGGATCTCTCATTGTCCGCGGCAATATCCTAGAAGCTGTTATCCGTTACGGCAACGGCCCGCAGCGGCCCGCTATGCCCGATGGAACGCCGATGCGCCCGCCCCACTTTACAGCATCGCGGATCGCGTGCACTCGCGCATCGCGCGGCAGGAGAGAACGGCATTGGAAGCGCTTTTCAGCAGGATCGTCGCGGATCTGAACACCGTCCAGGCGGCCTACGAACGCGCCGGGCTGCTGGCGGACGCTGGCCCCGGATCAGTTGGCTGGACCTTGCTCGGCGGCCACGATGCGGCCGACAGGTTTCGCCGCGAATCGCTGATGCTCAGCGCGCTGATGCGGCTGCGGGTGGCGCGGTTGATCTTCAGGCGCACCGGCCCCCGCCACCTCGTCGTGTTCGGCGGTAACAATGTCGGCAAGAGCACGGTCGCCAACATCCTCGCCGCCGCCCGTGTCGCCGGCACCAGCCCCGAAGGCGGCCACACCCGCCACGCCGAGGCGTTCGCCACCGCCCCCGGGCCGCTGTTCGCCTGGAACCCCTACGCCTTCAACCGCTTCCGCGAGGTTCCGGCCGCCGCGCTGGCGGACGAACCGTTCGATTGCTACGCCGTGACGCGGATCGCCACCGACGCGTTGCCGGACGACGTCGTGCTGTGGGATTCGCCGGATTGCGACGCGGTCGGGTCGATCCGATACCTGGCCTCCGTGGTCGAAGCAGTCGCCATCGCCGATGTCATTGTCTACGTCACCAGCGTCGAGAAATACGCCGTGGCGGACCTGGTGGAGTGGGTGTTCGACCTCTGCGATGCCGGTATCCCGATCCTGGAATGCCTCAACAAGACTTCCCGCAAGGATCGTCCCCTGGTCATCCGGAAACAAATCGACGACGTGTTCCCGGCGGTCGCGCAACGCTCCGGTCTGCCCGAACCGGCCATCCCGGTCGTCGCGCTGCGCTATATGACCGACGGCGAGGAAGCCGATCTGTGGGGCGAATACCACCCCGAGGCGTCCGAACTGCGCGAAGCCGCCCTCGCCGCCCTGGCTGATGTGCATGAGGAGGCGGAGGCAAGGACGGCGCTGCGATCGGTGCAGCGCAGGCTGGAACGCGTGCTGGAACCGGCCCGCATGGAACTGTCCGTGCGCGCAACATGGCAAGCCGCGGTGCAGACCGCCGTCGCCGGTTTCGTAACGACATACGAGCGCGAATACCTGTCCGGCCAATCGGTGATCGAACCGTTCAAGCAACTGAATGCCGCATTGCTGGAGATGCTGAATCCGGACATCCCGGTGTTCGCCGGCGCAATGAAAGGCCTGCGCGCGGTGCAGCGCATCCCGACCCGCCTGCTGCAAGCCGCCGCGCGCGGCTTCGCCAGTCTGTTCACGGAAAAGGACGAGGCCGACAGCCGGCTCGCCCCGGAACTGAAAGCCTACGCCCTGGCGCATCGCGCGCTGCTGGGTTCGCTGCTCGAAAAGATCGCTGCCGAGCGCCGCAATCCCCGCCACCACCCGTTCTGGGACCGCCTCGCCGACGAATGGGACCGCCGCATGGCGCGGCTGGCGGATGAATTCAGCCAGGCGACGGTGGTCCATATGGAACGTACCGATGAAGAAATAAAATCCGCCGCCGCCGACGTGCTGCGCGCGCTGGAGAAGAAACCCAATATCCTGAGGATGTTGAAGGTGGCGCGCGTGTCGCTCGACGTCAGCGGCCTGCTGGTTGGTTTCGCCATCCCCGGCCACGGCAGCATCATCCAGGATCTGTTGCAGGATATCGTCATCGCCCCCGCCATGCTCGGCGCCACCGGCTTTGCCGCCTCCTCGGCGGTGGAGGGCTATGTCGCTCAGCGCAGAAACCAGATCGTTGAGAAACTGCGGGAGGATGCCAAGGACATGGCCGCCACGCTCTACGTCAGTCCCTTGGAGGCGGTCGGCGATGCCGTCATGAACAGCGTCGGCGCGCTGGGGATCGAACATACGCTGCTGGACCGTCTGCCGGCGGATATGCAACGTTTGCGCAGCGGGTTGCACGCATGACCGATCCCTCGGACATTCTCGCCAGCATAGCCGAATGGACTGCCTCCTTGCACGAGCGCGGCCAGATCGATGACGCCGCCGCCGAAACGCTAGGGCAGACGCTGGCGGATTCCGGCGGCGAACGTCTCGACGAGGCCGACGACTCGTTGCTGGTGATCATGCTGTGCGGCCCGACGGCGGTGGGCAAGTCGAGCCTGATCAACGCGCTGGCCGGCGCCGACATCTCCCGCCGCGGCCTCGGCGCCACCACCCGCGCCGCGGTGCTGTATGTGCATGAACGAGACGATCCTGCCCGCGTCTACGCCTATAGCCACGCGCTCGGCGACGAGGCCGAACTGGTTCGCCACCGTTGCGACGCCCTGCTGCACAAGGTGCTGATCGACTCGCCGGATATCGACAGCGTCATGCTGCAGCACAAGGAACTGACGGCGCGGCTGGTGCACACAGCCGATCTCGTGCTTTTTGTTACCTCGCCGGAAAAGTATAAGGTGATGCGCTCGGCGCGCTGGGTGCTCGCCCAGCGCGAGCAGCGCGGCATGGCGTTCGTGCTGAACAAATGGGACCGCGAGGCGTTGGGCGTGCAATACGACCGCCGCGCCGAACTCGAATCGGATTTTCGCCGCGTCCTGGCCGACCAGGGGTTTGCCGACGCGCTGGTGTTCAAGGTTTCGGCGCTGGAACAGCCCGGCGGCGCCGAAAACGACCTGCCCGCCCTGCGCGCCTGGCTGGAGACCGGGATCAGCCAATCGACCGGCGCCGCGCTCCGCCAGCGCCGGCTGCGCGCTGCCTGGGGACGCCTGGCCGCCGCGATCGAAGCCGTCGTGCCTGAACCGCTGTCCGGCCACCCCTTCCTGCCGGAACTGAAGGCCCGCCTGGCCGCCGGCGGCGTTACCGCGGAGCAGGGGATCGAGGTCGATGCCGTGATGCTCGACGCCGCCGGACTGGACGACAACGCCTGGCCGAGCACGCCGGGATTGCTGGGAATGTGGACGCGCACGCGCCAGCGCCTGGGAACCACGGTGTCGTCGCTGCGCTCGGGGGTGTCGTTCCTGCGCGCGCCTGACCCGGATGGCGGCGGCGCCCGGCGCGACGCCTTCGGACGCCGGAGCGCTGCCGTGCTGTCGGATATTGCCGACGATTTGATCCGCGATGCGTCGCTGGAGCATCTGTCCCTCGGGCCCGCCGGCACCGCCTGGAGGGCGGAAACCGCCCGCCTGGATCGTCAGCTTGCCGGACTGCCCGTCGCCGCCGAAGCAGAGGTGCTGGCCGAGGCCGGCCGCCGGACATTCCGCCGGGTCGTGGGGATCGCCTGCATCTACGCGGTGGAACTTCTGATCGTCGCCGTTCTGTTGACCGCCGCCGTGCGGGTCGGGATCGATTTTGTCACCGGCTCGTATTCTCCCGGCAGCCTCTTTCTGACCGCCATGGAACTGGTTTTTATTCTTCTGCTGATCGGCCACATCATCGCCTCCCTGTTCTTCCCGCCGTTGCAGAAGCGATTGCGGCGGCGCGTTGTGCAGCGCGGGAAACTCGTTATTCGTGCGACCGTGGAACACCTTCTCTCCGGCCTCAACGACCACGTCGAGGCCATCGATCGGCTTGCCCGCGAGGGCCGCGATCTGCTGTCCACGATTGACCGCAACGTAACGACGCTCGCCAGAAGCTCGCGGAATGGCGCCGGCGTGGACCGCCTGTTTGGACAGTCCTCGCCAGATCGGGCGGAACCGGCGGCAGCGGCGGCAACGGAACCCGGGCAGGCGGCACGCCGGCGTCCGCAATTCGACTGATACCGGTGCGCCTGCCGCGTGGTCAATACAGATGTGTGTCGCGTGATGAATGCAACTGTACGCGGTGTCGCCGTTAGTCCCCGCGGAAGCGGCTGACCCGCGAACGGGCCAGCCGGCTCCCTACTTCCGGACGATGGTGATCTTGACTTTCACGCCAATCTTCACCAGTATCCTTGGCAGGAGATTGAGTTTTAGCATGCCTCTCTCTCCGCAGGTAAGCCGGTCGGGACCATTCCCGGCCGGCTTTTTCTTTTTGCCCGGAAAACTTGAAGAATTGGTTAACGCCATTGCCTGCTTTGTATGTCTCGAATACAGTTGTATGCCGCTGAAGTAATATAAATGTGTTCCGTCGCATCAGGAAGCGGCTCGGGCTTATCAAGTACGATTGTATTCTCCGTGCTGCCGCAGCCAAGCACCACGATGCCCGGGAGGACCAAGACTCGTCAGGTCCGACTAGGCGAATCGCCAACCGGCCTGAATGTGCCCGAGGAAGCGGCCGGCCCGCGAACGGGCCGGCCAAATCCCTACTTGCGGATTATGGTTATCTTGACTTTTACGCCAATCTTCACCAAAAATCCTCCGTAGGTGATTGAGACTTGTCAGCATCTCTTTCCCCTTCGGGTAAGCCGGTCGGGACTATTCCCGGCCGGCTTTGCCATTTTGATCGTGATATCTGAATAAAAGGTTAAGAATCGGGCCGTCGTGCCGATTCTTCGCGGGCTGACAGGGGCCGACGATATGCCACCCGGACCATGGCGTTGCGGTAGGCTACATCTCCCGCGGCCTTTTCCCTTCCTCAATCGTTGATTACCCCATCAACGAAATTTGTGCGATGAATGGATCTCACGCGGTGATCAACACGCGCAACAAAGGGGGCGGGACCGTGCCAAGATCCTATAACTCAGAAACCGCCGGGCTGGCGATGACGCTCAGCACCCTCGCGTATGTCGAGGAGAACCGAATCGCCACCCGCGAGCAGATGATCGATGAGATCAACGCCGGATTGAATCAGGCCGGATACGAGTCCTGGAAGGTCGCCTGGGGACCGGCCCTGAACCCCGATCGCAGCAACATGATGTATGCTGCGCGCAACGATGAAACCGGCCACCTCGCGGTCAGCATCCGCGGCAGTGATTTCTCCTTCTGGCTGAACTGGATCGAAGATCTCGCGACCCTCGTTCTGGTGCCGTACGAGGAATTCGTCCCCGGCATCGACCACAGCGCCCAAATCGCCCGCGGCACCGCCATCGGCCTCAGGCAGCTTCTGAGGATGCAGGATGGAACGCAAAGCCTGCAGGCATTCCTGGCCACCGCGCCGGAGGGGACGCCGATACTGGTCACCGGCCACAGTCTCGGCGGCTGCCTCGCCGCGGGCCTCGCACCGTGCGTGGCGGACTGGGTCGGCGGCCCGGCAAATCTCTCCGTCTACACCATCGCCGCGCCGTCGCCGGGCAACGCGGCCTTCGCAACCTACTACAACACGCTGTTCTCCAGCCCATCCGGCCACAGCACGGCGTTTCGGTTCTTTAACAGCCTGGACGTGGTGCCGAACGCCTGGGCCAGCCTCGGCACGGTGGAGACGTACTACCCGCCCTTGCTGACCTGCCCCAACGACATCACCACCATCATCGGCTACGCCGAACAGGCCGTGGGCCTGTCATACCGGCAGCTTGGCGATGCCGCGGCGGGCAGTGCGGTCGAACTGCCGGGCACCTTGATCCCGCCCTTCGCGCAGCACCGCGGCCGCCTCGAGCTCGATCCGTTCGAGGACGCGCTGTTCCTGTGGGAGGCCGCACAACAACACGCCTGCACAACGTACCAGACATTGCTGCAGACGCCGCTGACGCTGCCGGAGGCCGCCAGGGTCAGCCGGACGCTTGTCGCGCTGCGGAAACAAGGTCCGCGCATCCAGCCGCTGAACCCGCAGTAGCGCCTACTCCGGCGGGCGAGGGTAGGGCATCGCCGCCTCCAGCACGGCGCTCGCCTGCAGGATCAGATCCTCGCGGAAATGCGCTGCCACAAGCTGCACCGCCTGCGGCAGCCCACCTGCGTCCAGCCCCCACGGGCACGACGCAGCGGGCAGCTTCGTTGCGTTGAACACCCAGGTGTAGGGCGTCCAGTCGTACCACTCAGGATACGCCTCCACATCCGGCGTGTTGACATTTTCCCCTGCCCGGAACGGCGCTATCGGCACGCAGGGCGTCAGCAGCAGATCGTAGTCATTCAGGAACGCGATAAACACGCGCATCAGCCGGATGCGGTCGAGCTCCGCCGCCCGCGCCGCCGCGGCGGAGGTCATCATGCCGCGCCGCGCCGTCTCGATCAGGCCGGGATCGAGCAGCGCCAGCCGCGCCCCCGGCAGCGCCGCTGCGACCGCGCCGAACGCCGCCTCCACCACCGTCAGATAGGATCGGCGAATATTCCAGGCGGCCGGGTCAACCTCCTCGACCGTCGCCCCGGCGTCCCGCAAGGCACGCGCTGCGGCGGCGAGCGGACCGAGGCGCGCGGTGTCCGTATGAGCGAACCCGCAGGTGGCCGAAACCGCGACCCGCAACCCCTTCACCCCGCGATGGGTCGCCGCCACGAAGTCGGGGACTGTGAGCGCCGACGCGATCGGATCGCCCCGATCCGTGTGGCACATGACCGCCAGCGCCAACGCCGCGTCGGCGACGGTGCGGGCCAGCGGGCCGGTGGCGCTGATATCGGGTGCCTCGCTGATGCCGGGGACGCGCCCGGTCGTCGGCTTGATGCCGTAGATGCCGGTGAACGCCGCCGGAATGCGGATCGACCCGCCGCCATCGCTGCCGGTGGCGATCGGCGAGCAACCCGCCGCCACCACCACGGCGGCACCCCCGGAGGACCCGCCGGGGGTCAGCGCCTTGTCCCACGGGTTGCGGGTCACCCCCGTCCGCGGGCTGTCGGTGACCGCCTTCCAGGCGAAGTCCGGCATCGTGGTGCGGGCATAGAACACCGCCCCCGCCTCGCGCAGCCGCGCCACATGCGGCGCATCCTCCGCCGCCGGGAACAGATCGAGTGCGAGGCTGCCGGACGCGCCCGGCTGCCCGGCGACCGCCTGGTTGTCCTTGATCGCGATCGGGATGCCATCGAGCGGCGACAGCGGCGCCCCTGCGGCCCACCGCTTCTCGCTGGCCTGCGCCGCCGCTCGCGCCCGTTCGGCGTCGAACAGGCAGAACGGGTTCAGTGTCGGCTGGATGGCCTCGGCACGGGCGAGTGTGGCCGCAAGCACCTCCACCGGCGACAGCGTGCGCTTGCGGTACTGCGCTGCGAGTTCGGCCGCACTCAGGAAGTCGATGTCCGGCACACGACCCTCCCGTCTGCCTAAGCGTTTACCCGACTTTAAAGCCGAAGATCCGATCGCTGCCAGTGTTCAGGTCAATTCGGTTCGCGGTGCTCTCGTCTTCGTGCGCGCGGCCGATACGGCGTATCAACGCCCTCTGCCCAGCAACTTCCTGTCCAGCCGTTCGGAGAGGCCCGCCGTAAAGACGGGCTCCCAACTTGCGATATGCTGCGTGATCAGCTTTGCGATCACGTCGGTCTTGCCGGCGGACGCCAGATCGATCAGTTGATAATGTTCTCTGACCGATGCGACCTGGCGCTCCCGCCCGGCCGGCGAATCCATTCCGTACAGGCGCATCCCGTCGCGCAGATCCATGATCATCTTGCTCAGCATCGGATTGTTCAGCCGCGCGACCATCTCCAGGTGGAAGGCGCGGTCGCTCTCCAGGTAACCGGCGATGTCCATCCGTTGCACGGCCGCGGCGATCTCGTCAGCCAGCTTGCGTAACGGCTCGGTATCGGTCAGCCGCTGTTCGGCGAGGCTCACCATCGCGAACCGCTCCAGCAGTTCGCGCAGGGCAAACCCGTTCTTCAGATCGTCCAGGGTGGTTGCCTCCACTCGGAAACCCCGGTTGCGCACCGGGGTGAGCAGCCCGTGATGGCTTAGCTCAAGCAGCGCCTCGCGGACGGGCGTGGTGGAAATGCCGATCTCCTCGGCCAAGGCGGGCACGGAATACATCGTGCCGGGGCCGGCGTTGCCGGACACAATGTCGGCCCGCACGCGCCGCAGCACCCGATCGCGCAGGCTGGTGACCGACTCCGCGGTCCGTGATGCGTCCAAGCGGGCCTCCTTTCGAGAGATCACGTTATCGAGGGTGACAGCATAAGCCGCTTGCGCCGCTGTGTCACGCGTCGTAGTAACGCGCTACTGTAAAGCGTGACGACTTAACCCACCACCGGACTGGAGGTTGCGATGACCGACGACACACTGAAACGCTGGATCTGCCTCGGATGCGGCTTCTCCTACGATGAAGCCCTTGGACTGCCGGAACACGGGCTGCCGCCCGGCACGCGCTGGCGGGACATTGCCGACGACTGGGTCTGCCCGGATTGCGGCACGCCGAAAGCCCGGTTCGAAATGATCGAGATCCCGTACGCCGAGGGGCAACCCCGCGCGGCCTGACCAACACCAGCGCAACAGGAGACCACCATGCGGAATTCATTCGTGCTGCACGCCGATGAGCGCGGCTACAACAAGATCCTGTCCACCGGCGCCACGGCGTCCTATGTCGGCGGCCATCCCGACGCCTTTATTACACGCTTCTCCAGCTTCAACTTCGGCGAGTATCAGGACGGACGGAAGGGGTTCGGCCGCATTCGGGTGTTCGGCGACGAAGCCTTCTATCATCCGGGATGCAGCTACAGCATGCATCCGCACCACAATTTCATTATTTGCGCCTTCGTGCTGGAGGGCAGGCTTACGCATATCAACACCCTGGGCGGCCTCGAGGAGCTGGGCCCGGGCGATTATTATGCATTTTCGGCGGGTTCCGGTGGACTGCACGAAGAACTCAATCGGTCTGCGGAACCGATGCGCGCGATCTATCTGTGGCTGCTGCCGGATCAGCTTTACTTGCCGCCATCCTACACGCGTGGCCATTTCGATGCCGCGGCAGGGACGAACCGGATCACCCCGCTGATCGGCAATGATGCCGGACCGGTCAAGATATCGCAGGACGCCCGGGTCTCGCGGCTCGTGGCGGATGGGCCGGGCACGTTCCGCTACCGGCCACGCTCGGCGGGGCATGGCGTCTATGCCTTCGCCATCGATGGCACGCTGCACTGCGAGGGCGTCACTCTGAAGCGGCGCGACAGCACGGGCATCTGGGGCGCCGAGGAGATCGTCTACGAAACCGGACGCGGCGACACTGATGTTTTATTGGTCGAAACGATCATGTGATCCCATTCCGCAAGGAGAGCAATAAAATGCCGATCATGCAGGTTTATCATGTCGAGGACGCGCTCGACACCGCGACGAAAGAGCAGCTCGCGCAGCGCCTGACCGATGTTCTGATCGCCATGGAGGGCGGAGCCGACACAACCGGTGGCCGCGCCTTTGCCTGGGTCCTGTTCACGCCGATAAAATCCGGCGACTGGTTCATCGGCGGGCGGCGCGACGAGCAGTTTGTCCATCCTCCGGGACGCTTCCTGGTTCATGTCGCCATCCCCGAAGGCTACATGAACGCCCAATACAAAAGTGAAGTGCACGCCAAGGTCAATGCTGCGATCGTTGCTGTCGCAGGAGGTCACGAAGCGCCGAACGCCGGCGGCAGCATTCTCGTCGTCATCGATGAGGTGACGGAAGGCAATTGGGGCGCGGCGGGCCGGACAATCAGCCTGACTGCGATCGCCGAAACTGTCGGCTTGCCGAAAGGCGGTGATCGGTTCGAATGGATCCAGTCCTATTTCGCCGCCAAGCGGCGGCAGGTCGAAGCGTTCGGCTATCCGGCCGATATCGGAGGCCTGACGCCACCGTCTGCTGCAAACATCGCTGCGTAAACAAAGGAGTCCGCCAATGCCGTTCACCGTCCTGCACTCCACCCATCGGAAACGCCAATCCCGGTTCCGGCGACTGGCCTGACGTTGTTCGTGCGCGTCCCGCCCGACACCACCGGCGGCGTTCTCACATCGATCGAAACAATCAACCAACCCGGATTCGGACCGCCGCTGCACCGGCATCGCGAGACGGAGGTCTTCTACGTGCTGGAAGGCCGCTACCTGTTCGAAGTCAACGGCAGCCGGTTCGTTGCGAACCAGGGTGATGTCGTCACCGCCCCCGGTGGGGTGGCCCATACCTTCGTCAATATCACCGGCAAACCGGCCCGCCAGTTCATCCAGATCCTTCCCGGGCTGGATGCGACGGCTTTCTTCCAGGGCCTGGGCGAGGTGATGCACGATGGCAAGCTGGATCAGGCAGCACTCAATCGCTTCGGTGAGCGCTGGCATGTCGAGTTCCTCGGCCCGCCGCTGAAAGCCGACACGGCCATCTGATCCGGCTTAGGGGGCGCCCAAGAATAAGCGAATCGGGTGGCTGACTTTGGTCCGTCATGGCCCGGCTTGTCCGGGCCACCTATCGCGGCGGGCTGCTGGTATAGGTGGCCCGGACAAGCCGGGCCATGACGGGGAGAGAAGGACGCTCG
>NZ_CAIWTY010000032.1 GCF_903915725.1 uncultured Rhodopila sp.
CAAAAAGACGACCGTTTCGTCGAATGCACCGCAGTCCGTTGTCGCGCCGTCCATTGCCGTTCCCCGCTCAGCGAATCGAGGATCGGCATAGATTCAGCACTTTAGCGGCTTGTCACGTGCTCATTCACCCGATTGCCCTGCGGGTTCCCGCCCCCGGCGTTGGTTTTTCCCCCGGTTTGTGCGATGGCAGCTTCATCGATCCGAACCCGGGGGAAATACGATGGCGGCGCTCCGTATTGGCCTTCTGGCCTTTCCAGCAATGACCCAATTGGATCTGACCGGGCCATTGCAGGTTTTTGCCAGCCTCCCCGACGCCGATGTTCGGGTCTTGTGGAAGACACTCGAGCCGATCCAGACGCAAGGCGGACTGCGGCTGCTGCCGGACACGACGCTGGGGGAGTGTCCGCAGCTTGATGTGATCTGCGTACCTGGCGGTCCCGGCGTGGTGGACCTGATGGACGATCCGGAGGTGCTGTCCTTCCTCCGCACCCGGGCCGGGCAAGCGCGTTTCGTCGGTTCAATCTGCACCGGGGCGCTGGTGTTGGGCGCCGCCGGCCTGCTGCGCGGCAAAAAAGCGACCACCCATTGGGCTTGGACCGACCTGCTCGTGCCGCTCGGGGCGATCCCGACGCGGGGTCGCGTCGTGCGGGATGGCAAATTCTTCAGCGGCGGCGGCGTCACCGCCGGGATCGACTTCGCACTGACCATGGTCGCGGAACTTGCCGGCCGGGATGCGGCGGAAGTTATTCAGCTCGGCATCGAGTATGCCCCTGCCCCGCCATTCGATGCCGGACATCCCGAAACGGCACGGCCGGAATTGGTGGCGTCCGCGCGGTCTCGCATGGCGGCCGTCCGGGCGGAGCGGGAGGCGCGGGTGCAGGCGGCGGCGGCGAGGCTGTTCTGATATCGATCACATGCCGGCCCACCCGGCCGTAGGCGGGCGCGGAAGTCGCAGATCATCCGTCCACGCGCGATAATGTTCCTTGGAACACGAAAAATTCCCGGATAAGGGCAACTTTAGGACACAATTCATTTCCAAAGTCCTGGTCGAAGGCAGCTACAATGCTTTCGGCCTTAACGGGAACGGTGACAGATGATGTGCGAGACGACAGGTTGCACACTGACATTGGACGCTTTGCTGACGGATCCGCTGGTGCATCTGGTCATGCGCAGCGACAACGTGTCTGCGACCGACCATTCCGCCCTGCTGATCCGCGTGCAAGAGGCGTTGATTGCACGGTCGTCTGTTATGCAGGGTGCATTGCGGCCGGGGCACTGACCGGGCGTGCCGCCTGAGTTCCGCAGCTGAGGCGCGGGATTTTTGTTTCAGTTTGTTGCAGTATAGTGATGTGACGTTCGCCTTGTCGGGTGCAGGTCCCGGCGGGAGAGAACGGCCCCCGCCACGGACGGCCCGACAGCAAGCTCGCGATCCGCCAGCGCCGGAGGCACGCGAGCGGGCACATGTTCCCGGCGACACCGGGAACATGCCGCTCCGTCAGGGAGCTGCCGCTAGCGCTCTACTTCGAGGCGGCAGGTGCGAAGTTCTGGCCCGCCTTCGCCGCCTGGAGGCTCTGCGAATTCAGGCTGTCGCTGTCCGCCTTCGGGGCCACGGCCTTAGCTTTGGTTGCCTTCGCATGATGGGCGGCGGGGACGGGAGCAACCGGTTTGGTTTCGGCGGCAAAGGCCGGCGCTGCCAGGGCGACGGCGAAGCAAGACGCTACAAGCAGACGAGTCGGATTGGTCATGTCATTGTCCTTCGGGAGGTTTGCCATTCCCGAGCAGAGGCACTCGGGCTGAACCCCGTACGGAATTATAGCAGAACTAAATGCGACCGGCTGCACTAAAGTTTGCCCTATTTGCCTCACAACGGTTTGCAATCGCAGCCATGTCGCTGCGCCGCCACCGGCGGAAGCGGACGACCTCATTCGATTTCCAGTATGGCTCGCGGGCGCAATCCATGCCGAAATCGTCATAACTGCTATAGGCGCAGTCCCTCTGGTTATGCGTCCATTGCTTCGGCAGGATGAGGCGCGTGAGGAAGGGAAAACGTCATGTCAACCATCAAGCCGCACCAACCGGTGCCCGGAACGACGATCTTCGACGGCGAGCAGGCGCGCAAGGGCTACGCGCTGAACAAGATGTGCTACTCGTTCAACGAGGCCGCCAACCGCGCGGCGTTTCTCGCTAACGAGGACAGCTACTGCGAACGCTACGGCCTGAACGCGGAACAGCGCGAGGCCATCCGCAACCGCAATGTGCTGCAGCTTATCGCTGCTGGCGGCAATGCCTACTACCTCGCCAAGTTCGCCGGGATCTTCCGGCTGGACATGCAGGATATCGGCGCGCAGCAGACCGGCCTGACCAAAGACGAGTTCAAGGCCAAGCTTCTGGCCGCGAGGGGAGAATAAGCCATGGCGAAGATCGTCGGCACCGTCAGCACGTCGCATATCCCGGCCATCGGCGGCGCGATCCACAAGGGCTTGCAGAACGATCCGTATTGGAAGCCGTTTTTCGACGGTTTCCCGCCGGTGCGCGACTGGCTCGCCACGGTGCGGCCGGACGTGGTGATCGTCGCCTATAACGACCACGGGCTGAATTTCTTCCTTGACAAGATGCCGACCTTCGCCGTCGGGGCGGCGGCGGAGTACAGCAACGCCGATGAGGGCTGGGGAATCCCGGTGCTGCCGCCGTTCCAGGGCGACCAGGCGCTGTCGTGGCACCTGATCGAGTCGCTTGTCGGCGAGGATTTTGACCTGGTGACCTGCCAGGAGATGGTGGTCGATCATGCGCTGACCCTGCCGATGGCGCTGTTGTGGCCGGAGCAGAACTGGCCGGTGCGGGTTATTCCGGTGGTGGTCAACACCGTGCAGGCTCCGCTGCCCTCGGCCGCCCGCTGCTATAAGCTCGGTCAGGCCATCGGCCGGGCCGTCGCGTCGTGGCCGGGCGATGAGCGGGTCGTCGTGCTGGGCACCGGCGGCTTGTCTCACCAGTTGGACGGGGAACGGGCCGGGTTCATCAACAAGGACTTCGACCTGAAGTTCATCGACAGCCTGACGGCGAACCCTGCCTGGGCAACGCAATACTCGACCCTCGAACTGGTTGAATTGGCGGGCACGCAGGGCGTCGAGTTGCTGAACTGGCTGGTGGCGCGCGGCACGCTGCCGGAGAAGGCGCGGCAGGTGCACGTGAACTACCACATTCCGATCTCGAACACCGCGTCGGGGCTGCTGGTGCTGGAGCCGGAGGGCTGACGCTTACCGCCTGATGGAACGTCTCGATTGCGACCGGATGTTCGTTGCGGTGCTGGAGTCGGGCAGCTTTTCCAAAGCTGCCCTGGCTCTGGGCACAAGTTCCGGGCAGGCATCCAAACTTGTTTCGAAGTTGGAAGCCGATCTGGGGGTGCAACTGTTGAATCGGACGACGCGGGCGCTGTCGGCGACCGAGGTCGGCCAGGCGTATTTCGAGCGCGTCAAGGCACTGCTGGAGGATTTCGACGCCCTTGACGCCTCGGTCCGGAATGCATCGGCCGCGGCATCGGGGCGGCTGCGGCTGTCCTTGCCGGTATCGTTCGGAACGATGCAGATGACCGGCGATCTGATCGAGTTCGCCCGGGCTTATCCCGATATCCAGCTTGACGTCAGTTTCGCCGATCGGCTGGTGAATTTGATCGACGAGGGGTTCGATGTCGCGGTGCGCATCGGCAACCCAAGCGACAGCAGCCTGATCGCGCGCAAGCTCTGCGATATGCGGGTGGTGACTGTCGCCGCGCCTGCTTATCTCGATCGCCTGGGTGCCCCGGAAGACCCCGCGGCGCTGACAAAACGGGAATGCATCATCGACACGAATTTCCGTGAGGCGTTTACGTGGCGGTTTCGCAGCGCCGACGGTGCGTCAACGATCGCGGTTCCGGTCAAGGGTCGGCTGCGATTTTCCAACGCGGAGGCCTGTCTCGCGGCGGCCGCTGCCGGGCTTGGCATCGCCCGCGTGCCGAGCTTCATGGCAGGACCTTATTTCCGAGCCGGAACCGTCAAGCCGGTGCTTCAGGCATTCGAAGACCGGTCGTTCGGGCTTTATGTCGTCTATCCGCCGGGGCGGCATTTGGCGTTGAAGGTCCGCGTGCTGGTCGACTTCCTGGCAGCGCGCTATCGCGGCGAGCCGCCTTGGGACAAAGGTTGGCGGGATTGATTCCAGTTTGGAAGCAGAGACTGCGGATTTACCCGGATATCTTTCATTTGGGAATTCGTGAAGGATGTCCGCCAGTTGAATTTGAAGGAGTTCCCAAATGCCTGTCGACACTCGCACTGCGCCGTATGCTGCGTTTCTTCTGCGCCTTAGCCTGGGAGTCTTGTTTCTGGCCCATGCCGGCCTGAAGATTTTCGTCTTTACGCCGGCCGGAACGGCGGCCTTCTTCGGCTCGCTCGGGCTGCCGCCGGCACTTGGTTACGTCACCATTGCCTGGGAGATCATCGGTGCCGTGGCGCTGATCCTCGGCATCTGGCCGCGCGCCGCCGCCGTTGCCCTGATCCCGATCCTCGCCGGCGCCATCGCCACGGTGCATGGTCCGGCCGGGTTCTTCTTCACCAACCCGCATGGCGGCTGGGAATTCCTCGCCCTTTGGATCGCCGGACTCGTTTCGGTTACGTTAATCGGCGATGGCGCCTGGGCGCTGGTGCCGACCCCGGGCGCGGCGCGTCATCGCCTGGCAACCGCCTGAGCCGGAGGATACGGCAATGAACGCGGTCATGAATCGCCCACTGAGCATCGGCAGAGTTGCGCTGACGGTTCGCGATCTTGACCGCGTCAGCCGGTTTTACCAGGACGTGGTTGGCTTTCGCCTGCTGTCCTCCGATGCGGCGTCGGTTCGACTCGGCACCGGATCGAGGGTGCTGCTTGAACTCCGTCAGGACAGTCAGGCGCGTTTGCGGTCGCCCCGGGACGCCGGGCTTTATCACGTCGCGTTCCTGCTGCCCTCGCGATCCGATCTTGGATGCTTTTATAAGCATGCGCTGAGCCGGCGACTGAATGTCCGAACGTCGGATCATGCGGTCAGCGAATCGGTCTACTTCGTCGATCCCGAAGGCAACGGCATCGAACTGTGCGCCGATCGGCCGAGTTCCGATTGGAAATGGGATGATGGAACGGTCGAGATGACAATCGAATGGCTGAATATCGAAAGTCTTCTCGAAAGCGCGTCCGGGCGGGAATGGCGCGGACTGCCCGAGGGCACGGTCGTCGGGCATCTGAACCTGCAAGTCGGCGATCTTTCGGCCGCGGACGCATTTTATGCCGGCGTGCTCGGCTTCGGCATCACGTGCCGGCTGCCGGGTGCAAGCTTCTTTGCCTCCGGCGGCTATCACCATCATATCGCAACAAACATCTGGAACAGCAGCGGCGCGCCGAAGCGGCCTGATCCGGTGACCGGGCTTGCGGATATCGAAGTCATTGCCGCCGGAGCAGCGGTTTTGGATGCGATCCGGTCGCGTATAGCTCCGCCGTTGGGGATTACTGTCCGCGATCCTTGGGGGACGTCGATCACCCTTTCGGTCGCAGGGTAATCGGGATGCTTGTGAACGGACGATGGAGCGGGGACTGGCATCCGGTTCAGTCAACCGACGCCAAGGGCGGGTTTGTCCGCCAAACGTCCGGCTTCCGCAACTGGATCACACCGGACGGCGCGCCGGGACCGACCGGTGAAGGTGGTTTCCGCGCCGAGCGTGACCGGTATCATCTGTTTGTGGCGCTCATTTGCCCTTGGGCGTCGCGGACATTAATTGCCCGCGCTCTGAAAGGTCTGTCGTTCATTTCGGTTTCTGTGCTGGAGCCGACGGTCACCGACCAGGGATGGCGCTTCCCAGACGAATGGAACGGTGCGGCCTATTTGCACGAGATCTATACCCGCGCGGCACCCGGTTATACAGGCCGCGCGACCGTGCCGGTGCTCTGGGACAAACATCGCAAGACCATCGTCAATAACGAATCGGCCGATATCCTGCGCATGTTCAATTCCGGATTTGGCTCGCTTGCCGAATCGACGATCGATCTCTATCCGCGGCATCTCCAGGCCGAAATCGATGAGATCAACGAACGTATTTACCAGCGCTTGAACAACGGGGTGTATCGCGCCGGGTTTGCGACGACGCAGCAGGCTTATGAGGAAGCCTTTGGCGATGTTTTCGGCATGCTGGACGAGCTCGAACCACGCCTGGCGGCGGGTTCCTTTCTGTTCGGTGACGCTCTGACTGAAGCGGATGTGCGACTTTTCGTCACGTTAATCCGTTTCGATGCCGCTTATCATGGATTGTTCAAGTGCAATCTGCGGCGGCTGGCGGACTACAAGAACCTGTCAGCGTATCTGTCCAGGATGCTGGCCGTTCCCGGTATCCGGGAGACTGTTTCCATCGACCACATCAAGCGGGGCTATTACTCGATCAAGGCGCTGAACCCGAACGGCATCGTGCCCTTGGGACCGGATTTGAGTGATCTGGCGCTTTAGGCTTCGGGCGTGCCGCGAGCCTTCACCATCCGCAACGGATTATAGGTCAGCACTACCGTGCCATCCTGTTTCCTGACGCGGTTGAAGGTGCGTACCAGACCGCGGTTCGGGCGGCTTTCGCTGCGGCGGCTTTCCACTACCTCGCATTCCACATGGATCGTATCGCCGGCAAAAGTCGGGGCGGTGACGTTCAGTTCCATATGCAGGAAGGCAAAGCCGGTGTGCTGCATCGTCGCGTGCACCAGCAGTCCCTCGGCGAAGGCATAGACCATCGCGGCCGGAACGACCCGCTGCTTGATGTCGCTTTCCGTGTGCAGGAACTCAGTGTTCGAAAACAGTACCTCCGTCATGCCGGTGCAGCCGATGAAGTTCACCAGATCCGCTTCGGTCAGCGTCCGGCCAATGGTGCGGAATTTTCGTCCAACCGGCAGGTCCTCGAAATAGATGCCGAGGCCGAGCACTTCGTAGCCGTCTATTTCGGTCACCCCGATCTCCTCCCCGCGGCTTCAAGCCTGGCCATCCGTTTCGTCCCGTTGCGTGTCAGTACCCCGCGGAGCATCAGGCTCAGGCCGCGCTCCACATAGGTATCCACGTCCATTGTCTTGGCGAAGTGCCATGCCTTCAATGCCCAGGCATGGCAGAACATGACGATTTGATAGACGAACATATCCACATCGATCGCTTCGAACAGCCCGGCATCGATGCAGTCGCGCACGCAGACGGCGATCAGCTCATTAGTGTCGCGTTCCATCTGCATGATGGTGTTCCGCCGATCTTTTCGGAGTGATTTGGTTTCGCGGTAGGCGAGAACGGTGGCATCGACGGTGGAGCCGTTTACCCGCGAATAAGCCTGTACCGCAACACAGAAACGTTGCAATGGATCGGCGATTCCGTCCAACGCCAACGGGATCTGGCGTTTGTAGGTGTCCAGCACCTCCTGCAACGCCATGAACAGCAAGTCTTCCTTGTCGCCGACGTACTGGTAGATCAGGCCGATGCTGACATCGGCGCGCTCGGCGACGTCCCGGATCGTTGTCGGGTGATAGCCGCGCTCGCTGAAGCAGGCGATCGCCGCTCGGGTCAATTGGGCACGGCGCCGTTCGACCAGAGCCGAATCTTCAACGGTCGTCTTGATCGCCGACTTCCCGGCGGCAGGTATCGATCGGGTCAGGGCATTCTCCTTATCGATTGGTGCCGGTGAGGAAAGCACCGACCAGCTCCCGCGTCTTGTCGGACGTCAGCAGGAAGCGGGTCTGCTGCACTTCTTCTTCGAAACCATTGATCCCCGGTGCGGTTGCGGCCGTGATGCATGCCTTGGCGGCTTTCGCCGCATGGGCCGGAAGCGCGGCATATCGCCTCGCAATGTCGGCGGCTTTCATTGCAAGCTCAGCTGCCGGAACGCTCCATTGCACAAGCCCCTGGCGCAAGGCTTCGGCGCCATCGACCTGCTCCGCGCCCAAAATCAATCGCAGCGCCGCCGGTCGTCCGACGAGCCTGGTCATGCGCTGCGTACCGCCCGCACCTGGCAGCAAGCCAAGCCGCAGTTCCGGCAATCCCATCTTCGCCTCCAGCGCGGCGATGCGCAGATCGCAGGCCAGAGCCAGTTCGAACCCGCCGCCGAGCGCCGCGCCGTTGATTTCGGCAAGGGTAACCCCGGGCAAGGCCTCGATACGGCTAAATAACCTCTGATACCCGCGCACGGCGGAGATTTGCCGATCGAGACCGTCAGCGGCAAAAAAGCGTTCGCGCATTTCTTTTAAGTCGGCTCCGGCGGCGAAGACCTTCAGTGTGCTGCGGATATGCAGCACGGACCAGTCGTTCCGTTCATCCAGCCGGTCCAGCAGCGAATGGAACTCCTTCACCCAGGCATCGCTCATGGCGTTCACCGGAGCGTGCTCCAGCAGAAGCGTGGAGACGCCATCGGCAACTTGCAAATGAAACATGTCTAGCTCTCCGCCGCCGTGAAGGTTTTGGCGATTCCGCGCAGCACGACCTTCTGGATTTTGCCGCTTGGTGTTTTTGGCATGGCCTCGACCACCTCCAGCCGCTCCGGCAGGTAATTTCTGGTCAGGCGGCGTTGTTCCAGAAAATCAATCAATTCCGGGAAGGTCAGCGTGGCGTCCTCTCGCAACACGGCGAAGGCGCAGGCTCGTTCTCCGAGCCTGGGATCGGGCATGGCGACCAGCGCGACTTCCTGGATCGCCGGATGCTGATAGATCAGCCCCTCGATCTCCACCACCGGGACATTTTCGCCGCCGCGGATAATGACATCCTTGGTGCGCCCGGTGATGCGCACGTAGCCGTCGGCATCGATTCGCGCGAGGTCGCCGGTTTCGAACCATCCGTCCGCATCGGTGGCGTACCATTCCGGATGCTTCAGATAGCCGACGAAGTTGCTCGGACCCCGGGTTTGCAGGCGACCTTCGGCGCTGGCCGTCAGCGGGGCGCCCTGTTCGTCTACGACACGAATTTCCATCCCCTCCATCGGGTAACCGTCGGTTTCGAACGTTTTGTCGGGCGGGTCGCCGATGCGAGTGGTGGTCACTGCGCCATTTTCGGTCATGCCCCAGGCAGAAATTATGTTCGCGCCCAGATGTTCCGCCGCCCGCCGCACCAAAGCCCGCGGGATCGGCGCCCCGGCGGAGAGAAACGTTCGCAGGCTCGCCACCGTTTCGGGCCGCCGTGCCGCTTCATCGGTCAGATCCGACAGAAACGGCGTTGCCGCCATGGTAAAGGTTACCCGCTCCCCCGCTATCAGATCGGCTGCCTTGGCCGCGTTCCATATGTCCTGGAACACCACTTTGGCGCCCAGCGCGATGGGCATTACGATGCCGTACATAAATCCGGTCTGGTGAGCCAGCGGCGACGCCATCAACACGGTGTCGTTCCGGTCCAGCTGCAACCGTGCTGCATAAGGTAAGACGTTGGAAAACAGCGTGTTGGAGGTATGCATTACACCCTTCGGTTCACCAGTTGTCCCGGATGTGTACAGGATTTCAATGACATCGTCCGGCCCCGGACGATTCGCGGCAAACGGCTCGCCGGCGTCCAGCAGTGGTTCGAACGCGCTCCGGTCCCCACCGCCGATGACCAGGACATGTTCCAGCGCCGGCAGGCTTGCGCGGATGGCATCCGCCATCGGTTCATACTGAAAGCCGCGATACTCCCTCGGGATCACCAGCACCTTCGTTTCTGCAAGCCGCAGCATGAACGCCATCTCCCGCTCGCGGAAGATCGGCATGACCGGGTTGGTGATCGCACCCAGCCGCAACGCAGCCAGATGCAACGCGGCGAATTGCCACCAGTTTGGCAACTGCATCGACACCACGTCGTTGCGTCCGACGCCCAACCGTGCCAGACCGGCGGCGATCCGATCGACCTTTTGCGAGAGGGACGCATAGGTCAGCGATGTGGATGCACCCGTCATGCTGTTGTGGTCGATGATCGCGATGCGGTCGGGTGATGTCGCGACCCAGCGATCGAAATCGTCAAGCAGTGTGCGGTCGGGCCACAGGCCGGACGCCTTCATCGCCTGCCGCCGGGATTCCGAAAGAATAGGGTGTGTTTCCATGATTCAAGCCCCCCTGTCGATCAGGCCGGTATCCCGGCTCCTTTGTGCTCAGCCGAACGAACGTTCGTTTGGCTGATACTGCACCCATCGCCGATAGAAATCCAGATATCCGCGAAGCAGGGAGGTGCAATCGGATTGTGGGGTTAACGTGTCAGAGCGAGACGTGCACCAAAGCCTTCAGCGCATAGCCGATGACGAAGGACAGGCCCGCTGCGCTCATGCCGATCACCAGTGTTTCGAGGCCGGAGTGGGACCAGTTGGACAGGGACCATTTGCTCTTTGCAGCACCGATGGCAAAGAACACAAGACCGGTCGCAGCCACCGACAAACCGAAGCTGTAGGCCAACAGATAGCTCACCAAGGGCACCAGCCCGCACAGCACGAATGCGGCGGCGGTGCTCAGCGCGGCGCGAACCGGCGATTTTGTCGCCGGCGACAAGCCGTATTCCTCGACCGCCATCGTTTTGGCCCAACGGTCTTCATCCGCGGTGATAACCTCGACGATCCGTTCCAGTTCGTCGCCGGAGAAACCTTTGCGGGCGAATATCTGACGAATTTCCTCGCGCTCGCCGTTCGGGTCCACGGCGATGTGCTTCCGCTCGATCGTCAGCAGGCGCTGGTAATCGTCCACTTCGGCCTTGGTGGCGCTGTAGTTGCCGGCACCCATGGCGAATCCGTCGGCGATCAGGTTCGCCAGACCAAGCACCAACACGACGCTGCCGGGCATATCCGCGCCCACCACCCCCGCAACGATGGCGAAGGTGGTGATTGTACCGTCGATCCCGCCGTAGATCCAGTCGCGCAGATAGTTCGCCCGCGCATCCTCGGCGAGGCGCGCGCGAATCTCGTCCCGCTCGTGGCTATGTTCCAACTGCGAGCCTGCGACCGCGCTTTCTTCAGCCATAACCGTCTCCTGACGCGCGCACCGTGGTCGCGGGTCGCCGTCAGGGCGTTGATCTACGTCAAAAGTCTATTTGTAATATTTGCGGAACTCCGGCTTGCGTTTCTCCAGGAACGAGGCGACGCCTTCCTTCGATTCATCGCTGTCGTAATACAGCTTCAGCGCCTGTAGTCCCAGCGCGCCGATGCCGGCGATATTTTCCGAATCGGCATTGAACGAGCGCTTGGCGATGGCGATCGCCGTCGGGCTGCGTTCGACGAGTTCCCTGCACCAGGCTTCGACTTCCGCGTCGAGCAGATCGTCCGGCACCACCTTGTTGACCAAACCCATCGCCGCGGCTTCATGCGCAGTGTAGCGGCGGCAGAGATACCAAATCTCCCGCGCTTTCTTCTCGCCGACGATACGGGACAGATAGGCGGTGCCAAAACCCGGATCGACCGAACCCATTTTGGGACCGACCTGACCGAATTGGGCGCTTTCGCCGGCGATGGTCAGGTCGCATAGCGTCGCCAGAACGTTGCCGCCGCCGATGGCAAAGCCGCGGACCTTGGCGATGACCGGCTGCGGCACGGCGCGGATGATGCTGTGCAGCGCCTCCACCGGCAGACCGATGGTGCCCTTGCCGTCATAGCTGCCCTCGTGCGCCGACTGGTCTCCGCCGGTGCAGAACGCCTTGGTGCCAGCTCCGGTCAGGACGATGACGCCGATGGACTTGTTCCAGCCGGCGCGGTTGAACGCATGCAGCAGCTCATCACAGGTGGTGCCGCGGAAGGCGTTGTATTTTTCCGGGCGGTTGATGGTGATGGTGGCGGTCCCGTCGCGCTCTTCGTAGAGCAGGTCGGTGTACTGATGCGGTTCAGCCATGCGGTTTCTCCTCCTGTCGTGGTGCCCGGTTGCCCGTCGGCGGCGCTTGACTTCGGCGCCGTTGCGGGATGAACATGCCTAACTGACCGATCACTCATTCAGTTGCGGCGTAACCATACCGATGATCCTCACCGAAGAACAAGAGATGATCCGCGATACCGCGCGCGAATTTGCGCAGCGGCATCTGGCGCCGTTCGCGGCGGAGTGGGAACGCACCGCCACTTTCCCCCGCGAAGCCCTGCGGGAAATGGGCAAGCTGGGTTTTCTCGGGATGACCGTTCCGGCCGATTGGGACGGGGCCGGAACCGATTATGTTTCGTATGCGCTGGCGATGGAGGAGATCGCCGCCGGCGATGCGGCCACCGCCTGCGTCATGAGCGGGCATAATTCCGTCGGCTGCGGCCCGGTCGTTGCGTTTGGCACGGACGAGCAGAAGGAACGGTATTTGCGGCCGATGGCGCGCGGCGAATGCCTTAGCGCCTTTGCGTTGACCGAGCCGACGGGCGGGTCGGATGCGGCGGCGTTGAAGACCCGCGCGACGAGGCGCGGCGATGTCTATGTGCTGAAGGGCACCAAGCACTATATCACGACCGGCAAGAACGCCGATGTTTGCCTGGTTTTCGCCAGCACCGACCCAGGCAAAGGCAAGCGCGGCATCACCGCCTTCATCGTCGAAACGAAAACTCCGGGCTATCGCGTCGGCCGGGTCGAGAAAAAGATGGGCCAGAACGCATCGGATACCTGCGAGATCCTGCTGGAAGACGTGGAAGTGCCGATCTCGAACCGGCTCGGTGCGGAAGGGCAAGGTTACAAAATCGCCCTTTCCAACCTCGAAGGCGGCCGCATCGGCATCGCGGCGCAGGCCGTCGGCATTGCCCGCGCGGCATTCGAACTGGGGCTTGCCTACGCGCAGGAGCGCAAGAGTTTCGGCACGATCATTTACGAACATCAGGCAGTGTCGCACCGGCTGGCGGAAATGGCGACGCAGTTGCTGGCGGCGCGGCTGATGGTGCTGCACGCGGCAGAGTTGCGCAGCCTCGGAAGGCCATGTCTGAAAGAGGCATCAATGGCGAAACTGTTCGCCTCCGACATGGCGGAACGCGTCTGTTCCGATGCGATCCAGACGTTCGGCGGCGCGGGCTATATCCAGGATTCGGTGGTCGAGCGCCTGTATCGCGCCGCCCGCGTCACCCGCATTTACGAAGGTACCAACGATATCCAGCGCCTGGTGATCAGCCGGGCACTGGCATCATAACGGGAGAGAAGCATGAGACTCGACGGCAGGACAGCCCTGATAACAGGCGGCGTCTCCGGTATCGGCAAAGCAACGGCGTTGGAATTCGCGCGGCAGGGCGCGACCGTGCTCGTTGCGGATGTGAACGCCAAGGGCGGCGCGGCGGCGGAAGCGGAAGCCGAGAATGCCGGACTGAAGATCGAATATATTCCGCTCGATCTTGCCGATATCGGCTCGGTCGATGCCTGCGCCGCCATCGCGCTGGAAAAATACGGGCGGGTGGACATTCTGGTCAACGCGGCCGGGTGGGACCAGATCCAGCCGTTCGTGGAAAACACCCCCGAGTTCATCGATCGCGTGCTTGCCATCAACCTGCGCGGACCCATCGGCCTGACGCAGAAACTGCTGCCGGCGATGGCGGCAAACGGCTACGGCAAGATCGTCAATGTCGCCAGCGATGCCGGGCGCGTCGGTAGCCTGGGCGAAACGGTCTATGCCGGCGCGAAGGGCGGCATGATTGCGTTTACCAAGTCGCTGGCTCGGGAAACCGCGCGATACACTATCACCGTCAACTGCGTCTGCCCCGGTCCGACCGACACGCCGCTGTTCCACGCCCAACCGGAAAAGCTGCAGATCGCGCTGGAGAAGGCGATTCCGTTCCGCCGCATCGCCAAGCCGCAGGAACTGGCGGACGCGATCCTGTTCTTCGCGAGCACACGGTCAGACTACATAACGGCGCAGGTGCTCAGCGTCAGCGGCGGGTTGACGATGGTGGGCTAACGCCGCCGCTCAGGCCCGGCAGGACGTTGCAGCAGCAGCGTCCTACCCCGCCAGCTTGCAGCTTCCATTCGGTGGCGGAAACGCAACATCAGCCGCCACCGTCATATTAATGATCGGCTTTGCTACCCCATCAACAATGCCGACATAACCAAAGTAATTCGGCGTCATCAGTTGATGGTCTTCCTTACGTAACAACGCCCCACCGAAGATCGTTGCGAACGTTGTCCCCTCCATCGCCCTGCCGACATCGGCCGGCTGGACGCTGCCGGCCTTTTTGACCGCCTGGAACAGAACCTCCGTCCCGACATACGCTTCCGCCTCGAAATTCGTCGGCGTGGTGCCGGGATATTTCTTCTGCCAGGCGGCGACGAACGCCTGGTTCCCCGGCGTGTCCAAGGTCGAGCTGTAATTGATGATCCCGACGATACCCTTCGCCGCATCGCCCAGCGTCTTCACCTGATTGTCGGCAATGAAACTGACGCCGGCGGTGAACACCTTGTCGAGCAATCCGAACTGCCGCGCCTGCTGCGCGAACGTAATGGCATCGCGGCCGGCAAGCGCGACCCACAATCCCTCCGCGCCGGAATCCACGATCTTCTGAATATACGGCGCATAGTCGTTCGTTCCGAACGGCGAGTATTGCTCCGCCTCGACGCTGCGGCCATCTTCCTGCGCGGCCCTGGAGAAGCTCATGCCCGAGTTATGGCCCCACGCGGTATCGCCAGCCTGGATCGCCCATGTCCGCTGCTTCTGCTGCTTCAGCCAGGGCTGCACCACCGCGACATCCGACGAATCCGGATGGTTCACCCGGAACATCCGTCGATTGCAGGCCTTGCCGGTGATATCGTCCGCCTTGTTGATGGTGGAAATATAGATCGCGTTCCAACGCAGAAGCTGCGGGCCGATCGCCAGGCCCTCACCCGAGGCGATTGTCGACATCAACAGATTATACCCCGACAGCGCCAGCTTCTCGCCCTGCTCCCGCGCCAGATCGGCGCGGCCTTCGGTATCCAGGTAGCGCACCTCGACCTGGCGGCCATCGATGCCGCCGGCCGCATTGGCAGCCTCGGCTGCAAAATCCGTAGCGCGCTTAACCTGATTGCCCAAATCGCCATACGGCCCGGTCAGCGCGGTTGGAACGCCGATACGGATCGGTTCTTTGGCGGCGCGGCTCAGGCCGGGCCGCGCGGCAGTGATCAGGGTAGCCCCAGCCAGAAGATGTCTGCGATTCAGCTTCATTGTCGTTTCCCCATCAGACGGCTACATGTTTTTTCAGCGTCTCCATCGACAGGCCGGCCAGCCAGCCGGCTTCGACGATCGATCCCTTGGACAGGACATAATACCGTTCCGCCACGCGATGGACCAGACCAAAGTTCTGCTCGATCAACAGGATCGCTGTCCCGGTTCGGGCCAACGCCTGCAACGTCTCCGCCAGACCATCGACGATCACCGGTGCCAACCCCTCGCTCGGTTCGTCCAACACCAGCAGATCGGGGTTCGCCATCAGCGCCCGGCCAATGGCCAGCATCTGCTGCTGGCCGCCCGACAGCGCGGTCCCCGCGACCTCCGCCCGTTCGCGCAACACCGGAAACAGCTCGAACACCGTTGGCAGCGTCCAGGGACCCTTGCGATTGACGGCTCCGCCAAGCAGCAGGTTGTCCTTGACCGTCAGGCCGGGGACGATCCGGCGGCCCTGCGGCACGACGGCGATCCCGGCGCGGGCGGCGGTGAAATGGCGGATCCTGCCGATGTCGCGGCCATTGAAGGCGACCCGTCCCTGGCGCACCGTTGCGACCCCAAGGCAAGCGTTGACAATCGTTGTCTTACCGACGCCGTTGCGGCCGAGGATCGCCACGCTCTCCCCGGCGGCGACATCCAACGACACGCCGTGCAGGATCTGCGCCCGGCCGTAATAGGCGTCGATGTTGCGGAGCGATAACAACGTCATGCTGCGCTGCTCCCGAGATAGGCGGTAATGACCTCGGGCATCGCCCGCACCTCCTCTGGCGGTCCGCTCGCCAGGATGCGGCCGAGATGCAGCACCGTCAGGTGGCTGCAAATCGAAAAGATCACCTCCATGTCGTGCTCGACGATCAGCACCGTGACCTGCCAGCGCGCCGCCAGATCGCGCAACAGCAGCGCCAGGTTCAGGGATTCCGCCATCGACAGTCCGGCCGCCGGCTCATCCAGCAACAGAACGCGCGGGCGGCCCACCAGCGCCAGCGCGACATCCACGCGCCGCTGATCGCCGTAGGAGATATCGGCCGCCCGCTGCCCCGCCAGGGCCGAAAGCTCCATCGCGTCGATCACCTCCGCTGCATTGTTCGTTTCGGCGGCGCGGGAGGCGAGGCCGATCTGCGCGGCGACGGTCAGGTCCGGGAAGATGTTAGTTTTTTGGAATGACCGCGCCAGCCCGGCGCGCCGCCGCTGCCGCGCCGGCAGCTCGGTGATGTCGTGCCCAAACAGCGACACGCGGCCGGATGCCGATTTCCCCGTCCGCCCCGATAGCACGTCCATCAGCGTGGACTTGCCGGCGCCGTTCGGCCCGATCAGGCCGCGGATTTCGCCGGGTCGCAGCGCGATCGAAACGCTGTCCAGTGCGATGAAGCCGCCGAACCGGCGGGTCAGGCCGATGCCCTCGAGTGCCGGATAGGTCATGCCGTGCGCACTCCCATCCGTTGCATCAGCATGGCGATGGTGCCGCTGGCGCCGCGCGGCAGCAGGACGGTGACGACGATCAGCGTGCCGCCGATGATGGCCGGCCAATGGTCCGTCAGGTCGCCCGCGGCGTTTTTCAGCAGGAAGAAAAGCAGGGCGCCAAGCGCCGGACCCCAGACGGCGCGGGTGCCGCCGACAACGGCCATCACCAGGGCCTCCCCGGACAGGCCCCAATACAGCACGTTCGGCGTAACGAAGCCGTTATAGAGGGCGAACAGAACTCCGGCCAGGGCGGCGATGGCCGCCGACAGGGCGTAGATCGCGGCGCGCGGCACTATCGTGCCGTAGCCGATAAACCTTGCCCGCTCCTCATTTTCCCGGATCGCCAGGGTCAGCGTGCCGAATGGGCTGGCGATCAGCACGGACAATCCGAACAGCACGAGCACCAGGACGATCCAGCAGACCACGAACATGCTGCCGGCCTGCTGGAAAACGCTGATGTCCAGGCCGAGGATGCGATCCGGCAACTGCGCGGCGATGCCGTCGTCGCCATTGGCGAGGCTGCGCCAGCGCAGGGCCAGTTCGTAGAACGCCTGTGCCACCGCCAGAGTCAGCATGGAGAACGCAACGCCGCCCAGCCGCAGCATGGCGGCACCGAGCAGCAGCGCCAGCACAGTCGGCGCCAGGATGGCGACAACCAGGGTCGCGCCGATGGGCATCCAGGCGTTGGTCGCGGACAGGGCGACGATATAGGCGCCGAGGCCGAAGAATCCGGCATGGCCGAAGCTGACCAGCCCGTTCTGGCGCACCAGAAAGCCGACTCCCGTGGCCAGGATGGCGCTGATCACCGCCTGGGTCAGCAATGTCAGCAGCAGTGGCGAGCCGAACAGGTTCGGCAGCAGCGCGCCGGCGGCTCCTGCGATCAGAAAGACGGCGATCCGGATCATGCGCCGGCCTTGACCAGGCCACCCGGCCGCCAGATCAGCACCAGAACCATCAGCACGAGCGGGATCATCGAGGCGGCAGCCGGAACGAACACGACGCCCAAATTGTGCAACTGGCCGATGACCATCGCGGCGATGAAGGCGCCGGTGAAACTGCCGAGGCCGCCGGTGACGACGACGACGAAACTGTCGATCAGGATGCTGCCTCCCATCGACGGGGACAGCGCCACCAGCGGGGCCGAGATGGTGCCGGAAAGTCCGGCGAGGCCGGCGCCGATGGCGACGACCATCGCCGACAGGCGGTCGGTGTCGACTCCCTGCATGCCGGTGGTCAGCGGATCGACGGAGGAGGCCCGGACATACAGGCCGACGCGGCTGAACCTGAGCCAGAGCGACAGCCCGCCCGCGACCAGGATGGCGGCGCCGATGACCGCCAGCCGGTAGACCGGAAAGCTGGTGCCGGCCAGATGCACCACGCCCGACAGGATGGCGGGCGGCTGCACGGTGAGAAATTCCTTGCCCCAGATGGTGCGGGCTGCATCTTCCAGCACCAGCAGCAAGCCGAAAGTGACGAGCATCGTGACGATCGGGTCTTCATCCTGCAACGGACGGAAGACGAACCGGTCCAGCGCCGCACCGATGGCGGTGAGGACGCAGACTGAGGCGATCAGGCCGGCCCAGAACCCGGCGACCGCGGTCACGGTGTATCCGACATAGGCGCCGATCATGAACAGGCTGCCATGGGCGAAGTTGACGACGCGGCGGAGGCCGAAGATCAATACGAGGCCGACGGCGAGGACATAGAGCAGGCCGCCATAGACCAGGCCGTTGAGGATCTGGATCAGCATTGCCGCATCCGCGCATGGCCACCGGACGGGCTGTTGCCCCGGATCGGCCATGTCCCGCGGCCCCAATTCGGGCACCGTGCCATTTGTTTCCTCCCCGTGCCGGCGCGGTGTGTCCGCAGTTATCTGAACGATGGTTCATTCGCGAGGTCGATGTCAAGGCGATCAGACGGCGGGCGCCGACGGTTGCGCTCGAGAGTGGGGTTCCACCTGCGGATCGTGCTTAATAAATCATATACGTGTTCGGATAGGTTATTCCGATTAGGGTAATAGCGTGGTAAGAATGTGATACATAGCCACCGCCGGCCCGGAGAACCCGATGACCCGCACGACGCCTGGGAACGCCGTCAATATCGTGCTGGCGGCTGTGCCGATCGTGGAGGAGGAGATCTGCCCGGGCGACCGCGTGCAGGAGATGCAGCCGCATACCGGGCGGATCACCCGGGAGATCGCGCTGGATCTGCCGCGACCGAGGGATCGGGCGTCGCCGCGGTTTACCGAACTCCGGCAGCAGATCCTGCACGACATGGGCGCGTTCAGCGCCCTGGCGGCATAGGATGATGCGCTTTCTTGCCATTGCTTTACTGGGTTTTCTGGCCGCGTCGCCGACTCGTGCGAATGAGGATACGGTCGATCCGACCCGCGCGGTGTTCGCGTCGCTGGCGGATCAGACTGCGGTGGCTGTCATCGATCCGGATACCGATAGACTGGCCGGGCGCATCGATATCGGGCTGGTGCCGCGGCAGATCGAACTGGCTTCGTCTATCGGCAAGCTGCTGGCGATCGATGGGCAGAATCCGCAGGTTAACATCGTCGATCTGAATACCGGAGCCATCCGGTCCGTTCCGCTCGACCTTGTAGCCGATCGGCTGGCTGTTACCCCGGACGGGCTGACGATCGCCCTGGCGAACTTCAAGAGCGGCCGGATCGTGTTGCTCGACCTGTTGCGCCGGCGGATCCTGGGCAGTGTCAGCGACCTGCCGTTGCTGCGGGACATGGTGTTCAGTTCGGACAGCGCGAAGCTTTACCTGGCTGGAGAACAGCAGGGCGCCATCGATGTTGTCAGTGTAGCCACGGGCCGGCGGGAAACCGCTATATCCACGGGATTGCCGCACGGGAGTCTCGCGCTGCGCCGCGCCCCGAACGGGGGGCGGCTGTTCGTGCAACCGGACGGGGGCAGCCGTGTCGGTGTGGTGGACCTGGATCGTTCCGCCGCGCTCGATCCAATTCCGGCTGGCCCGCTGCCAACTGTGGCGTTTCCGTCGGCGACGGGGGCCTATCTGCTTGTCGCCGACAACCGGCTTGGCACACTGACGATCGTGCACGACGGAGATGTACAGAACGCCGCCGTTCTGAAAGCGTCAACGGGTGTCGGCGCAATCTACACCGCCTGGTTCGACACTCTGGCGCTGGTGCCCGGGACGGCGGCACAGGCGGTGCTGCTGTACGACCTGGAAGCGATGCGTCCGGCGGGATCGATTGCGCTGGCCGCGGCGGCGGGCCGCGGAGCGGTCACGCCCGACGGCCAGAAACTCTATCTGCCCTTGGCCGATGCGGGCGAAGTCGCCGTGATCAATGCGCGGCAGCGGCGCCTGACGGCTTCGATCGCCGTGCCGGGCCATCCGGCCTCGGTCGTCCTGGCCGGCAGCTACGGGGTTTGTCACTAAAGGAACGAATCATGACGCTGTCGATCATCGATTTCCATAGCCACTTTATCGGCCCGCGCTGGCCGCTGTCGGCGGACCATCATGCCTCCGCCGGTGAACGGGCCCGTTGGACCGGGATCAATCGGCAACTGGCCAGTGTCGATGCTCTGCTCGAACAGGTGGAGCACGGCGACCTTGCGGCACGGGTCATCAGCACGCCCGTCGCGCTGTTCGGCCCGGCCAGCGGCACCCTGTCCGCGGATAGCTGGCAGCGGATCAACGACGACCTCGGCGCGTTGGTTTCGGTGCATCCCGGCAAGCTGCACGGCTTGGCAAGTGTGGATGCCTATAGCGGCGAAGCCGCGGCCCGGGAGGTGATCCGGGCGGTGCGGGATGTCGGGTTGCGCGGCGTGTTCGTGGACAGCGCGAAAGGCGACCTGCTGCTGGATGCGCCTCAGGCGCGGCCAGTGCTGCAGGCGGCGGCGGAGCTTGGCGTGCCGGTGTTCGCGCATCCGATCAATCCGCAACCACTCAGCCGGCAGCTTGCGCCTTATGGCAGGTTGGGGACGTTGCTGGCGCGCGGCACGGTGAACGCCGCGACGCTTGTTGCGCTGCTGGAAGGCGGTGTGTTCGATGAAATACCGTCTTTGCAAGTGGTTGTAACGACTCTGGCCATCGGCGGGGTGCTGCTGGCGGGAGGTTTCGGCGAAGCGTCCGGCGTGCGGACGGACGCGGCGACGTTGCTGCGCCGGCACCTCTACATCGATACGATGAATTTTCATCCGGTGCTGATCCGGGCGGCTGTGGATCTGCTGGGCGTGGATCATGTGCTGGCGGGCAGCGACTGGCCGATTGTCAGCGAGGGGCCGATTGGCGGGCGAGCGAAGGCGGGGTTTGATGCCGCGGGACTGACGCCGGCCGAGCAGGCGCTGGTTGCGGGCGGCAATGCGCGGCGGTTATTGGGTATTTGACAGCGATTCGTGCGGCATGCTCCGAAAGCAACGAGCGTGCGAATTAACACTATTCCGAGACGTTTAATAAATTATCATCTTGACGGCCGCTGTGGTTTATATCAATATCTGGTGGCTGGCCGCCCTTACCGGCGGCACGTCGTCGACTCCTGACGTCTTCTCCCAAACTTGGCGGTGCCTGCGGGCACCGCCTTTTCTTTTCCAGCCGGCGCCGGCGACCACTCGCCCCTTACCGGCCAGCCAACGGCTTTACCGTTTCGCTCATGAGCCGAGCCTGCTCCTCGGCCAGTTGACCGGAGAACCCGGCCGGGCCGGGACGTCCCAGCAGGAAGCCCTGGACGAACCCGCACCCCAGCGTCTTCAACAGCGCCAGATGCCGTGCCGTCGCCACGCCGTCCGCCGCCACCTCCAATCCCAGGCTGGCCGCCATGGCGATGATCGCCTGCACGATCGCTTCCGCGCCGCTGTCCTTATTGTCGATGTCGCAGATGAAGCTCTGGTCGATCTTGATCTTGTCGAAACGGAACCGCCGCAGATTGCCAAGGCTGCAATAGCCGGCGCCAAACTCATCGACGGCGATGCGGATGCCCAGGGCCTTCAGGCCGGAGAGCACGTGCAACGCATCCTCCGCATCTTCCATCAGCGTGGATTCGGTGATTTCCAGTTCCAACCGATGCGCCGGCAGTCCAGTGTCGCGCAGCACCTCAGCGACAACGTCGATGATGCCGGGCAGCAGGAACTGCGCCGGCGACAGGTTCACCGCGAGCGTCGCCGGATGCGGCAGCGCCACCGTCTCGGCGCACGCGGTGGCCAGGATCCAGCGGCCGATGGGCATGATCAGGCCGCAGGCTTCCGCGACGGCGAAGAACTCGGCCGAGGAAACCGTGCCGCGTTCCGGATGATCCCACCGCGGCAGCGCCTCGAAGCCGATGATCTCCATGGTTTCGGTCTTGAAAAATGGCTGATAGACGATGGTCAACTGCCCGTCGCGCAAGGCATTACGCAGATCCTGCTCCAACGACCGCTTGTCGCGCAGCGCCGCATCGGTGGCGGGATCGACATAGCGCCAGGTGCCCCGCCCATCCCGCTGCGCGCGGCCGAGCGCCAGCGCAGCACTGTCGATCATCTCGGCCGATGTCGCGCCATCGTCCGGATACAGCGCCACGCCGACGCTGGCCGACAGGGTTATCGGCTGGCCGCTCGGCTCGAACGGCAGCGCCATTTCCGCGACAATGCGTTCCGCCAGCACCGCGGCATCGGGTGGCTTGTCGGCCAGCGGCTGGAGGATCGCGAACGCGTCCGGACCGAGCCGCGCGACGGTGTCGGTGTTACGCACGCAATCGCGCAGCCGGCGTGCGGCCAGGACGATGATCTGGTCTGCCGTCTGGTCGCCGAACACCTCGCGGACGATATCGAAGCGGTCCAACTGGATCGACAGCACGGCGACGCCGACGGTGGCGCGGTCCGACAGCGCCAGCACTTTCTGCAACTGGCTTTCAAACAACTCGCGATTGCCGAGGCCGGTCAGCGGATCGAACCCCACCAGGCGGCGGATCTGATGCTGCGCGGCGGTCTCGATGGACAGGTCGCGCACCGCCACCACGTGGCTGCCAGGCTCGGGACCGTCGCGCCACAGCACCTCCACCGCGCGGGCGCCGCCGTCGGCCTGGATCAGATCGTATTCGCCCGGCAGGGCCCCCGGCGCCATCGACAGGCCGCGGATCAGCGCTGTCACCTTGCGGCCCAGCAGCGCGCCGGCATGCATCTCCACCATAGCGCAGAGTGCCGGATTGACCTCGCGGATGCGTCCGTCCTGTTCGACGATGATCCCCTCGATGCCGGCATTGGCGAGGGCGCGGAAGCGCGGATCTGCCTCCGGGCGCCCGCCAGCCAGGTACCGCGCCGGGATCAGGCCGATGAGGACGCCGACCAGGCATGTCAGTCCGGCCAGGCCGAAATCATAGGTCCGGGCAATGCATCCAACGGCTTCCAGCATGACGATCCCCTGCAAAGACCGGGGGATTATCGGCTGGAAGAGTTAGCGGATGGTTAACGCCGCGACGATTTTTTTGGCTCTACTTGACGGAAGTGATCGCATTCCGGTTCTGCGCCCAGGCTTCGGGCGTCGAACCGGCGTCGATCGGGCGCGACTTGCCGTAGCTGATCGTCTCGATCCGGCCGCGGTTGATGCCGTGCGCGACGAGATAGTCACGGTCGGTGTTGGCGCGGCGCTGGCCGAGGGCGAGGTTGTATTCCTCGGTGCCGCGTTCATCGCAGTTGCCGGCCACCCAGACATTGACCTGCGGGTATTGCTGCAGCCAGGAGGACTGGCGATCGAGGATCGCCGTCGCCTGCGCGGTCAGGGTGTTGCGGTCGGTGTCAAAGAAGATCCGGTCGCCGGCGGACTGCACCAGATCCTCCTGCGTGCCGGGCGCGGCACGGCCCGCGCCGCCTGCGCCGCCCGCACCGCCGGGGCCGCCGATTTCGGACCCGGTTCCGCCGGTGGTGCTGCCCGAGCCGTTGGCGTCCTTGGATTTGTCGGATGACGAGCAGCCGGCCAGCAAGGCGGCACCGAGAAGGCAGGCAAGGGTCCAATGTTTCATGGAGAAATCTCCGGGTCCGGATGGGGGGAATCGCGGCGTTATAGCGGGGCGATCCCGAGTCGCGGGCTTTCTATCCCTCATCGGAGGCGAGCGGAACCGTCATGGCTGAAGCCCCGCGCGGTTCGATGGCCTGGCGTATCGCATCGGTGCGTTCGGCCGGATCGCTATCGGCGCCGGGCTGGTGCCAGCGGACAGCGAGTTCCCAGTCGCCGGCTTCCATGGCCTGGTACAGGTGCAACAGGTCGCGGAACGCGACCTCGCCCGGCACCGCTGGCGTGACATGCAGGCGCGGTTCCAGCGCGAAAATTGGCCGGATCGCCGCTACAACATCCTCCAGCCTGTCGGCCGGCCATTCGGGAGGGAGCGCGGCGGCGAGGATGTCGAGCAGCAGGCCGCCCACCGTCGCGGCGTGCGCATCGGCTATCGCGCTGAGGGAGTCCTCGATGGCGAAGACGCGCTGCGTCAGTTTGGCGGCGACGGTCTGGCTGTGGGCGGCGGTGTTCGCGGCGGCGGCGCGGCATCCGGCGAGGAAGCCTTCGGTCCAGGATTCGGTTCCCGGATCGGGCGGAGGCTCCCGGGGCACGGGCGGATCGTCGGCCGCGGCGACCGGGCGGACGGTCTGGTCGTTGAAGTCTTCGAACCAGGGCAGACGGGCCATGCGCTCACTTATCCGGCGGGATGGGAGCGTTTTACCCGCGGATGGTTAGCGAATGGTTAACGGGTGAGACAGGGTGCAGAGGCGGCGACGGAAAGGCGGGCGTGGCATCCCGGCCTTTCGTCGTCATGCCGACGGAAGTTGGCATCCACGCCTTTTGCTTGCGTATCGAAAGGCGTGGATGGTGCGCCTTCGCACACCATGACGATGGGGCGGCTGCCGGCCCGGTATTGGCTACGCCGCGACCTTCGGCAGATCGGCGAGTGCCGCTTGCAGCGCGGCGTCGTCGTAGCCGCGGTCTTCCAGCTTGCCGGCGAAGTAATCCAGGTAGGCCTGCATGTCGAAATGGCCGTGGCCGGAGAGGTTGAACACGATGGTCCGTGCGGTGCCTTCGGCCTTGCACCGCAGCGCCTCGTCGATCACCGCGCGGATGGCGTGGTTGGCTTCCGGCGCCGGCACGATGCCCTCGGTGCGGGCGAACTGCACCCCGGCATCGAAGCAGGGAGTCTGGTTGAAGGCGCGCGACTCGATCAGCCCCAGTTCCTGCACCAGGCTGACCAGCGGCGCCATGCCGTGATAGCGCAGGCCGCCGGCGTGGAAGCCCGGCGGGATGAAGGCCGAACCCAGGGTGTGCATCTTGACCAGCGGAGTCAGGTGGCCGGTGTCGCCGAAATCGTAGGCGAACTGGCCGCGCGTCAGGGTCGGGCAGGCGGCCGGCTCACAGGCGATGGCTTTGACTTTGCGGCCGCCGCGGAGTTGCGCGCCGAGGAACGGGAACACGAGTCCGGCGAAGTTCGAGCCGCCGCCGGTGCAGCCGATGACGATGTCGGGGTAGTCGTCCGCCAGCTCGAACTGGAGGATCGCTTCCTGGCCGATGATGGTCTGGTGCAGCAGCACGTGGTTCAGCACGGAGCCGAGCGCGTAGTTGGTATCGGCGTTCTGCGCGGCGATCTCGACCGCCTCGCTGATGGCGATGCCGAGGCTGCCGTTGGTGTCGGGATGCTCGGCCAGCACGGCGCGGCCGGAGGCGGTCTCGGTGCTGGGGCTGGCGACGCAGGTGGCGCCCCAGGTTTCCATCATCGCCTTGCGGTAGGGCTTCTGGTTGTAGCTGGCGCGCACCATGAAGACGCGGACTTCCAGACCGAACATCGCGCCGGCATAGGCGAGGGAGGACCCCCACTGGCCGGCGCCGGTCTCGGTGGACAGGCGCTTAATGCCGGCTTGCTTGTTGTAGAACGCCTGGGCGATGGCGGTGTTGAGCTTGTGGCTGCCGGCGGCACTGACGCCTTCATATTTGAAGTAGATGCGGGCGGGGGTGTCGAGGGCAGCCTCCAGCCGGCGCGCCCGGATCAACGGCGAGGGGCGCCACTGGCGGTAGATCTCGCGCACCGGTTCGGGGATGGCGATGGTGCGTTCGGCGCTGACCTCCTGCAGGATCAGCTCCATCGGGAATATCGGCGCCAGATCGTCCGGGCCGAGCGGCTGCAACGTGCCGGGATGCAGCGCCGGGGGCGGCGGTTGCGGTAAATCTGCCACGATGTTGTACCAGTCCCTGGGGATTTTTGTTTCGTCCAGGATGTATTTGACCGTCCCGCCCATGGCACCCTCTCGTTTCAGTGAGGACGATTTAGCGCCAACCGGGCGGAAAGGGAAATAGGTTACCCTGGCGTGCGGCTATGGCAGCAGGTGCAACCCGCATATACGTGCCATGGGTTCGAAGTCTTTGTCGCATTGCAGGAGTTCGTGCCCGTGCTCGATGCAGTATGTGCCGATGAACAGATCGGCGATCTTGTTCATGGTGAACCCGGCCGACCGGAGGATGCGGTAGTTGGAGGCGGCTTGCGCGGCCATGTGGGAGCCGACCATGGCGACGATTGGGAACTGGCGGAGCGCGGCCTCCAGGCGGGTGGCGTGCGTGTCGTCGCGGGCACCTTGTAGCACCTCGGTCAGGACGATGTCGCCGATGAGGATGTCGTCCGCCAGCGCGGGGTCGCGCAGGGTTTGCACGGCGGGCAGGGGATGATTGCGGAGATGGGCGATCCAGACCGAGGTGTCTACGACGATCACCCCGGCCGGCCGGTTCGCATCGCCTCCAGGTCGCCGTCCCAGCCGATGCCGGCGATGTCGGCGATGGCCTGCCTGCGGCGGTCGGTGGTGACCACGCGGCGCAACGCTTCCTCGACGGTGGCGCGCTTTGTGGTGTGGCCGGTGGCGCGCATGGCTTCCTCGAGCAGGGCGTCGTCGATGTCGATGTTGGTTCGCATGGCGGTGTTCTATGTGTAATATGATGGTGGCTTATACACAAAGCTTGCGGTAAAAGCAACGGGAGCTTATAAGGTTCCGTTGGACGCGAGTGGTGCGGTGTCGCTTAGCCCCCGGATGATGGGCGGGCATAACTGCGCGATGGCCCCAAGAATGCTGAACTTCGGCGTCGGACTTGGGGATGCGCTCGGGCTGGTCTTGGATGCTAATTGGCATGACCGCGACGACGATAGATAGAGGTGATCCGATGCTCGAAATCCCGATCCGCGACGCCCAGGCGACCCTGTCGAGGGTCATCGACAATGCTCGGCGGGGGGAACCCTGCATCATCACCCGGCACGGACGGCGCGAGGCTGTCGTGCTGGGTTTCGAAGAGTGGGAACGGCTGTCTCGTGTGCCGTCATTCGGCCGCCTGCTTGCTGAGGGGCCGCTTGCGCCGGGCGATCTGCCGGAGCGGAACGCGGGGTGGTTGCGCAACGCGGACCTTTAGGAGCGCCAATCTGCCAAGGGTCGTCGCCGACGTTGCTGAACTAGAACTCCACCGTATAAAGCCATGCCCTGGCAAGTCCAGAGCTAGTCTCAGCCTCATAGCTGTGGCTAAAAGGATAAAGAATCGTGGCGGACCTACTATCAAGGCAATCGTGAATGAAATATAAAGCAAATCCGAGAGCCTGGGCCTTGGTGCCAAGGGGTGACAGATAAAGGTTCGTTACTATTCCGTTCGCCCGCCGTTTGCTAACGGTTTCGGCGAGCACGTCGGCAGTGCCAAAAGGATCATTAGCAGGTGCGAACGACCGATTGTTTACAGAAAACTCTGGATCGCCCATCTCGTCAGCCGCCTTGCGGGACCTTATGACGCTTTGCTGATACATGTCCGCTTGTAGCGAGGGCAGGCCGAACAATTGGTGTTTTTCGGCCTTGGCCCGGTCCTCGGCAACCTCGGCCATCATGCGGTCATCATAGCCCATTCCAATTATCAGGTAGTCAGATGACGTCTCGGTCTCCCGTGACCCTCCAAAGCCGTGAATGGGCCGAACCTCGTGTATAGCCCCCGAAGAAAAGACGGTTTTTTCTTTGCGTGTGTATTGAATAGGTTCTGCGTAAATCGCATAAAACCGCTTTACGCCCTTCAAGTGTAGAAGCCTAGTTAAAAAGAGAAGATGTGGTCTAACTACACCAGTTATATCGATACATAGACTGGTTACGGCCGGGTCAAAACCGGCGTGTTCTTCCAGAAAGGTCAGCAATTCCTTGCAATAGGTTGATTCGTCGAGTGCCTCCGTCTCAAAACGCGGTTCTTGAGGGAGATCAGCCATCTGTATTCCATATTCTGCATGGATGAGCCATAGTTTTCGCGTCGCCTTGACCTGCTCGTAGACGGTTAGGACACGCTCGCTATGATTGAAAGCAGAAAGGAACACATCGAAGTTCGGGGTCCTGGCCCAGTCCGAATCGTTCTTGATCTCTTCACGATAGTAAATGCCATAATCCGTCATTTCATCCTCACCGATCAAACAGATTGGTCTGGCCATGATCAACTGCGTCGCTATCATCCAAACCCGGATCCCTCTTTCGCTTTTTGCCAAAGAGGGGCGCAGTGCCTCTGGCCTCCCATTCTCTAGAGACCTCTTTGAAAAGATTCGCCTCACTGGGATCAAAGACGGCCTGAAGTTCGCGAGCGCCAAATGGGATGATCCCCCTGCGTCCTGTACCCAACCCCCACTTCGGAACCAGCATTCGGTTGATTTGGAACTTGCTGGTGATTTGCTGAGAGTTCCGTTCCTGCTGACCACCGAGCGTTTCGACCAAAAACGAACGGTCAGTGGCGAGTTTGATAACGTCCCGGGCACGGTCTGGGGCTGTACTCAGAGACGCGCTGAAGCCAATCAGGGAGCATTCACGTACATTATGGGAGTACCGATTTAATCGAAATAGCTCTGCCAAGCGGTCAATTGCAATAAGAATCGTACGACCGTCCTGGCCAGCCTTCATCATGCTGTTATAGAACCATTCGGCGGCTGCCACCGCCCCTCTGCTCTGCGCCTCAGTAGTCACCCTTCCGCGAACGAAAGGCGCTTCCTCCCGGAAGATCGCCCAGTCATATGTTTCTTTGAGAAGTGTGATTAGCGCCCGCGGTGCTCCTTCCGACATTCGAGTGAAGGTGTTTAGCCCTGCATAAGTTACGCGGCCTCCATTTTCTCTAACCAATTGCGCAATGAGGTCGCCCTTGAATTTCTCCAATTTGTCAAAATATGCTCCCGTCCTAACCCCTGCGATATAAGATTGGCAATCTTTAGAAATCGAAATCGCTTCCTGTATCAGATCGCGCCTACGGGCCCAGGCCCCGTAAAGCTTGAGCAGGTTAAGCTTTTCTAGGAGAGGTGACTCATTCACTACCAAGGCATCTACGACAAACCTAATATCTGAGTCGGATTTTACTCCAACGACACTGCTTCGGCGAAATCCGTCCCGCAAAACTCGAATGAGTTCGACGATGTGCGGACGTTCAAGTAATTCCTTCTTGCCTACCAAATCAAGGAAATAGGAAGCATTCCACCGCAGGTCGGGTTCGTCGAACCACTCTGCAAGTCCTTCCGGGCTAATTTTTGCAGAACTCGATCCCACTGCAATCTCGATCCTACGCTGAACGAGGCGCCTTACGAGCTGCTTGTATTGATCCTCATTTTGCCGAAATCGCTGGTCTAGTCGAATTTCGTCAAATTCAGAATCACGAACATTCTCCTCATCGTCGCTCAACGTCTTTAATGTCTTAATGCCAAACTGGCGTGCACCTATCTTGAGCGTTCCCGGACCTTCTCGCTCCCTGACGAGCGTATTGATATGCCTTTGCTGATCCTCACTAAGATCCTCGAGTTGATCGATCTGATACGCAAAAACTACTCCTCGGAGTCGTGGAACAACCATAGATATTACGTTAGGAATGCCGAAAATCAGACGACCGCGTGTTACTGACACCGACGGCATAAGGGTTCCGGTAAACGCGGAATTGTCGATTTCGAAATCAAGTTGCTTTCGTCGCTTGTCTAACTCCAAGATCATAGCGGCAATCGTCAATGCCTCGGGAGGCTCGGAGTTGAAGAAGCTCCTGATCTCGTTGCAGATTTGCGCCTCCAGTTCCATCATATGTTCCGAGAGGATTATCTCCCTCAAGATGCCAAGCAGCGCCTTTGCAAGCCATATCTCGAAGTAGTATCCGAAAAGGACCAACCAAGCCTCGTCGGTTTGACCCTTTCCGTGGAATCTTCCTGAGCCGAAGGCGGCGCACAAAACATAAACCCCAAGATAACCATCCATGGCGAGGCCATCAATGAGCGGCAGGCCAGTCTCCTGATATCGCATTTTTTGAACTGGAAATGACGCGTAGCGCATCAAATGTGTTTTGCCGCTCCCCTTGCCACCGAGGATGAAGGTTGGCATCGGGGAGGCGAAGCGCCCGGCACTAAATACGGAAGTGGCCGCGTTGGTATCCCCGACGTCGACCCAAAATTCACGTATCTGCTCATCCGAAAGGTCATTCGCTTTGGTGAGGCTAAAAGGGTTCGTTGCCACTGTTTTCCCAATCAAATCTTGTGGTAACGTTTGAAGATTGGCACCCAAGGCGCGCTGGCAGACCCTTCGGACCAGAACACCGGTAGCGTGTTGTCTGGGGTGTTATAGAAAAAGGCGAGAAGAAGTTGCCCATCTTGGTAACCTAAAGGATGCGCAGGCCAAAGCTTGGCGCCATAAAATTGCATTGTTTTCAAGCCCGCCAGGCGCGTTAGCGTTTGATCCGGCTCGGAGTAGATTCGCGAACCTGGAGCAAAGCTCTTGAAGGTACTATCTAGTCCGACAAGAGAATGAACTACGTCAAAGCGATTCAGGCGCCGTATATGTTCTATCCCATCGACCAGTCCGAAGAGGGTATAAAAGTAGGCCTTAGCCTCAGGGTTAAACGCCTTGATGGCAGGAACAAAGCCGGAGTATTCCTCTACCTGCTGGCCCGACCCGCACAGATCGTCTAGGAAGACGTAGTGTCGTAGCTCAGGACACCGGAGTTTGATGTTTCCACCGGCACTCACCTCACTGGGGTCAAAGAGATCGCTTGTATTCGCGAATAGATTCTTGTGTAAACGATTCTCCTGTCTAAAGTAGTACAAAAGCAGTGCGCTGCTTTCAGAGGGGTTACCTAACGGTATAAACCGGGTTGCTTCGAGTTCGCTATCAAAATTGGCCCGCAATATTGCTTCATCAAGGGTGTCGGCGTGCGCCCGGCGGATACCGGCAAGCATGGAGGCTCGAAATACGTCCCGATAAAGCGATCGCAGCAGTCCTCGGATTTCTACCATCGAAAAATACATGAAATGAGAAAGAAGATAAAGGGCATGCAGGCTCGCCTCCGAGGGGAGGCTTTCGGTCGCCCCAAACTGCGCCAGCCATTGCGTTACGTGGGGCCACGTAGCATGGCGGTCCCATACCGAGTCATGTAAAGTCTTGACTTTCGCCTGGAGTTCGTCCAAGTACTCCGGCTGGGCGAGAGTAGTATCCGTCACCTTACTCTTCCCTCTGAAAAAGCCAGACAGATTCTTGTGCAATCATACCAGCTGTCTTGTTTCGCTTTGTCATAAGACCACGTGACCGAATATGGTCGACCAGATGAAGCCGTGTTCGAAAGCCAGCCTGTTCCGCGACCGTTCGCAAGTACTCAGGCGTATTGAACTCGTGTCCTGCTATGGAATTTGGGCCAACCACGAGAACAAGGTATCCTCCGGCTCGAATCACCCGGTGGGTCTCTGCAATGGCTTCTGTCATCTCCTGGATGTACCGATGTGCTATTCTCGCGCGCGTTGGGTTCTTCGTTTGGATCGAGGCCAGGATGGTATCCGCCGACGCGCACATAGTTTTCGAAAGAGACGCCGACTCGGTGTGCATAAGATGTTCCCTACCTATCGAAAGGACATCATAAATTCTGAGCTTTGCTCCCGGGGTGAGACCGAGCCACCCGAGGGAGAGGCTCGAAGCGCGAATATACTTCTGGGCGCCGACATATGGCGGGGATGTTATAACAACGTCGAAACACCCATCTTGCACCGGCATCGATCGTGCGTCGTGGTAAATGTCGGGACGGCGTGTGGAGCTACCTTTTGGCCATTTGACCAATTCAGCACGTTTCAAGTTCTGCGATACGATTCCGCGGAAAACCTCGACCACGTCCAAGCCGTCCAGGCTCTCGAATTTTTGGATTACTTTTGCCCCATTGGCGCCATAGATTCCTGCGCGATTTGGGTTTATACGTACTGGAACAGATAGCCGAGGATCAGCCCGACTGGCTTTGCGCACGCATACCGAGAAACATGCAAGATAAAAGTCACGTGTATCTTCGGTAACGCTTAATCCTATCGCCGCCCGCAATTTGCCAAGTTGTTCGCTTACTGCATCAGAAAACCAGTAGGCACGATTGACCACATCGGGTATGTCCGCGGCTACTGAGGCAGACCTGCGGACTATTTCGTCGAGCTGCTGGCGCACTGTTGCCGCATTTAATGGTGTTGATTTTGCTGACGAAATTAGACGGGCGAGGGGATTTGAGTCAGCGCCCGCAACTTCCATGCCTGCAAGGCGCCCCTCAAGCAGCACGGTACCGCTCCCGCAAAACGGGTCTAGCAATCGCGCGGCTTTGGGGGCAACCATCGGGCATCGCAAAAAAAAATACGGGATATTTAGAAGGAGCTTAGCCGGATATGGATGAAGCAGATGGGTGGCTCTGTCGGTCCCGGATCGAAACCCCGCCAGCTTTAGAAAGTCCACCTCAATCGGTCGCCCGGTCCTACCGAATTGCGTCATCATGGCCCGCAACACTACCGGCTCGCCGCGGTCCGCGCCGTCGGCAATCTTGGCCGTGGTTTTTGTCGGCATCGGCAAACTGTTCCCCACACTCCGGCCGATGAAGTTTGATAATCTTGCTCATTGCCTATCGGTGAATATAACGATTCACTCGCTCCGGCAATGGGTGGTATGTTAACGGGTGCTCGTTCGCAGATCACGGGACATCCCGGCCACCGGGTGTCGCTCAGAGTCTTGCGGTCACCCCAACCCCGCCACCCGGAACGGGCAATCCCCAAACGGGTCAGCGCAAATCCGCCCCCCCGACTGGCTGCACAACCCCGACCCGTTCTCCAGCGTCCGCCGCACCAGATCGCCCAGCGACGCAATAAACACCGCATCCGAGTTCTGCGTCGGCACCCGGAAATACCCGGGTACCCCCAGCTCCACCGCCAGGTCGCGGTATTCCACATCCAGCTCCACCAGCGTCTCGGTATGCTCCGAAACAAACGCTATCGGCACCACCAGCACGGCGGAACCATCCTTCGCCGCCCGCTCGATCTCGGACTCCGTGGACGGATCGATCCACTTCTGCGGCGTCGCCCGCGACTGGTAGCAGACGCTCCAATCCAGCTCGCCGCCCCACGCCGCCACCACCGCGCCGACGGTCTGCTCAACCTGCCACTGATACGGGTCGCCGTTCTTGATGATGATCTCCGGCAGCCCGTGCGCCGAGAACAGCACCCGCAGCGGCACCGACGGGTCCAGCTCCGCCCGCGCCTTCGCGTACGCCGCCTTCACCAGCCCCGTCGTCGCCTTGATATACCCGTCATCGGTCGGGTAGCAGCACAGCATCGTCGACTTCACCAGCAGCTTCGCCTTCAACGACGCCTCCCGCCACGCCGCCACCGAACTCCCGGTCGTCGTGGTGGAGAAATGCGGATACAGCGGCAGCAGGACGATCTCATCCGGATCCCACGCCTTCACCGCCAGCGCCGTCTCCAGGCTGAACGGATGCCAGTAGCGCATGGCGATGAAGCATTTCGCATCCAGCTCCGGCAGCGATGCCTCCAGCGCCGCCGCCTGGTCCCGGGTCAAGCCCAGCAGCGGGGACTTACCCCCCAACAGAGCGTAGTTGGCCGTCGCCCCCGGGACACGGGCTTTCGCGATCATCCGCGCCAGGAACGGGCGGATGAAGAACGGCACCCGCAGGATGGCGGGGTCCTGGAACAGGTTCATCAGGAACGGCCGGATCGCCTCGGGACTATCCGGACCGCCCAGGTTGAACAGGACGATCGCCACCCGGCGGCGGCGGCCGGACGCGGGAACGTCCGGGCCGCCGGCCGTCAGCGGCGAGGCCGAGGGCAGGCTCTCGCCCGCCATGAAGTTGCGTTCAAATCGGCTGAACTCACTACCCGGCACGCACGATCTCCAGAAGTGCCGCGACATGCTCCGGCGGGGTCTGCGGCACGATGCCATGGCCGAGGTTGAAGATGAACGGTCGGCCGCGCATCGCGTCCAGGATGCTCTCCGCCTCCGCCTTCATCGCCGCCCCACCGGCAACGACCGCCAGAGGGTCCAGGTTCCCCTGCACCGCGATATGCGCCGGCAGCATCTCCGCCGCCACGGCGATATCCGCACCGGTGTCGATGCCGACACCGTCCACGCCGGTGGCGCCGTATTCGCCGACCATGACGCCGGCGAGGCGCGGGAAGCCAATCAGCTTGACCCCCGGATGCCGCGCCCGCAGCGCCGCGACGATCTTGGTGGCCGGCGCGATCACATGCGCCCGGAACTGCAAGGCCGACAGCACGCCCGCCCAGGAGTCGAACAGCATCAGCGCTTCCGCTCCGGCGACCACCTGGGCCGACAGATACTCGATCGTCGCATCCGTCAGCGTGTCGATCAGCCGCTGGAACAGCGCCGGCTTGCCGTACGCCATGGTGCGGACATTCGCGAAATCCTTCGATCCGCCGCCCTCGATCATGTAGCAGGCGACGGTGAACGGCGCGCCGGCAAAGCCGATCAGCGCGGTGTCGGCGAAGCCCTCGGCCAGCAGGCCGGCGCGGATACGCTCCACCGTCTCCATGATGGGCTTCACACGGTCCTTGACCCGCGTGGGGTCGAGCGCGGCGACGGCCGCCTCATCCCGCAGCGGCGGCAGAACCGGGCCTTCGCCTTCCTTGAATTCCAGCCCGTGCCCGAGCGCCCAGGGCAGCATCAGGATGTCGCTGAACAGGATCGCCGCGTCGAAGCCATAGCGGCGGATGGGCTGCAATGTGACTTCGGTGGCCAGTTCCGGGTTGACGCACAGGGCGACAAAATCGGGCACCGCGGCGCGCACCTTGCGGTACTCCGGCAGGTAGCGCCCCGCCTGCCGCATCAGCCAAACCGGCGGCGGCCATACCGCCTCGCCGTCGAGACTCCGTAAAAATCGTTTCATGTTAACGTCCATTCATCCGAGATAGGCCGGAGCCGCCTGTCTCCAAGTAATGGACACTCCGGTCAAGCCAGTTCGGTGACAATCTCGCCGAACACGGTCCCCGCGTCCAGCGCGGCAGCGACGCGGGCCATGGGACCGGACCAGTCGCCGGGGTTGTCCTGGCGGAAAATGCGCAGGTTCGGGTACCACGGGCTGTCGCTGCGGCCGTGCAGCCAGCGCCAGCAGCCGTCGTAGCGGTCGAGCAGCAGCACCGGCTTGCCCATCAGGCCGGCCAAGTGCACCACGCTGGTGTCCACGCTGACCACTGCGTCCAGGGTGGCGATGATCGCCGCGGTGTCGAGGAAATCGGTCACCTCCGCCATGTTGTCTTCCAACTCCAGCCCCGAAGGCGCCGGCTGCCGCGCGGGCGGCCCGGCCTGCAGGCTGACGAAGCTGACGCCGGGCACCAGCGCCAGCGGCGCGAACGCCGCCAGCCCGGCGGAGCGCCGCCGATCGAGCGTGCGGAAGCCGGGGGCGGCCGGGCGGGCCTGACCGGCCCAGACCAGGCCGATGCGGCGGGGTGGACCCGGGGGCTCTCGGGGCGCTTCCTCCTCTTCCGTCATGGCCCGGCATGTCCGGGCCATCTCCCCCGGCACCTGCGGCGATAGGTAGTCCGGACAAGCCGGGCCATGAGGGTTATGCAGATCGAACGCCAGCGCCGGTACCGGCGGGATCGTCGCGACCGTCGTGCCGAACACCCGCGGCAGGCTGAACATCGGACAGACGAAATCATGCGCCGGCAGCGCGGCAGCGTCCGTCACCACCTCGGCGACACCGGGAACCAGCCGCATCAGCCGGACCAGCTCCGGCGGAACGCAGGCGATCACCCGGGCGCCCAGCTCCGCCAGCAGCGGCAGGTAGCGCAGGAACTGCAGCGTGTCGCCGAACCCTTCCTCATGCAGCGCCAGCACGCTGCGGCCCGCCAGGCGGACCCCGCCCGAAAGTGCCGGCAACGCCCGGGACCGGTCGAACCCCGGCACCGCGGCCAAATCCATGCGGTATTCGTAATCCTGCCATGCCCTTTCCCACGCCCCTGCCTGCAGCAGCGCCACCGCGCGGTTGACGCGGAATTGCGGGTTGTCCGGCTCCAGCGCCACCGCGCGGTCATGCGCGATGAGCGCCTTGTGGAATTCGCCCTCGATCTTCAGCACGATGCCAAGGTTGGACCAGGCCGCCGCGGCCGATGGATTCAGTGCCACCACGATCTTGAAGCTGCTGATCGCCGAGGCGAACCGATTCAGCTCCGCCCGCGCCATGCCCTTTAGGTGTTGCGCCGCCGCATCGCCGGACAGGCCAGCCAGGACAGCGTCCGCCGCTTCCGGATCGTCTGCCTCCAGCAGGAAGCTTGCAAAGGCGCGCCGCAGACGGACATCGGAGGGCGCCAGATCGAGGCAGGCGCGGAACTGCCGCGCCACCAGCGCCCGCGGCAAGATCGGCTGCAATCGCGCGAGGTCGAGGCAGGGATGCTCTGCCTCCGGCCGTGCCGCCGCGAAGGCGGCCAGCAGCGGGGCGGCACGCTCCGCCTCGCCCATTGCCGCGATGGCCAGTCCGGCCAGCAGATCCGCCTGAACATTCCCCGGTTCGGCTTCCCGAACCGCCCGCGCCGCCGCCTCCGCCTGCCGCCAGCAGCCGGCGGCCAGCAATTGGAAGGTGGCGGCAATCCGTTCAGTCGAAGCCATCGGCGGTCTCTCCGTGCGGAAAGCCGCATGATGACCGGAAAATCTTAACATTCGGTTAGCGCCGGGCGGCCCGAACTGAATTGCCGCGATGGAAATGACCGGGGGGTCGTTGCTCAGAAGGGCGGCGCCCTGTAGCGTTATCTTACATCAGGAAGCCGGATATCAGACTGTTCATGCCCGCCCGCACGCTCCTGGCCGCCATGGTGCTCCTCGCCGCGCCATCGGCCGCCACTCCCCTCCTGGCCAGCCCGCCTTCCCAAGCCGGCACGGACCATTTGACCATCGTGACCCGGGACGACTCGCTGCAACGGGCGATCCAGGCGGCCTATGTGCAACCGTTCACCGCGGCCACGCAGGTACATGTCGTGCAGCTTGTCTGGGAGGGCGGCCTGGATACCCTGCGCAGCCACCTCAAGGCGCCCGACAACAGTTGGGACCTGATCATGGTGGACCCCGATGAGCTGGCCAGCGGCTGCGATGCCGGGCTGTTCGAAAAGCTCGACTGGTCCGCCATCGGCGGCAAGGACCATTACGTGCCGCAGGCGGTCAGCGATTGCGGCGTAGGCGCGGTCGTAACCGGCACCGCGCTGGCCTGGGACAAGGACAAGCTGCCGATAACCCCGTCCTGGATGGATTTCTGGGATGTGGCGAAATATCCCGGCAAGCGCGGCCTGCGCAAAGGCGTGCGCGGCAATCTGGAGATCGCCCTGATGGCGGACGGCGTCGCAGCCGGCGACGTCTACCGGACGCTGGCCTCGGCAGACGGCCAGGACCGGGCTTTCCGCAAGCTCGACCAGCTCAAGCCCTATATCGTCTGGTGGTCGTCCGAGGCCGACGCGGCAAAGATCCTGGCCTCCGGCGACGTGCTGATGACCAGCGCACCCAGCGGCCAGATCGCCACCGCGGCGGAGACCGGGCATCGCAGCTTCGGGCTGCAATTCGCCGGCAGCCTGTATGAGATGGACAGTTGGGTGATCGCCAAGGGCAGCGCCGCGCTGCGCCGGGCGCAGGAATTCCTCTATTTCACCGGCATGCCGGCGATCGAGGTGCGTCTGCTGCGGCAAAGCGGCGATGCCGGGCTGGTCAAGGGTCTGAACGACGGCCTGCCGCCCGAGCTTCTGGCGATATCCCCGGCCAACCCGGCCAACCAGAGCGCCGCCCTGCGCATCGATTCCGGTTTCTGGCACGACAACCTGCCGAAGCTGCGGCAGCGCTTCGATAGCTGGCTCGGCCACTAGCCGGCGGGGCCGTCGCGGTAGCCCGATCGCCACCGATCGTCCCGGCGCGTCAAAAAGGTGCAAATCCAACCTTTTCCGACCCCGGATCACGAAATCCGCGCTTTGCACGACACGATTCCGAGTGCGATAGTGGATGCAGATGCGCGTGCTCTATCACATTCCCCTATCGCCCTATGCCCGCAAGGTGCGCCTTGTGCTGGCGGAGAAGCGGCTGCCGTATGAGCTGCGGCTGGAAAAGATGTGGGAGCGCCGGCCGGAATACCTGGAACTCAACCCGGCCGGCACGGTGCCGACACTGGTCGAGGACAACGGCCTGGTGATTCCGGACTCCGGCGTGATCTGCGAATACCTGGAAGAAGCCTATCCGGACAGCACGCTGATGGGCCGCACCCTGGCGGAACGGATCGAGGTGCGCCGCCTTGCCGCCTGGTTCGACGGCAAATTCGCGTCGGAGGTCACCAATAGCCTGTACGGGGAAAAATACCTCCGCCGCCTGACCCGCCGCGGCAACCCCGATCCGGCGTCGATCCGGATGGGCTTCACTGCGTTGCGCTATCATCTCGATTACATCGCCTGGCTGGCGGAAACCCGCAAATGGCTCGCCGGGCCGAGCCTATCGGTCGCCGACTTCGCCGCCGCGGCGCATCTGTCGACGCTGGACTTCCTCGGCGAGGTCGATTGGACCATCTCTCCGGCGGCCAAGGACTGGTATGCACGGATGAAGTCGCGGCCGAGTTTCCGGGGCGTGCTGGCGGATCGCGTGCCCGGGACGGACCCGCCCGCCCACTATTCGGACCTGGATTTTTAAGGCATCGGCACGTCGCGATCCGCGCCCGGTTTTTTACCCCGCCACGGTCCATCATGGCGGGCAAAGGGCCGCCATCCGCGCCTTTGGTTGTGCACACACAGGCATGGACACCGAGCTCCGTCGGCATGACCAACCGGTCGCTCCCATAGCCGATCGGCTTTCCGCATCCCCGCTCCCGGTTACAATTTGAATTGCATCGCACCCGTTGCGTTTCGTTTTTTCCTGCTATACGTCTCCTCCTCGCCCAATTCGGGAGTAGCCCGTCATGTCATCCACGAGAATCCTGATCCGGACCGCCGCCGCCGTATGCCTCGCGGTTCTGCTGTCCGGCTGCGTCGTCGTCCCGGCCTGGGGACCGTATTACCACCCGCACCACTACTACTACGGATATTGATGGCGTGATCGGCCAGGCTGTTCGGCGCTCCGGCGGCCGCCCGACCGCGACAGCGGCCGCCGCGCTGGAGACCGCCATCCTCGACCGCGCCACCGCGGCGTTCCTGGCCGATGGCTATGCCGCGACGACGATCGAGGCGATCGCTCGCACCTGCAGTGTCGCCAAACGCACGATTTATGCACGGTGGAATGGCAAACCAGCGTTGTTCCGCGCCGTGCTCGAAGGGTTGATCGCCAAATGGATGTCCGGGGCGGGCGACTGGGCGGATGGCGATACGCCTGAAGCCGCGCTCAAGGCGGCGGCCGATGACATCCTGTCGGTGGCGCTGACCCCGGAAGCCATTGCCCTGCACCGGTTGATCATCGCCGAGAGCGGCCGGTTCCCTGAACTGCCGCTGATTCTGCATCAAACCGGCGCCGGCCAGGGCACCACCCGGATCGCCGCCCTGCTCGACCGCGCCATTGCCCGCGGCGCCCTGCCACCGCAAGATACCGCCTTCGCCGCCGAGCAGTTCCTCAACCTGCTTCTTACAGGTCCGCAACGCCGGGCGCTGGGTCTGGGGTCGCCGCTGGACAGCGATCAGATTCGAAACTGGCGCGATAAGGCGGTTGCGTTATTTCTGTCCGGCATCGCAGCTTGAGGTTGCGACGGACTGCGGAATGATGTTACCGCAGTGCGGCAAGGAAGGCAGGGAAGTTTAGCGGCATGAAGCTTTTGCTGACCGGCGGATGCGGGTTTATCGGTTCCGCGGTCGTTAGGAATTTGCTCCGCCACACCGGCCACGTGGTGGTGAACGTCGACAAGATGACCTACGCGGCGTCCGAGGACGCGCTGGAAGACGGCATCGGCCACGGACGCCACATCCTGGTGCGAGCCGACATCGCCGATGCCGAGGCGATGCGTCAGGTGTTCGAAACCCACGATCCCGACGCGGTGATGCACTTGGCCGCGGAAAGCCATGTCGATCGCTCGATCGACGGGCCCGCCGACTTTGTGCAGACGAATGTCGTCGGCACCTTCATTCTGCTGGAAGCGGCACGGCGTCATTACGATGGCTTAAGCCCTCAGCGTAGGGGTTCGTTCCGGTTCCACCATGTCTCCACCGATGAGGTGTTCGGCGCGCTGGAGCATGGCGATCCGCCGTTCACCGAAACGACGCCGTACGACCCGCGCAGCCCTTACTCCGCGACCAAGGCCGCCTCCGACCATCTGGTGCGCGCCTGGAACCACACCTATAAATTGCCGACGATCGTTTCAAACACGTGCAACAACTACGGGCCCTGGCAGTTCCCGGAAAAACTGATCCCGCTGGTGACCCTGAACGCCCTCGAAGGCAAGGAGCTGCCGGTCTACGGCGACGGCTCCAACATGCGCGACTGGCTGTTCGTCGAGGACCACGCCGAGGCGCTGATCCGTGTCGTCGAACAGGGCCAGCCGGGCGAGACCTATGCCATCGGAGGGCGGCAGCCGCGCACCAATCTTCAGGTGGTCAAGGCGATCTGCGCCCATCTCGATTTGCGAACGCCCGACCCGGCCGGCCCGCGGGAGCGGCTGATCCGCTTCGTCAGCGACCGCCCCGGCCATGATTTCCGCTACGAAATCGACCCGACCCGGTCGGAGGCCGCGCTGTCCTGGAAAGCGCCGCATGATTTCGAAACCGGGCTGGCACGCACCATTGACTGGTATCTGGACAACCGCGCCTGGTGGGAAGCGTTGCGGGCAGCACGCTATGCCGGCCAACGGCTCGGTTCGGCACCCGAGAGCAAAGGAAAAGCGGCATGAAGGGCATTTTGCTGGCCGGCGGATCGGGCACGCGCCTGCATCCGATGACTCAGGCCGCGTCGAAACAGCTCCTGCCGGTCTACGACAAGCCGATGGTATACTATCCGCTATCGACGCTGATGCTGGCCGGCATCCAGGACATCCTGCTGATTTCCACGCCGGAGGACCTGCCGCAGTTCCGCCGTCTGCTCGGCGACGGCTCGCGATTCGGCGTGCATTTCGAGTATGCCGTGCAGCCGTCACCCGACGGTATCGCGCAGGCTTTCCTCATTGGCCGCGACTGGCTACAGGGCCAGCCCTGCGCCCTGGCGCTGGGCGACAACCTGATCCACGCAGATCACCTCTCGACGTTGCTGCGGGCGGCGGCGGCGCGGCCCATCGGCGCCAGTGTGTTCGCCTATCAGGTGCGCGATCCGGAGCGCTATGGCGTGGTCGCGTTCGATGCCACCGGCCGCGCCATCGAGGTCGTGGAAAAGCCCGCCGCGCCCACCAGCAACTGGGCCATTACCGGGTTATATTTCTACGACGAGCACGTCAGCGACATCGCGCCGCAGATCAAGCCGTCGCCGCGCGGTGAGCTGGAGATAACCGACCTCAACCGCGCCTATCTGGAGATGGGCACGCTGCACGTGGAGAAATTGTCGCGCGGCTGCGCCTGGCTGGATGCCGGCACGCCCGACAGCCTGTTGCAGGCGGCGACGTTCGTGCAGACGATCCAGTCGCGCACCGGTATGCTCGTCGGCTGCCCCGAGGAGGTCGCCTTCCGCATGGGCTTCATCACCGCCGATGTGCTGCGGGAGCATGCGAAGGGGTTGGGGAAGACGGAACTCGGGCGCGTGCTGATGGAACTGGCCGAGGGAGAACTGGAGTGACCGTCGAAGCCCTGGCGATCTCCGACGTTAAGCTGATCACCCCGCCCCGCTACAAGGATCCGCGCGGGTTCTTCTCGGAAACCTGGAACCAGGCACGATTCGCCGATTACGGTATCCCCGGGCCGTTCATCCAGGACAACCATGCCTTCTCCACCGGCATCGGCGTCCTGCGCGGGCTGCATTGCCAGATTGGCCCGAATGCCCAGGGTAAGCTGGTGCGCTGCGTGAGGGGCGCGGTCTATGATGTGGCGGTGGATGCGCGGACCGGCTCGCCGACATTCGGCAAACATGTCGGCGCGACGATCAGCGCGGAGAACTGGACGCAGATCTGGGTTCCCGCCGGTTTCCTGCACGCCTACTGCACGCTGACCGACGAGACCGAGGTGATCTACAAGGTCACCGGCGCCTACGACAAGGCGGCCGAGCGCGGCGTGATCTGGAACGATCCGGATATCGGCATCGATTGGCCGGTACCGGCCGACACGGTGATCCTGTCGGACAAGGACAAGATCTTGCCACGTCTGAGGGATCTGCCGCCGCTGTTCCACCTATGAGCCGACTGTCGCCGGCAGTCGCCGCCCCCAATCGTCGTGGCCCGGCTTGTCCGGGCCACCTCGCGCGGCACGCGCCGGCGATGGTTGCCCTGACACGCCGGGCCATTGATCGCACGCCAGGGACGTACCCTCCGGAGCCCCATGCCTGACCGCCCCATCTTCGTAACCGGATCGACCGGTCAGCTCGCCTCCGCCCTGGCCGCCGCGGCCACCGGCATCACCCGCGCCGGCCGCCCGGAGTTCGACTTCGACCGCCCCGACTCGATCGAAGCGGCATTCCGCGCCGCCAATCCGAGGCTGGTAATCAACGCCGCCGCCTATACCGCCGTCGATGCGGCGGAAAAGGATGTCGATGCCGCCTATCGCGCCAACCGCGACGGGCCGGCGATCCTGGCGCGGCTATGCGCCGAGGCTGGGATTCCGCTGATTCATGTCTCCACCGACTACGTCTTCGACGGCACCAAGCCGGAGCCGTATGTCGAAGCCGATCCGGTCGGGCCGCAGGGAGTCTACGGCGCCAGCAAGCTGGCGGGCGAGCGGGCGGTGACGGAGTCCGGCGCCAAAGCGATCATCCTGCGCACCGCCTGGGTCTATGCCGCAACCGGGAAGAACTTCGTCCGCACCATGCTGGCCGTCGGCAAGACCCGGGATCGCCTGACCGTCGTCGGCGACCAGCACGGCTGCCCGACCACCGCGGCGGATCTGGCCGGCGCGATCCTCGCGATCAGTGCGTTGATCGATCGCTCCGGCTGGCAGGACGCCTATCGCGGTATCTTCCACGCTGCCGGCACCGGCGCCACGACGTGGCATGGCCTGGCGGTCGCGACGTTTGAGGAAGCCGCCCGGCATGGCGCGAAGGTTCCGGACGTCGCGCCGATCGGCACCGCCGACTGGCCGACTCCGGCGAAGCGGCCGGCGAACTCGCGATTGGATTGCACGCGGCTGCGGGAGGTCTTCGGCGTGTCCCTGCCGCACTGGCGGGAGAGCCTGACCCGGACCGTCGATGCGATTTACGCGACGGCGCCTCCATAGGCGTGGTCAGCGGGTAGGCGGTTCTCCGCTTTGGGGCAGTGCTGTGTCTTTGCGTCCGCGTTTCGACGCAGAGTTCGCAGAGCGGGGCGCAGAGGGCGCAGAGGTGATTTTTATGCCTGTTTACGAGGGCCGGTGTTTGCCGGCTGTCGTTGCCGGTGATGCTCCCGGCTGGGCCACCTCGTCATGCCGGCGACGCATGCCCCGCGAAGGCCGGGGATTGGCAACCACGCCTTTTGACCGCGCCCTGAAGGATGAGGATGGCGGGCTCCGCCAGCATGATTTCAAAGGTGGTAACCGGGATCGTTTTGGCATGACCCGAAGCCATTCAATCCAGAAGAATAAAATCATCTCTGCGACCTCTGCGCCCCGCTCTGCGAACTCTGCTACGAAAATAGAGCCTCTGTCGCTCCTGCTACTTCGCCACCTCCCCAGAATGCGGATCGGCTTCCTTCGGTTGAATCGCGACGACGTAGCCCAGGCGCTCCAGCCGCCGCTTGA
>NZ_CAIWTY010000033.1 GCF_903915725.1 uncultured Rhodopila sp.
CGCACCGCGATGACGGCAAATGGTGTCGGCGTTGCTGCTGACGTCATGGTGGCCGAAGGGCCACCATCCACGCCTTACGGTAATGACGCGAGCCAAGGCGTGGATGGCGGGCGACCGAGCACGCGAGGGAGGGCTGCGCCCGCCACGACGTCCAGCGGCACGTGCCGCGCCGGGCATTTGCATGGTAGAACGCTGAGATTATGAGATCGCAGAGAAGGATTTCCTGCGCCTTCGGCGCGGCCCTCGTCGCACCGTCCGGTGCCGCCGCACCAGGCGGCGCGAAAAGCAAAAACCCCCCGGCCTCGCCGCCAAGGAAAGAAATCTCTGCGATCTCAGAATCTCAGCGAACTCTGGCGTGCCCCGAAGGGCGCGATCACCTCGTGGGTGCAAGTCCCACCCGGGCAATGGTCGGTTGGCCCGGTAGCTGGCAGGCGCTGCGGTCGGGCAACTGGCCGTATCGAAGCCCTGCGACGAACCTCGCCTTGGGCGGGGGAGCGAATCGACGGGCCGTAACGTGTGTGAAGCCTGAGCAGGCCTCGAAATTGAAGTCATGGACGCCGACCCAGCCAGAGAATGGGGAAGGCAAAGCCTAAAGCGAACATCCATTCCGTTTAAGGCATCTTGCACCGCCCCCCGCCACCTCCCTCAATGCCGCATCAGCACCGGCACGTCGGCATGTTCGCACATATACCGGGTCACCCCGCCGAAGATCAGCTCCCGCAACGGTGTGTGCGCATACGCGCCCATCACCAGCATGTCGGCGCCGAGTTCATGCAGCGTCTCCAGCAGCAGCTTGCGGAACCCACCCGTTCCGATCGGCACGATGCGCAGGCTGGCCTCGATCCCGTGATCGGCCAGCACCGCCGGCATGCCCGGCGGCGTGGCGCCCGGACGGACTCCGGCCAGCAGGAACACCTGCTCGGCCGAACCGAGCAGCCGCAGCGCCGGCATGATCGCCTTCGCCGTGCGGGCGTCGTCCCGCCACGCAATCGCGACACGCCGCCCGAACGCGGCCGATACGCCTTGCGGCACCACCAGCACCGGCCGCTCGGTATGGAACAATGCCGCCCCGAAGGCGTGAGCCGTCGCCGCATCGTCATCCGGCAGCGGCCGGGCGATCACGATGGTATCGGCCCTGCGCCCGCGTTCCTCGACCACCACGCTTGCCTCGCCCTCGGCTTCGACCCACTGCACCGTGCTGCCCGCGTGCCGCGCCCGGTCCGCCCGGGCGTCGAACGTGCTCTTCAGCGAGGCGATGCGCCGCTGCTCACACGTCCGTGCGCCGTCAATATCGCCGGCTTCGGCGATCAGCGCCTCGGCGGCGAGCGGGCCGACCGATAGCGGCGCGTGGATCGCCAGCACGATGATGCTGGCCCCGCCGGCAAGCCCGGCCAGGCAGTGGGCGGCGTCCAGCACCGCATGCGCCGCCTCAGGGCGTCCGAGCACGGCGAGAATGACGTCGGTCATGCCTGCCTCCTAATGGCGCATGAGAACGGGAATATCGGCATGTGCCATGATCGAACGCGTGGCGCCCCCCAGCACCATTTGCCGCCACGGGCTGTGCGCATAGGCGCCCATCACCAGCATGTCGGCACCAAGCGCATGCGCTCTGGCCAGCAGCGCCAGTCCGAACGGGTCCTTGCCGAGGGGGATGGTCTGCAACGCCGCCGCGATGCCGTGCTCGGTCAGGATTTCGGGAATGCGCGGTTCCGGGGCACCTGGGTGCACGCCGGCCAGCAGATGCACGCTGGCGGCTTTGCCGGCAAAGCGCAGGGCGGACAGGACCGCGCGCGTGGCATGCGGATCGTCTCGCCAGGCGATGGCGATATGCCGGCCGAATCCGGCGGCCGGGTGAACCGGGACCACAAGGACAGGACGATCGGTTTCGAACAGGGCGGCGGGAAGCGCCTGGCCGGTGGCCGAGGCCAGGCGATGCTCTCCTGGCCGCTCCATGACGATCACGTCAGCTCGCCGCCCCCATTCGACGATCAGGTCATGCGCCACGGCCTCGATATCCAGCCAGTCGGCAGCGCCATAGGTCGCCGTCCATGAATCGACGATCGCTTTCAGGGCGGCGGCTCTTTCGGTTTCGAGCGCGCGCAGGCGGGCTTCCCGGTCGCGGGTCAGCACCTCCTCGGTGGCCATGATCGTCGAGGCCGGCGGCACGCGCCCGACCAGGACATGAATGCGGCCGCCCCCGGACAGTTCCGCAAGCCGCCGTGCGGCGTCCAGCAGGCCGGCGGCCGCGGTGGGGTGGTCGAGCATGGCGAGGATGACGCGTGGCATAGCCGTTGTCCTCCTATAATGCGGACGGCTGGATAGCCGTGCGCAGAAGAGGCCCGATACCGGCAAACGTCGCGTGCCCTGCGGTCAATTTTTCAACGCCGCCGGGTCAGGCCGTTTCAGTATTATAACACGGATGCCCCGGTTGCCGCCAGTAGCGGCTGCCAGATCAAAGGAGGGCGGCATGGCTCCAAACGGCAGGATCGGCTGGCAAACTTCCATCCTCAGCTATGGTTTCAGGGCGTTTTTCCTGGCGGGGGCGATCCAGGCGGCGCTGGCGATCACTTTGTGGCTGCTGATGTTTTTCGGCGATTTGCAGATCCCGACCGGGTTTTCTCCGGTCGATTGGCATGTTCACGAAATGCTGTACGGCTATCTCCCCGCCATCATCGCCGGCTTCCTGCTGACGGCGATCCCGAACTGGACCGGCCGGCCGCCGCTGCGCGGGTTGCCGCTGGCGATGCTGGTTCTGGTCTGGCTGGCCGGGCGCGTGGCGGTGTTTCTGTCGCAACCTCTTGGCCCTTTGCTAGCGGGCGGGGTCGATTGCCTGTTCCTGGTGCTTGTCGCCGCCGCGGCGGCGCGGGAGGTGATCCTCAGCCGCAACTGGAAGAACCTGCCTCCCGTCGGCCTGCTGACGATGTTCGTTGTTGGCAACGTGATCTTTCACGTCGAGGACGATCGCTTCGGCGTATCGGAATTCGGCAAACGCATCGGTATCGCAACGGCGATCCTGCTGGTGGCGCTGATTGGCGGACGCGTGATCCCGACGTTCACCCGCAACTGGCTGCTGCGCGAAAACCCGGGGCGGCTGCCGGCTCCGTTCGGACGTCTCGACGCCGGGGTGCTGGCGGTTTCGGCGGTGACGCTGGCGCTGTGGATCGTTTTGCCGGACTTGCCGGTAACCGCCTGGCTGCTGTTGCTCGCCGGTGCCGGGCAGGCGGTGAGGCTGACCCGGTGGGCTGGAGACAGAACGCTGCGCAGTCCCCTGACGCTGGTCCTGCACGTTGCCTATGCGTTCGTTCCCATCGGCTTTGTTCTGCTGGCAGCCGCCGTGCTGTTCCCGGCGGACGTCGCGGTCAGCGCCGGCATCCACGCCTGGACGGTAGGCGCCATCGGCGTGATGACCCTGGCGATGATGACCCGCGTAAGCCTCGGCCACACCGGACGGGCGCTGGCGGCAGGCTTCCCGACATGCGCGATTTACGTCTGTGTTGCTGCCGCGGCGGTGGTCCGCATCGGGGCGGCGGCCGCGCCGGAGTGGAGCACAGTCTTGCTGCTTATCGCCGGTGGCGCCTGGGTTATTGCGTTCGTGCTGTTTGTCGTCGAGTACGGACCATTACTTGTCCGGCCGAGGGATTGAACGGCGGGCGTCGCGTCTCATTGCGGTCGGCCCCTCCCGTCATGCCGGGCGCAGGCCCGCCATCCACGCCATTGTTTAAGCAAGCAGCAGGCATGTTCAGTCTTCGTCGGGAAGACGAGGCGACACGGCCGGAAATCAACGCACAATCGCCAGGACGATCTCCACAGCAATCAACACCAGAATAATGATTTCCAGCACCTCCGACCGGCTTGCATGCGCCTCATCATACAGCGCCGTGTAGGTGTCCCGAATGATCGACAGCTTGCGGTCCACCGCCGCGCTGACCGTTGGCACCCGAAACAAATCCAGCGCCGCCGTATAGATCCGCGCCAGATACACATCCTCCGTCACCTGCAACGCATTATCCACTTTCTCCGTCAATTCCGTTACTTCCGCGACGATGCCGTACAGACGCCGCGCCAGATCGGCGAATCGCCGCGCGCCGGGCAGCCGCCAATGGTGCCGCGTCGCCTCCACCAGATCGTACATCCGCGGCAGCTCGTCATCCAGAAGCTCGTCGTAATAGCGCATCTCCAGCAACTGGGCGTTCGCCACCTCCAGCACGTCGATCACATCCGTATCGCCGCGCGGCTCGTAAATGAACGCCCGGTCCCAGGTCAGCACCACAAGATCGTCGGTGTAATAGGAATACTGATGCCGCAACAAATCACGCCGCGCCGATTCCGACAGCGTCCGGCGCTCGCCCGACAGCAGCGGCACCAGGTCCAGGCGCTCCGGCAACCCGACCGCCGTCATGGGCTCGCTGAAGCTGTTGGCGACGCCGACCAGGTAATCTTCCTCCAGCGTCGATGCGACCGGACGAATCAGCGCGCCGGCGACACCCTTGCGCACCCGTTCCAGCAGCCCCGTCCACAACGCGGTCGCCGGCGCCAGGCCCACGCTGACATCGACCGCATTCATCCGGTCGGAGAACGCTGCCCAGGACAACCCCGCCACCTTCACCCGCAGCGCAATGCTGATCACGCCGAAATCGAACAGCCGCGCGGTGGCCACGGCCTGCAGCGGGCCGTCCGGCAAGTCCAGCTCGACAACCCCGAGATCGAGCGCCACCGGCGGCACGTCGAAGGCCACCGCCTTAGGCGGCGTCGTGGTCAGGCGGCCGCGCGAACTGCCGGTGCGCACGGTGCGCGCCCAAATGTCCTCGGCCTTGGCGAGGTCGATCTCATACGCGACGTCAAACAGCCGGTAGGCGAGGATCGCCCCCGCGGTGACGGCAACATCCGAACCCGGCATCGGGCGGTCTCCTTCAAGCGAATCGGCGGCGAACGCCGCGGCGCCCGCAAAGCGATACTCCCGCGCGCATAAAACAGGATCGACGGATGGAAAGCGACCCGGCAACAGCCGATTCCGTTGCCTGGGCGCGGGGACGCTGGCAGGCTGCCGGCAACCGAGTAACGGAGCGTCATCAATGTTTCACACCCACTCTCAATGGGGACCCGCCGACCAGATCGGCGCCGGCAATCTGCTCACCGTGGAAAAACGGCTGGCGGCGCTTTCCTTCGTCCGGCAGGGCCGGGTCTACGACGTCAGCCACGAAATCTACATGGGCGCGCCGTTTCTGCCGCCGAACCAGACGCCGTTCCTGATGTCGATTTTCGGCTCCTGGCGCGACACCATCAAGCGGCGGCGCAAGCTGGGCGCGGTCAACGACGCCGGAACCAATCTCGAGCGCATCGAAATGACCGCGCATGTCGGCACCCACGTCGATGCGCTCGGACATTTTTCCAAGGGCGATATGCTCTACAACGGCAATGCCGCCGCCGACGTGGTGACCGACTGGGGCCTCGATCGCCTCGGCATCGAGCACGCGCCGCCGATGATCACCCGCGGCGTGCTGTTCGATGTCGCGCCGGGCACGCATTTGAACCCCGGGCAGACGGTGACGGCCGATCACCTGAAGCGGGCGGCGGATGCCGGCGGGTTCGGTGTCGAATCGGGTGACATCGCGCTGATCCGCACCGGCTGGGGGCGCTATTTCGGCGTCGATAACGCGCGCTACACGGAAGGCGAACCCGGCATCGATGTGGTGGCGGCGAAATGGCTGATCGACCAGGGCATCGTCGCCATCGGCGCCGACAATATGGCGGTCGAAGTGCTGCCGAACCCGGACAAGACCGTGCTGCTGCCGGTGCATCAATTCGCCCTGGCCGAATGCGGGGTCTATCTGATCGAGAACCTCGCGCTGGAGGAGCTGGCGGCGGACCGGGTCTTTGCCGGGTGCCTGATTCTGCTGGCGACAAAGATTCGCGGCGCGACCGGTGCGCCGGTGCGTCCCATCGTCATGGTGTAGCCGCCATCGGCGGTGGGTGTTTCAATGTAGCCGGGCGCAATATTTTCGTGCGATACCAAGTCGCAGTAAGTGAAAAGGCCCGCCGTGAGCATCCGCCAACCCGCCGCAACCGGCCTTGCCGCTGCGCCGCGCCTGCCTTTGCCGGCCGCGGTCGACACCCACCGGATCGTCTGGTCCTACGCGATCACACTGGCGGTCTATCACGCCCTCGCCCTGCTGGCGCTGCTGCCGTGGTGTTTCAGTTGGACAGGCGTCGCGCTGGCCATCGGCGGAGTCTACGTGTTCGGCGGCCTCGGCATCAACCTGTGCTACCATCGGATGCTCACCCATCGCGGCCTGGTCTGCCCGAAATGGCTGGAGCACGGCTTCGCCATCCTTGGCGTCTGCTCCATGCAGGACACCCCGGCCCGCTGGGTTGCCGTGCACCGCCGCCATCACGAACATTCCGACAAACAGGACGACCCGCACTCGCCGCTGGTGAATTTCCTCTGGGGCCATGCCGGCTGGATGCTGCTGGAGAATCGCGACCTCGCCCGCCTGGGCATTTACGACCGCTACGCCAAGGACGTGCTGCGCGACCCGTTCTACCGCCGGCTGGAGCGGACGTTGCTGTATCCGATCATCGTCATCAGTTCCTGGGCGGTCTTCTTCCTCGGCGGTTTCGCCACCGGACTGCTCACGGGTGACGGCGCGGCCGGCGCCGCTCGGTTCGGCACCAGCCTGCTGGTCTGGGGCGTGTTCGTGCGCATCGTGCTGGTCTGGCACATCACCTGGTCGGTCAACTCCCTGGCGCATCTGTGGGGCTACCAGAACTACGCAACCGGGGAATACAGCCGCAACAACTGGCTGGTCGCCGTCCTGACCAGCGGCGAGGGCTGGCACAACAACCACCACGCCGACGCACGCTCCGCCCGGCACGGCCACCGCTGGTGGGAAGTGGACCTGATTTTCGGCTTCGTCGTGCTGCTGGAAACGCTCGGCCTGGCGAAAGAGGTCTGCCGCCCGGCGCGCCGGGTCAGTTGATGGCGACGACCGCCTCGGTGATGCGAGCGACGATGGCGGGGGAAATCTTCATCTCGCGCGCCACCTGGTCCTGCTCGGCCATCATCCGCTTGCGCTGCTCGGCCAGGTCTTCCGGTGGCACGACCGTCACCTTCATGCCTCGCACCTTCAGGTCCTTCTCCGCTCTCTCCTGAGCGGCGGCCATCGCGGTTCGGTATGAGCCGATATTGGCCGCCCACAGATCCGTCACCAGGGTCTTCAGCGATGGGCTGAGCGACGCCCAGAACATTTCGCTGATCATGGGGACATACTCGCTCATGGTCTGATGGTCGATCAGGCCGTAGCGCAGCCCGTCATCCCATAACCGCGCGCTGTCGCAGCTCTCGGCGGTGCTCTGCAAAGCGTCGAAGACGCCGTTCGCCAGCGCCAGGGGCACGTCCGGCCAGTTCGCCGTGGCCGGGATGCCGCCGAAGAACCGCGCCCGCCAGGGCTGCGCGAAGCCACCGGAGTTGCGGATCTTCAGCCCCCGCAGGTCATCCAGCGAATTCAATGGCTTGTGGGTGCTGTACCAGTTGGTAAAGCCGAGGTCCATCCAGTGCCCGGGAATCGTCACCCGCAGCTTCCTGCTGATCTGGTCGTTCACCAGATCGCCGGGGATGCCGTCGATCGCGCCATGCGTGACGGTGATGGGCTGGCCATAGAACACCGGCAATTGCCCGAGATCCGCCTCCGGCACATAGGCCGCGACCAGCCAGGTGCCGGGCGCTGCCATCTCAATCTGGCCCAGCACCAGCGCCTTGATCACCTCGCTATCGGCCAGCAACCGGCCGCTGTCGAACAGTTGCGGCGCGATCTCACCTTGCGAGGCCGCCTCCAGCTTCCTGAGGAAGTCGGCGATGGAGACGGTTCGGGCATGCCCGGGCGCGGTGTCCACCGACACGCGCATCCTGACGGGTTCGGCCCTGGCCGTCCTGATGAACGGGGCGGCCAGCGCGGCCGACAGAACCACCCGGCGCCCGGCCTTCATCCCCCGGCACTCCGGCGGCGGAGGACTGCGCCTTCCGGCGGCCGTTGTCCCGCGAACCGGCCGGGGACTTCTGCCAACGTCATTAGACGGTTCCTCCAGGTCCAGGGCAACGCGAGACGGCGCGCCAGCGCGGGGCGAATAATCCCGGGTTCGGGGGGCGCGTCAACCACAGGGTGACATGGATCGCCGGCAGCGGCCGGTGGATTGCGAGACTCCGCCGCTGCGGCCAGCCGATCGGCGATGCGCACACCGAGGATGTGTTGCGCATCCGGTCGCACCCGCTGGTGCCGCCGCGCATCACCGATCTGCGGCCACATCTTCGACGTGAAGTCGGGCCGTCTGATCGCGGGTGAGGCCACCACGACGGCCGGCGCGAAGGCGGTTGGCGGGCATCCACGTCTTTGCCGCAACCGGCACCGTAAGGCATGAATGGTGCGCCTGCGCGCACCGTGACGGGGAAACACACACCGAGTTGTATTGCGTCGGCAGGTCCCTGGCATCCCGGTTGCGTATTTTGCGATCTCGTCAGCAAGGAGCCGCCGATGTCGTCACATGTGAAGGCCCCGCCGATCGCTTCGATAGCCGGGGCGGATGCACGGCTTTACAATCATGACCTGGCGCCGGCGGCGCCCGAGGCGCGGACCTGGGGCGTGTTCAGCCTGCTGGCGATGTGGATGTCGGATGTTCATTCCGTCGGCGGCTATACCTTCGCCGCCAGCCTGTTCTTCCTCGGCCTGACCGGCTGGCAGGTGCTGATCTCCATGCTGATCGGCATCATGGCGGTGTATTTCCTGATGAACCTGATCGGGCGTCCGTCGCTGCGCTACGGGATTCCCTATCCGGTCGTCGCCCGCATCGCGTTCGGCGTGATGGGCGCCAACCTCGCCGCCGTGGTGCGGGGCGTGGTCGGAATCGTTTGGTATGGCGTACAGACCTATTTCGCCTCGAAAGCGGTGCAGGTGCTGGTGGTGACGTTGATGCCGTCGGCGGCGGACTGGACGCATAACAGCATCTTCGGCCTGTCCTCGCTGGGCTGGTTCAGCTTCCTGTTCATGTGGTTCTTCCAGCTTGCGATTTTCCTGAGCGGCATGGAGCGCATCCGGCGGTTCATCGATTTCTGCGGGCCGGTGGTGTATGTGGTGATGTTCGCGCTGGCGGCCTGGATGCTGTGGCAGACGGGTTTCTCCAGCCTGTCGCTGCAGCTTGCGACTCCGCCGCCAACACCATCCGCGACGGTGGGCGTGATGGCGAACGCCGCGATGCTGATCGTGGCGTATTTTGCGGCACTGCTGCTGAATTTCGGCGATTTTGCCCGCTTTGGCAGAGATGAGGCGGCGATGAAGGCGGGCAATTTCTTCGGCCTGCCGGTGAACTTCCTGGTGTTTTCCATTATTGCCGTGATCGTCACTGCCGGAACGTTGAAGGTATTCGGCCAGGCGATCATGGATCCGGTGCTGATTGTCGAGCGTATCGGCAATCCGGTCGTCGTTATCGTTGGATCAGTAACGTTCATCGTGGCGACGATGGGGATCAACATCGTGGCAAACTTCGTGTCTCCTGCCTACGATATCGCCAATCTCTGGCCGGAACGCATCAATTTCAGGCTGGGCGGGTTGATCACCTCGATCCTTTCGGCGCTGGTGTGCCCGTGGCTTTTCGTCGCCAGCCCGCAGGCGATCACGCTGTTCGTCAGCATCTTCGGTTCGGTGCTCGGACCGATGTTCGGCATCATCGTCGCCGACTATTACCTGGTGAAACGCCAGCAGATCGCGGTCGGGCAACTCTATACCATGTCGCCAACCGGGGATTTCTATTACGACGGCGGCTGGAATCGGGCCGCGCTTCTGGCTCTCGGCGGGGCCGCTTTCCTGTCCATCGGCCTGGCGCTGTTGGGCGCGTACGGCTCGGCCATCAATGTCGGCGATTGGGGCTGGCTGATCGGAGCGGCCGCGGGTGCAACGCTGCATTGCGGACTGTCGGGTGTTTCGCCGCGCGCGGTGATGGCCGGCGCCGGCGAATGACGTCAAACACCAGGAAGGGGATGCCGACGGGCGCAACGCGGAGCCGTTGCTGACGGCGGAAACCATCAAGGTCGGGCAATACCAGTTGGTCTTCCATATCGCCGAGTATTTTGCCCGGGTTGGCAGCGTCCTGCCCGATCCGCCGTTTCTCGACCGCGCGGTTATTCAGTTCGGTATCGCCGATGCCGATTCGCACTATCACGTGCCGCTGCTGGCGTCGCCATGGAGCTACACGACCTATCTCGGCAGTTGATGGAGGATGTGCAGGATGTTTCGTCGAGGATTGCTGGCGCTGGCGCTTGGCCTTGTGTTGGCCGGGCCCGCGGCGCTGGCGGCCGAACCGGACATGGCGGCGATCAATGCCATGGACCGCGCCGCCTTCGTCGAGAAGTTCGGCGGGATTTTCGAGAAGTCGCCGTGGGTGGCCGAGTCTGCGTGGGACAAGAAACCCTTTGCCACCATCGACGACATGCATGCGGCGATGGTCAATGTGGTGAAATACGCGCCGTTGCCGAGCCAGCTTAGGTTATTGCAAAACCATCCCGATCTGGCCGGCAAGGAGGCCGCGGCCGGTGCCATGACGGCATCGTCCGTCTCCGAGCAGGCGAGTGCAGGGCTGAATGCCCTGTCGAAAGCGGAAATGGGCCGGATTTCGGAGTTGAATGCCGCCTACAAGCAGAAGTTCGGCTTTCCGTTCATCATCGCGGTGCGCATGCACACCAAGGAGGGGATCTTTTTCGACTTCGCGCGCCGTCTGCAGAACGACACCCAGACCGAGTACGCCAACGACCTGCAGAATGTCTATGCCATCACCCGCTTGCGGCTGGACAAGCTGCTGAGCGGGAGCTGACGCCGCCAAACGTCATTTGAGCACCCTGGCCGCTTCGGTTGATAGTCCGGCCTCCGGCAAGGTCCGGACATCAATGCCGGGACAACCGGCAGCGCCAGGGAGAACGACCATATGACACCGACTCGCCGGACCCTTCTCGGCGGCGCCGCGGCACTGACGCTTGCGCCGCGCCGCGCCCGTGCCCGCACGAAGATCACCATCGGGGTGCTAACCGACCTGTCCGGCACCTATCGCGACAATACCGGGCCGACTTCGGTGGCGGCGACACAGCTTGCCGTCGATGAGATGAAAGCCCACCTCGACTGTGAGGTGGAGGTGATCGCGGCGGACCATCAGAACAAGCCGGATGTCGCCGCCTCCATCGCGCGGCAATGGTTCGACGGCGGCGTGGATGTCGCGGCCGACGTGCCGACATCCTCGGTGGCGCTGGCGGTGGCGCAGGTGGCCCGGGAGAAGGACAAGCTGATGCTGAACGCATCGGCGACGGTCGCTTCGCTGACCGATGCGCAGTGCAGCCCCAACACCGTGGTCTGGAGCTTCGACACCTACGAAAACGCCCATTCGACCGGCGGCTCGCTGGTCACGCAGGGATTCAAGTCGTGGTATTTCATCACCGCGAACTATGCCTTCGGCCAGTCGCTTGAGGATCTGACAGCCGAGGTGGTGAAACAGGGCGGCGGCGAGATCAAGGGATCGTCGCGCTATCCGTTCCCGGACACCACCGATTTCTCGTCCTATCTGGCGCAGGCCCAGGCCAGCGGCGCGACCGTGGTGGGCTTCGCCAATGCCGGGCTGGACACCGAGAACTGCATCAAACAGGCGGCGGAGTTCGGCCTGAACAAGACCATGAAGCTGGCGCCGCTGCTGATGTTCATCCAGAATCCGCACGCGCTGGGGCCGCAGATTTGCGGCGGCCTGTTGACGACGGAGACGTTCTACTGGGACCTGAACGACCGCACGCGGACCTTTACGAAAAAACTGCTGGCGCGGACCAAGGCCGATAACCATCCCAACCAGGCGCATGCCAGCTCGTACGGCTCGACGATCCACTACCTGAAGGCGGTCGCGGCGCTGGGCGGGGCGGCGGCGAAAGCCAGTGGCCGGGCGGCGGTGGCCAAGATGAAGGAGCTGCCGACGGATGACGATGCGTTCGGTCCCGGCCGGGTGCGCGCCGATGGCCGCGGCGAATTCCCGGCCTATTTGTTCCAGGTAAAAACGGCCGAGGAAAGCAAGGGCGCGTGGGACCTATACAAGCTGGTCCGCACCACGCCGCCGGACGGCGTGCTGCATCCGCTCAATGCGAAGTGCAATTTTCCGGTCGGGTGAGTCAGTCGTTTATCGCGGCGGCGACGGCGTCCTGAAGCTGCCCTTCGCCGAGCGGCTTGAACAGCACGCGTGCCGGGTTTGCGGCTGGATGCGGGCGATGGTGGGGGAATCGCGCGATCCGGTGATGAAAATCACTTTTGATCCGACTGTTTCCCGGATGGCGATGGCGGCGTCGATGCCGTCGCGCCGACCTTCGAGGCGGACATCCATCAGGACGACTTTGGGGCGGAACTGCTGCGCGAGGGTGATCGCGGCATCGGCGGTCTTGGCGATGCCGCAGACCTCGAGCTGCATATCCTCCAGGATCATGCACCAAAGTTCAGCGATCAGTATCTCGTCGTCGACAACCAGGATGCAGTCCTGCAGGCCGGTCATCGCGGCTTCGGCGGCGTGGGCGATCATTGATGCGTGGCCCCAATGAAGGGGGAGGGCGTCTTGCCGATGCGCGACGAATGGGCGGGTCGCGCGTGGATCGCGGTCAGGTTGCCGGGGCGGTTCCGCTTGTGCCGTAGCGAAATGAAAGCATCGCGCCCGCCTGCGCTCCGGATCGAGATCATTATGCGGACCGATGAACCAGCCGGTAGAGATCGGCGTCGGTCGACGCTCTCGGCGGGTCTCATTCCGGCGTTGGCGGCAAGCGTGTTACCTGGTCTCATTTGTAGCCTTCTATCGTCCCCTTGGCGGTCTCGCGGTCCGGGGAATTATGTAGGTATGATCAGCAAGGTTTGGGAAATGCCCAGCTTTCGGCGGGTCCGTCAACGTTCTTCGGAGCAGATTTGGCGGGATTCTACGTTGCCAAAACATATCATCAGGATTCTGCCGGTCGGCTCGCGGACATTATGATTTTGTTTGTATCAAAATTGATTACTTATGCACGAGTGTGCAACGGTTTGAGACGAACGTGCATACCGGGGCCGATGATTGCGATGCTGTTTGCAGCGGCTCTGTTTGCTGGTGCCACACGGCTTTGCAGGTGTGCGGATAACGTCCGCGTTTGACGCAGAGTTCGCCGAGCGGGGCGCAGAGGGCGCAGAGAAGAATTTTTTTGGCTTCGCCGGGGGCATCTGGCCGCGCGGTAACGCGTCCTCTGCGTGCTCTGCGCCCCGCTCTGCGAACTCTGCGTCGAAACGCGGACGCAAAAACACAGAGCGGCTGCTGGCCATCATCGACCGGCGGCAACCTCGGGCTTACGCTGATGCCTACGCCGCCTGGCCAATCATCGAACGGTTGCCATCACTCCGCCGCGTGCCGGTTGGCGCCGTATTTTTCGATCCATTCCCGGCCGAGTTGGACCGCTTCCTCCGGCGTCAACCATGACCAATCGGCGCCGCGCGAGCGGAGCGCGATCCAGACGGTGTCGCCATGCACGCGCTCTTCGACGGCAAACGGGGGCGGGTTCGGCATCATCTGACCTTGTTAATAACGAGTTCGCGATTGCGGTGAAGTGCGACAGCGATTCCAATGCGTGTCGCGACAACGTGATCATCAACGCCTTATTTTTGCCGCAAGTGCCGGAACCGCTGCAACAGCAAAATCGCATTCGTTGCGGAACTAGCGGAAATGTGTGCCGCGTCCGACCCACCGCGTGTGATCCCGGCAACAGGCCGCCCACCAGCGATCAGAAACCGAACATGTGATCCAGCGAGAACCCGCCCGCCGCGTCCATCAGGCCGTGATAGCCGAATAGCCGGCAGGTCGCGTCCCGCACCAGCACGTACCCCTCCAGTCCGGCCGCCGTCAGCGTCGCGGCATCGAACGCCTCGTCCGGCCACACCATCGCGGACCCGGAACAGGTGATCGCAATCGGCGCCTCCGCGATCATCCGCCCGGTGCCGTCATGCAGCTGCAGCACGGTCGAGGACACGGTGTGCCACGGACCGGACGCGGGATAGATCAGCACCGCGAAGCTGCGCCGGCTTCTGTCGCCCAGCTTCAGGAACAGCCGGGTGGACAGGCCCGGCGGCGGTCCGGAGTAGGATTGCGGCTCGTCACGGTAGGTCATCGCGGTGTTGAAGATATGCGCGCCGAAGCTCGACTCGGCGCTGTGGCCGGACGCCCGGTCCTCGTAACGGAACAGCGCATGCAGCCAGCCGTCGGCCTCGCCGCCGTCGCGGAAATCGTAGACCAGCTCGGCGTGGCCCTGCTCGACGCCGAAGCCGTCGAGGTCCATCGCCAGCGCATGGTCGCGCGGCAGGCAGCCGAGGAATTTTTCGCCGCGCTTGGTCCCGTCCGCGGCGAATACGTCCAGGCGCAGCGGCAGGTGGCGTTGCGAGGTCGCCATCGGCGTCGGCTGGACGATGGTGCGGAAGCGCTCGCGCGGCAGGATCGGGAAGGGCAGCAGGTAGCCGCGCCCCATTTGGGCGGGCAGCGCCGGGATGCCGGGGTCGGGGCGGAGGTTGTCGCGCTCGACGTTGACATGCGCGATGCGGACGCGGTCGTTGCGGGTCACCTCGTAGCGCGGGCGCACCACGTGGCGTCCGGCGCGCAATTCGATCTGCGCCGGCCAGTGCAGCCCCGGCAGGACATCGGCCACGTCGAGTGCCACGGTGGCGAACGGTCCGACTTCGCGGGTCAGGGCAACCGGCAGGTTGTCTCCCATGCGGTCCAGCGCAACGGCGCCCGCCGGTATCGGCGCGGCGTGGCTGTTTTGCAGCCAGAGGATCACCGTCTCGTCCGGCCGCGGTGCGGGCAGGCCGGCGAAACGGTCCGACGGCCAGGCGTTGGCGTCGTGCGTGCAGGACAGCGAGGCGCCGTTGTCCGAGGCATAGGTGTCCAGCGCGTATTTCACCACGTCGTGGCCGGAGACTCCGACCGCGTGGATGAACAACTGGCCGGTGAACGGGTCGAGCCCGAACCGCTCGCGCACCTGCCGGCTGTCGATCGAGAATCCGCCCGGCCCGGCGGGCAACGCCTGCTCCCAGGTCGCCAGCACCGCGCCGTCGGCGCCGAACAGCCGCAGCCACAGGCGCACGTCCTTCGCGCCGTAGCTGGCCCAGTAATTGGCCGAGACCAGCCGTGTGGACAGGCCGTCCGCGTCGCGGAAGAAGGCGAAGTTCGTGGCGAAGTTCAGCTTGTCCAGATACTTGCCGGGCGCGCTCAGCAGGGCGTCGGGCAGCCGCGCCTCGTCCAGGGTCAGCACCGTGGCGCCCGGCGGCAGCAGCGGGGCGATGCGTTGGACGATCCTGGCGGCGTCGAAGGCGGTGACCAGCACGGTGCGTGCGCCGGAGGCGGGAAGATCGGTCAGCGGGCGCGCGGCCAAGCCGGCGCGGATTTGCCCGACCTCGCTGACGTCACGCACGAACAGGCTGTCGATCGAAGCCGGATACAGCGCGAGCAAGGCGGCGGCGACGCCATCCGGGTCGTACAACGCGACCGGGCCGTCCAGCCTGGCATAGAGGCGGCTGATGGCCTCCGCGGCCAACGGATGGGCCAGTGCTTTGTAGAGCACGTTGCCGCCGGCGCGGGCGTCGAAGGTCTCGATCTGCAGCATCGGCCTTTTGTTCTCCTACAGCCCCAGGCGCCGCCGCATCTCGGCCGCGGCTTGCGGCGTGTCGTTCAGCGGCGTCACCGGCCAATGTAGGAAGCGTCCGGTGAAAGGGCGAATCCGGTCCTCGTTCATCATCGTCTTCAGGAAGATCCCCTGCCGCCGCGACCGTCCCGGCAGCGGCGCGAACAGCACAGGCGCGGCGGTGGCGGAGGCTTCGGAGATCATCGACACGCTGTCCTGTGTCACGACGATCAGGTCCGCCAGCGCCAACATGCCGAAATAGGGATTCTCGCCTTCGAAGTCCCACACCCAGCCGCCGAGCGGCGTCAGCGCCTCCCGGATCAGCGCGGTCACCTCCGGATCGGTGCGGCGCGACGGGGTCACCACTACGCCGACATTGTCGCGTTGCGCCATCGCCGCCAGATCCGCCGCCAGCTTCGCGCCCACCTTGCGGTCGAGCCGGTAGCGGCCATTGCTGCCGCCCAGCAGGACGGCGACCAGCGGACGCTTGTACGGAGCAAGACGATCGCGCCATGCCTCGGCTTCGGCGGCGAGCCGCTCGGGGGTGGCGCGATGCAGCGCCGTGCGCGTGACCAAAACGTTCGATCCGGTCAGTTCATCATGCGTGTTGGCGACGATCAGGTCGAAGCGGCTGATGTCCATGCGCGGATTCTGCACCTGCACGACGGGCAGCGATGTCCCGCGCAAGGCGGCCAGGACGGCCCCCGCCATGCCGCCGCAACCGATGGCGAGGCCGGGCAGGGGGGCTTTCACCGCCTCGGCGACGGCGGTCAGCGGGTTGGGCCAGAATTTCGCGGAGATCCATTTCCATGGGGCGGCGGGCTGGAGGACCCGGATGTCGGGCGTGAGGCCCGCGGCTTCGGCGAGGCCCAGGGCTTGGGCGCGCAGCCCGGCGAATCCCTCGCTGATGACCCACGAGGTGGCAATATCAGACATCAGGGGCTTTTGGGTGGGGAGGCGGCAAAGGTCAATGTGATTGTCGGCCGTGCTAGATCGCCCCGGCGCGCCTCAGCGCTTCGATGCCGTCCTCGCCCAGCCCCAGCCAGCCGCCATAGACCTCCTGATTGTGCTGCCCGAGCGACGGGCTCGGCACCGCTCCGACCGCGTCCGCGCCATGCAGCCGCAGCGGCGAGTTCGGTACGATGATCGGACCGAGCGAGGGATGCTCGATCCGTTGCAGCATGCCGCGTGCGTGCATATGCGGATCGTTCATCACCTCCACCGCATCGCGCACGGCCGCGGCCGGGATCTTCAGCCGCCTGGTTTCGGCGGCAATTTCGGCTTTGGTCAGGCCAAGGGTCCAGGCCGTCACCAGCGCCTCGGTCGCCGCCATGTTTTCGGTCCGGGCGGCGTTGGTGTTGAACCTCGGATCGTCCAGCAGGTCGCGCCGATCCATGGCGCGCAGCAGGTTCTGCCAATGCGCCTCGGTGACGACGTGGATCGCCACCCAGCCATCCTTGGTCCGGAACGCGTTGTAGGGAGCGCTCGCCAGTCCGGCCTGGCGGTTGCCGGCGCGCGGCGGTATTTTGCCGGTGCGCAGATGGTAGTCGTAGCTGGAGGCCAGGGTCGGATACACCGCCTCCTGCATCGCCACTTCCACCAGTTGGCCTTGGCCGGTGGCCGTGCGGTGCAGCAGCGCCGTCATCACTGCCGCGTAAAGATGAATCCCGCCCATGAAATCCACCACGGTCGGCCCGGCCTTCATCGGCGGCCCGTCCGGATCGCCGGTCACGCTCATGATCCCGGAGGCCGCCTGGATGGTGAAATCCATCGCCAGGTTGTTGCGATCCGGCCCGCTTATGCCGAAACCGGTGCCCGTGGCGTAGATCAGCCTCGGGTTTATAGCGCGCAGCTCGTCATAGCCGACGCCCAGCCCGTCCATTGTCCCCGGAGAAAAATTCTCCAGCAGCACGTCGGCGCGGGCGGCCATCTGTTTCAGCAGATCCTTCCCGGCCCCGGTCTTCAGGTTCAGCGTCACCGCGCGCTTGTTGGCGTTCAGCATCGCTATCGGCAGCGTGGTGTCGCCGCCGGCGGCGATGGCGCGGCGGCGCAGCGGCTCGCCGCCCGGCGGCTCGATCTTGATGACGTCCGCGCCCGCCTTGGCCATCAGCAGCGTGGCATACGGCCCCTGGAAGATCTGGCCAAAATCCAGGACGATGATGCCGGCCAGCGGAGTCGTCATGCGCGGAACCCTTTGCACGGGACCGGGAGGTTAGCGCGGTTCCCGGCGCATGACGACAGCACGCGGGATCGTTACGGAACGGCGGCACCTTGCGTGTTTACGTAGAGCGCGTAAATCGACGTGCTGGCACAGATATACAGGCGATTGCGCAGCAGGCCGCCGAAGACGAGGTTGGCGCAGGTTTCCGGCAGATGAATTTTGCCGATAAGATCGCCGTTCGGAGCGTAGCAGCGCACGCCGTCCTCTTTCGGATCGCCCCAGCCCATGCTGCACCAGACATTGCCCTCGACGTCCAGCCGCATTCCGTCGGTTATTCCGGGCGCGAAATTTTCAGCAAACACCTTGCTGTTCGACAGCTTTCCGGCGCCGAGATCGACATCGAACACGCGTATATGGGCCGGTCCGCCATCACTCAGCCCGCTATCGATGATGTAGAGCTTCTTCTCGTCCGGAGAGAAAGCGAGGCCGTTCGGCTGGGTGAAGTCGTCAACCACGACCTTCACTTCGCCGCTGCGCGGATCGACGCGATAGACGTTGTGCCTGTCCTGCTCGGGGGCTGCCTTTATTCCTTCATAGTTACCAAGTATTCCATAGGTCGGATCGCTGAACCAGATCGAATCGTCGGAGGCTACGACAACATCGTTCGGCGAATTGAGCTTCTTGCCGTTGTAGCTGTCGGCCAGGATCGTCACTGTGCCGTCGAGTTCGGTCCGCACCACGCGGCGCCCGGCATGCTGGCAGGAAACCAGCCGTCCCTGGCGATCGACGGTGTTGCCGTTGGAATTGTAGGACGGCGTGCGAAAAACGCTGAGATGGTTGTCGTCCTCCAGCAGCCGCATCTGTCGATTGTTCGGGATGTCGCTGAACACCAGATAACGGCCGGCGCGAAAATAGGCCGGACCTTCCGCCCAACGCATGCCGGTGGCGACGCGCTCCACCGCGCCGGTGCCGGGACTGCCCTTGAAGCGTTTGGCGTCGAGCGCCTCGATGTGGGAATCGGGATAGCGGGAGTCTAGCAGCGGTCCCAGCGGCAGCCGATCACCGCCGGTGGGCCATAGCGGGACGCCGGTTTCGCCGGTTGGCGGAACCTGTGCCGCGGCGGCGATTTGCAGCGTGGCAGCCGCGGAGGCGCCGGCCGCCGAAGAGGCCAGGAATGCGCGTCTGTTCATGTCGTTTCCTCGCATCGTTGCCCTTTGCATCAAGGGTTTTTCCGGGGGCTGCGGCGCGCCGCCCCGTTCGCGCCCGGAACAACCGCCTGTCGCGGCTGTGATCCGTGGTGAAAGCAGGCATCACGGCCGAGGGGATGTCCAGCCGTTCGAAAGCGCACAAGGGCGCGAGGCAAGAACAAACGAGTCGCCGCGCCCCGTCGGCAGGATGTTACCGGGACAATGCCGGAACAAGTCTGCGTGACACATGCGGAAACGAGGAACTATAGCCCGGAATCAGCGCTTATACGGGATCGTTTGCTGAAATAAGCTTGTCTTTCGTCCGTAACTTTGACTATAGTGTCATTGCACGAAGCCAGTCTTTGCGACTCGTCCGTTGTGCAATGCACTGTGCGCTCTGAACCAGAGGGAACTGGAACATGTTGTTTGGTCTGCCCCCATACGTGGACTTCGCGATCCGCATGGCCTTCACTATAAGTCTGCTTTATCTTCTGTTTGCCTGGCTGGATTATCTGTACAGAGGCAACAACCGATACCCGAAGCTGTTCGGGGCGCTCGATCGCTGGACCAGCCTGATGGTCAGCGCTATGTTAATGACGCCATTTCGTCGCAAGCAGGACTGAAACGGGCGTCCCACTTGGTGCTTTCTCGAACTACTACAGTCTGATACAACGACGATCGTGTCGTGATCACTGAAACGGGGCGCCAGGCGTCCCGTTTTTGATTCACCCGTTCGCTGCCAAGATCGCTCGATGGGCTAACAATAAAAACTGCCCGTTTGAGCGACGGGCAGCCGGTACAACAGGTCGGACGTGATATTCCTGTTTCTGATGCTTGACCGGAAGGCAGCCGATTGGCTCGGCTCACCTCCCGGACCTGGCAGGTCTTAGTGAGAATCCCATGCCGGCGCGGCCCGCATCCCGAACGGCGGATTGATCCGCACCACCGTCCGATTGAGATAGGCAGCGAACGAAACCCAGCACAGATAAGGCACGAGCAGCCATCCGGCGGTTTCGGATATCGGCCACAACACCACCATGGGTGCCAGAACCGACAGCCATAGAACCGGTACCTCCATCAGCGCCCAATCCGGACGCCGCAGTGTGAAGAACAGCGGGCTCCAGACGATATTCGCCAGTCCGTTCAGCACGAACAGGCCGAGCACCAGCAGGCGGGTATCCTCATTCGGGGCGTCTCGCAGCCCGAGATAAAGCGACCATCCCGCCAAGGCGAAAATAACCGACCAGGCCGGCCCGAACGCCCAGTCCGGCGGCTGCCAGGACGGCTTCTTCAATTGCTCCCGATACCAGGTGGATCGGCTATCGGTCAGGAACGCTCCCGTGGCCGCAACCAGCACCCCCCAGGCCACGGCGATAACAAGATATGTGTACATGCATCGGCCTCCTCAATCATAGCGACTATTGGTTAGCCGGCCGCCCTGAAGGCCCTGGCGGGCGCGGGGGAGACAAAATCTCCCTCGCATCCGTGGATTCCTTCAATAACGTCTCTCCGGCGGTGTCCCAGGAGGTGGGAAGCATCGCACGGCTGTTAACTGCACCCTCGCGCCGGATTGTTTCAAGAAAGCTTGTACTCGGGCATCTCTTGTCTCGTTCGGAGCCTGGCCCCGGGCATTGGCCGGCAACGCGTCAACAAGTTGACACTGGGCGTCGCACCCGTGCTGCACGTATCATTGCAATAATCAATTGGCGCTCCGCCAATATCAATGACTTGCGGCGTGCCGGCTATTCTCGGGCATCTGGACACACGGCACGCGACGTCCCGATCCGACAAGTGTTCATGACGCCTGTCAGATGTACCTGACCACGTAACATTGATGCAACGCCTGCCGAACGGAAAGCATTGCCGAAGTGTTCAGACCGTAGCCGGCAGACCCTCCCCGCCGCCGCGGCAAACCGCCGTCTTTGCTGGTGCGGGAGCGTCCAGGCCGGCGCCCGAAGCCGGTATTTAAGGACTATTGCCGATGACGTCTGTCGTGACGCATGCGCGGATCACCACCCTTCCTGTTTGGCAACGCCGTCCAATCTTCGGCACGACCCGAACTGGCCTGGACTGGTCAACCGATGGCGCGAACTGGCCCAATCGCAGCGCCAGCCGCTTTGTCGGGACCGCCGACCTGACGTGGCACGTACAGATCATGGGACAAGGGCCGACCCTGCTGCTCGCTCACGGCGCCGGTGCCTGCTCCAGCAGTTGGCGCGATCTGATGCCGAGTCTGGCGCAGGATTTCACCGTTGTCGCGCCCGACCTGCACGGCCACGGCTTTACCGGCATGCCCGGTGCTTCGGCAATGACCGTGGATGCGATGGCCGCCGGCCTGGGCGCGCTGCTGCTGGCGCTGGGCGTCTCGCCGCTGGTGGCCGTCGGGCATTCGGCCGGCGCGGCTATCCTGGCGAGGCTGGTGCTGAGCAAAATGATGGCCGCTCCCGCGGTGCTGGTGGCCTTGAATGGCGCCATGCTGCCGATACCGGGGCTGGCCGGTCCCGTGTTCCGATCGATGGCAAGGATGCTGGCTTCGACGCCGATCCTGCCCGGGATGTTCAGCCGCCGTGTCCGCAAGCCGGGCGTCATCGAACGGCTGATCGCCAATACGGGCAGCCGGCTGAATGACGCCGGCATAGACGCCTACGCCCGCCTGATGGGCAATCCGGGGCATGTGCGCAACGTGCTGCACATGTTCGCCCATTGGGATTTGCGGCAAATTCTCCTCGACCTGCCGTCGCTGCCGTGCCGCCTCGTGCTTGTGGCGGCCGAGGGCGATCGTGCGGTGCCGCCGCTTGCCGCCTATCGGACCGCCGCGCGCGTGCCCGGCTGCGAGCTGATCGTGCACAAGGGTTATGGACACTTGTCGCACGAGGAAGCCCCGGACGAGACAGCGGCGATCATCCGGCGCGTGGCCCGGGAATCCGGTGTCGCGGCTGAACCTGCCAACGCCCGGGCGGTGGAAACCGCCGCCGCATAGACCGCGTGGTTTGTCATGGCTCGGCTTGTGCCCGATTCTTGCACCGGCGTCCCGGACCGTGTACGCAAGGACAGTCAACCGGCCAAAGCCGGTCGCCGGATCATCCGGTTTTCAGGCGTCGGGAGGATACAATTCCATGAAGCTCAGCTTTCTGTTCGTTGCCATCAGCGTCGCGTGTGGTCCGGCCTTCGCCCAGGGCGGCGCCAGCCAGGTAGACGGAGACTGGATCGGCAAGGGGTCTTTCCAGATGGGAGCCGACATCCTGGCGTGCAGCGAAGTCAAAATGCGGTTCGCCGGCACTCCGGTGCTTTTCGGGGTGCGGGACGCATCGTTCGCCTGCGAAAGTTTCAAGCAGGCCTTCCCGATGAATGACGATTTTGAGGTAAAGGCCAACAACGACGTGTTTCATGCCGGGGCGAAAATCGGCGCTATCGCCGGCAACAAGCTGACCGTGCTGGTGCCGGGAAAGGACGAGGTCGGGACTGAATTCACGCTCCGCCGTGAAGGCGATTTCCTCTACTATAACGAGGTTTCCCGCGCGCCCGGCCAGCCGCCCGTGTTCGGCATGGTCGCCATTATGCAGAAAGACCCGAATGCGGGTTCGGCGCACTGAGCGGGGCGCCCCCGGCGCGCGCCGTTGCGCGAGCGTCATGGCCGATTTGGTCCGGCCGTCCACGGCTTGCGATGCTGAAACAGCCAAAGGCGGGCCGTGCCCTATAGGCGCTGATTTAAGGGTGCGGCAGAGGCCGTTCCTGTTGTGTCATGGCCGGATTTAGTCCGGCCAGCCACGACTTTGCCCCGAGCAACACCGTAAGTCGTGGATGGCCGGGCCAAGCGCGGCCATGACAAAACCGGTGCACGGCCATAGCACCCGGGTCTAAGTTGCGGGCGGATAGTTCACTCGCTTTTTAGGCTTCACGTCCTGCGGACGACCCTTACCGGCCGACGGTTCGGCATTACCTGATAATCATAGCGCGCAAAGAACGGCAGCAAAAAGCCGATCGGCTTAACTCCGGTATGTCAACCGCGCGCGGATCAGGGAGCTGAACGCCATGTCAGGGGCCTCCTCGTTGGAAAATGCCGTCCATTGGGTTTCCTGCAAGGCGCAAAAGCTCGCGCCGTATGACGCGGCAAATCGTTACCTGGAAGGTCCGTTCGCGCCGGTTCACGCCGAGGTGACGCAGACCGGCCTGGCGGTCACCGGGACATTGCCGCGCGCGTTGAACGGGCTGTATGCCCGTATCGGTCCCAACCCGATCGATGTGGCCAATCCGGGCACCCACCATTGGTTCCTCGGCGCCGGCATGGTGCACGGCGTCCGCCTGCGCGACGGCAAGGCCCTCTGGTACCGCAACCGCTGGATCGGCACCGATTCGGTGCATCAGCGGCTCGGCCGACCGACCGCGCCCGGGCCGCGGCGGGGCGCCGTCGATATCGTCAATACCAACATCATCGGCCATGCCGGACGCCTCTGGGCGCTGGTTGAGGGTGCGGCGCTGCCGGTCGAACTCGACGCCGAACTCAATACGCTGCGCCACGGCCTGTTCGCCGCACCGGCGACCCGGTCCTTCACCGCGCATCCGCGCCGCGACCCGGCGACCGGGGAGTTGCACGCCGTTTGCTATGACGCGGCGAACCGGGAGCGTGTGGACTACGTCGTCATCGGCCGCGACGGCGCGCTGGTGAAGGAGGTCGCCATTCCCGTCCGCCATGGGCCGATGATCCATGATAGTGCGGTGACGCGGTCGCATGTCGTGATCCTCGACCTGCCGGTGACATTCTCGATGCGCGCGCTGCTGCGCGGCCGCGCGATCCCCTATACATGGAACGAACGCCATCCGGCCCGCGTCGGCCTGCTGCCGCGCGACGGGGACGCCGGCGCGATCCGCTGGTTCGACATCGAGCCGTGCTACGTGTTCCATATCGCCAACGCCTATGATCGCGATGACGGCGGCACGGTGATCGACGTCGTTGCCTATCCGCGCATGTTCGATACGTCTCGGCAGGGGCCGGAGGGCTTCGACAGCAGCCTTGAGCGATGGACTTTGGACCCCGGCAGCACGCGGGTGAAGCGCAGCGTCGTCTCCGGCTTCCGGCAGGAGTTTCCCCGCTGCGACGATCGCCGGGCCGGGCGGACGTATCGCTTTGCCTACAGCATCGGCGCGGGGCTTGATGCCGTGCGGCCGCAGCCGCTGTATCGCCACGACATGCGGACGGGCGCGGTGATCCGGCACGATTACGGCGCGCACCATGTTCCGGCCGAGGCGGTGTTCGTGCCGCGCCATCCGGACGCGGCCGAGGACGACGGATGGCTGATCGCGTTCGTCTACGACCTGCGCGACGACAGCAGCGCGTTGGTGGTGCTGAACGCCGGGGATCTCGGCGGCGAGCCGGCGGCGACGGTGCATCTGCCGGCGCGGGTGCCGCTGGGGTTCCACGGCAATTGGATTGCGGACGCAAAATAACGTCCGGCGCCAAGCGGTGCACCGGGCGTCGCGCGGCGGGTCGCAGCGGCCCCCCGGCTCGGCCGAGGCTCAATGCGCATCGCCTGCCGCTAGTCGCGCAGACCTGAGAGTCGGCCGCCTGGAAACCGCCGGGTATCGGATTGATTCAGATACTATCTTGCCTGAAAAGTGACGCGGTGATAGCTATACGCCGGTTTCCGCGGCATGCCGCAATCTGAACGACAGAGACGGAGCACCGTATGAGCCTGTCATCTCCCAAAATCCTGATCGTCGTGCGCGCCGGACGAAACTCATTACACCGCTCCTGGAGCTACTTGCGTCGTGAGAGGGTAGATGTCGCCGTCAGCACCTATGAAGACGCCGATTGGGCGGGTCCGGATGCGGATTTTCTGCACCATGCTCCCGGAGGAAAATTCCTTGGTATCAAGCATTTCCTGGCCGAGAACCCTGGTTTGATTGATCAGTACGACTATATGTGGGCGTTTGAGGACGACCTTCTGCTACCATACTCGTCGTTAGTAACGGTACAAGCGCTGTTGGCGCGATTTCGTTTTTTCCTGGCCGCACCCAGCCTATCCGCGGAGAGCTTCTTCGGTTGGCCTCTGACAGTGCAGAATGAGACTATGCTATGGCGTGGAACCGATTTTGTCGAGATAATGGCTCCAATAATGTCGCGAGACTTTTTAAAGCTGGCTTTACCCTATTTTGATGAGAATTTCTCCTCATGGGGATATGAGTGGCTCTGGCGCCGGTTCTTGAACGAAACCGGATCGTTTGCCGCCATACTGGATGCCGCACCTATTGTTCATACACGTCCACCGGGGTGCAGTACTCTGTATGACGCCGGATCGAGATCGGTGGCCATACAAGAGATGAACGATTTGATCAGCAAATTCAAGTTGACAAAAGAGCCGTTCAGAAACTTGTTTGGAATAACAAACGAGCAGACCCCCCGCCTGCTGACGGCAAATAATCTGTTGCATCGAATGATCGGCGGTTATCGCGGACTAATGGACCACAACTTTGACAATTATGGCAGATGCATCGACGGACTCCTGAACCACCACCGTCCGATAGCGGCAATCGACCAGCTACGGTGCCTAAATGGATTCGCTGAGGTCGAGAATTTTACCAGCGCTGGCCGTCCCTTCTCGACCTCAAAGGCTGACTGAAAGCGACCGGGCGTTAACCCTGAGGAAAGACCGGCATCCCCGGGTTTAGCCCCTTCGTGCAGGCATGACGCCGCCCACGGCGGAACCGCGTTATCACGCTTCGTTTACCTCGAAAAGCCCGAAAAATGTGACCCTGTTGACTGGCCCACAGCGGCTTCGCACCGCTCCCCGTAGGTTTCCTCTCGTCGATCACCGACATCCCGGAAGCAGAAACTTCCGGACAGTCACAGAAGGAAACCAAGTCATGCGCTCCATCGTCCTGTCCAGCTTCGCAGCTTTCGCCGCCATTGCCGCCATCTCGGCCGCCCCGGCCGGCGCGCAGATCTCGATCACGCACGGCGGCGGCAACGTCAACACCGCCAAGGGTGCGCTCAGCGAGGCGGATCAGTCCGCGACGACATTGGGCGGTCTGGCGAGCGGCCACGGCAAGGCCATCACCAACGGCGGCAACAACGTCAACACGGCCCTCGGGAAATACAGCTACGCCGGCCAGGATACCACCACCGTGGGCGGCACGGCGCTGGGCCATGGCCTGGCGATCACCAAGGGCGGCAGCAACACCAACCTCGCCAAGGGCTATGCCAGCTCGGCGACGCAGTCCACCCTGACCCTGGGCGGCACCGCCTATGGCCACGGCAAGTCGATCACCAACGGCGGCTACAACTCCAACCTCGCGGCCGGCGCGTTCTCCTCGGCGGATCAGCAGGTTGCCACTGTCGGCGGCACCGCCGGGAAGCACGGCCTGAACGTGGTCAGCGGCGGAATGAACAAGAACGCGGCGCTCGGCTTCGGCTCCTCGGCTTCGCAGCAGGTGTTCACCGGCGGGCAATAAGGTCGGGTGAGGTTCAACGTCGCATCAATGGACCCGGCCCCGCGGGAGAGCGGGGCCGGCTCGGGCCGAACCTTCAAGGAGACCGTGCCATGTTACGAGCATCTCTCGCCGTCCTGAGCCTGCTGGCGGCGCTTCCCGCCGCGGCGCAGGACCGGGGCGGCATGCATATGAACAATGCGATTACCGAACTGGGAGAGATCCAGGCCAACCAGGGCTGTCCGCTCTCCGCGACCAGCGTGACCGTTGGCGTCAACACCGCGCGGGGCGGCGGTTCGTCGGCCACGCAGCAGCTTGGGACTCAGGGGGGCGGATCGTCCGGTTGCCGCCCGCTGGTGAGCACCCGGGTGGTGACCGGCGCCAACCTGGCACTTGGGAGCGGTTCCTATGCCGGCCAGTCGATTACCGCGCAGGGGCCGAGCGGCGTTCTGGCAACCAACACCTACACCCGTGGCTACAACGCCGGCTACGGCGCGCTGTCCACCGCCAACCAGCGCCTGCTCAACGGGACCGGCCACTAAGGAGGATGTCATGTCCCGCCAGATCAATGCTTTGGCTGTTGCCGGCTTGTTGAGTGTTTGGTGCGGCGTCTCGGCGGGGGCCGAGACGCTGCGCTGCCAGTCGGTGAACGGCAACCTGAACTGCGCCGGTTCGAGCGGCGTCAGTTGCCAGACCATCGACGGCCGGAAGACCTGCGTCAGCGGCCACGGCGACGTGGTGCAGTCGTTCGGCGGCGGCGCGGCGCCGGATATCTCCGCGGATGACGCCGACGGCGCTGATGAGCCTGACGTGCCGCGAGCGCGGCACGGTGGCCTGCCGCCGCAGCGGGATGCCGGGGGGCTGTCCCGGGAATCCGATTGAGCTTGGCTTGGGGCGAGAGGGGTGCTGTCGATGACACGCTTGAGTTTGCTGGCCGGTCTGGCGCTGCTGTCGCTTGGCGGGGTTGGTTATGCGCAGGAGACCGGAGGTCTCGGCCTGGATCCGTCCATCAAGGACGGGCCGCATGGCCTGGCCCGGCCAATGGCGTTCTTCCGCAATCCCTACATGACGGCGCGGGATGTTCAGGGCGGCATGACGGCGGCGGATCATCAGGCTCAGGATCAGGCGATGATCACCAAGTTGCGTGGCGATCCGGGCTACCTGGCGGGGTTTTCGATGGGCACGCCGCTGGCGGCGAGCCGCCAGCCGGTTGCGGCGTTGCCGGATGACGGCGGCTATCGCTACCGGCGGCAGCACGGCCATGGCAACGGGCCGATCATCATCAACAACGCGGGGCCGCTGGCGGTGACGGTGGGCAACGGGAATGTCGTGCAGCAGCAATCCGCGACGGGATCGGGTCCGATCGCTCAGCAGCAGGTTGCGACGACGCCGGCGCGGGGGGCTTCGGGTGGTGGAGCGCTGAACCTTGTGTCCGGGGCTGGGAATATCATCCAGCGTGCGCCGGGCAATTAAGCACCGCCAGCCCGGGAGGCGTTGACATGGATTCCATATCTCCATAGAGTTGGAGATATGGAAAAGAAGGACGCCATAGCCGCTCTGGCGGCGCTCGCCCAGGAAACCCGGCTGGATATCTTCCGGCTGCTGGTTCAGGCCGGGCCGGAGGGATTGGCCGCCGGGCATATCGGCGAACGATTGAACCTGGCTTCCGCAACGCTGTCGTTCCATTTGAATCAGCTTCGCCATGCCGGCCTTGCGGGTTTCCGCCGCGAAGGCCGGTCGCTGATCTATGCGGCCGAGTATGCCGCCATGAACACCCTGCTGGCCTATCTGACCGAGAACTGCTGCCAGGGCGACTCCGCGGCGTGCGGTGCCGGCGGCTGCGATGGTTCAGGCGTCACCGACGCCGCCCAAATTTTTCCGGGAGACTGACATGAATGATGCGACCATCAAGGAAATCGTGCGCGACAAATATGCTCAGGCTGCATTGCGCGCCGGCGCGGGCGGTTCCTGTTGCGGACCACGGGGAGACCTTGCCGGCGCCAACCCGATTACGTCCAATCTGTATGGGGTGAGCGAAACCGACGCATTGCCGGAAGCCGCCGTGCTGGCTTCGCTGGGATGCGGCAATCCCACCGCTCTCGCCGAGCTGAAACCGGGCGAAACGGTTCTGGATCTCGGGTCGGGCGGTGGCATCGACGTGCTGCTGTCGGCGAGGCGCGTCGGGCCCGCCGGCAAAGCCTACGGTCTGGATATGACCGACGAAATGCTGGCGTTGGCTCGTGCCAATCAACAGAAGGCCGGCGCGGAAAACGTCGAGTTTCTAAAAGGCGAGATTGAGAATATCCCGCTGCCCGACAATACCGTCGATGTGATCATATCGAACTGCGTGATCAACCTGTCCGCCGACAAGGATCGCGTCCTGCGGGAGGCGTTCCGTGTCCTGAAGCCGGGCGGACGCTTCGCCGTTTCGGATGTGGTGACACGGGGCGATGTGCCTCAACAACTCCGAAAAGACATGCTGCTTTGGGTCGGCTGTATCGCCGGTGCACTGGAAGAGACCGACTATCGCGCCCGGCTGGCAGCCGCCGGATTCGAGGCCATCGGCATCGAGCCTACCCGTATCTACAAGATTGATGACGCACGGGAGTTTCTGCAAGGCAAGGGGATCGACGTCGATGCGCTTGCTTCCGAAATCGACGGCAAGTTCATGAGCGCCTTCGTGCGCGCGGTGAAACCGCAGACGGCTTGCTGTGCCCCGAGTTGCTGCGATTGACGAGGATCGCAGCAATGACCGATCGTGCTTTCAACGTCCTGTTCCTCTGCACCGGCAATTCCGCCCGCAGCATCCTGGCGGAATCGTTGCTGAACCATTGGGGGCACGGCCGTTTCCGGGGCTTCAGCGCGGGCAGTTTTCCGAGGGGCGCGGTTCACCCCTACTCTCTGAAATTGTTGCGGGCGCTCGATCTGCCGATCGAAGGATTGCGCAGCAAGAGTTGGGATGAATTCGCCGGGGCGGGCGCCCCGGTCATGGATTTTGTGTTCACCGTTTGCGACCAGGCTGCGGGCGAAACCTGTCCGGTGTGGCCGGGTCGGCCGATCACCGCACACTGGGGGGTACCCGACCCGGCGGCGGTTGATAGTGCCGAGGTCGAACAGTGGCACGCATTCCGCGAGGCGTTTCGCGCGCTGGAAAACCGCATCAAGATTTTTGTGGCATTGCCGGTCGCCTCGCTGGATCGGATGTCGCTGGCGCGTCAGGTCGAGGCGATTGGCCGTATGCGGCCCGACGAAGCGGAGAGTCATGGGGCATGAGCAGTATTATCTACCACAATCCCGCCTGCGGCACCTCCCGCAATGTGCTCGGGCTGATCCGCAACAGCGGACAGGAACCGCGGATCATTGAATACCTGAAGACGCCACCAAGCCGTAACGAGTTGGTCAGCCTGATCGATCGCATGGGCATTTCGCCGCGGGATCTGTTGCGCCGCAAGGGAACGCCGTACGACGACCTGAAGCTGGATGATCCGGCCTTGACGGACGACCAGTTGATCGACGCGATGATGGCACACCCGATCCTGATCAACCGCCCGATTGTCGTTACCGACATGGGTGTGAAGCTTTGCCGCCCGTCCGAGGCGGTGCTGGACCTTCTGCCCGGTCCCCAGCGAGGCGCGTTCGTCAAAGAAGACGGCGAAGCTGTCGTCGATGCCGGCGGCAACCCTGTTGTAAGGACCATTCCATGAGTGAGGCCGCGATCGTTGCGCCCGCCAAGGCGCCGCCCATGGGGATTTTCGAGCGATTCCTGACCCTCTGGGTCGGGCTCTGCATCGTTGCCGGCATTGCGCTGGGGCGGACCGTTCCGGGTGTGTTCCGTGCGCTCGGCGAGGCGACCGTTTCGCAAGTCAACCTGCCGATCGCTGCGCTTGTCTGGCTGATGATTATTCCGATGCTGTTGAGGATTGATCTCGCCGCCCTCGGCCAGGTCAAAGACCATTGGCGCGGAATCGCAACCACGGTCGGCATTAACTGGCTGGTCAAGCCTTTTTCCATGGCGCTGCTTGGGTGGTTGTTCATCGCGCATTTGTTCCGGCCCTGGCTGCCGCCCGGGCAGATTGATGGTTACATTGCCGGTCTGATCCTGCTGGCGGCGGCGCCCTGCACGGCGATGGTGTTCGTCTGGTCGAATCTGGTGGATGGGGAGCCGCATTTCACGCTGTCGCAGGTGGCGCTGAATGACACGATCATGATCTTTGCTTTCGCGCCGATTGTTGCTCTGCTGCTTGGCCTGTCCTCGATCATCGTGCCATGGGATACGCTGATCCTGTCGGTGGTATTGTATATCGTCGTACCGGTGATCGTCGCGCAGGTTTGGCGGTGGAGGTTGCTGGCGCAGGGCGGTGCCGCGGCGTTGGCGAGGACACTGCACGCGCTGGAGCCGCTGTCACTGTCGGCTCTGTTGCTGACGCTGGTGTTGCTGTTCGGCCTGCAAGGCGAGCAGATCATGCGCCAGCCGGCGGTCATCGCGCTGCTCGCGGTGCCGATCGTCATACAGGTATATTTCAACGCCGGGCTGGCCTACTGGCTGAATCGTAAGTTGGGTGTCGAGTGGTGCGTGGCGGGGCCTTCGGCGCTGATCGGGGCGAGCAATTTCTTTGAACTGGCGGTGGCGACGGCGATCGCGCTGTTCGGCTTCCAGTCGGGCGCGGCACTTTCAACCGTTGTCGGTGTGCTGGTGGAAGTGCCGGTGATGCTGTCCGTGGTGCACATCGTCCGCCGCTCGCGTGGGTGGTATGAAATTGGCCGGTCCGGCGCTTGATAGCCCCGGGGCGCCGCCGCTCCACGCGGCAGGCGCCCCGTTTATGCGCGTTCAGAACTTGATGTTCAATCGCCCTGCAAAGACGAATGCATTCGGCAACTTCGCATCGGCGTTGGGATGGATGAAATACTGAATGCCCGGTTCCAGATACACCCCCCGGTATATCGGCGCGATGTAGTCCAGTTCGATAGCATATTCATTGCTTTGCGGATGCAAGGCGTTGTTGGCCAATGGAAGCCCGAGGGCGGCCTGTTGCTGTTGCAGCGATCCGAGCTGGTTGCTGACCGCCCACCACGCGCCTGACAGCATGATTCCGTCATCCGGTCGCGATCTGAGGAATCCCTTGTCCAGAGCACTGACGAAGGCGGTCTGCCACGTTACGGAAACGTCTGATGCACTGTGGCCATAGGTCCCGATGAGTGTAAGTCCGGCGTTATCGCCCGGACCGTTCCTGAAGAGCATTTGATCGGCTGTTGCCCAGAACTGCATCCGTCCGGTTGTCATGCTCGGCGTCTCTATCGGCGTCAGCAGCGGACCGCCGGCAGTGTTCTGGGCCAGATTGTTGAAATTGGAGGTGTCGTACGCGAAGCCGAGCTTGTAATGACCGGTCAGGTGCGTCGGGCCGAACACCGGTTCCCAGGCAATTTCCACCGGCAGGATCGTTCCGGTCGCATTGACGGTGCTCCATTCCCAGCCGGTGCGTCCGCCGCCGGGGAATGGATCGGATTCATACGCACCGAACTGGATATAGGTCGTCGGGGTCGGGCGCGCGCGGATGCGGCCGCCCCAGGTCGATTGCGGCCAGGATGTAAACGATGCGCTATTGGTCGTCGCCCTGGGATTGCCGCAGCCGAGCAGGCCGATGGGAAGGCAGTACAGCGGCGATGCCGCGAAGTCGACGGCAACCGGCAGGCGGCCGATGGCGATGTTGAGCCGATCGTTAAAGAGTTTTTCTTCGCCGTACAGGTAGACGAACTTGACGCCCATGCCGAATGCCGCCCCGTAGACTTCGGCGGACTGCGTGAGGTGATCGCCGTACAGGTTGCTGACGTCGTTGCCGTTACGGTTTATGATCACGAAATGCGTGTTGAAACCCGGGATGTTCGCCGCTTTCTGCCAGTCTATATCGAGCGAAAAGGCGATCTGGCCGGCATAGCCGGCGCCGGTCTGTTGGCCACTGGTGTTGCCGCCGAATTCTCCCACATACCCGATATCAAAATCGATGCCATGGTTGAGCAATTTGGTTCGCAGACCGCCCCAGTCGCCGAACAGCTTGGTTTCCTCATAGGGCGACGGAGAGATGGCAACGAGCGGTTGGTTCACTTCCTGCTCGGGTTCGCTTCCGACGCCGCCGGGCAGAACTCCGGAGCCTTGTGCCCGGGCCGGCATGCTGGCCGCCAGCGTCAACGCGGCTAATGCGACGGCTTTACCGGCCGCCTTGTAAGGCATGTTATTTACCATGATTATCTCTCCCCCTTTGCATTATAATCGGTCGGACTTTTTGCTCTCCTTGAAAAATGATGAACGCCGATACCCTTGTCAGGCGGGCGCGTGAAGGGTTCGTTTCTTTGTCATTTCGGCAGCATAGTCCGCCGCAGAAGGCCCGATGATCAGGTGGAAAACTCCATCGCCGAGCGGCATGATCGCCCTGACGCCGGCCGCGTGCGCGCCGGCCGCGTCCAATTTGCCGGCGTCCACAAGCAGAACCCGGACACGGGTTGCGGCGACCGTGGAAAGTTCCCGCAGATTCGCCTCCCCCCCGAGTGCCGTCAGCAGGGCCCCCGATTGCGCAAGCACCGCCGCGGAGGGCGCCGCGGCCGGTGTTGCAACTGGCGCACGCGGCGCCGGCGGTGCCGGCTTCGTTGCCGGCGCCGCGCCGCTGTCCTGGCGGAGGAATTCGTCCATGTCCGTCTTGAGATTTTCCGACCGCGTGCCGAATATCGCCTGGAAACTCTCGCCTACCTGCATCACCCCGGCCGCCCCGAGGGCCTTGAATCGTTTTTGGTCCACCAAGGCCGGATCGTGCACCCCAACCCGCAGCCGGGTGATGCAGGCGTCGAGGCTGGCGATGTTCTCGCGTCCGCCGAATGCGGCAACCAGTTGGCGCGCCATGGTAAAGCGGTCCGTGCCGCCGGCCTCCGGCGCCGCCTCGGCGAGACTGTCGGCGTCCTCGCGGCCCGGGGTCTTGAGGTTGAAGCGCAAGATGACCGTGCGGAACAGCACGAAGTAGATCAGGGCATAGATTGGCCCCGCCACCAGGACGATCCACCAATTATGCGCGGTCTTGCCGAATACGTTGAACAGCAGGAAGTCGATGCCGCCCTGGGAAAACGTGAAGCCCATATGCATATCGAACGTATTGGCGAGAAATTGCGTGCTCGCCGCCAGCACAGCATGCATCAGATACAGCACGGGTGCGACGAACAGGAACGAGAACTCTATCGGCTCGGTAATGCCGGTCAGGAACGATGTTAGCGCGGCCGAGATCATGATGCCGCCGACGAGTTTCTTGTTCTCCGGCTTGGCTGTCAGCCAGATCGCGATGGCCGCGGCCGGCAGGCCGAACATCTTGAAGATGAATGCCCCGGCGAGAATTCCTGCGGTGCGGTCGCCGGCGAAAAACCGGTTGATGTCGCCGTGCACCACTTTTCCCGCCGCGTCGGTGAACGAGCCGATCTGGAAAAAGAAGGGAACGTTCCAGATGTGATGCAGGCCGAACGGGATAAGCAGGCGCTCGACAAAGCCGTAGATCGTTGCGGCCGTGCGTGGGTCGCTCTCGGCCGCCCAATGCGAAAACAGATCGATCCCGTGTTGGATGGGCGGCCAAATGACCGACAGGGCGATCCCCACCCCGATCGCCGCGACGCCGGTGGCAATCGGCACGAAACGCTTGCCGGCGAAAAAGCCGAGATAGGTTGGAAGCTCTATGCGATAGTAGCGGTTGAATATCACCGCCGCCACCGCACCGATGATAATGCCGCCAAACACGCCGGTTTCCATCGACTTCATGCCGAGCACCATCGACGGCTCGACCCCGAAGAAGCCCGCCATAACGCCCATGGTGGCGACCATGACGACGAACCCGACCACCGCGGCGATGGCCGCGACGCCGTCATTGTTGCCAAGCCCGAGACCGACACCGACGGCGAAAATCAGCGGCAGGTTGCCGAACACGGCGGCGCCGCTTTGCGCCATTACCTGCGAAACAATCGCCGGCAGGAATGAAAAGTTCGAGGCGCCGATGCCGAGCAACAGGCCCGCCACCGGCAGCACCGCAACCGGCAGCATCAGCGATTTGCCGATCTTCTGCAGCCACCCGAAGGCTGATGTCAGCATGGTTTGTTCCCCCTTTTTTGCCGCCCCGGGTGTCAGACCTCAGGCCAGGTTTCCGCCAGCAGCCGGTGTACCGCCTCGGCGGAGTCGAGATCCAGCGCCCGCCTTGCGACCCGCGCGCAGTCCTGGACGCTCAGCGTGCGCAGCAGCGCCTTCACCGCCGGGATGGCCGATGCGGTTGCGGATAGTTCCGTCACGCCGAGCCCGACCAGCACCGCCGCGGCACGCGGCAGCGAAGCGATGCCGCCGCAGACTCCGACCCAGCGTTTGTGCAGCCGGGCGCCGTCGCAGGTCATGGCGATCAGCCGCAGGATGGCCGGGTGCAGCCCGTCCATCTGGCGGGCGAGCAGCGGATTGCCGCGGTCCATCGCCAGCGTGTACTGGGTCAGGTCGTTGCTGCCGATGGAGAAGAAATCCGCCTCGGCGGCCAGTGTCCCGGCCATCAGCGCGGCCGACGGCACTTCCACCATGATGCCGAGCTGCACCGGGGCGGTGTGGCCGAGCTCGGCGCGTACCTCGTCGAACAGGGCACGCGCGGCGCGGATCTCCTCCAGCAGGGCGATCATCGGCAGCATGATCCGGCACTGTCCCGCCGGTTGCACGCGCAGGATGGCGCGGAACTGCGCCTTCAGCAGTTCGGGCTGCCATAGCCCGACGCGCACGCCACGCAGGCCGAGCGCGGGGTTTTCCTCCGGCGGCAGGTCGAGATAGGGCAGCGGCTTGTCGGCCCCGGCGTCGAGCGTGCGGATGATCAGCGGCCGGCCTTGCAGCCCTTCGGCGATGCGCTGGTAGGTCGCGGATTGAACGTCCTCGCTCGGCGCGGTGACTCGGTCGAGGAACAGGAATTCGCTGCGCAGCAGGCCGCAGCCTTCAGCGCCGCGGGCCAGTGCCTCGGGGATGTCGGCCTCGCCGCCGAGATTGGCGGCGATCTCGATGCGGGTGCCGTCCGTCAGCCGGCAGTCAGCCGCGGCGGCGCGCAGCTGTGTGGCGGCGCGTTCCCGCGCGGCGGCAATCGAAGCATCGGTGCGGGCAAGCGCTTCCGCTTCCGGGAAGGCGCGCAACGTGCCGGCTTCGGCGTCCAGAATGACCGGCGCGCCCTCCGGCACGCGGGCGAGACCGGGGCCGACGGCGACCAGGGTCGGGATGCCGAGGGACGCGGCCATGATGACGACGTGCGACGTCCGGCCGCCTTTCGCGAGCGCGATGCCGGCGATGCCGTCCACCGGCAGGGCGGCGAACTGCGATGGCAGCAGGTCGTCGGCCAGCAGCACCGCGCGCGGCGGCAGCACCACGGCTTCCTGCGCCTTGCCGCTGATCGCCTGAAGCACGCGGCGGCCGACGTCGCGCAGATCGTCGGTTCGCTCCGCCATACGGTCGATGCCGAGTCCGCGCAGGATGTCGATCTGGCGGTCGATCGCGCCGCTCCAGGCGAAGCCGGCGCTTTTGCCGGCGGCGATCGTGGCGTCGGCGGCGCCGACGAGCTCGGGGTCTTCGACGAAGGCCAGATGGGCGCCGAGGATTTCGGCTTGCGGCGAGCCGGGGGGCGCGCGGCCGATTTCGGCTTGCAGAGCGGTTTGGGCGGCGGCGAGGGCGCGGTGGAGGATATCGTGCTCGGCCGCGGGTTCGGCACCGTATTCAGCCACGTCTACCCGATCGGTATGCAGCGGGAAGGCGGTGCCGACGGCGCGGCCCGGGACGGCGGCGACGCCGGACAGAACCTGTTCGGTGCCGGGGTCGAAGGGGATGGCGGGCGGTGCCGGTTCAGGAACTGCCGTCGCCGGGGCAGGGGGCGTTGCCGGTCCGGCGGCTTCGAACCCGTGGCCTTCGGACAGCAAGGCGGCGATCGCGTCCAGCGCCGCCTCGGCGTCGGTGCCACGGCCGATCAGCGTGACGGTGTCTCCGGCCTGCGCGCCGAGGCCCATCAGCGAGACCGAACTGCGGGCGTTGGCCTTGCTGCCCCGAAACGCCACGGCGGTATCGGCCTGGAAGCCTCTGGCGGCGGCGGAAATCAGGCCGGCGGGGCGGGCGTGCAGGCCGGTGGGAATGCGCAGGACCACGTCGCGGGTCACCTCCGCCGCCCCGGTCTCGGCGGTCCAGGCGGATTCGGTTGCGTCCGGAGCGATCGTGAAGATGGCCTCTCCGGTCTTGACCTCCCGGCCCTGCCGCCGATCGGCCACGGTGAAGGTGCGGTCGCCGGCGGTGACGATGACCGGGCTGAGCAGGCTTTTCACCCGCACCGCGATCGAGGCGGCATCGAAGCTGATCAATGCGTCGCCTTGGCGGACCTGCTGGCCGGCGGCGACGTGGGGGGTAAACCCGACGCCGTCCAGTTCCACGGTGTCGAGGCCGATATGCATCAGGATGTCCGCGCCGGCGGTGGTGCGCAGTGTCAGCGCGTGGTGGGCGCGGTGCAGCATCGTGATTGTGCCGTCGCAGGGCGCGCGGAGGACCTGATCAACCGGGTCGATGGCGACGCCGTCACCAAGCACCAGCCCGGCGAATACGGGATCCGGCAGTTCGGACAACGGGGTCGCCCAGCCGGCCAGCGGCGCCATGACGGTTTCCCGCGCACCGGATTGAGGGCCGATATCGGGACTCATGATAGCGTTCTCCCTTGGCCTGCCGCCGGTTGGTCACCGGACTGTCTTTTTCGACACTGCACGGAATGGTAGCAGCGGTCGATACGGTCCGGGTTGCGTCCGGCCGATTTTTGCGGGCGGTAACCTACCCTTTGGGATGTAAGTGGTTGAGAAAACAGGTATCAACCGCCGTGGCCTTGGTCGGGTCGCGGGTTGCGCATGGGGATCAATATCTTGTCACCCACCCGGCCAAGTGAGCTCCGCCACCTCTTGGCGCATCCGCCGGCGCAGCGAGTCGCGGGCGAGTGACCGCACCTCACCGACGTTAAGCGCGAACGCACTGACACCGTAGAGTATCGTCCCGAACATCATGGCCCCGAACAGGCCGTGCCAGTTGAGCGGGAAGCGGATCAATGTCAGACCGGCGATCATCGGGACCACTGCCAGGATGCACCGAATCGTCTGCCCGAGCGGCACCCACACGGGAAACAAGGACGTCCCGATAAGGCAGCCGCTGATCACCGTCAGCCACTGGCATCCGAGTGCGGTCCAGGCGGCGCCGAACATGCCATAACGGGGCACGACGAAGAGATTGAGCGCGATGTTCAGGACCGTCACAGGCAGGTATGTCCAGAGCATCCGCAACGGCCGTCCGCTGAGATGGAAGGCATGGTCGACGAAATGCGCCCGCAGGCTGCGGGCGAGCGCGGTGTAGGCCATGATTGGCAGAAGCGCGGCGACGCCCGGGCGAAACGCCGGCCCGACGAGCGTAGCGGCGATATAATCTGCGGTCAGCGCCAGGCCGGCGCAGGCCGGCAGACTGACCGCCAACAGGGCGATCCCGTTTCGCCCGGCCTGCAGCCGGGCGGCTTCCTTGCCCTGGTGCTCCAGCACCTTCACCACCAGAGGGAACGTCGTCGTCGTGATCGAGCCGCAGATCAGCGATGTCGGCCGCTCCACCAGGCTGTAGGCGACGGCGAAAATACCCAGCGCCTCGGCCCCCGCCATTGATCCGATCATGAAGCGGTCGCTGGTCTGCAGGATCGCCGTGGTCGCCGCGACCGCCACCATCGGCCATGCATAGGCGAGAAGGCGCACCAGTTCAGCCTTGTCCACGCCCTTGGCCGTTCGCGCCAGCGGCGCCAGCAGCAGGCGGACATCGGCGAGCGAACACAGGACCGCAGCAAGCAGCAGGCCGAGCACGATGGCCTCCGCGGAGGGACCGAGCGAATAGAGCGCCACCAGCCCCAGCCCGAAGCCCAGGACCGCGTGCGCGCACTCGATCGCATTAAACCGCTGCATCTTGTCGGCCGAGCGGTTGATCGCCTGGTTAAGCTGCACGAGCGAGCGGAACAGCAGCATCGGAACCGCCAGCAGGGCGGCCAGCCGATACGCCTGCGGCATGTCGACGGCCAGCATGCCGCCAGCGCAGATCAGGGTCGCCGCGCCGGCCATGCCGTAGAACAGCAGGTAGGCTTCCTTCAGCAGGCGATCTTTCCGGGCGGCCCTTGCCGCGCCCGGGTAAAACCGCATCACGGCGATCGGCAGGGCGTGGAACAGCGACGTCTGCAACACGAGCACGGTGGCGAATACATAGCTGTAGACGCCGAACGCCGCCGGCGACAGCAGCCGTGTGTAGGCATAGACCATCAGAATTGAAACGACGGCAGGCACCACGTTGGATGGTACGTAACCCAGGATTTGGCGATACAAGGTTGAGATGCCTCATTGAGAAATGACGGCCGCCCGCGCCGCCGGCTTGCAGTTGTGGCTGCCGATGCCGGCGTTAACCCGGATGCTTTCGCCGTCACGCCGGACGGTTTGTTCATGGACGATCGATCCAACGCGCATCAAATCACGTTGGTTTGACGATCCATTCTTCAGGTTGCATCGTGCAGGGTTTGCTCGTCCTAGAGGTAAGCGGCAACCTCCTGCCGCCTGGCGTGCCCGCGCTGGTGATCCGGGGCGCCCGATGTCGATATGATATCGCATCGCATCGCGCCGAGCAGTTTCTCCAGATGGACCGCATTCAATTCGACACCGGCGGTGAGGTCGCCTGAGCTGATGTCCACGTCATCCTCAAGAAAAACTGAGTGATCCATGTAAAAACTGGCAACTGCGAAGAACTGGGTAGGCGAGATCGCGCCGACCACCACGTCGAATTCCTCGGCAAGTCTCTCACGGCAAATCAGGTCTATTTTAATTCCACCCGCGAGGGATCTTACTTTCTTTAGTTTCAGAATTTTGTCACCAGGGATCAACATGACATGTAAACCCCCCTCAATATCCATGCCGACCATGCACTTAACGATCTGAGATACGCGGACGCCGCGCTCCCTGGCAGCGTCTTCGCAGTTATAGGCAGGAAGTGAATGACGCTTTAACTTGTAAGAGATGCCGTGTTCCGAAAGGAAACGGGTGACAACGGTTTCCATTCTTGCTCTCCTTGATCGCGATTTGACGTTTCCGGGTCACGCTGAAGCAGCGGCCGTGATGCCTCGCACCGGGCGTGAACAGGCCGCCGGCACCAGGGGTGTTTCAGTTGGAAGATATTAAGCGTTCCGGCATCGATGCCGGAACGCTTAAGCGAGGCGCGCTACACGGAAGCGTACCGGTGCTGACATCGATCCCCCGGCCGCGCCGCCCGGGTGTCCGCGTCTCCGCTGCACGGCGTCGATGGCCGGCCTTCGCAGCGGTCGCTGCGTCCGCCATGACGGTGGTGGCAACCGCGGACGGGTATGGCGCTCATGCTTGCGATGCGACCGTGTCGAGCCGCTGTTGCAACGCGGTTGCGAGCACCGACACTTCCGGACCGCGCAGGATTTCTTCGATGTCGAGCTTGCCGATTCTGTGCAGGCGAACGGTCCGGGCGAAGTCCTGCCATTTGTGGGCGTGATGCCATTCCTCGCCGCTAACGAACTGGTCGATCTGCCCGAGGTATCGTCGCGGCCTGTAGGCACGCACCGCGGCGAGCGTTGCAACTTCGAGCCGCAGATCGATCTTGGCCATGAAGTTGACCTCCGGCGGCGCCTCGCGCCGATGAACGCGTTCCTCCGGGTGAATGAGTTTCCGGATCCTGCGCACGACTTTTTGCTTCCGCTCCGCCAGCGAGCCGGAGGTAAGACCCGCCGCGAAGCGGCTGAGAGGCCGGAATGCCGTCGGAAACGGGCTTCCGATAAGCGCCAGAAGAGCGACTTCCTGACCCGCCGCGGTCAATTGTTGCGCCACTTCAAATGCAATAGTACCCCCCGAGCAATGGCCGCCGATGAGGTACGGGCCGTTGGGGCGGTAGCGGCGGATCTGCTCGACCTGGAAACGGGCAAGCGCCTCCACCGATGTCAACGGCTCGCTGCCGTCCAGGCCCGGCGGCTGGACGCCGAGCACGGGTTGTTCCGGGTCCAGTTGGCGTGCCATCGGCAGCATGAAAAACACGTCGCCACGATAGCCGGACACAATGAACAACGGCGGCCGACTGCCACCGGGCTTGATCGGCACAATGGCGGAGGGCGTGCTTTTCAGCGCGTCAGCCTCTTGCAGGAAGGCAAGGATTTCCTGCTTGCGGCTGGCCAGGACCGCACGCATCTCGGCATCGAGCGCACCTGCCGGCGCGGTGCACTTGATCCGGTCCGCTTCGACCCACAGCTTGACGTCCCGCTCCCGCAGCGTTGACAGAAGTGTTGCCGTGTCCATCATAGAATGAACTCTTCCCGCTGAGCCGCTCCCGAACCGGACTCGCGGCGCGTTAGCACGAAGCTGTCGACGAGTTCCGCAAGTCCCGCGATCGTCGGCCGGTCGAACAGGGCGGCAAGTTGGAGATCGACACCGAAAGTCTCATGCAGCCGAACGAGCAGCCTGACGGCCGTCATCGAGTCGCCACCCAGATCAAAGTAGTCATCGTGTATGCCGATGCCGTTGATCGCCAACAGATCACACCAGATCGCCGCAATCAGCTTCTCGGTCTCCGTCCGCGGCGATCCGCCGGTGCCGGCACTCACGTTCTCCACGAGCGGCGGCGGCAGGGCCTTGCGGTCGAACTTCCCGTTCGGCGTCAGCGGAAGCGAGTCCATGTAGACGAACTTCGCGGGCACCATGTATTCGGGAAGTTTTTCTTTCAGGAACCCGCGCAGATCTGCGGCCACGGGCACGATAAAGTCACGCGGGACCAGATAGCCCACGAGCTGCTTGTTGCCGGGCTCATCCTCGCGCGCCAGGACAACGCAGGACCGCACCTTCGGGTGCGCCGCGAGAGCCGCCTCGATCTCACCGAGTTCGATGCGGTAGCCGCGGACCTTGACCTGGTCGTCGGCCCGGCCAAGGCAATACAACGTCCCGTTGGCCTGGTACTGTGCAAGGTCTCCGGTCCTGAACAGGCACGCGCCGGGGACGCTGCCAAACGTGTCGGGCACGAAGCGCTCGGCGGTGAGTTCCGGCCGGTTCAGGTAACCGCGCGCCACGCCCGCGCCGCCGATATACAGCTCTCCGGTCACGCCCGGCGGCACCGGCTGCATGTCCGGATCGAGCACGTACAACTGCGTGTTGGCGATCGGCCGCCCGATCGGCACGGTCCCGGTGGCCGCGTCGGCGGGCTGCACTTCGTAGATGCTGCAACCAACAACCGTTTCGGTGGGGCCATACTCGTTGATGAGCCGCGTCGGGGGCACCAGGCCGCGCCAGAGCCGGAGGCTTTCGGCGAGCAGATTTTCGCCGCCGATGACGAAAGCCCGGCAGATGCCCGCCGCCTGTTCGGGGCGCAACTGCTGGTTCAGCAGTTCGAGGTGGGCCGGGGTGATCTTGACCAGGCTTCGGTCGCCGCTGCGCAGAAGCGCGGCCAGTAGGTTCTGGGCGCCGAGATCCTCCGGCAGAAGCTCGACCGTCCCGCCGGCGAGCAACGGCGTGTAGAGGCTCGTCACCGTGAGGTCGAAGGCGACGGAGGTATGAACCGGAACCGAACGCCCGGGTTCGACGGCATAGGCGCGGATTGCCCACCAGAGATAGTTGACCAGCCCGCGCTGCAGGATCATGGCGCCTTTCGGTTGGCCGGTCGATCCGGAGGTGTACATGACGTAAGCCAGATCGGACGGGTCTGAGATGGGCGCAAGGTTCTCGGCGCTTTCCCGCGCGAGCAGCGGCCAGCCGGCATCCAGGTAGATCGTTTTGTCGGCGGGCACGGTAGAGAATAGCGCGCTGCATTTCTCCTCGGTCAGCAGCAGAACCGTTTGGGAGTCGGCGAGCATGAATGACAGGCGCTCCGGCGGGTAGGCCGGGTCCAGCGGCACGTAGGCGCCGCCGGCCTTCCAGACGGCCAGCAGCGCGACGACCATTTCCGGCGAGCGTTCAAGGCAGACGCCCACCAGCACGTCGGGTCCCACGCCACGCTTGCGAAGCATGTGCGCGACTTTGTTGGCGCGCTCGTTCAGCTCGCCGTAGCTGACCTGGCGTTGGCCAAAAACCAGGGCGACGGCCCCGGGGTCGCGGGCGACCTGTTGCTCGAACAGTTCGTGCGCGCAGACCTGCGGGAAATCCGCCCCGGTGTCATTAAAGCGAGTTATCGACTGTCCGCCGTTGCTCGAAGCTGGTTCGGGCCGCGCAAGGACTTCACCGGATGTCGTCACAGGGATCTCCCGATTAATTCTTTCATGATCTCGTTTGAGCCGCCGTAGATGCGTTGCACCCGGCTGTCCGCCCACATGCGGCCAATTGGACACTCTTGCATGTATCCATAGCCGCCATGCAGTTGCACGCACTCGTCGATGATGTGGAACTGACGGTCTGTCAGCCAATATTTCGCCATCGCCGCGGTCACCGAATCGAGCTTGCCGACAAGGAACTGCTGAATACAGGTTTCGATGAAAACGCGGCCGATATGCGCTTCGGTTTTGCACTCCGCCAGCTTGAACCGCGTGTTCTGCAAATCGAGCAGCGGCTTGCCGAAGGCGTTCCGTTCCTTGACATAGCGCGTCGTGATTTCAACCGCGGCCTCCGCGGCCGCGACCGCGCTCAGTCCGATGGACAGGCGTTCGTAGCAGAGCTGGTCCATCAACTGGAACAATCCGCGGCCTTCGCCCGAGCCCAGCAGGTTCGCGACGGGAACGCGTACGTCGTCGAAGAACAGTTCGCAGACATCCTGCGTGTGCCGCCCGAGCTTTTGCAGCGGACGGCCGATCTGGTAGCCGGGGAGATCGGCCGTTTCGAGTACGATCAGAGAGAGTGCCCTGGGGCCGACCGCCTGAGGATCGGTGCGCATGGCGAGGCAGATCAGTCCCGCCTGCGAACCGTTGGTGATGAAGGTCTTTGAACCGCGGATGACGTAATGGTCGCCGTCCTTTCGGCCGATGGTCTTCATCGCCTGCAGGTCGGAACCGGCGTCCGGCTCGGTCATTGCGATGGCGCCGACAAGCTCCCCGCTGGCCATGCGCGGCAGCCAGCGGCGCTTCTGCTCCGGGTTGCCGTAGGCGAGGATGTAATGCGCGACGATGCTCTGGACGCTGAAGCCGATATGGATACCGGCGCGGGCGAGTTCCCCGATAACGATGGCTTCGTGCGCGAAAGTTCCGCCGGCCCCGCCGTACTCTTCGGGCACGTCCGGGAGCAGCAACCCGGCTTTGCCGGCCGCGACCCAGGCGCCGGGGTCCGGGCGGCCCTGTTCGGCCCACCGTTCCTGGTGGGGCGCAAGCTCCTTTGCGATGAACTGGCGGACCGTTCCTTGGAAGATACGCGTGTCATCGGTCATCCAGGGTGAATCGGTCCCGGCAGGTGCTATCATTTCGTTCCGCCAATCGGGTGTATGTATCGCGATATAAAGACGAAATTGCACCTATCAGGGAAATAAAAAGCCAGTGAATGGCTCAGCATTCTCCGCGCGATCGGTTCCGAAGTCAGGGCCGGGCCCATTCAAATTAAGCTGTATGGTAATGTAAGCCCGCTGTGATCGGCGAGCTGGCGACCCCGAGGGGCGGGGCGCCATCGGATGATCGCCTCGCGCAAAGATGATCGTTACAATTCGAAGTAATTGCGGGATCTTGTACGCTGGTGGACGGAATCCAGCGCCCGCCGCCGGCTTTCCGCCGCGCGGATCATTATTGATAAATCCAAGTACACCGAATCGCGAACCGGTTTCGATCCGATCAGGAGGCGATTGATCGCGGCTTGAGGTTCAACGGTGCGGCAAAACACGCCGCCGCGTGGCTTTGAGGAAAAAGCCCCTGACCGGTTTCGGCGATCGGGCCGCCCGGATGATGAACGCCGAAATCCCGGCCCGGGCCGTTAGCCCTCCACCAGCCAGCCATGCCCCAGCGCATACCCGACCAGTTCAACCCGGCTGTGGAATCCCAGCTTGTCCATCGCGCGCGACTTATACGTCTCGACGCTCTTGACCCCGACGCGCAGCACCGCGGCGATGGCCTTATTACTATGGCCGAGCGCGGTCAGCCGCAGCACCTCCACCTCGCGCTCGCTCAGATCCACCGCCCGCCCCGGGCCATCGTCCTGCTGCCGGTTCGCGCTGGAATCGATCGCCTGTCCGGCGATCGCGGGATCGAGATAAATCCCCCCCGCCGCCACGGCATGAATCGCTCGCAGCAGGTCCTCCGGAGCCGAACGCTTCAGCACGTAACCGACCGCGCCAAATTCAAGCAGCTTGCGGACATAGGACCGGTCCTCGTGCACCGTCAGCACCAGCACCTTGCATTCCGGGAACTCGGCCAACAGTTGCCGGGTCACATCCATCCCGCTCAGCCCGGGCATCGACAGATCCAGCACCAGCACATCCGGCCGCAATTCGATCGCCGCCCGCAACGCCGCGGGCCCGTCGCGCGCCTCACCCACGATGTCGATTTCGGGGTCCGCGGTCAGCAACGCCTTGATGCCGGCGAGCACTACGGGATGATCATCTGCCAGGAACACACGCACGGCGGCGCTCACAGCGGCACGCGGACGAACAACGTGCAGCCGAGGCCCGGCGCGGTCTCGATCTCCAGCGCGCCGGAGACGAGCGACAGCCGCTCCCGGATACCCAGCAGTCCGAGGCGCTTCGTCTTCGGCTCGCCATCGGCGGTAAAGCCCCGACCGTCGTCTTCGACGATCATGCGGACCTCCTGTTCATTCGCTTCCAGCAGCACGCCGACGCGCGTCGCCTCGGCATGGCGGACGATGTTATTAAGCGCCTCTTGCAGCACGCGATAGAGCGTTGTCTCGACCGCCGGGTCCAGCCGGCGATCATTCAGCGCCAGATGCAGGCCGATCGGCACGCCCGAGCGTTCGGCCCAGATCTCCGTCAGGTGGCGGATGGCGGTCTCCAGGCCCAGGTCATCCAGTGCCGTCGGGCGGATTTCCCAGGCCAGCCGGTTGACCTCGGCGCCGACGCCCTTGGCCAGATGCTTCAATGCCGCAACCCGGGTTTGCAAATCGCCGCGCTCCGGCAGGCCACGGCCGAGGCCGTCCAGCCCGAGTTGCAGCAATGTCAGCGTCTGCCCCAGCGTATCGTGCAGTTCGCGGGCGATGCGGCGGCGCTCGGCCTCCTGGTCTTCCACGGTGGAGCGCAGCACCTGCGACAGCTCCGCCTCCAGTACGGCGCGGCGTTCGGCTTCTTCCTTCAGCTTGGTTGCGACAGCCTGCCATTGCTCCAGCCGCCGATCGAGCTCGGCGGTCAGTACTTCTTGCTTGAGGCGGGCGGTTTCGCGCTCACGCGATACCTGATCGATGCGTTGCAGCACCACCTCCAGCAGCGACAGCCGCAGCGTCTTCGCCGCCTCGATATCGATGTTGCGCCAGGGGCGGGCGTGCAGCTTCACCGTTTCCTGCCAGGCGGCGAAGCTGGTGCGCGGCGTCAGCGTCTCGCCATCCGGGCCGGTTTCGACAGGCTTGTTCGGGTTGCCGCCCCAGGTGATGTCGCGGACCACCTCCGGGCGGAACCACAGCACGTAGTCGCGCGGCGAGCGGGACACCGACAGCGCGATCAAGCCGCTGGCGACATCGGCGAATGCGACAGCGGCCGGATAGTCCAGCGGCAGGCGGTCGGTGTGATAGACGCCATCGGCGGCGGTTCGGTTCAGCCAGGCGACCAGGGCGGCCACCTCGTCCGCCGATGGCGTGCGGCCGAGCGCGGTGAACCTGCCGTCGAGCCATAAACCCACGCCGTCCGCCGGGATATAATCCTGCAGGTTGGGCCGCTGGCGCATCAGGCCCTCGGTCAGGTCGCCTTCGCGGCTGATGGTCTTGACCAGCTCCTCATGCACGCGCTTGCAGTGCAATTGGGCGTCGAACTCCTCGCCGGCGACCTTCGACTCCAGCCGCCAGGACGCCATCTGCGCGAACAGTTCGCAGGCCATGCGCAACCGGTGCGGCAGGAAGCGGGGCGTGCGGTGGTGGCAGGCGATCAGCCCCCACAGCTCACCGCGGATAACGAGCGACAGCGACATCGACGCGCCAACGCCCATGTTGAGCAGGTATTGCAGGTGGATGGGCGAGACGCTGCGGGTGACGCTGTAGCTGAGATCGAGCGGGCGTCCGTCGCGCGGGTTGAGCGGCGGCAGGATCGGGTCCGGGCGGTAATGCGTGTTGGGGATCAGGCGGATCCAGTTGGACACATACAGTGCGCGGGCCTGGCTGGGGATGTCGGAGGCCGGATAGTGCAGGCCGAGGAACGACTCGGCGTTGTCATGGCGCGATTCGGCTATGACCGCGCCGCTGCCGTCCGGCTGGAAACGGTAGACCATGACGCGGTCGAAGCCGGAGATGCGGCGGACTTCGTCGGCGAGGCCCTGGCAGAACGCCCGGGGGGTGGCGGCTTGCTGCACGCGCAGCAGCATGGCCTGCACCTGGCTGAGCGCGTCGTCGGGGTTTTTCTCCAGCAGCGGCTCCAGTTCCAGAATCAGCAGGCCGCCGGTCTGGTGCACCAGCGCGTCGATCGGGCGGCCGTCGTGCCGGGCCGAGAGGGTGAAGGCGTGCATCGGCCGGAGCATCGGCCCTTCGGTGGCCAGCAGGGAGCGCAGCCGGGTGACGCGGTCGGCGGTAAACCAGTCATCCATCGGGCGGCCGAGCAGCCTGGCCGGCGGGTCGCCGAGAATCCGAGTGGTGTCGCCGGCCGCCTGGAGGATGGTCAGCGTTTGCGGGTCAAGCGCCAGCAGGACTCCATGCGGCTGGATCGCGGCGGGGATATGGATCGGCTCGTGATCGCAATCAGTTATCTCGGTCGCGCCAAAGGCGGGATCGTGTTGTCCGGCATCATCCCGGTCATCCGCTCCCGGAGAGCGGTTCATCGCGCAGCAGGCTTGGTTCTGGGGCGCATCGATGTGGTCTCCGCAGTGACCGTGTTGGCGGCGGTCGGGGTAGAATGTCATTTTCCCCCGCGCGCTGCCAGTGCGGCGCGGTGGGAGCGCCGGGCGAGTCGCCGATAGGGACAATCCTGACATATTCCGGGAAAATACCGACAAGGCGCCCGTGTGTCATGGCCGGACTTGGTCCGGCCATCCACGACTTCCGTGCTGGTTGGGGCAAAGTCGTGGATGGCCGGCGCAAGGCCGGCCATGACACAGTGGGATATGGGACACGCCCGGCGACGGGGAAGGGGTGAGTATCCGGGAAATCCCGCATTGATTTACCTGAAAAGACGCCGTATTGCAGGACCGACTGAGCGAAACTCGTAACGAGCCTTCGCTGTACATGTTTGACTAATTTTAGCCGTCGTCTGCCGAGCAGGGCGGGGTGAACCGCGCGACTGCCCGGGACGTTACCGTTTTTCTGGCCCTTAAGAAGAGTTCCCGATGAGCAACCGCTTTCTCAACGCCTTCGACGCAGTCATCAGAAATCCGATTTTCACGCCCTTCGCAGAGGCGGCGTCGGAGGATCTGCCGGTTAGCCGGCTGTTGCGGCTTTCGCTGTTCCAGCTGACCGTCGGCATGGCCGTGGTGCTCGTCGTCGGCACGCTGAACCGCGTGATGATCGTTGAACTCGGCGTCCCCGCCTGGCTGGTGGCGGTGATGATTTCGCTGCCGCTGATCGTCGCGCCCTACCGCGCGGTAGTGGGCTACAAATCCGATACGCACCGCTCGGTCATGGGTTGGCGGCGGTTGCCTTATCTATGGAAGGGCACCGCCATGCAGTTCGGCGGTCTCGCCATCATGCCCTTCGCACTCCTGGCGATGTCCGGAGACCACCGCGAGCCTACGCTTATCGGCGAAATCGGAGCGGCTGCCGCCTTCCTGCTGGTGGGCGCGGGCCTGCACACCGTCCAGACCATCGGGCTGGCGCTGGCAACCGACCTCGCGCCGAAGGAAAAGCATCCGCAGGTGGTCACCCTGCTGTGCGGCATGATGCTGCTGGGCATGGTCATCAGCGCCGTCGCCTTCGGCATCGCGTTGCGCGATTTCGAACAGGTCAAGCTGATCCAGGTGGTGCAGACCGCCTCGGCGATCACCCTGGTGGTCAACTTCTTCGCGCTGTGGAAGCAGGAACCGTTCGACCGGGCCTTCTTCGTCAGCAAGCGCGACAAGAACCCGCCGAAGCAGCCATCCTTTCGCGCCGCCTGGGCGGTGTTCACGGCCGACGCCAAGTCGAAGCGCGCGCTGGTGGTCGTCGGCCTCGGCACCTTCGGCTTCCAGGCGCAGGACATCCTGCTGGAGCCTTATGGCGGCCAGATCCTGCATCTTCCCGTCGGCACAACAACGATCCTCACCGCCTTCCTGGCCATCGGCGGGGTGCTGGGCTTCCTGCTGTCGGGGCGGCTGCTGAACCGCGGCGTTGCCCCGTATCGGCTGGCGTCATACGGCGTGCTGGGCGGCCTGCTCGCCTTCACCTGCGTCCTCGGCGCCGCCCCGCTCGCCTCGATCATCCCGTTTGGTTTCGGCACCATGCTGATTGGCTTTGGCAGCGCGCTGTTCGTCGTTGGCACGCTGTCGGCAGTGATGGGCCAGGCGGCTGGCGGCTTTAGCGGCCTCGCACTCGGCACCTGGGGCGCGGTGCAGGCTTCCGCCGCCGGTGCGGCAATCGCCACCGGCGGGGTGCTGCGGGACGGTGTCTCGGCACTGGCGCAGCGGGGCTACTTCGGTGAGGCGCTTGCCGCACCGGTCACCGGCTATGCTGTTGTCTACGGCATTGAGATCGTCCTGCTGCTGGCGACGCTGGTTGCGGTCAGGCCGCTGATCGCGGGCGGTGAGTCGGCCAGCCCGGGCGGCGGCAGCCAGTCCGAGGGCGTCATGTCGGCCGCGTCAACCTCACCCTGATCGCCCCTGGCGTCACGCTCGTGCCGGGGCGGTCTGCCGGCGCACCTTCTGGAAGAGCAAACGCATGGACATCTTCGGCTTCGAAATCCCGCCGATCTTCGGGATTCAGATCCCCAAGCTCGCGATCGTCATCGCGATGGGGATCTTCGGGTATTTTGTTGCGACCTTCATCCTCAAGGTCGGCATGTCGGGCTTTGCCGGCATGGCCACCCTCGGCAGCGGATCGAAAAACGACGCCGCCAAACCGCGCCGCACGGCGGCGGCACGCGCCAGTGCTTCGGCCTCGGTCGCCTTCGAGCGCGGCATCGTCGTCGCCTCCGGCGCGGACTGGGAGGATATCCAGGCGCTGAATACGGTGCTCGAAACGCTGGAGGGCCGCAAGAAGGCGACGCTGCTGCGGCAGGGAGACCTGCAGGCTTCAAAGGGTGCCTGGTGGCTCGCTTTGTTTGAGCAGGCGATCCTGCACCGCATCCTCACTTTGGTCAGCGGCGCGCTCACGCTGTGGGACGCCCGCAATCCCGTTGGCGCGGCGCTATCCGCCCGCAGCCTGCTGGAGTCGGGGGCGGTGGTGTTGCAGATCGAGCGGCAGCTCAGCCTGCTGGCCGCCAGCGGCAGGCTGGCCGATATCGATGCTTATGTCGCCGAACGCGCGTTCAGTCAGCCCGGCGGCTGGATCGAACAGGCGCGCAAGACCCGACCGGTTGACGTCCCGAATGTCATCGACGAAGCGGACCGGATCAGCCCCGGCCTGCGCTTCTGCTATGACAGGCTGAGCGAATTCGCGGCACCCGAGGCGGTTGGCCAGCACGCCGTGTTCGGCGCCATCGACAAGACCGGCACCTCGGCTGAGTTCCGCGACGACGAGAGCCTGGACCCGTCGACCTTCCGGCTTATTCTGGACGCGGCACGGATTGTCGTGCCGGTGGCGGCAGCATTGGACGCGATCGACGCGCTTATGCGCGAGGATGTTGCGGTCGAGAAGGTATAGGCCCGGGCGCAGGCCTGCCGGCCTGGTTCGCCGCCATAGCCGGCAGAGACGCGGGACTTATACCAACCGGCGTTGACGTTGACCGGTCGGGCAGGCCGCCCCATCGTCATGGCGGGCGCAGGCGCGCCATCCACCGGGCTTTGGTTACGCAGAAAGAAGGCGCGGATGCCGACCTCCGCCGGCATGACGGGGCGCCTGCGGCCGGGAGTCAACGTCATCGCCGGTTGGTATTAGACGCGTCCAGCCCCGCGAGTCGTGAATGGCCGGATTGGGCACGGCGATGCCATGCGGGTGGCTTGCGTCCGGTCCCGCGAGGCCGGGCGATGAGGCGAGTACACGAGTCTCCGCGGTCCGCCTCGCCCGTGTCTTGTTTCAGGGCGCTGCGTCGATCAAAGAAATGATGTATTCGGCGGTTGACAATAGGTCATTCGCCAGCCAATACGGTGTAGACGCTGTCCAGCCAGCGGCAAAGCCAACCATCAGACTACGGCGTGGTTATCGGCTCAGTCCAAAATCGGCGGGAAAGCGGGGTTTTTGTCGAGTCGCGCGACGTTGCCCCCTGGCAGCAGCGCCCATGCGCAAGCGGTTTTGCGGCCCGGTCCGGGCCAGGCGCGTCAGGAGATCGCCGCCATTCTCGTCCGGGAACACCCTGACGCGCGGCTCTTTTCCGGTTGCCAAACCACCAGCCCGGGGAAATCCCCATTTCGTGTGTAGGGGAATACCCTATGCCTGTCGGTCATTTCTCTGACGCGATCGGGCCATTTCGATTGTGGAATCCCTGACGGCGCCCCGGAAGGTTCCGGACACGATTTTCTGACAACCTGCGTTGACAACCAAGTCCGTCAGGCTAAGATGACAATCAGTTCATACGGAGAAAACCTTTGAACGATATGGCGGAAACGAACCGCCTCCGTCGAAAATGTTTTCTCCGCCATGCGACTGACTATTCGCGAGACCTTTCTGGCGAAGACCTAAGCCGTGACGGCTTGGTTACGGTTTCCCTGCCGCGAGGGATGCGCGGCAATGACGAGTACTCGATTTTGGAGGGTATCAATATGGCTAGCCTTTCAGGCCTCACCGAAGAGCAGGCCCAGGAATTCCACACTCAGTTCAAGATCGGCTTCCAGACCTGGCTCGCGATCGCCATCGTGGCGCACGTGCTGGTGTTCGCCTGGCGCCCCTGGTTCTGATTTAGGAGACGCAGACAATGGCACACAACACTGACAACGACTACAAGTTCTGGCTCGTCGTCAACCCGGCGACCTGGCTGGTTCCGATCTTCCTGGCTCTGCTGGCCGTGGCCGTGATCGTGCACGTCTCGATTCTCAACGCCAGCCCGAAGCACAACTGGATCGCCGGTGCGGCGCCGGCTGCGGCTGCGGTGAAGTAAGCACCGGGATCGTCACTCCCGTGCGGTGCGCCGGGAGCTGGGCTGAACTGTCCGGTTCCCGTCGTTAAGCACGGCTGAAGGATCTCGGTGAACCGGAAATAGTAACGGGTGTTCTGCGTGGCAGGTGTTGTCGTCTGGTTTTGATAACAAACATCCGGGCAGCGAGAACCGCGTTACTAAAGCGATAACCCCAATCAAAGGGACATAAGACATGGCAGCTAGCCTTTCAGGCCTGACCGAAGAGCAGGCCCAGGAATTTCACGCTCAGTTCAAGATCGGCTTCCAGACATGGCTCGCGATCGCGATCGTCGCGCACGTGCTGGTGTTCGCTTGGCGCCCCTGGTTCTGATTTAGGAGACAAATACAATGGCACACAATCCCGAGAACGACTACAAGTTCTGGCTCGTCGTCAACCCCGCCACCTGGCTGGTTCCGATCTTCCTGGCCCTGCTGGCCGTGGCCGTCGTGATTCACCTCTCGATTCTCACCAGCCCGAAGTACAACTGGATCGCTGGTCCGGCCAAGGTTGCTGTGAAGTAATAAACGGGATCGTCACTTCCGTTTGCTACAAAAGGGGATCGGCCAGCGATGGCCGATCCCCTTTCGCTTTGTTCGGCTTCCGGCATTCCGGGCCGGATATGAGAATCGCTCGCGCCCGGTAATCTCCACTTCTTATGCTCTTGCGGACGGGCGACTCGCCCGGCGAAGCCGATAGACGGGACACTAGGAAAGAAATCTTGACTCTACCCCACAACTCAGGGTAGAACCGCCCCAACCCAACCACAGGCCGGGCGGCATGACACACTCCACCACCCTCCCCGAAGACCACGACGGCGGCATCCTGCTGAGCCTCATCGTCGCCCTTCTCGCGCCCCTGTTCATTGAGGCCGCCGGCGCCGACATCGCCCTCGCCCGCGCCGCGGCGCGCGAGACCATCGCCGCCTACCGTGCGCAAAACCACGCCAGCCTGATCATCGTCGGCCGCATCATCGCCTTCGGCCTTGCCGCCCTCGGCTCGCTCAGCCTGTCGATGGCCGATGAGCTAACGATCGCCATGATCATCCGCCTGCGCTCCAACGCCAACGCGCTGAATCGTTCGGCCGAACGCTGCGAACGCATGCTGCAGGAAGCCCGCGCCGCCGGGATGGCGCCCGAACCGGGCGGGGGGTTCGATGAAGTGGAAGTTCGCGCCGCCGTCGCCGCGGCGCAGCGCCGTGCCGCCGAGGCGGTCCGGCCGCCGCCTGCGCGCCCCGAACCGCCACCTGCTGCCCGGGCACCGGCATCGCAGGCGGAACCGGCGCAATACGACCCGTATCCGGGCATGTGGGCCGACGCGATGACCACGGTCGCCGCCGAGGAACTCGCCGCCGTTGCCCATCTTCCGCCCGAGCAGCGCAGGGCGGCTACCGCGCGCGCCGCGCTGCTGACGGAAAAGGCCAACCAACTGCGCGACGGCCGAACGGCGCCGCATCCGCGGCCTGGCGACCTGGATTGGATGAAGCCGCCGGATCGGCGGTGACGAAGAGCGGCCTTCATCCACGCTCGATTTCACCACCAGACGCATAAATCTCATGCCGCGCGGCCTGATTATTTTCATCCGCGGATAACCCATTTCCCGATCCATGAAAGCCGGACATCTCGCCCGACTGAAAATGGAGATACTCCGATGAAAAATCTGATTCTTGCAGCGCTTGCAGCGATTAGCCTGACGGGCGCGCTCGCGCCTCTCGCGAATGCCGCCAGCCTGCACAACGGCAGCACCATTGCCGGGGATGCGGCAGCCACGCGGGTCCAGCAAACCGGCGGCTATAGCCAATAAGCCGAGATCCCTCAGCAACACTGTAGCAAGAAGGCCGGTTTCAGACCGGCCTTTTTGCTGTACGTCCCCCATCGCAGCGGTTGCGAAAGTGTTCCGCCCTGTACAAACATCCCCGCCTGCGTACATCGCTGTGATATCCCGGACATAACGCCCGCATCCGGGCGGCCCGGGTCCGCGGGCAAGAATGCTTTGCCGGGCTGGTACGCTTCCTGCACATCGTCCACCTGACAATGATCCACTTACCCGCCCCGACATCCGTCCGTTGTTTTGGCCCGGCTCCTCTGGCGACCCGCGCCGCGCCGCTGCAGCGCTATGAGCATCCGGACATGGCGTCCTACCCGGCTGCAACCGTTACGCTTGATCGCGTAACGCTGAAACGAAACGGCCGAGCCATCCTCAGCGACCTCAGCCTGAGCTTCCTGCAAGGCACCATCACCGCCCTCGTCGGCTGTTCGGGCGTCGGCAAATCCACGCTGATGGGGGCACTGAACGGCCTGATCGCTCCCGCCGCCGGCAGCATATCCATCGCCGGAGCCGGGCGGCTCGACGATGCCAGGTCATTGCGCGAAGCCCGCCGCGGCACCGCAACGATCTTCCAGGACCACGCCCTGATCGACCGCCTGCCGGCGATCGACAACGTGCTGCTGGGCCTGGCCGACATGCGCCACCCGCTTTCGCCTTTGCCATGGCCGAAGTCGTTCCGCATCCGCGCAGCCGTCGCGCTCGACGAGGTCGGCCTGCTCGGCCGCGCCACCGCCCGCACCGGCCAGCTTTCGGGTGGAGAGCGCCAGCGCGTCGGTATCGCCCGCGCCCTGGTCCGCCGCCCGCGCCTCCTGTTGGGCGACGAGCCGTTCGCCTCGGTCGACCCGGTGCTGGCGCGCCAGCTCGGCGCAACGTTCCGCAGCCTTGTCGTGCGCAACGGCCTGACAGTCATTCTGGTTCTGCATCAGATACCCCTCGCGCGCACCCTGGCGGACCGCATTGTCGGCCTGGCCGATACGCGGGTGGCCTTCGACGGCCCCGCAACAGATTTCGATTCCGAAGCCGAGGGCGCGGTGTTTTCCGCCGCACCTGCAGGATAAAGGTCCACGTCATGTCCAGCCGACTCAGCCGCCGTCTCCTCCTCACCGCCCCGCTGCTCGCCGCGCTGCCGCTGCAACGCGCCGCGGCACAGGATCGACCGAAAAAGCTCGTCGTCGGCTTGCTGCCAGGGGAATCCGCGCCGACGGTGATGCGCCTGAACGAGCCGTTGCGCCTGTACCTGGAAAAGCGGCTTGGCCTCCCGGTCGAACTGGCCGTCGGCGCCGACTATGCCGCGACCGGTGAGGCGCTGCGCTTCGGGCGGCTCGACATCGCCTTTCTCGGGCCGGTGACCTATATCCTGCGCTCTCGCAGCGCCAAGCTGGAGCCGTTCGCCCGGCCGTCCCACGCCGTTGTCGGGCCGACCTTCACCGCGGTGGTTATCGTGCCGGCTGATAGCACGGCGCAGACCTTGGCCGACCTGAAGGGCGGCGAGGTGGCGTTCGGCGATCCGGCGTCAACGTCCGGCACCTGGGTCCCGCGCTACCAGTTGCTGCGCGCCGGCCTGGTGTCCGGTCGCGACTATACGCTGCGGGTGCTGGGGGCGCACGATGCGGTGGCTCTGGCAGTGGCGAACCATCGCGTGGCGGCCGGCGGTCTGTCCCAGCCGGTCTACGCGCGCCTGCTGAAGGAAGGCAAGATCGATCCCAAGGCCGTGCGGGTGCTGGAACAATCCCAGCCGATACCGGAATACATGTGGACCTTCCGCCAGGGCATCGACCCGGCGTTCAAGGAGGAGGTCCGCCAGGCCTTCATCCATGTAGACGACCCGGCGGCGCTGAAGGTTTTCAACGCCGAAGCCTTCATCCCCGCCGTCGATTCGGATGTGGACCGGGTGCGCGGCTGGATCGCCGCGATCCAGGCCGCCAATCCCGATGCGGTCCCGCCGCCGGTATGAGCGCGACCGCACCCGCCGGCATCGAGGCCATCCTCGCCGATGGCCGCCGCCGGCTGTACGGCAGTGTCCTGTCCGGCGGCGCGGTCCTGCTGGTGGTCATCAGCGCCTTCGCCTACGGCGACGCTTTCGACCTGCATCGTTACGGCGACGCGTTGCCAACGATGTTGCAGTTGGCGAAGGACGCCATGCCGCCGGACTTCAGCCGCTGGACCCAATGGGGGCGGCCTTTGCTGGAAACCCTGGCCATGAGCGTCGCCGGCACCGCTTTGGCGGTCTGCGCCGCCCTGCCGCTGTCGGCGCTGGCCGCGCGTAACGTGGTTCGCCAGCCCTGGTTGGGAGAGCCGGTGCGGCTGATGCTGAACGGGATCCGCTCGATTCCAGGGCTGATCTGGGGGGTGATCTTCGTCGCGGCGGTCGGATTCGGGCCGCTGCCCGGGATACTGGCGCTGGCGACCCACAGCACCGGGATGCTGGCCAAGTTGTTTGCCGAAACGTTGGAGCATGTCGATCCAGGCCCCGGCGATGCGATGCGCAGCCATGGTGTTTCCCGTCCGGGCGTGCTGCGCTTTTCAGTGCTGCCGCAGATCATGCCGCGCCTGGTGGATGTGACGCTTTACCGCTGGGAGCACAACCTGCGTGCCGCGACGACATTGGGCGTGGTCGGGGCAGGGGGATTGGGGCTGGAGATCATTACCGCCTTCCATCTGTTCGAATACCGGGAAGCGTCAGCGCTGATCATCGTCCTGCTCGGGCTGGTGACGTTCATCAACGTGGCGGGCGGGTTGCTGCGGGGGCGGTTCCTGGCCGGTGGGTGACGCGCGTTTGCTTCTTGACCGAGCAGTCGGCCGAACCCATATCCGTTTCGTCGGCGTCGCAGGTGTTCTGCTGCCGCGCGGAGGCAGGCGCCAGAAGCAGGGTCAGCGCATCGACATCGCTTGCGAACATGATGCGTGCTTTGGTTTCCATCGACCGGAAAATGTCCAGCACCGCCCGGCCGGTCGGGGTCAGCGAGGCACTGCCGCCGCGCCGGCCGCCGATGATCCGGGTGACCAACGGTTCGCGAAAATGCCCGTTCATGCTTTCCAGGAGTTTCCAGGCGTTCGGATAGGCCATGCCCATCGTTCGAGCCGCGGCGGCGATGGAACCCTGGCGATCGATACCCTCCAGCAACGCGATCTTGCCGGGGCCGATCAGCGGGGGGATGCGCACCTGGACGCTGAGATCCGGTTCGGCCATGAATACGTCCTGTCGATAATCCCAACGATCTAGCCGCTTCGCCGGCCAGCGTCAAGAATCCATCGATCAGCCCGTTGATTAGGCTAGGTTTTCCCGCCCGGGGGTCAAACCTCTTGCTCGTCCAGCGCCAGCCGGAGCCCGTCTGAGTCGCGCATGACGCGGCGCATCCACAGCGGCGGCACGCCCTTCATCAGGCGCTGCACATTGGAAATGACCTCGTCGATATCGCGTATCGTGGCGCTCATCACCGGGAAGATCTTCAGCGCATGGATGCGGAAGGCGGCGAGGTCGCTGAGACCGAGCGTGAACAGAACGGAGCAACCCTTCAGCGCATCGACCCGGTCCACCAACGGATCGCGGCCGGTACCGTCGTCGTCGCCCATGTCGTCCATGATGCAGGTGCCAAGGTCCTTGCCCAGGCCGCCGCCGGGACCTTTCTTGGCCATTCCGCCGGGACTGAAATGGATCACGTCCACGAATTCCGAGCTGTCCCGGGTGACGTCGTAAAACACCACCTGCCTGGCGGCGGCGAAATTCGCGTCAACCTGGATCAGGCTGTTCGTGGTGACGGCGATACGAAGATGCGGGGCATCCATGGCGGGTTCCTCGAAGGGTCAGGTCATTGGTTGGTTGATCGCCGCGACCTCGCGCCCGAAGCGCTGCCGGAAGCTGGCGGGCAAAGTGATGCCGTCCGGGGTGCGGGCGCGCCATTTGTCCAGCTCCGCCATCGGCAGAGCCGCGTCGGTTAGCGCCTCGACCGGAATGATGTAGAGAACATCGCGGTGAACAACGAAAAAATCGATCGGATACAAGGTCGCATCGCGATACAGCGGGCTGATTTCGATCTGAAGGAAATCGCCTTCGATTTCGGTCTTCGGATTGTCGCAATCGAAACGGGCATGCCGGTTGAAGCGGCCGGTGCGGCGGAATTGATAGAGGACGCGGTCCTCATCGAAGAAGCGCTTCAGCTCGCCGGTGATGTCGAAGAAATACTGCGACAGCATCGCGGCGACATAGGCTTCCGGGTATGGCTGGCGCAACGACTCCAAATAGTAAGCCGTCGCGGACTCCAGCAGCACCAGGCCGATCGGCGTGATCGCCAACTGCAGGGCCAGCTTGTGAACGGTGCCGTTGAACCAGATGATCCCGTCTTCGAAGGTCACGCGGCCTTGCGGTGTAAACGCCACCGACCAGGCCACGCGGAGGATACGGTAAAGCTCGGCCGCCACGCGTTCGCTCATGCTGCCTCGCGGCATCGCGGCCGCACGCTGCCATGTCGTTTTGCCGTCGGAGTCAGGGGTGCGGGACTGCACATACGAGTCCAGCACCGTGAAGGCGCTGAAAACCCCGCGCAGCTCGTCCGCGATGAGATCCTGTTGCTGGTCGTCGGCAGCGAAGGTCAGGGCCCTGCGTTTCGTATAGAGTTCGATCTGCCGGTATTCCGGCAATGACAAGCGGCGAATCGAGCCGTTGGTCGAACCGGTTAGCAGGTCGTGCAGCTTTACCATGATGTCCCGATCTCCGTATCCGGCAGGCGCCCGGGACGGGATTGCTCCCGTCCCGGATTGTTACTCACCAGGTGTTCAGGATCCATTCCCGATCCCTGGTGTATTCCATGTGCGCGAACATCGCGTTGGCGATGGCCTCGCCCAGCAGCATCGCACCGCGATAGCCCATCGTCGGGTGGCGATACAAACCAGCCCGGTCGAAGGTCGGGAAGCCAACACGCGCCATCGGAATGTTGTTGTCGATGGCCACGTAACGTCCCTTGGAGTGCCCGAGGATCACATCGATCTTGTAATCCGGATCCTTCGCGCGCTTTTCCAGTTCCCACAGATCGGCGTTGCACACCACTTCCATGTCCCAGTTCGCCCGAGCCTTGAGCGCCAGGATACGCGGGTCCTTCTTATATTTGCTGTTGTCGTCGCCAAGCAGCAGAAGGGCTGGTTCGAGTTCGACTTCCAGGCAGAACTCAGCCATGCCGATGACCATGTCCGGATGTCCGAAGATCGCAACCCGCTTGTTCGCGAAGAACATGTGGGCGAGATCCTGCAGCGCATCCACCGCCAGGCCACGTTCCTTCACCAGCGACTCAGGGATCGGCTTGCCGGTGATCTCACTCAGCGTGCGCAGCAGGGCGTCGGTGTTGCCAATGCCGTACGGTGTTGAAACGACGTGCGCCGGGACCTCGAATTCCTTTTCGAGGTATTCCGCCGCGCTCGCACCCTCATACCGCGCGAGGGCGACCGAGGCAATTGCCCCGGAAGTGCCCGCCAGTTCTTCCACCGTGGTCCGGCCGTGCGTGTGGATCGACTTGTCCGGCAGCATCGGCGAGTCGAAATCCTCTGTGTCCATCAGGATCGTGCCGTCGATGCCCATCTCGGACAAGTAATGCTTCAGCAGCACCACGTCGCCCGGATTGACCCAGCCCGGGAACAGATTGATCTTCCCGTTCGACTTCACCTTCGCCGTGGCGAGGTTCTTGATGACGGCTTCCACGCACTGGCTGTAGCCGCCGACCTGGCTGCTCTTGAAGCTGGGTGTGTGGACTGCAACGACGTGGACCTTCCGGTCGGGAAATTCGACCTTCAGCATCTCGTTGATCTTGGTGATGTTGCCTTCGACGTCGTCGCCGATGACCTCGGTCGAGCAGGTCGTGATGACCGGAATGACCCGCAGATCAGGATAGCGCCGCACCAGGGTCAGCACACCGTCGATGATGCGCTGATGGCCGCCGAACACCGCCGAGTCCTCGTGCAGGGAGGTCGAGGCAACGTCGAAGTTCTCCTTGAAATGCTGCGCGAACAGCAAGCGGACGAACATCGAGCAGCCTTGGCCGCCGTGAACCAGCGGAATGCAGTCCTTGATCCCGATTCCGGCGTACTGGGCGCCGGCCGGCTGGCAGTCATACATCGGATTGATGATGCCCTGCCGCTTCTTAGTCGTAATTTCGCAACCCATAACGGGCCCCTTTCATTACAAAGTGACGCCTAGTAGAGCGAGTGGCTGAGCTCGTGGTTCTTGGAGTTGGTGATGGAGATGTCCACCAGCTTCTCCTTGAGCACACCCAGGATTTCATGGATGTGTGACGGGTTCTCAGACTCGATCCAGGGAAAGCGCTGCCTGAAGTCGGCGACCATGATGACCGCGTCGGCGTAGAACAGCTTTTCCATCGGCGTGTGGCGCGGCGGCTGCTTGCCGGTGAGAAGCTCGCCGGCAGCGTTTACGATGCCCTCGATATTCTCCTTCCGGTCCCAGGTGCGGGAGAAGAACTGCCAGAGGCAGCGCTCCTGCACATAGGAAAACAGTTGGTCAGCCTTGGTGTTGTGTGCTGGCGAAGTCATTCCGCAGCCTCCCGGTAGGCCACCACTTCCTTCACACGGATATCCGTAGCGGCGAGTTTCAAAAGCGGGTTGTGCACGGCGTTGTACATGTCGCGGGCGAGATTGACGAAGCCCTCGAAGCCCATGTACGGGCCGTTGTGGTAGCCATGTCCGTTGACGTACGGGATGTGCAACTTCTTGACCAGTTCGCCAACGCGCGGGCCGGTAAAGATGACATCGGGACGCACGCGGTCGATGATCTCGAAGAATTCGAGTTCGTTGCCGTCATCGATGTAATACGTGCCGGCCTGGCCGCGGGCGATGACCTTTTCGAAGTCTTCCTGGTGGCCGAACTTCGACGACATGGCAACGACCTGCACGCCGAGATCGTCTTCGACCGACTTGGTCCAATGCCACAGGCGCGGACCACCGGTCCAGATCGCCATCTTGGAGCCCTTCAGGCGCTCCTTGTACCAATCCAGCTTGCCCTTCCACTTGGCATTTTCCTCGGCGATCAGCTTCTCGCCGCGGTCTTCGATGCCGAAGAAGGCGCAGATCTTGCGGATCGCCTCTTCCATGTAGCTGAAGCCCCACGAGTCGATGTCGAGGCGCGGGATGCCGTATTGCTTCTTCAGCTCGTTGGCGATGTAGCCGGAAGAACGAGCGCAGTTGACGACGTTGAGCTGGGCGCGGTGCATGCAGCGCAGATCGTCGTACGTTCCGTTGCCGGTGAAGTGCGCGATGACCTGGATGCCGAGCTTGTCCCAATATTGGTTGAGCAACTGGGTGTCGCCCTGGATGTTGAAGTCGCCGATGAAGTTCATCGTGAATTCGCTGGTGATCGTCGGCTCCAGCGTGCCGACCTTCTCGTTGATCCAGCCGATGTTGAGGACGTGGTGTCCTTTTGATTGAGAAACGCCGGCGAAGCCGGGGCATTCAACGGTGAAGATATCGACGTCGGGACGTTCCTGCATGATCTTCTTGGCCACCGCCTTGATGTCGTCGCCGATCAGGGCGGTCGGGCAGGTGGTGTAGACGAACATGCGCTTGATCTCGGGCATTTCGTCGAAGGCTTCGTTGATCGACTTCTCCAGGCGCTTTTCGCCGCCGAAGACGATGTGGCTTTCCTTCATGTCGGTCGACCAGACGTACTTCATGTTGAAGTGGCCGTTGTCGGTCGGATAGCGCTTGGTGTGCCAGGTGTCGTAGGCGCAACCAATCGGCCCGTGGATCATCTGGATGGTGTCCTTCAGGACCCCGCCGATAACCAGCTTGGCGCCGCAGAACGCGCAGCCGCGCTCGGACAACGTGCCCGGAATGGTCTGGGCGTTGGAGACCGGGAGGAAATCCCGGGTGTCCTCGCCATCGACCTTAAGATAGATGTGCTTTTCCCGTTCGGGGATGTCCTTGTCGCATTCCAGAAGCACCATAGGCATGAGGAGCTCTCCTTGTCTGTTGCTTGGGTTGAGTATCGAACGGGAATGTAATTGCACATGCCGTGCCAACTCCGTTCGGCCGGGCGGGATATAGCGAAAGGCGGGTTTGGCCCCACCGGAGTGTTCCGATCAGTACGAATGGCCAGGGAAGAGTACACGCCGGTGCGCGGAACGCCGTAGCTGGCCCCGCATAACGTTTGGCACGGAGGTTGCGAGGCGTGCCGCACCCTATTCGTCCACGGAGGTCCCTCCATGTCCATCGACACGATCGAAAAACCACAAGCCGTCACGACAACCCTGCGGATTGCCGTCGCCAGCAAGGATGACATCCGCATCGACCAGCATTTCGGCCACGCTGAATCGTTCCTGGTATACGATGTCGCCGCCGATGGCGTCACGCCGCTCGGCCGCCGTGAAATCGCCGCCCACGCCGAGGGTGAGGACGAGGACCCGCGCCAGACCATCCTCCGCATGCTCGCCGACTGCAAAGTCCTCCTTGTCGCCAAGATCGGCCCTAATCCGCAACAACAGCTTTCTACTGTCGGCATCGAGGCCTCCGACATGCTGGCGGGCAAGCCGATAGAAACGGCGCTGGAAATGACGTTCGCGGCAAAAAACGTGGATCATGGCAGTTCGGCCGTGGATGCCTCAACGTTTCGCCTGATGCATGCGATGCTGCGGGTTAGCGATCTCGACCGAGCCTTGGAATTTTATACCACCCAGTTGGGCATGCAGGTGCTGGAGCGCCGCGACCACAAGAAGAACCAGTTCTCCCAGGCGTATATCGGTTACGCGGACGGATATGCACAGATGACGCTGGAGCTGGTGTCGAACTGGGATCACGAAGGGCCGTATTCCGACGGCGAATCGTTCGGCCACATCGCCATTCAGGTCCGCGGCATTACCGCGCTGTGCGACCGCCTGTCAGCCGCCGGTGTAAAGATGCCTCGCCCGCCGCGCGCCCAGCGCCACGGCGAAAATATCGTCGCCTTCATCGAAGATCCGGACGGTCACCAGATCGAACTGGTGCAAACACCCAACTAAGGAGATTAACATGTCAGTTGAATCCGCCGTTGCCTACATTAAGCGTATGCGCGAGGACGATGCGTTTCGTCGCGTGCTCAACGATAACAGCGAAGACGAAGCCGCCAACTGGGCTTTCGTAAAGGAAAATGGTTACGAGTTCACCATGTCCGAGTTCAAGGCGGCGCAGGACGTTATCTACAAGGAATACGGGGTCGATCCCGACGCGGCGATCCAGGTGGGTTCGTAGCAACCGGGCATGTCCTGGCGCCCGCGGGCGCCAGGACAATCGTTCAGCTCCGGTAACGCAGCACGGCCTCACGCCGGTTGATGAAATGCTGTTCCATCCGCTCGGCATCGCTGACCGTCAGCGGAACGCCGTAGGTCTGCGCAGCGGCGGCCAGTTGCGTGGCGGGCATGCCTTGCAGGGACGCGAAACCGGCCGTCGCCATGGCATTGACCCGGCTGCGCAACGCCGGATCGCCCGTGCGCGCCAGCCAGGTTTCGCGGATCGATCCGGGAAGATACTCCGCACCGACCGGAACGACCGACTGGCGGTCAAACGTGCTGATCGCCGCCATCATGGCAATGTCGGCCAGAATCATATGATACGTCTGGTTATCGGTCGGCGCGTGCATGGGCTGATTTCCTACTGGTTGGTGTCACCACGGCGAAACGTCTTGTAGCTGATGCCATGCTTTTCCATGCGCAGGCCGAGGATCCGGCGAGTTAGGCCGAGTTCCTTGGCAGCCTCGGTCATGTTGCCGTTATGGGCTTTCAGCGTCTCGACGATCATTTCATACTCGACAGCATGGATCTTCGCCTCCAGGCTGCAGCCGAAGGCAGTGCCTGTTTCGGCGGAGGTCTGCAGCGAAGGCGGCAAATTGTACCCGTGGATCACCGCATCATCCGACAGGATGACGGACCGCTCGATGACATTCTCCAGTTCGCGGACATTGCCCGGCCAATGATACGCCATCAGCATATTCAGCGCGGGGGTGGAGATGCGCTTCACCGCCTTGCCGCCCTCAGCCGAGTAACGTGCGGCAAAGTAATCCGCCAGCAGGATGACATCGCTGCCCCGCTCCCGCAGCGCCGGCACGGTGATCGGGAAAACATTCAGCCGGTAATAGAGATCTTCGCGAAAGGTTCCCTTCGCCACCATGTCAGGCAGGTCGCGGTTGGTCGCGGCGATGATGCGCAGATCGACCTTGACCGGACGGTTGCCGCCAACCCTCTCGAACGCCCTCTCCTGCAGCACCCGCAACAACTTCGCCTGGATCGGCAGGCTCAACTCGCCGACTTCATCGAGGAATATCGTACCGCCATCGGCCTGCTCGAAGCGCCCCTTGCGCATCATGGCCGCCCCGGTGAAGGCACCTTTTTCATGCCCGAACAATTCGCTTTCGACGATGTTTTCAGGCAACGCCGCGCAGTTGAAGGTGATCAGCGGCCCGTCGGCGTTCGGGCTGTGGTAGTGGATCGCGTTGGCAACAAGCTCCTTGCCGACGCCGCTCTCACCCAGCACCAGCACCGTCGCCTTGGTCGCTGCCACCTTGTGGACAAGCTCGTAAACCTCCTGCATCGGCTTGGAATTGCCGATGATGTTGGAAGGCTTGAACCGTTCCCGCAGCGCATTCTTCAGCCGGCGGTTTTCGGTTTCCAGCCGCACCTTCGAAATATTCTCCATAAGGTACAACTCGACCGCCGGGCCAATCATCGAAGCGATGGTGGCCAACAGTTCGACGTCCTGTTTGAGCAGGCCGCGATTCAGGTAGACTCGTTCCGCGCTGATTGTACCAACAACTTTCTTCGCGTGCATGATCGGCACGCACACAAAGGACGCCTTGGCGTTGCTGTGGTCGCCATCAACCGCACCATTGTCGACAAACCCGGGCTGGTCGCGCAGATGCGGAACGATAAACGCCGTGCCGCTTTCCACCACCTTGGTGGTAATACCGCCGGACGGGGCATAAAGCCCGGTCGCCTGCTCCGCCTCCGTCAGGCCAAAGCTTTCGTGGATGAAAATCGAATCCGACTGATTGTCATACAGCGCCACCATGCCGCGGCGCATCCGCAAACGCTGCCGCATTACCTGCAGCATCACCGATAGCGTGGTCGCCAGATCCTGGTTCTCCGCCATGATCTGGCTGATCTGGAAGAGAATCGGCAACATGTTCACCCGGCACTCGCCGGTGAAGCAATGTGTGAAATCTTCGACGTCGATGGCGATCGATTGCTCCATGTCGGTCCCGCTTCACCCCTTGCCATTACCCGAATGCCATAGATGCAAGAACGATGCCAGCACCAAAATATGGTAACATGCTGATAAACATATAAACCGGTATTGTCGGGTTGCTATCAATCGTCACATCCGGTTGGCTTTAGGACATTGGCCAAATCCGTTCAAAAACGTACGAACAGCCCGGAAACCGCCGATGATGTACGAACGCTCACTGAATTCTCTACGCGTTCCGGCGGTTTGCGCCGCAAAAACCGCTATAGCGAATTTATGCGTCAAACTGGCCCGCCGATTGCTTCAGCCCCGGTGCGCCACCACAGCCAGCGAGGCCACGACATGAAAACCGACGAACTCCTTGCGCTGATGAACGAACCGGCCTGTGCGCATAACGCCAAGGAAAAATCCGGCTGCGCCAAGCCGCAGCCCGGCGCCACGCAGGGGGGATGCTGCTTCGACGGCGCCCGCAACGCCCTGCTGCCCATCGCCGACGCTGCACATATAGTACACGGCCCCATCGGCTGCGCCGGTTCGTCGTGGGACAATCGCGGCACGCGTTCAAGTGGAGCCGATCTGTTCCGTGTAGGAATGACGACGGATTTGTCGGACATGGATGTCATCATGGGCCGCGGCGAGAAGCGGCTGTTCAAGGCGGTCCGCCAGGCGGTCGAGACCTATCATCCGGCCGGCGTGTTCATCTACAACACCTGCGTGCCGGCTTTGCAGGGCGACGACATCGAAACGGTCGCCAAGGCGGCGGCGGAGCGGTTCGGCGTCCCGGTGGTGCCCGTCGATTGCGCCGGCTTCTACGGAAACAAAAACCTCGGCAACCGTATCGGCGGTGAGGCCGTCTATAAGCATGTCATCGGCACGCGCGAGCCCGATCCGGTTCCCGCCTCCGCCCAGCGCCCCGGCATCACCACCCACGACATCAATCTGATTGGCGAATGGAATGTCGGCGGCGAATTCTGGGCCGTTGCGCCGCTGTTCGATGAACTCGGCCTGCGCATCCTGTGCACCTTCTCCGGCGACTCCCGCTTCCGCGAGGTGCAGACCATGCACCGCGCCGAGGCCAACATGGTGGTTTGCTCCAAGGCGATGATCCAGGTCGCCCGGAAATTGCAGGAAGACTACGGCACGCCCTTCATCGAAGGCAGCTTCTACGGCATCGCCGACACCTCGCGGGCCTTCCGCGATATCGCGGGGATGCTGAACGATCCGGACCTGACCGCACGCACCGAGGCGATGATCGCCCGCGAGGAAGCCAAGGTGGAAGCCGCGCTGGCACCCCTGAAGCCGCGCCTGGCGGCCAAGCGCGTGCTGATCTTCACCGGCGGCTACAAGTCCTGGTCGATCGTTTCCGCCATGCAGGATCTCGGCATGGAGGTGGTCGCCACCGGAACGGAAAAATCCACGGAAGAAGACAAGGCCCGCATCATCGAACTGATGGGACCGGACGCGAAGATGATTTCAGACAACGACCAGATCGCCCTGTTGCAGACGTTTCGCGAATGCCGCGGCGATATCCTGATCGCCGGCGATCGTTACATCTATCCGACCTTGAAGTCGCGCATTCCGTTCCTCGACATCGATCACGTCCGCCGCATCGGCTATGCCGGTTATGACGGCATGATCGAACTCGCCGGCAACCTGGTGCACGTCGCCCACTCGCCGGTCTGGAAAAAGGTCCAGACCCGCACCGAAACGCCGCGGCGAGCGGCGTAAGGAACCGACAGCATGGCCGAAATTCTCACCCCCACCAAGGCCCTTGCGGTCAACCCGCTGAAGGCCAGCCAACCCATCGGCGCGTCGCTGGCGTTTCTCGGCCTGGCCAACTCGATGCCGCTGGAGCATGGCGCGCGCGGCTGCACGTCGTTCAACAAGCTGTTCTTCATGCGTCACTTCCATGATCCGATCGCTCTGCAAACGACGGCCATGGACCACGTGATCGCGGTGATGGGCGCCGACGGCAATGTTGTCGAGGCGCTCGCCACCATCTGCGCCAGGAACCGCCCCTCCGTCATCGGCCTGATCACCACCGGCCTGTCGGAGATGCAGGGCGCCGACATCCAGCGCACCGTCGCGATGTTCCGCACCCAGTTTCCCGCCTACGACGATGTCGCGGTCATTCCGGTTGCCACCACCGACACCATCGGCTGCCTGGAAAGCGGCTTCGCCCGCGCGGTCGAGGCGATCATTACGACGCTGGTACCGGCGACCCAGAGCATCGTCCGTCACAAGCGGCGGGTGAACGTGCTGGCCTCCGCCATGCTGACCCCGGGCGATGTCGAAGCGATCAAGACCTTTATCGCTGCCTTCGGGCTGACCGCCATCGTTCTGCCGGACATCGCGGATTCGCTGGACGGCCATCTGATCGAGGAAGGATTCTCGACCCTGACCTATGGCGGCACCCCGCCCGCTTCCATTGCGGAGATGGGTCAATCCGCCGCCACGCTGGTCATCGGTCCCTCCGTGAACAAGGCAGCCGATCTGCTGCATGCCAGGACCGGGGTGCCGGATTTTCGTTTCGACAGCCTGATAGGTCTGGACGGCTGCGACGCCTTCGCTGAAGTGCTGGCGGAAATCGCCGGCTGTGCCATCCCGCCAATCATCGAACGCCAGCGCTCCCAGTTGCAGGACGCCATGGTCGATTGCCAGTTCCAACTCGGTGGCGCCCGCGTGGCGATCGCGGCGGATGCCGACTTGCTGTGCGCGCTGACAGGTTTCTTCGCCGATATGGGGGCGGACGTCGTCGGTGCCGTCGCCGCCGGCCGCGCCGCGCATCTGGGCGACCTGTCGATTCCATCCGTCGTCGTCGGCGACCTGGAAGATCTGGAGTTCCTGGCCCGCGAAGGCCGCGCTGATATGATCGTCACCAACTCGCACGGCGTGGAAATCGCCCGCCGCCAGCAAACCGCGCTGCTGCGGGCCGGTTTCCCGATCTACGACTCGTTCGGCGCCCACACCGTCACCCGCGCCGGCTATGCCGGCACCCGCCAGCTTCTGTTCGAAACCGCGAACCTGCTGGCCGGGCACTACCAGGAAATCCGCCCATACCGGTCCCTTTATTGGCAGGGAACGCCGCGCGAGGATGAAGTGACATGCTAAGAATCGCCTTTGCCTCCAGCGACCGCACCACGGTCAACCTGCATTTCGGGGGCGCCGAAAGCCTGGTCATCTACGACGTCTCCCCCGGCCGAGCCGATTTGATCGGGGTTGGCGAATTCATGAAAGCCGAAGCCGTCGGGGAGAGTCGACGCACCGGACTCACCGGAACCATACAGGACAAGGTGCTGCCGAAACTCGATTTCGTCGGCGAATGTTCCGCCGTCTACGCCGCGTCCATCGGCAGTTCCTCTATACGCAGACTGATGAAACTCGGGATCCAGCCAATCATCGTCGATACCGGGCATGAAATTCTTGATCTGCTGAACGAGGTTTCGCTGGCCCTGGTGCATGGCGGCCTCGCCTGGGTCGATCGCGCCAAGGCCAAGGCGCTCCCCGCGCCGCAAACGGAAACCGCGGGCGCGCCAAGGCACGTGCTGCTCAGTTCGATCGATGATTTGGAATGAAACGACCATGAAACTCGCCGTTTCCAACCTGGGCTTGCCCGCCTACTACCACCTGGGCATGCTGCCGCTCGTCCACAGCCTGGGCGTCGAAGGGCTGGAGGTCGTTCCGGCCCACACCTGGCCCGACCTCGTGTCTTCGCGCATGGTGGAAAGCTATCGCGCGGCGGCCGAGCAAGCCGGGCTTGCGATCATCGGCATGCACGGACTGTTCCGCCATCGCCCCGATCTCGGCATCTTCGCCACCGGCGACAAGCGCGCCCGCAGCCTGGAACTGCTGGTTCAGCTTTCCGCGGTGACGCGCGACCTGGGGGGCCGGACGCTGGTGCTGGAATCGCGCAGGCGCAACGACATTCCGGAGCGCGAGGCCTGGCTGCAATGCCGCGACTTCCTGCACGAAGTCCTGCCGCGGATCGAAAGCCACGGCACTGTGCTGTGCTTTGCGCCGCTTGCCGCTGAAGGCGGGGATTTCTGCACGCTGGCGCGGCATTGCTACATGCTGACCAACGCCATCGACCATGATTCGTTCGGCCTGCATCTCGGCGCCGCCGCGCTGTCCGCAAATGGCGAGATGGGACATACGACATTTGCCGCGGTGCGCGGACGCCTGGAACTGATCCATCTCGATGAACCGGATCATGCCATGCTCGGCAGTTCCGGCCGGGTCGATCATACCGACATGCGAAACCACCTGGCGGCGATCACCTACAAGGGCTGGGCCTCGCTGGTGCAAACGGCGTCCGCCGAACCCGGAACAAGCCTGCAGCAGGGACTGCGCTTTTTCGCCGACAGCTACATGTCGGCCGGCACGAAACGAGGCATCCGGGTATGACCGACGAAGAACGGCTCAACATTATCACCGCAACGGTCGAAGCGGCGCGCCCCGCGGTGCAGGCGGATGGCGGCGACCTGGAACTGGTGGCGGTGGAAGGCCATCGGGTGCGCGTGCGGCTATCCGGCGCTTGCACGACGTGCTCGATGGCGGGGCAGACCCTGGGGGGCATCCGGCGCAAGCTGATGCAGGTGCTCGACGGGCCGGTGATGGTTGTGCCGGCGTAACGCCAGCGAAACCCGGCATCGTATTCCCGCGGGAACGCGCCTAAGCTGAACTCCCCGCCGCTGCACGGGCAGGAGTATGGCCGATGTCGCCGCTAACTCTGTTTCTCGGCAGATTCGTCGGTCTTTCCTGTTGCCTGATGTGTGCCGTCCTCGCAGCCAGGCCCAAGGCGTCGCTGGCAGCGATCGCTTCGATGATGGAAAGTCCCGGGCTGATCCTGCTGACCGGCATCTGCACCACGGCTGCCGGCGCAGCCCTGGTTGTGGGCCACACCGTCTGGTCGGGCGGGGCGTTGCCCGTTGCGGTGACATTGCTGGGCTGGTTGACGCTGATCAAGGGCGTCGCGCTAATGGCGGCACCGCCGCATGCGCTGACGCAATTCTACCGGAAGTTGCGATATCCGGAATGGTTTCGCTTCTACATGGCCGCGGCACTCGTGTTCAGCGCCTGGCTCGCGGTGACGGCATTTCTGTCCTGAACGCGGGCCCGATCGGGCGGCGGTATCAAAAACCGGCGGTTCAGGTTCCCGGGGCGCGTGAAATTGATCTGGATCAGTGTGCCGCGCTCGCCGATGTTTGAAATGCGCTTATGCCAAGCCCGACGCGTAGTTCTGTTTCCAGAACAGATACCTCTCGCCAGCCAACCGCGATCGAGCGGGGGAAACGTAACGCCAAAGCCCCGCCGGTGCCGGCTGCCTCCCGGCAGCAGCGCATCGCCGTGCTGACGCGCACGATCGAAGCGCAGATTTTCCCGCAGCTCGCGCTCGTGCATCGGCGCGATGACATCCGTGAATCCTCCGCCCGCGCGCCGGTTTTCAGCGCGCCGGAACTGGAAAGCTTCCTCGCTCTCGTGCTCGCCGCCGATCGGCAGTCCGCGCTTGGACGTTTGGAGAAAATGGCGGCCGGCGGCTACAGCCTGACGGATATCTGCCTCGCCGTCCTGGCGCCCGCGGCCCGGCGGCTCGGTGAAATGTGGGACGACGATCTGTGCAGCTTCGTGGACGTGACCGCGGGCCTGGGCACGCTGCGCCTGATTATGCACCGGCTGCGGCAGATTTGCGGCCCGGCGCCGGTGGCCAGTGATGCGTCGCGCCGTATCCTGCTGGCCAGCTTGTCCGGCAATCAGCACATCTTCGGGTTGCAAATCACCAGCGAGGCTTTCCGTGACGCCGGGTGGGATGTCACGGTCGCAACCGCCTGCGCCGAAGCAGAACTGCTTGACATGGTCCGCAGCGAGTGGTTCGCCGTCGCCGGCCTCTCCATCGCGCTCGACCGGGAAACCGGCACGCTTGGCCGGACAATCCTGGCTATCCGCCAGGCGTCCCGCAACCGAACCATCGGTATCCTGGCCGGCGGACCGGCGTTTGTGCGGAATCCCGGGTTGGCAAGGCTGGTCGGAGCCGATGGAACAGCGTCTGAAGCCAGTCAGGCCGTCCTGCTGGCCGATGATTTGCGGCTGGATGCAAGCTGCCTGATCGGCTCGTTGGCTTCACTGTCCCGATACGAAGGCGCGACGGCTTCCCTTTGACCGATCCGATGCCCGGGCATTAAGCCACCTTTAATCGCCACGTTTGTCTTGACATCGCCCGACCGCGATCCGCTAAGCTGGATTCGTTGAAAGAGAGGAGCGTCCCTCGTCCCATTGCCGGTGCGATCCCGGCAGTTGCGAAGGAACGCGTGGATGTATTCAAACGAAAGCTTTCTGCTCCCGTCTCCGGGCCCGCGCAGCGGTCCGGCCGCACAAGTCCCGCGCGGCGCGCTTCGGCCCCCAGCGAAGGCAATCGTTGGATTTCTCGCCTGGATGCTGATTTTCCCCCTCCAGACCGTTCTTGCAACAGCACAGACCGCGCCGATAAGCGATCCTACAGAGGGTTTCGGCCGGGTGTTTGGCCTCGGCGGCCATGCCTGCAAGCAATACGATGATACCGGAAGACTTTACATATACACCGAGGGGATTCCATCGACCGCTGTCATGTCTTGGCTGCAACGATCAGACGGAGGCACAAGGCCGAACATTCCAATGCCGGACGAACTCGAAACCGCGCTGCCGTTGATACCGGGATGCCTGCCGGGAAAGCATCACGCCGCGACAAGAACCGGCTGAGCACGAACCGCGTTCGGGTACAACATCCGCGCCTATACCGTCTCCCGCCAATCCCCGCGCGTCCGGCTGATGACAGGTCCCGTGCTCTGTCGCAGACTGAAGCAACCGGGGTTCGAGGGAGGAAACGGAATGGGCATGCTTGACGGGAAGGTCGCGGTCGTCACCGGCGCCGGCGGTGGCATCGGCCGCGCGGCGGCCATCGCGCTGGCGGCGAATGGCGCCCGGGTCGTGGTCAATGATGTCGGCGCCAGCGTGACCGGCGAGGGCCACGACGCCGGGCCGGCGCAACGGGTCGTGCACGAGATCGCCCAGGCCAACGGCACCGGCTGCGCCGTCGCCAACACCGGCAGTGTCGCGAACTGGGATGACGCCCAGCGCATGGTGCAGGACGCGATCGACCATTTCGGCCGTATAGACATCGTGGTGAACAACGCCGGCATCCTGCGTGACCGCATGTTCCACTACATGTCGGTCGAGGAGTGGGACGCCGTCATCAAGGTGCATCTGTACGGGTCGTTCTACGTCTCCCGCGCCGCGGTTTCGCATTTCCGCAAGCAGGAGAGCGGGTCGTTCATCCATATCAGTTCGACTTCGGGTCTTATCGGCGGCGTCGGCCAGGTGAATTACGGCGCCGCCAAGATGGGCATCGTCGGGCTGTCGCGGAACATCGCCATGGACATGCAGCGCTATAACGTGCGGTCGAACTGCATCGGGCCGCATGCCTTCAGCCGCATGATCGAGACCGTGCCGGGCCAGACCGAGGCGCAATTGCAGGCGCGCGCGGCGAAGACAAGGCCGGACCATATCGCCCAGTTGATCGCGTTCCTGGGCACCGACGCGGCGGCGGGGATTTCCGGACAGATTCTCGGCGTCCGCGGCAACGAGATCTATCTGTACAGCCAGCCGCGCCCGATACGGATCATGGCGCGAACCGAAGGCTGGACGCCGGAGACCCTGGCGGAGCACTGGCTTCCCGCGGTGAAGAACAATTTCACCCCGTTGGAGCGGACAAGGGACGTGTATCCGTGGGATCCGGTGTGAGTGCTGCCGACGGGCGCGCCGCTATGCGTATTGACCTAAGGGCGCGTCAGGAATCAACCGCTCTTTCTGAACGGTTGCCTGGTCGGATCGTGTAATTCCACTCGCCGTGGAACTCGGCGCGGACGATGTTGAAGGAGGCCATCTCCTCATCCGAGACGACGATGCCCTTCGGGTA
>NZ_CAIWTY010000034.1 GCF_903915725.1 uncultured Rhodopila sp.
ATAGCGGGCGCTCCGATTTTGCCCGCCCGGTGTGTCGGCTCTTCGGTCGGCTCCGCCTCCCTGCGAGCCGACACACCGGGCAACCTTTGCCCCACCGATTGAACCCCAACTGTCAGGTTTAGTCGAGACTTCTACAGCTGAGCCAACTCCAGGACAAGGCCCGCCCAACCGATCTCACCACGGTGCGGGGACTGCAAGCATGGCTCGACAGCCATAGCGAAACACAGTCGGTGACAGGTGCGGTTCGTTGAAACTTCCGGCCTCATCGCCGCAACCGTGCGACGGCGGATACGAAGCTCGTACCGGCGTAAAGGTTAAACCCGCCGTACCTGGGGAGACGTATTTGTGTCTGATGCACATGCCAAACCGCAGTCGTTCTTCGATCTCTTCATGGACGGTCAGGTGACCCGCGATGAGCCGACCACTTCATCGATGCCTGGCACGACGCCGGCGAGGATGAACAACGCCCGCTGACCGAGTTCCTCGGCATGACCGAGGAAGAATACTCCATCTGGAGGATGGATCGGCGCGTACTCCCCGAACTCTCCGCCGCCCGCCGCCCCATCGATCGAATCCCTCATGGCCGACCGCGCCGCGCTGTTCTCCCTCGGCCACTGGCTCAAGGCCCGCGGCATCGACGCCTGATACCCGAAGTCCTTGCCGCCCCGTCTCGCGCCTATATAAGACCGGGATCAAGGACCAAGGACCACACGTGACCGACCTCCAACCCGTACGCGGCACCCGCGACCTCATCGGAGAGGACCAGCGCCGCTTCCACCGCGTCGCCGACACCGCCCGGCGCGTCGCCGCCAGCTACGGCTTCGACGAATGGCAAACCCCGATCTTCGAGGACACGCGAGTCTTCGCCCGCACCTTGGGGGAAACCTCCGACGTGGTGATGAAGGAGATGTATACCTTCCCCGATCGCGGCGGCGACTCGCTGACCCTTCGGCCGGAAGGCACCGCCGGGGTGTGCCGCGCACTGGTGACCAACGGCCTGACCCAATCCCTGCCGCAGAAGGTTTTCTACGCCGGCCCGATGTTCCGCTACGAGCGCCCCCAGAAAGGCCGCTACCGGCAGTTTCACCAGATTGGCACCGAACTGATTGGCCCGGCCGAACCGTTGGCGGATGCGGAAGTGATCGCCTGCGGCTGGTCGATCCTGCAAGCCCTCGGCGTCGCGGGCGACACGGTGCTGGAACTCAACACCCTCGGCGACAAGGACAGCCGCGACGCCTACCGCACCGCCCTCGTCGCCTTTTTCACCGAGCACCGCGCCGGCCTGTCCGAGGACAGCCTGAACCGGCTGGAGCGCAACCCGATGCGCATTCTCGACAGCAAAGATGACAAAGACCGCCGCATCGTCGCCAACGCGCCCACGATCCAGCCGTATCTGACTGAAGCCGCCGCCACGTTCTACGCCAAGCTGCAGGACCACCTGACCCGCTTCCGCGTGCCGTTCGTGGAAAATCCCCGCATCGTCCGCGGCCTCGACTACTATGGCCACACCGCGTTCGAGTTCGTGACTTCGAAACTCGGCGCCCAGGGCACGGTCATGGCCGGCGGACGCTATGACGGGCTGGTGCAGGAGATGGGCGGTCCCGCCACCCCCGCCGTCGGCTGGGCCGCCGGGATCGAACGACTTGCCATGCTGATGGACGCCGCGCCCCCTGCCCCCGCGCCGGTCGCCGTGATCCCCATCGGCGACGCCGCTGAAGCCGCCGCGATCGACATCCTGCAGGCGTTGCGCGCCGCGGGCATCCGCGCCGAGATGGCCTATCGCGGCAACCTCAAGCGCCGGATGGAGCGCGCCAACCGCACCGGCGCCCGCGCCGCGGTGATCCTCGGGGACACCGACATCGCCGCCGGGGTGGCGCAGGTGAAGGACCTGCAAACCGGCACGCAGGAAGCGGTTGCCTTCGACCAGATACCCGCGCGGCTAAGATGAGTCTGGCACTCAAGCTCGACCGCATCGCCGCCCGCGCCGAGGAACTCCGGGCGCTGCTGTCGGAAGGCATAACCGGCGAGGCCTACGTCAAGGCGTCGAAGGAATTGTCCGACATCGAGCCCGTGGTCGCGCGCATCGGCGACCTGCGCTCGGCCGAACGCGCCCGGTCCGAGGCGGAGTCGCTGCTGGAAGATCCGGAGATGAAGGATCTGGCCGAGGCGGAACTGTATGAACTGAAGGAGCAGATCCCGGCGCTGGAACACGAAATCCGGCTGGCGTTGCTGCCGAAGGACGAAGCCGACGCCCGCTCCGCCATCCTGGAAATCCGCCCCGCGGCCGGCGGAGACGAGGCCGGGCTGTTCGCCGCCGAACTGTTCGGGATGTACCAGAAATATGCTGAAGCCAAAGGCTGGAAGTTCGAAATCCTGGAATACGGCGACACCGGCCTGGGCGCGATCAAGGAAGCGACGGCGGAAGTCACCGGCCGCAACGTGTTCGCCCGGCTAAAGTACGAATCCGGCGTGCACCGGGTGCAGCGCGTGCCGGCGACGGAAAGCCAGGGCCGCATCCACACCTCGACGGTAACGGTCGCGGTGCTGCCGGAGGCCGAGGAAGTGGACGTCCAGATCAACGAAGGCGACCTGCGCATCGACATCTACCGTGCCTCGGGCGCCGGCGGCCAGCACGTCAACAAGACCGACAGCGCGGTGCGCATCACCCATCTGCCCACGGGTATCGTCGTGGCAATGCAGGAAGAGCGCAGCCAGCACAAGAATAAAGCCAAGGCGATGAAGATCCTGCGCGCGCGGATGTATGAGCAGCAACGCGCCTCCCTGCACGCCACCCGCTCGGCAGATCGCAAGTCCCAGGTCGGCACCGGGGACCGCAGCGAGAGAATCCGGACGTATAACTTCCCGCAGGGGCGGGTGTCCGACCATCGGATCAACCTGACGCTGTACAAGATCGACCGCGTCATGCAGGGCGATCTTGACGAGTTCATCGATGCGCTGACCGCGGAAGACCAGGCGGCACGGCTGTCGGCCGAGGATTGAGCGGTGGGCATGGTGCAACTGCGTTATGGCCAGTTCGATATGATCACGAATTTTTACCTAGTTGCTTGTATGGTTTCGTTGTCGAGGCTAGGCTCCAGCAGTTTGCATCGTCTGAGATCGCGCGGGGCGGTGGGCGCATGAGTGTCGTGAGGACTTACCCGATGGGACAGACCGCCGTTAGATTTATGCACGGCCTCCACCACGCCGACATTTATGCTGGTTTTGTGCCGACCTTTGCGTTGGACCTGCAGGGGTGGAACAGCCAAGATCCATCATTCGAACGCATCATCGCCGAGATCAGGCCGATCGTTGTGATTGATGTCGGTGTATGGAAGGGTGGTTCCACCATTCACCTTGCAAATTTGCTGCGCAAATACGAGATCGATGGCGTGGTATTGGCCGTCGACACCTTCCTTGGCAGTTCCGAGCATTGGCCAGGTGCCCCGTTCTCCAACCTGATTGGCCGCCGGCATGGTATTTCAATGCTTTATGAGCAGTTTCTTGCCAATGTTGTGCGAAGCGGTGCGCAGGATCTGATCGTGCCGATGCCGCAAAGTTCCGAAGGCGCAGCAGCAATTCTAGCGGCACGCGGTGTTCGGGCTGACCTGATCCACATTGATGCGGCACATGATTACGAGTCCGTGCGTCGCGATGCCCGCGATTATTGGGGGCTTCTCGCACCGGGTGGTTACCTGGTTGGAGACGACTACGTCACGGGATGGCCCGGTGTCGTCAAGGCAGCCGACGAGTTCAGTGCAGAGAAGAATACACCTCTCGTCGTCTCAGGGCCGAAGTGGATCATGCGAAAGGATGCGTGATTTCATTCCTTCGAACTTATCATGTCCGTGCACCAGCATCGGGTCAGGGAACTGTTGCGAGAACGCTACGGCCGCGACAGGGGCGCGACGGCCATCTGACCGATAAATTAGCGCTCGTTCTGGTAACCCGCACCACTACACGCAGCGAATAACCGCTCCGGCCACATGAACCCGACTTCCGCATGACCTCTACCATCGCGACAGCCATCCAAGACGGCGACCTCCGCCTGCGCGATGTGGCCGACAACCCCCGGCTCGAAGCCCGCCTGCTGCTCGCCCACGCCCTCGGCCTCACCCGGGCCGACTTGATCCGCGATCCGCATCGGCACATCGAAACCGGCACCTTCAACGACCTTCTCAGCCGCCGCCTGCGCCGCGAACCGCTCGCCCACATCCTCGGCCGCCGGGAGTTCTGGAGCCTGGAGTTCCAGGTCTCCCCCGCTACCCTGATCCCGCGCCCCGACAGCGAAACCCTGATCGAGGCCGCCCTCGCCCGCTACGCCGGCGCTCCCCCGCCGCGGCGGATTCTGGACCTCGGCACCGGCACCGGCTGCCTGTTGCTGGCGCTGCTGCATGAATTTCCGGCCGCGTTCGGTATCGGCGCCGACATCGCGCCGGACGCCGCCCGGCTCGCGCGCCGCAACGCCGTCCAACTTGGTCTGGCAGATCGGGCGGCTTTTATCGTGGACGATTGGACCAATGCGCTTAACGGGCGGTTCGACCTGGTGATCTCCAACCCGCCCTATATCCCGGCCGCCGACATCCCCGGCCTGATGCCGGAGGTCTCCCTGCATGAGCCGCGGCGAGCGCTCGACGGCGGATCGGATGGCTTTGATGCTTACCGTACGATTTTACGCGACCTTCCCAGCCGGCTGCTGCCGGGCGGCGCCGCGATTCTCGAACTGGGCGCCGGACAGGCGCGGGACGTGGTCGCACTCGCTCGGGAAGGCGGATTTGGCTGCTCACTTCACCTCGATCTGGCGGGGATTCAGCGGGCCATCGTCATCTCACGGACAGGTGATTGAAAAAACTGTTTGGCACAGGCGGAACAGCGGTGTACGGTGTTGGCGTGGCAGGGGTGCTGCGTGACAGATGTCCCCGGTCGCGAAGGTTCGTCGGAAGTCCTTTGCGTGCCACGATCAACGCCGATGGAACGTGGCTGGCCAGGGAAGCGGACCGGGAATGCTTTATCCGGTCTACCCGATCGCCCCACAGGTCTGCCGATATTTGGGAAAGTGCGACGGCATTAGTATGAACATGAAACGCATGCGTGGCCGCAACCATCGCCCTGGCGGCGGCGGCGGCGGTGGTGGCGGTGGATCAGGCGGTGGCGTGCGCCATCACTCGGGCGGCAACGTGCCGCTCAACCGCAACCATGTCTTCGACAGCAACGGGCCGGAAATCCGCATCCGCGGCACGGCGCAGCAGCTGTTCGAGAAATATCTGCAGCTCGGCCGCGATGCCACCAGCGGCGGCGACCGGGTTACCGCCGAGGCGTTCTTCCAGCATGCGGAACATTATTTCCGTATCCTGAACGCGATGAACCAGGCGCAGCAGCAAAACCAGCCGAACGGGCAGGCGCCGCAGCAGCAGCAAGCCAATCAGCGGCGCAACTACCAGCAGAACGAAAGTTACCAGGGCAACGACGACGGCCAGGGGCAAGGCGAGCAGAACGACGAGGAACCCCGCGGTCCCGGCTTCGGCGACCAGCCGGACTCGCGTGACATCCCGATCGCCGCCGCCCCGCCGGAAGGCTGATCAGGCGGAAAGCCGATCAGAGCGCAGCCCGGAGGCTGGCCGCCTCCGGCCCGGCAATCAGGCCCAGCCGAATGAACAGGTCGATCAGCACCAGGTTCACGTTGAACTTGAAGTCGTCCGTGTCGCGCACCGCCGTGAGAACGCGAGGGATGGGCCAGAGTTCGAACGCCTCGACCTCGCCGTCCGCCGGTTGCGGGGTGAAATCCTCCGGCAGGACCAGGTCGTAGGCGTATAGCCAGTCGCGCCGTAGCCCCTCCTGCCGCTCGCTCGCGTAGCCGAACGACGCGACAGGGACGGCCTTACCGGCCAGGTCGGGCGGGATCGCGGCTTCCTCGCCGGCTTCCTTGATCAGTGTCTGTAGCGGGGTCAACCCGGCCGGAATGCCGCCGGCGACGATGTGGTCCAGCTTGCCGGGGTCCAGCAGCTTGTCCATGGCACGGCGTGCGACCCACATGTGCAGCCCGTCCGGGCGCTGCACGAGGCCATTCAGGTGCACCCCGGCGGCACGGATGCCGAAGAACGGGATGGCGCCGCGATCAACCCGGGCCAGAGCCGGCAGTTCCGGACGGGCGCAGACGTCGAACGGCTCGCCGCGGCGGCGCAGCACCCCACGCTCCGCCAGGGCCAGAGCGATGCCGTCGAGCGCCTCCGGCTCGGTCAGCTCAACCGTATCGGCCGTCACACGCATAGCCGGGAAGCGGCTCAGCGCTTCCACCGCCGCGGGCGCGACCCAGCCGACATGAGTCGCCGCGATGCGGAACGGCAGGCGCGCTCCGGGCAGGACAGCATTGTTGCAGGCGCGCACATGGCGCTGAAATCCCGTCTCTTTCGCGTGCTGATCCAAGCCGATCGCCTTTCCAAGATGGCGTCATCATGCCACATGCGCGGGATGAGACGAAGCAGCGTTCGATCGCCACCGGCGGTTTTGCCGCCCGCCTTGCAGGTGCAGCGGTCCACCCTGCAAACGGTCACCGCCCTGCTGCCCTATCTTTGGCCGGCCAGGAACACCGGTGCCCGGATCAGGGTGGTGATCGCGCTGGCCTTCATGGTGCTGGCCAAGGTCGCCACGGTCTATGTGCCGGTCGTGTACGGCCGCATCATCGATGCGCTGACGCCGCACGGCCAGGGGCTAACATCCCACGCCGTGCCGGCGATCACGCCCTATGCCGTGCCGGTGATGCTGATCCTGGGATACGGCCTGATCCGGCTGTGCTCGGCGGCGTTCGGGGAATTGCGGGACGCGGTGTTCGCCGCCGTCTCGCAGCGCGCGGTGCGGCTGCTGGCGCTGCGCACCTTCCGCCACCTGCACGCCGTCAGCCTGCGCTTCCATCTCGACCGCCAGACCGGCGGGATGTCGCGGGTGATCGACCGCGGAGTCACCGGCATGCAGTCGGTGCTGCGCCTCGCGGTGTTCAACATCGTGCCGACGGCGCTGGAGCTGGCGATGGTCACCGCCATCATCTGGCACATGTTCGATTGGCGCTACGCCGCCATCACCTTCGTCGCCGTGGTGGTCTATATCGGCTTCACCACCGCGCTGGCGAGCCGCCGCGGCCGCTATCGCCGCACCATGAACGACACCGACAACGACGCCTCCACCAAGGCGCTGGACAGCCTGCTCAATTACGAGACGGTGAAGTATTTCGGCAACGAGGCGCATGAGGCGCAGCGCTACGACCATGCGCTCGCCCGCTTCGAGCGCGCCTCGGTCCGCGTCCAGGTGTCGCTGAATATGCTCAACACCGGCCAGGCGCTGATTATTTCCGCGGCCTTGACGCTGATCATGCTGCTGGCCGCCTCCGGCATGGAAGATGGCTCCATGACCGTCGGCAAGTTCGTGGTGGTGAACACGTATCTGATCCAGCTCTACCAGCCGCTGAACTTCCTTGGCATCGTCTACATGACGATCAAGCAGGGGCTGGTGGACATGGAGCAGATGTTCGCCCTGCTGCGCGTCGAGCAGGAAATCGCCGACAAGCCGGGCGCCGCCGCCCTGGCCGCGCATCTGTCCGAGGGGTCCGCCGGGGAGGTCGTCTTCGAGGACGTGCAGTTCGGCTACCAGCCCAACCGGATCATCCTGAAAGGCGTCAGTTTCAGCGTGCCGGCCGGCGGCAAGCTGGCGATTGTCGGGCCGACGGGGGCGGGAAAATCCACCATCAGCCGGCTGCTGTTCCGCTTCTACGACGTCACCGGCGGCCGCATCCTGATCGACGGCCAGGACATCCGCGACGTCACGCAGGACAGCCTGCGCGCCGCCATCGGCGTGGTGCCGCAGGACACCGTCCTGTTCAACGACACCATCCGCTACAATATCGGCTACGGACGGCCCGGTGCGTCCCAGCCGGAGATCGAGCAGGCCGCCCGCCAGGCGCAGGTGCATGACTTCGTGTTGAAACTGCCCGAGGGTTACGACACCATCGTCGGCGAGCGCGGCCTGAAGCTGTCGGGCGGCGAGAAGCAGCGAGTCGCCATCGCCCGGACCATCCTGAAGGATCCGCGCATCCTCATATTGGATGAGGCGACCAGCGCGCTGGACACCCGCACCGAGCAGGACATCGAGTCGGCGTTGCGCGCGGTGGCGCACCGGCGCACCACGCTGGTCATCGCCCACCGCCTGTCCACGGTGGTGGATGCCGACGAGATCATCGTGCTGCAGGACGGCCGCATCGCCGAGCGTGGCAGCCATGCGGCGCTATTGGCCAATGGCGGCCTGTATGCCCGGATGTGGACCCTGCAAGCGGCCGAACAGACCCTCGAACCCCTGTCCGTGACATAAGGAATCGCCACCATGCCCGACGACCCCAACGTGCCGCCCGCCGATTTGAGCCATGCCGGAGCGGTCGTCGACAAGGCGATCGAATACATGACCAGCCAGAACATCAACTCGGTGGCGATCGCCTCGGCGCTGCTGGCCGGTTCGATGGCCCTGTTGGCCCGGTCGGTATCGGACGATGCGGTCATCGGCATCCTGAACAACGCCATCGCCAGCGTCCGGTCGGGGGAGTTGCGGAGTTAGGATGACGACCCGGAGGCAATTGTTCGCCTGTGATCCTTGACGCGCCCCGCTTAGGTCGCCATAACCCGCCGCTTGCAATCAGTTTCTGAGGATCAAGTGCGATGTCGCGTCGCTGTGAAATCACGGGCAAGGGCGTTCTCAGTGGCAACAACGTCAGCCACGCCAACAACAAGACCCGTCGCCGGTTCCTGCCCAACCTTCAGGTGACGTCGCTGCTGTCCGACATCCTCGGTCACGAGGTACGCATGCGCCTGTCCACGCGCGGCATTCGCACGGTGGAGCATAACGGCGGCATCGATGCCTTTCTGCTGGGCACGCCGAACACCAGGCTGACCGAGGAAGGGCGCGAGCTGAAGCGCCGGATCGAGCGTGCACGGATCAAGCGCGCGAGCGCCGCGGCGGCCTGATCGGGGTGTCGGCGCGCCGGTTCCGGGCGAAGCTCCGCCGCGCGCCGGCCAATCAGCCTTTTGCCGTCCGGCCGGTGCCGGCCACGCCGATCGATGCACGCCGGTCTGCCCTGCCGGGAAGGATGCTTTCCCGGGGGATTGGGTTATGTGAGACTCCTCGCCCGGACGTGATTTCGGTGCATGAGTCTCAACCATGGGTTGATAAACTTGCGTCAATGCCAGTTATTTGGATCAGTCTCCGAGGCTGACAAATTTTTGGCACGATTCTCGCGAATTCTGTCGATTCGCTCTGCATTTTCGACTTCACAATAATCCTGCTGGCGTGCGAGGTGCTCGAAACACCTAGTTCCCATGTAGGGTTTGGCGTCCCCTCGCTATGACGTGATTCCGTTTAATGCCGAATCGTCCCTATTGTGTATCCAGAATAGGAGACTGCTTTGGACGCCACTCATTTCAGAAACAGGGCTGCGAAAGCACGGGAAATGGCCCGAGCGGGGGAGGACGCTCGCCTGGCCGAAATGCTCCTGGAAGTTGCGCTTGACCTCGAAGCCGAGGCCGACGCCATCGAAGCCGAACAGCGCGACGCCGGACTGGTGATAACCGAACCCGCCGAGACGCACCCCTCATGGCTGTGGATTCCGGTCCGCGAGATCAAATCGGCATCGCCGATTCCGGCTGAACGAGTAACCTGACAGGTGGATTGCCTGCCGGTTTGCCGCGCCGGGACGCCGCTTGGCAGCGGTCCTGCCGCCCCCCGGTCAGGGCAGAAATCGCAGCAGCCGCACCAGGCCCTTGGTTCGGGCCGAAAACAGCCGCGCGGCGAAAAAGCTGCCCGCGGCGCGCCTGGCAGCCTCCGACCGGGTCGGATAGGGCACGATCAGGCCCGCCAGTGCCGAGACCTTCGTCCGGCGGGCAATCGCCAGGCTCCATAGGCTGATCATCTCGCCCGCATGCGCCGCCAGGATGCCGGCGCCGACGACCCGGTTGCGGCTGACCACCAGTTTGACCAACCCGGCGGTGTCGCGTTCCGCCACCGCGCGGTCGTTCTCGGCCAGCGGCCAGCGCAGCATCTGCACTTTCATTCCGGCTGCCTGCGCCTCCCGCTCGGTCAGGCCGGTCTGCGCCAGTTCGGGATCCGTGTAGGTCACCCGCGGCAGGGCGGCATAGTCGATCGCCGCGGGCAGCCGGAACAGCGCGCGCCGGATGACGATGCCGGCGTGATAAGATCCCACATGGGTAAATGCCCGCGGCCCGATCCCCGCCGGATCTGCGATATCTCCCACCGCGAAGACCCGGCTGTTGCTGATGCTGCGCAAGCCACGGTCCGTGACGATCCCGGCCCGGCTTGCCGTGATGTTGGCGGCGGCAAGGTTCAGCGCCGCCAGGTTCGGCGTCCGCCCGGCGGCAACCAGAAGATGCGAACCCGCGATGCGCTCGCCATCGGACAGGATCAGCACCGGACCCGGCGCCGCTGACGCCACCGTCACGCCCTCCCGCAGGACCACGCCGCGCCGGGTCAGCGCCTGCGCGAGGCCCGCGGCCAGTTCCGGATCATCTTTTGCGGCGATCCGGTCCGCCTCGATCACGGTCACCCGGCAGCCAAGGCCGCAAAACGCGTCCGCCATCTCCAGGCCGATGGGGCCGCCGCCGAGGATCAGCAAATGAACAGGCTTTTCGGCCAGATCGAACAGCGAATCGTTGGTCCAATACGGCACCTGGTCCAGCCCCGGTATCGGCGGGATGGCGGCGCGGCTGCCGGCGGCGATGACGAATCGTCTGGCGGTCAGCGTTCGGCCCTCGATGGACAGGGTCGCCGGGTCGAGGAACCGCGCCTCGCCGCGCAGCACGGTGGCGCCCAGGGCGCGGAAGCGTTCTTCCGAATCGACCGGGGCGATCTCGGCGATCACCTCATGCACCCCGGCGCGGACCCTGTCCCAGTCGATCGCCGGCGGGTTCGCGATCACGCCGAACCGGGCGGCGTCGCGGACGGTGCGGGCGGCATGCCCCGCGGCGAGCAGCGCCTTGCTCGGCACGCAGCCGGTGTTGAGGCAGTCGCCACCCATGCGGCCGCGCTCGATCAGCGCCACCCTGGCGCCGAGTTGCGCCGCGCCCGCCGCGACAGACAGCCCGGCCGCACCCGCGCCGATGATGGCGAGATCAAAGTCCATGGGTTAGGTCGATCCGGTGGGGATCGGGTCGATCGCGGGACAGGCATTTGTTTTACCACCGCTTTCTCGACGCAGAGTTCGCAGAGCGGGGCGCAGAGTGCGCAGAGCGAAACCTTCCGCATGCGGTTGACCCGTCGGCGACAATGCCGATCCCGGACAAGATTGATGCCTTGCCGAAGGCGTCAGAATCTTAAAGCGTGATTTTAGCGAATGCCGGTTGGCCCGCTGCCCGGGTAATTTTCCTCTGCGCGCTCTGCGCCCCGCTCTGCGAACTCTGCGTCGAAACGCGGATTGTCCACCGCCACCTGCGCCGCAGGTTCGCACCCGCAGCCCCCCTCCCCCCGGGCCGCCGAACCGGACACACATCACGCCGCCACCCGGCGGCGCAGCAGCACCGGCAGCAGCGACAGCGCTGCAAGGCCCAGCAGCGGCAGCAGTATCCGCGGCCCGAACAGCACCGACAGATCCGGCGTGCGGCCCTGCGCCAGGATGCCACCCACGCCCGCACCGATGGAACTCAGGACGAAACTCGCCGGCACGATACCCAGCAGAGTCGCCGGCACGAACACCGCCAGGCGAATTCCCGCCAAAGCGGCGGCCAGATTGACGATCCAGAACGGCACCAGCGGCACCAGCCGCAGCGCCAGCAGGTAGCTGAACCCGTCCCGCGCCAGACGCGCCTGAACATGAGCCGGAATGCGCTGCCGATGCCGCTCCAGCGTCTTGCTGAACGCGGAGCGGATGGCCAGCAGCAGGATGGAGGCGCCGATGGTCGCGCCAACGACGGTCAGCGCGCAGCCTGCCACCGCGCCGAACAGCAGGCCGCCGGCAACGGTCAGCAGCGCCGCCTGCGGCAGCGACAGCGCCGCGGTCAGGATATAGGCAGCCACATACAGCGCCGGAGCGCCGAACGGATGCGCGGCCACCCAGCCGATCAGCATGTCCTGGTGACGCGCCAGGCTGTCCCACCCGACGCCGAGGCCGGGGAGCAGGACAAGTCCGGCACAAAACAGCAACAGCAGGATCAGCAGCGGCAGGAAACGGCGCATACCCGCAACATGGGGACACAAAGGCCGGTTGTCGCGTGAAAATCCGGCGAAAACCATCGCCAATGCCGGTCCGGAACCAGCCCTTCGGCTTGCCCCGGCACGGCCGAGGCCGATATGACAGGGCTATGACCGAAACGCATCGAACCAGGCTTCTTATCATCGGCGCCGGGCCGGCCGGCTACACCGCGGCGATCTACGCTGCACGCGCCAGTATGTCGCCGATCCTGGTGGCGGGGATGCAGCCGGGCGGGCAGTTGATGATCACCACCGACGTCGAAAACTATCCCGGCTTCGCCGATGTCATCCAGGGCCCCTGGCTGATGGAGCAGATGCAGGCGCAGGCCACGCATGTCGGCACGCGGATCATCCACGACCTGATCACCGCGGTGGATTTCTCCGGGCCGCCGTTCCGTTGCACCGGCGACTCCGGCGACACGTATGAGGCGGACGCGGTGGTGATCGCCACCGGCGCGCAGGCCCGCTGGCTCGGCCTGCCATCGGAGCGGACGTTGCAGGGCCGCGGCGTCTCCGCCTGCGCCACCTGCGACGGCTTCTTCTATCGCGGCAAGACCGTCGCGGTCATCGGCGGCGGCAACACGGCGGTGGAAGAAGCGCTCTATCTGACCCACCACGCCGAGAAGGTCACCCTCGTACACCGCCGCGACTCGCTGCGCGCTGAGAAGATCCTGCAGAAGCGGCTGTTCGCGCATCCCAAGATCGACGTGGTCTGGAACAGCGCGGTGCAGGAGATTGTCGGCGGCGGCTCGCCGGAGGTCGTCACCGGCGTGCGGCTGCGGCATACCGTCACCGGTTCGCTGACCGAGCTGCCGGTGGACGGTGTGTTCATCGCCATCGGCCATTCGCCGACGACGGCGATCTTCGCCGGGCATGTCGATATGGACCCGGAAGGCTATATCCGGACGAGTCCCGGCAGCACCCGCACCTCGATTCGCGGCGTGTTCGCGGCGGGCGACGTGCAGGACAAGGTGTTCCGCCAGGCGGTCACGGCGGCCGGAACCGGCTGCATGGCGGCGCTGGAGGCGGAGAAATACCTCGCGGAACACGAATCGCACCCGCTTGAGGCGGCGGGATAAACGAAAATTGCCTCAGACCATCAAAATCGCATACCTGACTCGTCAAAGTGTGGTTAGTCTTGCCACATTGTACGAAGGGGCCATGGCCGGTTGACCGGGATGCGGCCGGCACGTTCGTGCCGCTAGGAGAGGGTTCGCGATGGATTGGGACAAGCTGCGCGTTTTTCACGCGGTGGCGGAAGCGGGCAGCTTCACGCATGCAGGGGACACGCTCAGCCTCAGTCAGTCTGCGGTCTCGCGGCAGATATCGGCCCTGGAGGAGGCGCTTCAGGTGCCGCTGTTCCACCGCCATGCCCGCGGGCTGATCCTGACCGAGCAGGGCGAGTCGCTGAACCGCACCGTACGGGAAGTATTCGCCAAGCTGGCAATCACCGAGGCGCTGCTGACCGAGAGCAAGGAAAAGCCGGCCGGCAAGCTGAAGGTCACCACCACCGTCGGCTTCGGTTCGGCCTGGCTGGCGCCGCGGCTGCACGGCTTCCTCGACGCCTACCCGGATGTGTCGGTGTCGTTGCTTTTGGACGACACCGATCTCGATCTGGCGATGCGGGAAGCCGATGTGGCGATCCGCATGCACCCGCCGAAACAGCCCGACCTGGTGCAGCGCCATCTGCTGACCTTGCAATGGTTCGTGTGCGCCTCGCCGGAGTATCTGAAGAAGCACGGCGTGCCGCAGCGGGCGGAGGATCTGGATGCGCACCGGCTGATCCTGTTCGGCCAGCACCACCCCCCGGTGCAGGAGATCAACTGGTTGGCGGAAGCCGGGCGGCGGCCGGGCAATCCGCGGCGGGCGCTGCTGGAGGTGAACTCGATCCAGGCGGTGCTGTTGGCGATCCGCGCCGGCACCGGCATCGGCGCCCTGCCCGACTTCGCCGTCTCGGAGAACCCGGACCTGGTGCAGGTACTGCCGGAACTGAAGGGACCGAAGGTGGACGTGTTCTTCGTCTACCCGGAGGAGCTGCGGAATTCGAAGCGGGTGGCGGTGTTTCGCGACTTCCTTCTGGCCAAGCTGGCGGAGCGGCACTAGCGCGGATGTCCGCAGCGGGACGCCCGGTGGGTACTATCGGGCCCGACCCATTCGAACGAGCGGCTTCATTCGCTTTGGCTGGCGCAGGACCGCCATCCCCGGCTTTGTTCGTAAAAGCACACGGCCTGGACGCCCACCTCCGCCAGTATGACGGAGGCAGGCGTCCGCGCCGGAGAATCGCGATCAAAGCCGGCTGGCATACGTGATTTGGCGCAAGCGACCGGTGCGGCGGACAATGCTGAAAAATTGACACACAACGCCATTTCCGGGCGTGGGCGTCTCTTGCGCGGGCCAGCCGGGTCGGTTCGGGCCGCCGGCCTGTTGCGATAGCGCGAGGACCGGCGCCATTCGGCCGGTCTTGGTGCATGCGTTGCCGCTGCTGACAGAGTTCCGGGTCGCGAGGCTTCTGCCGCGTTACCGTTATGATATTGGCTCAATATCTTGGCGGCAGCGCAATCCGCGCGGTTTTTCATATTTATATTGTATCGAAATCGCATCTCGCTGGCCGGATCGGCCGCGCGCGAGGGGCGGCAACGCGCATATTATGTATGATAATACAACAATAATGCAATTGGATTCACTTTCGCGCCGCTGTACGCGGCTAATCTGGATTAAAATTTTTAAGTCTATAACTGAGATATTAAGTTCCGGAATTATTAGGTTTTTCGTTACCGCCCCGCTATAACGTTGACGATCGACAACACAGGCCGGTTAGTATGTATAGCCAGTCCCCGACCCCGGACACGAATGCGGCATCGCTGCCCGCCGACATGTTTGCGGCCACGCACCCCGGATGCGTCGTCCGATTTTCCAATCGCCCGGGAATTCGCTGGCTGGTTGGAGGCATCGGCGTCCTGGCAGCGCTGATCGCGATAAACGCCGCAGTGTTCGGCAGCAAACTGCCGTTCGAGCAGGGGCGCACCGCGAAGGCCGCCGCGGTCCGCCATACCAACGATGTCATCGCCGCGGCCCGGCAGGTCTCGTATGAAGTCCGCGATGCCGAATCAGGTCGGCGATCCTACCGCCTGAGCGGCAGCCCGGACGACCTCGCCGCTTATCGCGCGGAAATGCACGATGCGCGCCGGGCGGCGGCGGACCTGACCGAACTGACCCGCGATGAACCGGTCCAGCAGGACAAGATCAGCCTTCTGGATAAGCTTCTGGCGATCGACGTGACCCCGGCCGCGGACCATGCCGGGGCGGGTGGGAGTTCTCTGCCGCTCCCGTTCAACGCGGTGCGCGAGACCATCGCCTCGGTCGTCGAGCAGGAGGTGCAGCTTCTCCAGACGCGCATGGCCGCGGTGGAAGAGGCCGAACGCCGCGGGGTGATGATCGTCACCATCCTGTCGATCGCGCCGCTGCTGATCGTCGTGCTGTGTGCCGCCGCCCTCGCCGTCATCCTGATCGCGTCGAAGAACATCAACCGTGCCGCGGCGGAGCGCGAGCGCTTGCTGAACATCATGGACCTCGCCGCCGTCATCGTCCGTGAGATGGACGGCACGATCCGCTTCTGGTCGGAGGCCTGCGAGCGGCTGTTCGGCTGGACCTCCGCGGAGGCGGTCGGGCAGGTTTCGCACCGGCTGCTGCGAACGGAGTTTCCGGAGTCGCGCGCCGAGGTGGAAGAAACGCTGCTGCGGACGGGCGGATGGTTCGGCGAGTTGCGGCACCAATCGCGAGACGGTGCCGACGTTATTGTACTGGCCAGGAAAATCCTTCGCCGCGCCGCAGGCGGGCGCAGCCTGGTGCTGGAGATGCTCACCGACACCACGGCGCTGCAACGCTCTGAAGCGGCACTGCGGAAAAGCCAGGCGATCCTCCACTCGGTGGTCGGAACCGCGGCGGAGTGCATCATCGTGTCCGACTCGGACGGCAAGATCATTTCGATCAATCAGGCCGGCGTGCTGATGTTCGGCTACGATCGTGAAGCCGAGCTCCTGGGGCAAGACGTCAATATGTTGATGCCGCAAGCCGAGAGAGCGCGGCACGCCGCCGACGTCGCGGCGTATCGCGACGGGGCGCCGCCGCGGATCATCGGGGTGCCGAGCCGGGAACTTGAGGCGATGCGGCGCAACGGCTCGATCTTCCCGATCGATTTGTCGATCAGCGCGTTCGGCACCAACGGCAACCGCTTCCTGACCGGCATCATCCGCGACACGACCGTGCGCAAGGCGGCGGAGAAAGCACTGCGCGACAGCGAGGCACGGCTGCGTCTGGTGCAGCAGGTCGGCGAGATCGCCAACGCCGATTGGGCGACGTCCGGCGCGCGCGCCTTCGTTTCGGAGGAATATCACCGCCTGTACGGCCTCGCACCGGACCAGGCGCCAGGCACGTTCGAACAATGGCTCGAACGGGTGCATCCGGACGATCGCGGGCGGATCGCCGCCGAGGCCCGGGTGCTCAATGAACAACCCTATGCGGTCGCGTTGCAGTTCCGCATCCGCCGCCCCGACCGGGCACTGCGCTGGATCGCCATGCGGGCCGAATCGTTCCGGGAGCCAGACGGCAGCCTGCGGATCATCAGCGGCCATCAGGACATCACCGATATCGTCGCCGCGCGTGAGGCGCTGGCCCAGCGGCGCGACGAGCTGGAGCAGCAGATTGCCGAACGCACCACCGCGCTGGTGGAGGCGGAGGAGCAGTTTCGCGCCGTGTTCGACTCGCAGTTCCAGTTCGTCGCGGTGCTGGCGCTGGACGGCACCGTGCTGCTCGCCAACCGGACCGCGCTGGAGTCCGGTTACTGCGATGCCGCCGACGTCATCGGCCGCCCGTTCTGGGAGACCAAATGGTGGCCCGAGGTCGATGCCGATCGGCTGCGCAGGAAGATCGGCGAGGCAGCCAGCGGCACTCTGGTCCGGCGCGAGATGGCGGTGCGGGATCTGGCCGGCCGCAGCGTCTGGATCGATATCTCCTTCAAGCCGGTGCTCGACTCCGCCAACGGGCAGGTCAGGCAGATCGTGGCGGAATGGCGCGACGTGACCGAACTGCGCGAACTGGCCGAAAAGCTGGCGCAGGCGCAGAAGGTGCAGGCGCTGGGCCAGCTCGCCGGAGGCATCGCGCACGACTTCAACAACATCCTGCAAAGCGTTTCCGGCGCGGCGATGCTGATCGAGCGCCGTCCGGAGGATCTGGACCGAACCCGGCGCCTCGCACGCTCCGCCATCGATGCCGCCTCACGCGGGGCCTCGATCACCCAGCGGCTATTGTCATTCGCGCGCCGCGGCACGTTGCGAGCCGAGGTGATCGCGACGCACGAGTTGCTGAACAGCATGCGGGAGGTGCTGGCGCATACGCTCGGGACGGGAATCAGCGTCAGGGTCTCGGTCCCGGATGCCGGCGTCCCGCCGCTGCTGGCGGACCGTGGACAGTTGGAGACGGCGCTGGTCAATCTCGGCACCAATGCGCGCGATGCGATGCCTGACGGCGGCACTTTGACGCTGTCGGCCGAGGCCGCGGATGCGCCGGGGGACGGCCTGCCTCCGGCCAACCTGGCCGCGGGACATTATGTGCGGATCACCGTTGCCGACACGGGATGCGGGATGAACGCGGCGACCTTTGCCCGCGTCGCCGAGCCGTTCTTCACCACCAAGCCGATCGGCAGCGGCACGGGTCTGGGACTGGCGATGGTGAAGGGTTTCGCTGAACAATCCGGCGGGGCGATGACGGTGACAAGCGATCTCGGCATTGGCACGACGGTGGAGATCTGGCTGGCCCGCGCCCTGGACGATGCCGTGCTGAACCGTGCCGATGAGACAGCCGATCGGCCGATTTCGTCGGGGGTTTTGCGGATCATGATGGTGGACGACGACGATCTGGTGCGCGAGACCTTGGCTGAACAGATGGAGGAGCTGGGCTTCGAGACCATCGTGGCATCGAGCGGGTCCGAGGCGCTGGCTTTGCTCGAGTCCGGGGTGACGGTGGACGCTCTGGTCAGCGACCTGTCCATGCCGGGCATGAGCGGCGTGGCCACCATTCAGCGGGTGCATGTGCTGCGGCCCGGGCTGCCGTGCTTCCTGCTGACCGGCTATGTCGGGGAACGCGCCGCGCTGGAGGCCGGGGCGATGTTCACGCTGGTGCACAAGCCGATATCAGGCAAGAAGCTGGCCGCACGGATCGAAGCCGCGGTCGGGGCGAACGTGTGCTGACATGGGGTTGACGGCATGTGCAGCCATTCGATTGGCGCTTGTTTCACACCGATGCCATGCACCGGGTGCATGGCGGGTGCCCGGATTTATACGATGTCTTCCTTCGCATCTGCGGGATAAAAAACCGGGTCAGTTACGGCAGCGATGCCGCCCGAGTTCCAGCGCCACTCGCTGGAAGGGGGTCATTGGCCCCTACGTCTCCCAGACGTGAAGCCTCCCTGTATACTTGCCCCCGGTTAACAGCCGGGGGCACTTTGTTTTGGTTCGCGGCACGCGCTGTTTTGGTTGGCACGCGCTCGACGGCCGCCGTATTCAAGTATTGCGTCTACCAATATCTCGATGTCGCCGCAAGTGGTCCGGTGGTTGACGATCGCCGCGCGGATCGCCAGCGCTCCGTTCACCAGGGTGGTTGACGGTGCCGCGATCCCGGCCTCCTGCACATCCGCGACAATGTCGGCGTTGAGGCGATCGAGGTCGCCGTCCGCGGCGATGTAGCGGAAGCAGACAATATTCAAGGTGACGGGGGCAAGCCGCTCCAGCGCCGGCTCCCGGTCCACGCGCGCCGCCAGCGCGGCCGCCAGGTCGCAGCTCTGCTGCACCACTTCGCCAAGCCGATCGGCGCCGTAGACGGAGAGAGTCATCCAGACCTTGAGGGCGCGGAAACCGCGCGACAGGTCGGGGCCGAGATCGCAGGGCCAGATCCCGCCGCCCGCCAGGCCGCGCTGCTCGCGCCGGAGATAGGCCGCCTCGGCGCTGAAGGTTGCCAACTGGCGGGCGCCGTCGCGCACCACGATGCAGCCGGCATCGTATTGAACCTGGGCCCATTTATGGAAATCGAAGGCGACCGAGTCCGCCCGCTCGATCCCGGCCAGCTTCGGGCGCAGCGCGGGCGCCAGCAGCGCCGTCGCCCCGAAGGCGCCGTCGACGTGGAACCAGAGGTTTTCCCGGGCGGCGATGTCGGCCAGTGCGGCAAGGTCGTCTACCGCGCCGGTGTCCACCGTGCCGGCGGTGCCGGCCACCAGGAACGGCCGCATCCCGCTCGCCCTGTCCTGGGCGATCCGGCGGGTCAGCACGTCGATCCGCATCCGGCCGCTGCTGTCGAACGGGATCATGCGCAGGGCTTCGCGGCCGAAGCCGGCGATGTCCATCGCCTGCGGCAGGCAGCCATGCGCGGCGGCGGAGGCGTAGGCGACCAACCGGCTGCCACCGACTCCGGTCTCACGCACCTCGGGACCAAGGCAGGCCGATCGGCCGACGAGTATGCCGATGAGGTTGGCGATCGAACTGCCGGTGACCAGCACGCCGGAGGCCTCGGCGGGAAATCCCAGCATCTCCGCGACCCAGGCGATGACCTGGCGCTCCACTTCGATCGGCGCCTGGTCCCGCCCGCCGAGATTGGCGTTCAGCCCGGCGGCGAGCAGTTCCGCCAGCATGGCGACGGGGTTGCCGCCACCCTGCACCCAGCCCATGAAGCCGGGATGCAGATTGCCCACGGCGTAGGGCTGCACGAGGGACTGGAAGTCCTTGTAGACCGCCTCGGCGGTGGACGGCCCGCGCGGCAAGGGCTGCCGCAGCCGCTCACGCAACGCCGCCGGCATCGGCTGCCAGACCGGGCGGTCGCGCAGAGTTTCCAGGTGATCGACCATGTCGTCGAGCATGCGGTGGCCGAGCGCGCGCAGACCGGTCCAATCGGCGGGGTCGAGACTTTCCATGTTTACATCCGTGATGACAGGCCAAGCACCGACAGGACGCGCGGATCGAGCCGCGGGTGCAAACCCGGCGGCGGCGTTATAGCGAAACCCATGACATCGTCGTAGCCCCAAAGAGCCCAGCCTATGCCCCGGGTTTCCAGCCCGTCACGCACTGTTTTCAGCCAGGCCAGACGGGCGGCCGGGTTGAGCGCGGCCGTCGCGCCGAACTCCCCGGCCAACAGGGCAACGTGATGCCGACGCGCCCAGGACGCGGCGCGATCGAGGGTTGCGCCGATGCGCCCGGCGTCCCAGCCGAAGCCGCAGTAGTAGCGCATCAGCCCGGCTGTGGCGGGGTCGCGGGCGGTCGCGGCGGTGGCGGCGCAACGGGACGGGTCGTCCACCGGAAACGGCAGAGTCGCCAGCGCGGCGCGGTCCAGGCCGGGGCGATACGCCGCCAGCGCGGTCAGTTCCGGCGGGTCGTACAGATGGAAGCTGTAAAGGACATTGCGGTCGTCCTCCGGCGTCAGCGCGAGCAGGCCGTCGATGCTGCCCCAGTCCTGGCCGGTGAGCACGACGGTTGCGGCAGGCAGCCAGCGGCGGATATCGAGCAGGACGGCGTGCTGCAGCGTGGCCCATCCGGCGGGATCGCCGGGGAATACAGGTTCGTTGAGGATCTCCGGCAGGGTCCGGACCTGGTCCAAAGCCCGCAACTCCGGCGCCAGGCTCCGCCAAAACGCCAGCAGCGGTGCCGGTTCAGCCTCCAATCGCCAGCCCTGCGGGTGCGGCGAGACGACGACCGCGAAACCCTGGCGCTGGATGCGGCGGATCGCGCCAAGCAGCGTGGCGCGTTCGGCCCCGGTGGCGACGATCGCCGGATCGACCGCCAGCCGCACGAAGTCGAACCCGGCGGCGCGCAGATCGGCGAGAGCCTGGTTGCTTAGGTAGGCGCCGAGGGCGGCGGGATCGCGGGAGGGCGTAAAGCGGAACCAGTTGGTCAGGTTGATGCCGCGGGTGAGGTTGGCCGGCCGGGCTAGGGGGGGGGTGTCCGCCGTCATGGCGGGGGATGCGAGGCCCTCGCGCGCCGGGTCGGGCGAAGCCGGTCGCCGTCCTCTCGTCATGGCGGGCGAAGGGCCGCCATCCACGCCTTTCGAGGCTGGCGTCGCCAAAGGCGTGGATGGCGGGCCTTCGCCCGCCATGACGGTGTGCACAGATAGCCACGCCCCGATCGCCAAACAAAGCCACCGCCTCAACGCGCCACCCTGACGGCGCTGGGTTCAAACCGTTGCACAAGGTACAGCGGCCGCTGCTTGGTCTCGTCGAACACCCGCCCGAGATATTCGCCAATAACACCCAGGAACATGAGTTGCACGCCGCCCAGGAACAGCACCACCGTCATCAGGCTCGGGTAGCCGGCGACCGGGTTGCCGATGATCAGCGTCTTGACGATCACCTGCACGGCATAGATCACCGCCAGCACGGCCACGGCCAGTCCGACATAGGTGGCGCATTTCAGCGGCATCACGGTGAAGCTGGTGATTCCCTCCAGCGCCAGGTTCCACAGCCGCCAGTAGGTCCATTTGCTGACCCCGCTGCTGCGGCATGCGCGGTCGTACGGCACGAACGTGGTGGGATAGCCGATCCAGGCGAACACGCCTTTCATGAAGCGGTGCTGCTCGCGGAGCTGGCGCACGGCGTCCACCGCGCGGCGGCTCAGCAGGCGGAAATCGCCGGTGTCCTCCGGCAGTTTCAGCGCTCCGGTGCGCTGCATCAGGCGGTAGAAGGCGTGCGCGGTGCGCCGCTTGAGCCAGGTTTCCCCGGCGCGGCTGCGGCGGCGGGCGTTGACCATGTCGTAGCCGCGCCGCCATTGCGCGATCAATTCGGGGATCAGTTCCGGCGGGTCCTGCAAGTCGGCGTCGATCACCACCACCGCATCCCCGGCGGCATGGTCAAGGCCGGCGGTGATCGCGGTCTCCTTGCCGAAGTTGCGCGACAGGCTGAGCACGCCGGCGTGGCAGTCGGTGCTGCGCAAAGCTTCCATCACCGCCAGGGTGCCGTCCGTGCTGCCGTCATCGACGTAGATGACTTCCCAGGAAACGCTGTCCGCCAGGGCGGCGGCAAGCCTCTGGTGGAAGCGGTCCAGTCCCGCCGCCTCGTTGAACGCCGGCACGACGACGGACAGGGTGGGCTGCCGGAATGGCCGCTCCGGCAGCGGAATCATGTCGGGCATAAGCACTCCGTTAACCTTTGGCCGTTAGGCTGGGCGGCACCATGACCCGGGAAGTGCTGCGATTTGGTTAACGCGGTGAAATTTTGTTCGGTGCTGCTGCTCGGCGCGGCGGTGCTGAGTGCGGCGGCGTGGCTGCGCGGGGCGGAATACGACGAGCAGTATACGCTGTTCCTGACTGCGGGCGCGGCACGGCCGGACTGGCCGGAGACGGTATTTCCCGCCGGGCTGATTGCCGCGGTGCAGGCGGGACACGCCGGTTTGGCGGGCATCGCGCGGGACCTGCGCGCCACCGATGTGCATCCGCCGTTGTATTTCTGGGCGGTGGCGCTGTGGCGGGAGCTGTTCGGTCCCGGGCTGTTCGCGGCGCGGCTGTTCTCCGTGCTGTGCGGCGTGGTGTCGCTGGGGCTGACCGGGCGGATTGCGCGGCAGTGCGGTGTGAGGGCGGCGCCGGCGATGCTGGCGACGCTGGGCTGCTACGGGTTTGTCTATACCAATGCCATCGCCCGGGGGTTTGCTTTGGCGGAGATGCTGAGTCTGGCCGGGGTGACGCTGCTGCTCGGACGGCGGCCGGTGGCCGCGGGGGTAATGCTGGGGGCGGCGTGCGGCTGCAATTACCTCTCGGTGTTCGTTGCGGCGGCGGCGGTGGTCTCGGCGCGGGGGTGGCGGGCAGTGCCGGTTGCGATGCCGTTCCTGGCGCTGGATGCGTGGTTTTTCGCCGCGCAGCACGGGTCCCGGCCGGACCAGTTCCCGCCCTTCGCGCCGGGGCCGAGCCTGCTGCGGCTGGCGGAGTATGAGGTGGCGGCGGTGTTCGGCGGATTGCCGCTGTATGTCGATGGCTGGATGCGGGTGGCGGTTGCGGCGGCCGTCAGTGTGGCGGCTGTTGGTTTGGTGGCGGCGATCGCGGCGGCGAGGCCGTGGTCGGGCGGTTCCGGCGTGCGGCTTGTGCTGGCGGCGGCGGTGGCGCCTCCGGCTGGACTGTTGCTGCTGGGCGCGGTGTTCGACAACACGCCGATAGAGTTGCGGTATCTGTCGTTCGGATTGCCGTTTCTCGCGGTGTTGGTGGCGTTCGGCTTGAATCCCCGCGGCTGTCCGCACCCCGTCATGCCGACAAAGGTCGGCATCCACGCCTGTTGCTTGTCCGAACGAAGGCGTGGATGGCGCTCCGCCTTCCGCCATGACGAGGGGGGCGGCCTTACCCGGGGATCACGGGCGGTTGGTATAAGCCTCCTTCTCGCCATCCAAACCGCCTCCATCGCCGGCCTGCTGCTATCCGCCCGCACCATGCAGCCGGCGCGTGCCGCCGCGGCCGAGGCAGCCGGACTGGTTGGCGACGGAGTCGTGCTTCTCCCGCGCGGCAACGACGGAGTCGGCATCCCCGGAGCGTTCGGCATCGAGGCGCCCCCTGCCCTGCCGCTTCTACTTGTCCGCGCTGGCGAGCCGGTCGCCGAACGGATCGCGTCCTGGAACCGCGTCGTTGTCGTGACGCTGGCGCAGGACCGAGACAGTGCCGCCGCCCTGCCGGTGCTGCGCGCCGCCCTGAGTGCCGCACACTGGTGCCGGGTGGCGAACAGGTTCGACGTCGAGGTGTACGAACGGGAGTGAGCGGTGATCTTCAACGGCTTCGCTTCGGCGCGAGTGCCCCCGCCAATGCTCGTCGCGCCCGCAGAAGGCTGGTTCCCAAAGTCGGACGAGCGCGATACATCGGCGGTAGGAAGGGCTACCCGACCTGCGGCGCTGAAGACTGCCGACTTTCCCTGGCTGTCGCCGAATGGCCTCGCGCTTTTGGGTGACGCACAGGAGGTAAGCGGCCCTCCTACCTACAAGCAATTCCGCGGCGGACGGTAACAAGAACCGAGCGTTATCGCAGCGCGGCGGCGAGCATCGACGAGAGGCCCGGCCGTGCGACCGGGCAGCCGCCTACCGTACCGCCGTCACCGCCTCCACCGACTGATCCAGCCCCCGGTGCGCAACCAGGAACGCGCCCAGTTCATCCTCGGCGATCCGCCGCCGGGTCACGTTCAGTGCCGCCCAATCGACCGCCGGCGTCACCGTCATCACCAGCGGCGCATGCGCCGAGCCCGTCAGGCTATCGAGCGCCATCCGCAACCGCATCCCGAGCCCCGGACGCTTCGGCCGGCCATCGATCCAAACCGAAACCCCCAGGGCGTAGGCCGGTTCGTCCGCCCGGATGATCCGCCATGCGCTCGGCTTGCCGTCGCCGGGGTCCAGCCAGGCTTCCGAACGGGACTCGCCGTCCGCCGGGCGGCATAAACGGCGCCACGCCGCCATCACCGCGCCGGCCGTCGAGCGCGGCGACAGCGCCTGCCAGCGCATGTCCATCACGGCCTCGCCGCAGGTCGCGCGCTGCCCGCGCTCCGGCGCCGGCAGCGGCGAAACCGAGCAGCCCGGTCCGAGGTCGATGGTCTCGGCCGTCAACAGCGGGCTGCGCGTGGCAATGGCAAGGCCGGTTACCAGGACCGGACTGACGCAGGCCACGGCGACCAGTCCCGCGGCTGCGACCAACGCTCCCCGCCACTTCGCAGCCGGTTCGACCGCCGGCGGCGGCGAAACGGAGCGCGTGGTCAACTCATCCTGCCGGAACGGCAGCCCCAGCACGATCAGCAGCAGAATAACGAACGAGAAGAACACCCAGCCGTAGATGATATGGTCCGCTGCCGCCGCCTGCGCACTGTTCAGCACATACCCCAGATAAACAATCCCGATCGCCCGGAAGCCGTTCGCGACAATCGGCACCATAATAGAAACGAAGATGAACAGGCCGCGCCGCACCGGGCCGCGGTACATCATCAGCGCATACAGGCAGCCGAAGGCGATCGATGCGATCAGGAAACGCAGCCCGGCGCAGGCTTCGGCGATGAAGAAGGTGCCCTGCGGGATCTCGATGACGTACCCGTCGATATAGGCCGGCACGCCAAGCATATCCAGGCCGTGCCTGACGAACCAGGTGGTGACGTCCTGAAGCTGCGGCGTCAGGAACTCGCCGAACGGAACGAGAAAGTAAAGATATAGCAACGGCCCCGCCATGGCCCACCAGAGCCGCCGCCCGAGCACCGCCAGGACCAGCAGTTCGACGAAGGTCATCGCGGCGAGCTGGCGGCCTTCCATGATGCCGAGACGCTCCGCCAGCAGCCACACCAGCGCTACCGGCACCGCCAGCAGCATGGCCGGCCGCCATGGCTGCATCGTTACGCCGCGCAGATCGAACCGCCGATCCCATAGCAGATAGGCGGCGATCGGGATCACCAGGAAGCAGTGGTTATACGCAGTCGAATCGATCCAGGTTTGGATCGCCGCCGAAATTTCTTCGTTGAAGACCGCGCCCAGTACCAGCAAGCCGGCGCCGAGCAACAAAAGCGGCCGCCGCCACTCGGACGAGGTGGACAGTGCCGCCGCGGGCGCGTTCATGTCCGGTGGCTTTTGCTAAGACAGCGCATCAAACGCTCCTTGATCCGGGTGCAGGCGAGGCAGTCCGCTGTCATCCCAGCCCGCGCACGATGAACGGGCCGACGGCATTGGCGACGGGCAGCGGCAGCCGCTTCCATGCGGCGATGAACAGCGCGTATTTCGGGTTCAGCGGATTGAGCTCGGGGATCGTCTCGCCGGGCTTCAGCTTGAACCGGTACTGCAGGTTTGCCGGCTCGAACCCCCAGTTGCGCTTGAATGCCAGCGCCCCGGTGCCGAGCTTGCTGCGGCCGAAATCGAACAGCCGGCAGCCGCGATCGGCCGCACGTCGCATCACTTCCCAATACATGAAATCGTTGCCGGCGCAGCCGCGCGCGGCCGCCGTGCCGCCGCCGTAATAGGGCAGCACCTCGTCGCGGAAATAGAAGTTCAGCACGGAGGTAACCGGCGTTTCCTTGTCGAAAACGGTCACCGCATCCGCGGCCTCGCCGAACACCTCCATCAATATGCGGAAGTAACGGCGCGAGAACACCGGCGTGCCGAGGTTGCGCACGCTCTCGGCATATACCCGGTGCAGCAGCCTGACATCGCGGTTCGCCACCGAGGTCAGGCCGTTCTGGATGCCCTTGCGCACCATCGCCCGCTGCTTGCGCGGGATGGCTTTCATGTTGGCATCATGGTCCCCGCCGATCGGCTTGCGGAACGTCACGTAAAGGTCGGGCCGCTCGACCCAGCCGTCGCCGGCAAGCGAAGCGGGCGAATCGCGGTAACGCAACTCCGCCGCCGAGGCGCCGGTGCGCGTCAACAGATCGCCGGCATGCGCCAGCAGCGCAGCCTCACTTTCCGCATCCGCGGCCAGCGCGCCGCCATAGACGCAGAACGGCGCGGATATCAGCGTGTCGCCGAACAGCCGGGTCTTCACCCGGGCCAGCGGCAGCACGCCGGTGATGGCGCCGTCGCGCTCGGCGAAGACGTAATGCGTGGCGTGGCCGAAGGCGGTTTCCACCACGCGGGCCCAGCCGGCGCGATGGAAAAACGTCCCCGCCGGCATCGCCAGCACGAAGCGGTCCCAGGCCGCTTCGCTGGCCTCCTCCAGCGGACGGACGATGACGGCCACGGCTAGGCCCGCACGGTTTCGGCGGCGATGCCGGTCAGCATCGGCGCATAGACCCGGTCCATCCGGTCCCACGGAAAGTCCCGCAGCAACCGTTCCAGACTCGCCTGCATCCGCGACAGGTTGGTGTAGTGGCGCAGCCGGGATTTCAGCGGCGCGCCCGGCATCCGCGGCTGCCCGGGGTCGATCTCCCACGGGTGGAAGTAGAACACGCCCGGCTGGCGATCGCGCCGGTTCACCCGGGCGAGGCCGGCGCGGTACAGGCTGCTGGGCAGCAGGCGGAAATACCCCCCGCCCGAACAGGGCCAGTTGCGGCCGAGCAGACGCACGGTCGTCATCGGTATCTCCAGCACGCCCTCGGCATGCGGGAGAAACGGAACCCGCGGCGCATCCGGCATGCCGTAGATGTCGTGCCGGATCGGGTTGATGCTGGAACTGTAGATGTAGCCCTCCTGCCGCAGGATCGGGAACACCCACATGTTGCGGTGGTTGATCGAGAACGTGGCGGCGCGATAACCGGTGACCCGCACGCCGCCGATATCCTCCAGCAGCGCCCGGGTGCGGCGGATATCGGTGCGGAACGTCTCGGGCGCCTGCATGTCGGCGCGGGTATGGTCCCAGCCATGGCTGGCCAGTTCATGCCCCTCATGCACCATGCGGCGGACGATGGCGGGGAACCGGTGCGCCACCCAGCCCAGGGTAAAGAATGTCGCCTTCACATCGGCGGCGGCGAACATGTCGAGGATGCGGTTGGTGTTCGCCTCCACCCGGCCGGGAAAGCCGTCCCAGTCGGCGCGGCCGACACAGCCGGCGAAAGCCTGGACCTGGAAATAGTCCTCCACGTCGACCGTCATGGCGTTCGTCAGCACGGTCATGCCGCCTCGCCCGCCGCCTTGGCCTCGAGCAGATCCAGGATTCGGCGGGACATCGTCTCCTGGCGGGCGGCCAGCCGCTCGAGCGTTTCGATCCGCTGCGCCAGAGCGTCCGCCTCGGCCCCTGCCGCCGGAGCCGGCGCCGTCAGCCCGTCGCCGAGATCCTGGCGCAGCTCCTCGGCGGTGGTCTCGACAATCGCCGCGTCGATCGCATGCAGTTCCTCCAGCGCGCCGAACAGCAGCACGCGGGAACAGAGCGTGTTGATGCGCCGCGGAATGCCGCCGGTGTTGCGATGCACCGCCGCGAAGGCGTCGTCGCTCCAGGCCGGATCATTGTTCCAGCCGACGGTGCGCAGCCGGTGCTCGATATAGCCGCGCGTCTCGGCCTCGGTCAGCGGCCCGAGATGATACGACGCCAGCACGCGCTGGCGGAGCTGCTCGACATCCTTGCCGGCAAGTATCGGCCGGAACTGCGGCTGGCCCAGCAGGATCGTCTGCACCGAGGCGCGGCCATCGACGGTGATGTTGGACAGCATCCGCAGCTCCTCCATCGCCGCCAGCGACAGGTTCTGCACCTCATCGACGACCAGCAGGCAGCGGCGGCCCTGCTTGCGCTGGTCGCGCACCATGTGTTCGAAGCGGCGCAGCAGCGTTGCCTTATCGGTGCCGGGGGTTTCGCCGAGGCCGAAATTCGCCATCGCCAGCCGCAACAGGTCGTCGCCGGAGACCTGCGTTGTCACGACGCGCGCCATGACATAGGTGGCACGGTCGAGCTGCGACCACATCTGCTCGACCAGCGTCGTCTTGCCGGCGCCGACTTCGCCGGTGATGACGATGAAGCCTTCCTGTTGCGACAGGCCGTAGACGAGGTGCGCGATTGCCCGGCTGTGCCCGCTCGATCCGAAGAAAAACCGCGAATCGGGCGTCAGCAGGAAGGGCAGACCGGACAGTTTGTAGAATGTTTCGAACACTTTACCCTGTCAGAAGGACTTGGAGATGCCGAGGATCAGCATATTCTCATAGAACGTGTAGGCGGTTACCTGCGCCTGGCGGGCGAAGAACGAATAGCGCAAACTGGCGCTGACGGTATCGGAAATCTGATACTGCAGCCCGGCGCTGGCGGCTTCGGAATTGCTGTTGCCCGGGCCGCCCGAGCCCGCAACGCCATTCTGGATCGCATACGACACCGCGGCGCTGAGCATGAGACCGTCCCGCAACTGGTGCTGCCAGTTCCCGGTGACGCTGATCACCGTTCCGTTCGATGAAGACGAGCCGCTGCCGGCACGGGTCTGCCGCGTGTCCATCAGATTGATCGCGATGCTATCGCGGTCAAGAATCGTCTGCAGGCCGGCGGTAAGGGTGTCGTAGCGGAAAACGCCGTTCTGCACCGGCAGCGCATTCGTGCCGGTGAACAACTGACCGCCGTTCTGGCCGTTGATCAGCGTGCCGTTGCCGCTCGCCGTCGCCAGGTTGATCTGGCTCTGCAGATTTTCGAGCTGGGTTCCGGTGGTCGATCCGTATGAAACGGTCAGCGTGGTGCGCCCGGTGATCGCATAGCGCCCGTTGACGGTCAAAGAGTTGTAGCCGTTCAGGTGGCCGTAGCTGACGGTCAGGTAGGTGTCCGGATCTGGGGTCAGCGTGGTGCCGAGGCTCCAGGTCAGGTCGTTGACGTTCAGGCCGCCAGGTTCGTTGTAGACGATATTTTCATGACCGCCCGACCCGAACACCGCGACGGCGCGGTTGATCTGCCAGGTGACCTTGTCGGTAATGAAATCCCGGGTGGAGGTGTAGGTCTGGTTTGCCAGGGGCGCGCCGGTGGCGCCGTAGCCGTAGTTGGCGCCCGAGGTGGTCTGATTCTGCATCAGGTCGATATCGAAGCTGTTTTCCACCGGCTCCAGGAAGTCGCCGGTGGCGAAATGCGCGACCTCCTCATTGGACAGCAGCGTCTGGCTGTTGGCGCCGGAGCCGCTGAGGAACGGCGACGCCGCGAAGCCGGTCAACTCGTCCGACGCGGTGGCGTTGAAGGAATAACCGAGCTTGCCGGTTCCCCAGTCGCCAAACTGCCGCAACAGATAGGGTGAGACACCGAAACTGTTGGTCTGCACCTCGTTTGAGCGGCTCAGTCCGAGGCTATTTCCGGCCAGGCTGGGGGTGGTCGCCTGCATCGAGCCGACACCCGTGCTGGAGGCGCCGACGGTGCCCAGGCCCCCGACACCGCCGTAGAGATTGTGCACGCCGGCCAGGACGCGCACGTCGACGAAGGCGAGCTCGGGCACGACCGTGACCAGGCCGATGCCGTCCATCTGCTGCGTCAGCGCATTCATCGAGGTGGTGCGTGCGTAGAGAGACAGCGCCGGCGCATAGTCGAATGTCAGTTGCAGGCGCGGCAGGTCGCCGGCGACGTGAATGGCGGGCGAGAGATAGGTGGCCAGGTCCCATTGCCGCGGCTGGTTCGCCTGCAGCGCATTGTCGGTGAACATCTCCTGGAAATCGAGGCGCGGAACGATGGTCCAGCCGCCGCCCGGCGGCGCCGCCAGGCCGTTGGATAGCTGCAACTGATGCTTCAGATCCTGCGCATCCGGCGCGGCGAGTTCGGTGCCCTGCGGCACCTGATCCGCGTTCGATGGATCGATCAGCGGAAACGCGCCCGCGCGACCGCTTTGAACCGTCAGGAATACCGAGCCGAGCGATAGACCGAGAGCAATGCTCAAATACCGGCGGCAGACCAATGTTTCCGCTGAGGCGTGGTCCGCCGGCGGCTCAATACCGGATAACCAGGCGGACGGCGGCAGGCCGTGCCGATTGGCCGCGATCGTCGCGGCCTCCGATCCCGCGAATAGACTGACATCCCGGGACAAAGCGGCCGATGGTCCGGCCGCGAGGACCGCGAGGCCACGCGGCCGCGCGTCCGGCGATCCGGGCATGCGCACAGCGCACGGCGAAACCGCGAGACCACGGTGCTTCCGGCCCGGCGATGCGGTCATCGATCCTTTGGCCGCCACGGCCATGAGGCCACGCTGCCGCAGGCCCGGCGATCCGGGCATTCCTTCCGGCCCTGCCATGACGGAGAGGGCACGCTGCCGCATGCCCTGCGCCGCGGCTGCGGCCGCGCAATCGTTGCGATATCCTGGCCAGCCGCCCCGGACGGGACGCGGCGATCCGTTAGCGATCATTACCTGGGTACCATGATGCTGTGTTTGGCTGCCGGCTACGACGAGTAGTACGAAGAGTACGCGCCGAACGTGTAGCGGGACGAAATCTGCTGCTTGTTCAGAACCAACGTGATGGTCGGGCAGGCCTGGATCAGGTCGAGCGAGGCCTCGATCTCATCGCGCTGGGTGCGGTCCGCCTCCACCACGAACAGGATCTGGCCGACAACCTGCGCGAGCACCGCCGGGTCGCTGGTGGACAGGCACGGCGGCGCGTCCAGCACCAGCAGCCGATCGGCGTAGCGGCGGCCGAGGCTCTGGATCAGGCGGGTCATTTCCTTGGTGGAGAACAACTCCGCGCTGCGCTCGCGCTCCCGCCCGACCGGCAAGATCGACAGCCGCTCGATCGGCGTCTTGACGATCAAAGGGGCCGGATCGAGCTTGGGATTGGCGGCGAGGTCGAGCAGGCCGCGCGCCTGCGCCAGCCCGAGGCTGTAGCAGATCGAGTCGCGCTTGGAGTCGGCATCGACCAGCAACACGTGATGGTCGCCCTGCCGCGCGATGCTGCCCGACAGGTTGGTGGACATGAAGCTCTTGCCCTCGCCTGGACGCGCGCTGGTGACCATCAGCAGATTGGAAAACCCGGGTTCGGCGCCCGGTCCGAAGGCGGATCGCAGGATCTGGCGTTGCACCAGCCGGAATTCTTCCGAGATGCGGGTGCGGGTGCGCGACCAGTCGACCATCCCGGCGCGTTCCAGCGACATGGCGTCGATCGACTGCGGCGCCTGCAGCAGCCCGGACGGCGGCTCGGATACGGCTGCGCGCTGTATCCCGGGGGGCATCCCGGGCGACGCGACGGAACGGTCGGGCGTCGCGGCTGGCGATCCGGACTGGAGCCCGAACGAAGCCGCAGCCGATCGGCCAAGCATGCCCGGCGCCGGCAAGGCGCCCGGGCGGGGCATTGCACCGGCCCCCGGGTCAACAGGCGGCGGGGCGAACGAGGTGGATGGCCGCGACGGCTGAGCGGCGGCACGCGGGCTGGATGCCGCCTGCCCGGCCGTTTCCACGGCCGGAGCAGGCGTCTCCTCATTCGGCGGGGCCGAATTGCCGGGCTGCATGAGCTGCGAAGCCGTATCGTCCAGCGCGCCGGAGCGCAGCAGGCGTTCGGCGGCCCGTTCGACCAGATGGGATGCCTTCGGTATCAGCATGCACCGCAAACCTTCACGTCGATGATATCGGGGATGCGGCGCCGGGAAATGACTTCCCGAAACGTGCGGGGCGAGGCCGGCGAAATCCGGGAGCGGGCCACTAGATCAGCGCCGCCGAGCGCAGCAGGTGGATCATGAGGCCGCCATAGACACCGACCAGCACGGCGACCGCCGCGCCGAAACGCAGCGCCGACATCAATCGCAGGCGCAGCGGCACCAGGCCGAGGATCGAGATGCCGCCGAGAACCGGCAGGCCGAGCGAGCGCAGCTCATCGACGGTGGAGAATGACCGGTCGAGCTGGCCGATGAGCACGGTGACGCCGACGCCGGCCGCCATGCCGCCCAGCAGCACCACGCTGACCAGCATCAGTCGATTGGGCGCCACCGGCAAACGGGGAATCTCCGGCGGATCGATGACCTGCAGCTTCACTTTGTCGGCCTGGGTGTCGGCAGCCTGGGCGATATTGGCCGACTGCAGGCGGCCCAGCAGATCTTCATAATTGCGGCGCAGAACGGTATAGTCGCGATCCATGTTCTGGTACTCCGCGATCAGCCCCGGCTGGTCGCGCTGCACTTTTTCCAGCCGCTCGCGGTAGGCCACCGCTTCGTCGCGTTGGCGTTGCAATGAAGTAACGGTGGATTCGGCTTCGATCAGCTTGACCTTGAGCTGTTCGTAAACCTGGTTCGGCACTGAATGCCTGACCTCGCCCGCGTCGCGGCCGCCGGACGCGGCCTTGCCGGCGGGTTCGGCGGGTGCTTCGCCCGGGGCGCTGCGCAAGGATTCGATCAGCTTGCGCTGGGCGATAACGTCGGGGTGCTTGTCGGTGTCCCGCAGCAACAGCATGCGGAGATCCTCCTCGGCCTGCTGCAATTTGGTTTTGACCGGCTGACCGTTGGCCGCGGTCGCCAAACCGCCGCTGTCCGTCACCAGCATGGGCGGCGTATTGTCGACCTCCTGCTTCAGCGCGTCGCGCGATACCGCCGCGTCCTGCAATTTGCCCTCCGCCTGCTGCGCCGCGCTGCGCGCGCTTTCCAGCGCCGGCACGTTCGGCGAGTCGCTGCTGGGCAGCACCTCGATGTAGCGGCTGCGGAAGTCGGCACGGCGCTTTTCGGCGGCGCGAAGCTGCTGCTCGTAGGACTGGATCTGCCGCTCCAGGAATCGCCTGGCGTTCTCCATCTCGGTTCGCGAGCCGCCGGTGGCACTTTCGACGAAGATGGTGAGCAGGGTCTGGACCACGTCGTGCGCCAGTTTCGCGTTGGTGTCCCGGTACGTGATGGTGAACAGGTTCTTGGTCTGCGGACTGACCTTTATTTCGGTTGCCAGGCGGCTCAGCAGCCGCTCCCGGTCCGACGGTCCGTTCAAAGCGAGGTCGAGGTCGGTCTTGGAGATCAGCTTTTCCAGGTTGGGCCGGCTGAGCAGGGTTTTCTGGATGATTTCGAGCTGCGTCGTCGGCGCCGAGTCGGCGGCGATGCCGCGCAGCAGCGGAGTCAGCACGGCATCGGCATCGACGTACAGCCGAGCGCTGGACTCGAACTGATTCGGGATCGAGTAGACGCCGACCCAGCCGAGGCCGCAGACCAGCCAGGCGACGATGACGCCCAGCCAGCGGCGGCGCCAGGCCGCGCGCAAATACTGCGAGATGATGAGACGAATGGCATCCATGGCGCGCGCGCCCTAGAACCAGGATTGCGGGATGATCAGCGTGTCACCCGCTTTCATTTCGACATTCTGGCTGATGTCGCCATCCTTGATGAGATCGGCGAGGCGGACCTTGATGATCTGCTGCTTGCCCTCCGGTTCGAGCCGGACGATCGTGGCGCGGTTGCCGGAGGCATATTTGGTCAGGCCCTTGGTCGCGATCATGACATCGAGCAGCGTCATGTGGTCGCGATACGGGATCGCCACGGGTTCGGACGCCTCGCCGATGACCCGCACCTGCCGATCGGCCGGGCCGATGAAGCTGCGGACGATGACGGTGACGTTGGGGTCCTGGACGTATTTGCCGAGCTTCTGCTCGACCTCGCGGGCGAGCTGCGTCGGGGTCTTGCCGGCGGCAACGATGTCCTCGATCAGCGGGGTGGAGATCCGCCCGTCGGGCCGCACGGCGACCGAGGCTTCGCTGAGATCGGGGTTGCGGTAGACGAACACGCTGAGCGAGTCGCCGGAGCCGATGATGTAGTCCTCGGCGGAGACGGCGGCGCCACCATCTGGCGGCTTCGGCGCGGACTCCGGCTTTGGCGAGCCGGTGCCGCACCCCGCGGCGGCCAGCAGCAACGGGATGGCGGCGGCGAGGCGGATTGCGGCCGAGACCGTGCCGATGCGCCGCGCTGCCGGTCCCGAAGCGGCCCGCATGGCCGGAGCGCGTGTCGGTTCGAGAGCAGTGCGGGACGCGATGTCTTTTCCGATCTGTTCGGGCGGTGCTTGAATCACGTCAACCTCTGAATAGTAACCTTGGGCGCGCCGGCAATCGCCGGCGCATCGGACGGGTATGAAACGAGCGCGGGACCCGGCACGCTGGTAGGCGCGGAAGGAATCGAACCCCCTCTTCTGCCGAGTTGAGGCAGCGCTCTGCCAATGAGCTACACGCCTTCGGTTTCCCCGGTCCGGATACGCGGGAAAGATAATACCGATCAGTACAACCTCGCCCGTTCGTGATGGTGCCTATAACACCGTGTTTGCGGCGTTTCAACGCGGACGTAATAGGAAATTGTTGCCGGGTCCATTTTGTTCGAAAATACGTATTTTGTGCCAAAAATTGCGACACCCGGAGAAATGACGGCGCCGCGTCGTCCCAATTTTTATACGATTTGAACCGTGCTGCGCTCGTAGTTTCTATATCAATATAATGAAACATGTATGATTAATCCGGAAATCCGTTGACCGGCATGCGGGAATGTGTAACGTTCCTCCCCGTTATCGCTTGGGGGCCGGCAGCGGATCGCAACAGGACGACAGAGCCCGCCGCGCCGGGATGTCGCATCAAGTTCAAAAAATCAGACCGGGCGGGTTGAAAGGACAGCATTTGATGCAGCGCGCATTGGCACATTACGTGCCCCGCGAAATGGCCGTGCTCGGCCTCGTCGAACTCGCGTTGTCGTTCCTCGTCATCTACATCGTCATGACGCTTTCCGGCACGCCGGACTGGATGCTCGGCAGCCTCGGCCCGCTGCCGGGAGCCTCCGCCGTGCCGGCCGCCTTGCTCGCCCTCGCCATCGGCATCGTCGCCCTACCCATCGGCTTGTATCAGCCGGAGGTGTGTTTCGACCGCGCCCGCCTGCTGCCGGCGACCTGCCTCGCCGCCGGATTGATCTTCGCCGTCATGCTGGTGTTCGGCGGCAGCATCACGCTCGACCGCGCCCTGGAAACCGCCCGTCTCTGCGCCGCCGGGCTGGCGACGATGACGCTGATCCGCGTGGCCTGGGGACTCGACGTCATCCGCAACGCCATGGTCAGGCCGATCCTGGTCCTGGGCAGCGCGCCTGAGGCGGCCGCGTTCAAGGCCGCCCTGAAGACACGCCGCGGACGCAACTTCTCGCTCGCCACCATGCAGGGCGGCGATGCCTCCTGGCCGGCGCTGCGCCGGCAGGGCGTCTGGGGCGTCGTAATCGCATCCGGCATGGACGAGCGGACCGCGGCGGCGATGCTCGACTGCAAGCTGCGCGGCCTTCCGGTGCACAGCGTTGCGGCCTTCCACGACCGCTATCTCGGCCGCGTCGATCTCGCCTCGCTGACCGCGGCCGGCCTGCTCGCCGGCGAGGGATTTGCGCGCGGACCCGCATCCGCCGCGATCAAGCGATGCTTCGACATCGTCATCGCCATCTGCATCCTGCTGTTCACCTTGCCGCTCATGAGTGCCGCCGCTTTGGCGATCAAGCTCGACAGCCCGGGACCGGTGTTCTACCGGCAGAAGCGCATCGGCCGCTTCGGCGCGACCTTCACGATGCTGAAGTTCCGCAGCATGACCGCCGATGCCGAGGCCTGCGGCAAGCCGCGCTGGGCGCAAAGGAAGGACCCGCGCATCACCCCTGTCGGCCGCTTCATCCGCGCCTCGCGCATCGACGAGCTGCCGCAACTGACGAACATCATACGCGGCGAAATGAGCCTGGTGGGACCGCGGCCGGAGCGGCCGCACTTCGTCACGCAACTGTCCGAAGCGATCCCGTTCTACCACCAGCGGAGCTATGTCAAACCCGGCCTGACGGGCTGGGCGCAGGTCAACTACCCGTACGGCGCATCGGTCGAGGATGCGCGCGAGAAGCTCGCCTACGACCTGTATTACGTCAAGCACCGCTCGGTCTGGCTCGATCTGATCATTCTGATGGAGACGGTTCGCGTGGTGCTGTTCCGCGACGGCGCGCGCTGATGCCACGCCTGCGGCAGAGCGGGCGGTGCTAAGGGCTGCCATTGGCGGTGCCCGGGCGCCGGCCGCGATACGACGGCCGCTCCGCCTTTTTATGCTCGCCGCCGGCGCCCCGCACCGCCCGGCAGCCGGCGTGATCGCCCCGCCATGACCATCATCCTCGATGGTCCGCTGTTTGTGGGGCTGCACGCCGCATGTGCCCTGGTCTACGGTTCGCTCGCGGTGCTGATCCTGACGCGCCCGCCGTTCAGCCGAACCGGCATCTGGCTCGTCACCGGCTGCCTGGGCACCGCGTGCTGGGCGGCCGCGGTCGCCGCGTCCTGGCAGTTTCCGCTCGGCCAACTGCCGGGCTGGCTGGAGATCGGCCGCGCCGCGGCGTGGTACGGGTTCATCCTGCACCTCTACCGGCGCTCAGCCGGGGATGACGGCCAGCTCGCGGCGGCGTTCAGGACGATGGGACTGCTGGCGCTGCTGGTCGTGTGCGGCACGCCTTTGCTCGACTGGCTGTCCGGCGCAAGCGGCGGCGCCTTGCCGTCGCTGGCGACCGCTGTGCGGCTCGGCTTCGCCGTCTGCAACGTGCTGCTGCTGGAAAACCTGTATTTCAACACCCCGTCGGACACGCGCTGGAACATCAACCTGCTCTGCGTCGCGCTTGGCGGCCTGTTTCTCTATGATTTGCTGCTTTACGCCGACGCGGTGCTGTTCCACCGGCTGTCGTTCGCGCTGCTGGAAGCACGGGCTCCGGCAACGATCCTCGCCGCGCCGCTGATCGCCATGGCCGCGGTGCGCAACCGGCGTTGGGCCATCGATATCCACGTCTCACGCGATGTCGTCTTCCACAGCTTCACCCTGATCGCCAGCGGCATCCTTCTGCTGGCGGTGGCGCTTGTCGGCGAGATTCTCCGCCAGGGCGGATCGGAATGGGGCCGGGTCGCCGAGACCTCGCTGATCTTCGGCGGCATCCTGGCCGTCGCCGTGACGCTCACCTCGGGCTCGGCGCGGTCCCGTATCCGGTCGATGGTGGTGGATAACTTCTATAGTCATCGGTATGACTATCGCCGGGAGTGGATGCGCTGCATCGACGCGCTGACCGCGCCCGACACCTTCGTCCCGCTGCACAAGCGGGCGATCTGCGCCGCGGCCGAGGTGGTCGACAGTCCCGCCGGCGCTTTGTTCGTCCGCCCGCCGCAGGATGTCGCCTTTCAATGGGGCGGATCCTGGAACATGCCGGCGGTCGGCGCCCCGGTTCCGCCCGGCCATCCCCTGGTCGCGCTGTTGCATGGCCGGGAGTCGATCGTCCGGCTGGACCAGCATGAGGATTCGCCGGGCTGGCTGCCGGAGCTGCCCCGCGCCTGGATCGTACTGCCGCTCAATCATTCCGGTAGCCTGATTGGGTTTGTCGTCCTCGGGCGATCACGGGCGCAGTTCAAACTGGACCAGGAGGCGTACGACCTGCTACGGGTGGTTGGTCACGAAATCGCGAGCCGCGTGGCCGAGCAGCGGGCGATGCAGATCCTGACACAGACCCGCGAGCTTCGCGAATACGGACAGCGCTTCGCCTTTGTTATCCACGATATCAAGAACGTTTCCGGACAGCTTTCCATGCTTTTGGCCAATGCCGAGGTTTACGCTGACAATCCGGAGTTCCAGCGTGACATGCTGGCGACGGTCAGGGCCTCCGTCGGCAAGATTACCCGGCTGCTGTCCCGCCTGCAGGCGGACCGCCAGGAAAGAAACCACGCCCTGATAACGCCTTCCGAACGCCTGCGCGACCTGACGGGTTTTTACCGGCTTACCACCAGCCGGACAATCGTGGTGCAGGATCATTCCGAGGGCGCCGGCGCTGCGATCGACCCCGACGCGTTCGACGCGGTCGTCGCCCACCTGCTGACCAACGCTGTGGAGGCATCATCCGGCGTGATCCGGGTCGATCTGGGTGTGGAAGCCGCCGGACTGATAGTGGACATCATCGACGAGGGACCGGGCATGGCGCCGGAATACGTCCGTGACGAGTTGTTCCGCCCGTTGCGGACCTCCAAGGCCGAGGGTCATGGCATCGGTGCCTACCAGGCACGCGAAATGCTGCGCGCGGCGGGCGGCGACCTGCTGGTTCTCAGCAAGCCCGGGGCGGGAACCACGATGCGGATGATTCTGCCCGCGTTGCGGCCCGAAGTCGTGGCACCGGCAACGGTCGAAGCATGAGCGGCAGCCGTACGGCCAATCCCAGGCTGCTGATCGTCGAGGACGACGACGGACTCTGCTCGCAGTATCGCTGGGCATTTCCCGGGTGCAACGTACTGCTGGCGCATGCCAGGGCCCAGGCGGTGGCGCTGGTGAAGCGGGAGTTCCCCCCGGTCGCCATCATGGACCTTGGATTGCCGCCCGACCCGGACGGGGTGAGCGAGGGCTTCGCCACGCTCGAGGAAGTGCTGCGCATCGCACCGCAGACCAAGGTGATCGTCGTCACGGGCAACGGCGAGCGCAAGACCGCGCTGCGGGCGATCGCCTCCGGTGCCTATGATTTCTGCGAAAAACCGGTCGAGATCGAGGTGCTGCGGACGATCATCGATCGCGGCCTCAACCTGCACCGGCTGGAAGAGGAAAACCGCCGCATGGCCGTCGCCCCGGGGATTTCGCCGATCGCGCGGATTGTCACCGGCGACCCCGGAATGCTGAAAATCTGTCGTGATATCGAAAAGATTGCCCCGACCAGTGTTCCCGTGCTGCTGCTGGGCGAAAGCGGCACCGGCAAGGAGGCGCTGGCGCGGGCGGTGCATGATCTCGGGCAGCGTGCGAAAAACCCCTTCGTCGCGCTCAACTGCGGCGCCATCCCGGAAAACCTGCTGGAAAGCGAGTTGTTCGGGCACGAACGGGGGGCTTTCACCGGCGCGGTGAAACAGTCCATCGGCAAGATCGAGCTGGCTCATACCGGCACGTTGTTTCTGGATGAGGTGGGCGACCTGCCGCATCCGCTGCAGGTCAAGCTGCTGCGGTTCCTGCAGGACCAGATCGTCGAGCGAGTCGGCGGGCGGCAGAAGATCCAGGTCGATGTCCGTATCGTTTCGGCCACAAACGCAAATCTGGAAGAAAAGATCAACCGCGGGGTGTTCCGCGGTGATCTGCTGTACCGGATGAACGCCTTCACCGTTCGCGTGCCGCCGCTGCGCGCGCGCGGTTCCGACATCATCCTGCTGGCCAATTTCTTCTTGAATCGTTTCAACCAGGAGTTCGGCCGCCGGATGCGCGGCTTCACCGACGAGGCCGGCGCCGCGATGATGGCGCATGACTGGCCCGGCAACGTGCGCGAACTGGAGAACCGGCTCAAGCGCGCCGTGGTGATGTCGGAACACCGCATGATCGATGCCGCCGATATGGAACTGTCGCCGCGCGAAGGCGGCATACCGGATCTCGACCTGCGAACCGCGCGGCTGCGCGCGGAGAACCACGTGATCAAGGCGGCGATGGCGCGCAGCAACAACACCTTGTCGCTGGCGGCCAGGCTGTTGGGCGTCAGCCGCCCGACGCTCTACGGCCTGCTGGAGGCTCATGGACTCATTAACGAAACCGTAAGACCCGGAGACGGCGCCCGCCAGGCGGCCGCGGTTCCGGACGAAACGGCATAGCGAAACGATCGAGGATAAACGGATGCGCACTCGCACTCTCGGCTGGATCATGCTCGGCGCCTGGATCGGTGCATGGCCGCTCGCCGCGCACGCTGACTACATGACCAACGCCCGCGCCTCGTTGAAAAAGGGCGACCTCAGGTCCGCTCAGATCGACCTGCGCAACGCCGTCCGGGCGGACCCGCAAAACGGCGAAGCGCATTACTGGCTCGGCCGGGTGACGTTCGAGCTCGGCGATCCGGTGGCCTCGGAACGCGAGGCGATCGCGGCGCGCGACCGCGGTTTCGACCCGCATCAGTCGGTGCCGCTGCTGGCGCAGGCGCTGCTCTCGCAGAACAAGTTCGACGAACTGCTGGCTACGTTGAAGCCGTCGGGGCAGGATCCCGCGCTGGATGCGTCGATCCTGGTGTCCCGCGGCTATGCCGAGGTGGGATTGAGGCGTCCCGAGGACGCGCAGAAATCCTTCGCCGAGGCCGAACAGGTGGCACCGAATGCGGTTGAGCCGCTGCTGGCGGATGCGCGGCTCGCCGTCGCCCGTGCCGATCTGGCCGGGGCTCAGGCGAAGATCGACAGAGCGATCGAGGCGCAGCCGAAGTCCTCGGAAGCGTTGCTGGCCAAGGCGCAGTTGCTGCGGCTGAAGAACAACCTTCCCGGCGCGATCGCGGTGCTGGATGAGTTGATCATCGACCAGCCAAGCGTCGTGCAGGCACGTCTGGATCGCGCCAGCCTGGAACTCGCATCCGGCAAGACCGATGCCGCGCGCGGCGATCTGGACGTGGTCATGCGCGGTTCGCCGGGCAACGTCCAGGGCATCTACCTGCGGGCGGTGATGGAGGCGCAGGCGCGCAACTTCAAGGCCGCCGAGGCCGATCTCGACCGCATTGGCAATTACGTTGGCCGTATCCAGCGGGCGTATTACCTGCAGGCGATCGTCAAGGAGCAGTTGGGCCAGCTCGAGCAGGCCGAGGAGGCGGCGCAGAAGTATCTCTCGCGGTCGCCGAACGACTTGTCTGCCTACAAGCTTCTGGCACGGGTCCAGTTCGCCAAGCACCGGCCCGATCTGGCGGTGGAGACGCTTGGCAAGATCGCGGACTCCGGCAAGGCCGACGAGGAATCCTATGACCTGCTGGGCCGTGCCTACGCGGCGACGGGACGCGCGGACGAGGCGGTGAAGGCGTATCAAAAGGCCGAGGAACTGGCGCCCAACGATGTCGGTTTGCAAACCAGGCTGGCATCGGTCCGGCTGGGCATGGGCGATGTCGATACCGCGATGGGCGACCTTGAGCACACGCTGACCCTGGCGCCCAATGTTCCCGCAGTCGGTGAGGCACTGTTCTTTGCGGCGCTGGCCACCGGAGACACCGCCAAGGCCGGCCAGGCGCTGGACAAGATCCGCGCCGCCCAGGGCGAAACCGAAGTCGTGCAGAACCTGGACGGCCTCTACAAGATGTCACAGATCGATTTTGCCGGCGCACGGACTGTCTTCGCGGAACTGGTGGCCAAGCATCCCGAGTTTTCCCCGGCCAGGATCAATCTCGCCCGGGTGACTGCGATCATGGGCGATCTGGCGGCCGCCGACGCGATTCTGGTCGATATTCTTAACAAGAATCCGGTCGCGCAGCCGGCACTCACCATGCTGACCTCGGACTATGTCCAGTCCAACCGGCTGCAGGACGCGACTGAAGTGATGGAACGCGCCCATCGTGCCGATGCCAGCCAGACCCGCATCACGGTCAGTCTCGGCGATCTTTATATCCGCACCAACCAGGCGCAAAAGGCGTTGGACCTGACACTGATCGAAAAGGGTGAGAATGCGAACGCAGTCAATGTGCTCACCCTGCGTGCCGCCGCCTATCTTGCGCTCGGTCAGCGCAAGGATGCCCGCTCCACCTATGCCCAAATCCTCAAGCAGGACCCCGGTTCGGCGCTCGCGCGGCGTCAGCTGACAGCTCTGCTTGTCGAAGCGGGCGACTACGAGAGCGCGCGTTCCGTCGTCACCGCGGGGATCGCCAACAGCCCGCGGAACTACCAGATCTACCAGGACTATGTCGGGATCGACCTGAAGTCGACCGGGCTGGAGGCTGCACTGGCGTCAGCCGATCGGCTGATCGCCGAGGACCGCGACTTCGCCGGCCTCAGGGCGCTGAAGGGCGATGTCTACCTGATGGCCAACCGCCCTGCCGATGCGGTGAACGCCTATGTGGAAGCCGGCAAAGCCGCACCGTCCAGCCTGCTGACGACGCGTCTGGCAGGTGCGCTGCTGCGGACCGGACGGCTGGATGATGCCAACAAACTGCTCGCCGACTGGCTGGTCAAGCATCCGGACGACCTGGTCGTGGCCGAACAGGCGGCTGAAGTAAACATCGCCGCCAACAAGCTCGATGCCGCCGCCGGCTACCTGCAACAAGTGCTCAAAACCAAGCCGCATAATGTGCTGGCGCTGAACAACCTGGCCTGGGTCTACCAGCAGAAGGGAGACGGCGCGCGTGCGGTTGCGCTCGGCAGGCAGGCCTACGTGTTGTCGCCCGGGGCACAAACCGCCGACACGCTCGGGTGGATACTCACCACATCCGGCAACGCCAAGGCCGGCGTCGCGCTGCTGCGGCAGGCCAACGCCGAGACGAAATCGGATCCGCGCATCAACTATCATTACGGCGTGGCATTGAGAGACACCGGCAACCGGGAGGAAGCGCGGGCGCAACTGCAAATCGCGGCTGCCGCACGAGGCGAGTTCAAGGAAAAAGCCGACGCCCAGAAGTTGCTGGACGAGTTGTCGAAGGGATGATGACGGCAGAATTGACGCAGCGACCCCGACAATCGACGAGACACACGCCGTGCAGTCGCCGTTGAACCCCAACCATGCCCTGGTTGGCGTGCCCTCAGCGCGGCGCGGGTGAATTGCCCTGTCGGACCATGACGAGGCAACGCGACCAAGGGCTCCGGTAAACCGGTTCTTAACCAATACGCAGTATGACCACCGCCATGCCAGCCGCTCCGATTCGCCTGCTCACCTTTTCGACGTTGTATCCCCATCCGGGGCGCCCGAATCACGGGATCTTCGTGGAAAATCGGCTGCGCCACCTGCTCGCCGGAGGTGAGGCAACCAGCGTCGTGCTCGCGCCCGTGCCCTGGTTCCCCAGCCAATCGGCGCATTTCGGCGACTGGGCGAAGAACGCCCGCGCGCCGCGCATGGAAATCCGGCACGGCATCGCCATAAGCCATCCGCGCTATCCGGTTATCCCCCGGATCGGCATGTCAATCGCGCCCTGGCTGCTGTATCGGGCGATGATACCGCAAGTGGCGCGCCTGCTGGCTGACGGCCATCGCTTCGACGCCATCGACGCGCACTATGTTTATCCGGACGGCGTTGCCGCGGTCTGGCTGGGGCGGCGTTTCGGTTTGCCGGTGGTCGTCACCGCCCGCGGCACCGACGTGAATCTGATACCGCGCCACACGATCCCGCGCCGGCTGATCCAAGGCGCAATCCGCGATGCCGCGGCGGCGGTGGCGGTCAGTGCCGCCCTGAAACAGGTGCTGGTGGAACTCGGTGCGCTGGATGAGAAGGTCACCGTTCTGCGCAACGGCGTCGACACCAACCTGTTTCGGCCGCCAGCCGATCGGCAGGCCACGCGGGCAGCGCTGGGATTGAATGGGCCGGCGCTGATCTCCGTCGGCGCGCTGATCGAGCGCAAGGGCCATCATCGCACGATCGAGGCCATGCGGCAGCTTCCGGGGTTTGAACTGATTATCGTTGGCGAGGGACCGGAGCGCGAGCGCTTGTCCGCGATGATCGAGCAATACGGGATGGGCGACCGGGTGCGGCTGCTCGGTCCGCGTCCGCACGCCGAGCTGCCGGCGCTGTACGGGGCGGCGGATGCGTCGGTGCTGGCGTCGTCGCGGGAGGGATGGGCCAACGTCCTGCTGGAATCGATGGCCTGCGGCACCCCGGTGATGGCCGCCGATATCCCGGGCAATCCGGAGGTCGTGCGGGCCCCTGAGGCGGGGATAATCTTCCGGCCGAACACCGCCGACGCGCTCGCCCGCGGGGTGCGGGATCTGTTCGCGGTGCTGCCGGACCGCGCGGCGACACGGCTCTATGCGGAAGCGTTCAGTTGGGATGAAACAACGGCCGGACAGTTGGCATTGTTCCGCAAGGTGGCGGGGCACGGCGGTTAGAGCCGCGCCGCTTGTACCAGTGCGCTTTGAGTTTGACCCATCGGGCCCCTCTCCAACGTCATGGGAAGAGTCGCCCTCATCGGCCGTTGGTATTACTTCGCCCCCCGCCCGCCGATCGGCCGGTTTTCCGGCCCTGAAATGCGGTTGAACGACGGGAAGTACCGGATCGCGGCAGTTGTGCGGGACTTGGATTCAGCGCCCGCTGGTAATTGTCTGCCTTGGTCGCTTCTTGGATGAAAGCAATGTCCTGCGCGATTTCATCGGTTTATCCGAACATACCGGCGAACGCCGTCTTGCAAGAGCGTCACGCGGCTGATATCGCCCGCAGCAGCGTTCCCGCCAGCCGAATCATGCTATTGACCGACCTCAAAAACATGGCCGCTGGCTGGTCGTTCATGATAGTCAGATGGGGGGACCGCGGACCTCAGTCCTGCATGCCGCATGGAAGGCAAAGGGACTGTCCGCGGAAAGCGTTCACAGAAAGCAGGAAGGCAAACAGACCATGGCGGCCCTAGGCTACGAAGCAATCCAGCGTAACCCCAAATACCAGCAACTCGTCAGGCAGCGTTCGGTGTTCGGCTGGACACTGACGGCGGTGACTCTGATCATCTATTTCGGGTTCATCCTGCTGATCGGCTATGCACCCAAATTCCTTGGCATTCCGATCGACGGCAGCGTCATGACGCTCGGCCTGCCCATCGGGCTGTTCGTGATCGTTTCTGCGTTTGTCCTGGTCTGGATTTACGTCGCCAGGGCCAACGCAAGCTATGACACCCTGACCCGCGCCATCGTCGAGGAATCCCGCTGACATGAATCGCTTCAAAGCCCTTGCCGGCGCGGCCCTGTTGACCGCCGCGCCGGTGTTCGCCTATGCCGAAGGAATCGACGGCGGCCCCAAGCAGACCACCAACTGGTCCGCGATCTCGATGTTTATCGCCTTCGTCTTCCTGACGCTCGGCATCACATATTGGGCGGCCCGGCGCACCAAGTCCGCCGCACAGTTCTACTCCGCCGGCGGCGGCATCACCGGCGTGCAGAACGGCATCGCCATCTCCGGCGACTATATGTCGGCCGCGTCGTTTCTCGGCATTTCCGGCCTGGTCTACATGTCCGGGTATGACGGGCTGATCTACTCGGTCGGTTTCCTCGTCGGCTGGCCCGTCGTTACATTCCTGATCGCCGAACCGCTGCGCAACCTCGGCAAGTATACCTTTGCCGACGTCGCCTCGTTCCGGCTCGGCCAGACCGAGACCCGCATCCTCGCGGCCTGCGGCTCGCTCGTCGTGGTGGCCTTCTACCTGATCGCGCAGATGGTCGGCGCCGGCAAGCTGATCCAGATCCTGTTCGGGCTGGACTACTGGATGGCGGTCGTCATCGTCGGCATCCTGATGATCGTCTACGTGACGTTCGGCGGCATGCTGGCGACGACCTGGGTGCAGATCATCAAGGCGGTGCTGCTGCTGTCGGGCGCTTCGTTCATGGCGTTCGCGGTGCTCTGGCACTTCAACTTCAGCCTGGAGACGCTGTTCGCAACCGCGGTGCAGGTGCATCCGAAGCACCTGGCGATCATGGAGCCGGGCACCCTGGTGGCGGACCCCGTGTCGGCGATCTCGCTGGGCATGGCGCTGATCTTCGGCACCGCCGGGCTGCCGCATATCCTGATGCGTTTCTTCACCGTGTCCAACGCCAAGGCCGCCCGCAAGTCGGTGCTCGTGGCCACCGGACTGATTGGCTACTTCTACATCCTGACCTTCATCATCGGCTTCGGCGCGATCACCCTGGTGGCGACCAACCCGGCCTTCCTCGACCCGGCCATCGCTGCGTCCAAGGGAGCATTGGTGGCGATCAAGGGCGGCTCGAACATGGCGGCTATCCACCTCGCCAGCGCGGTGGGCGGCAACCTGTTCCTCGGCTTCATCTCCGCCGTCGCCTTCGCCACCATCCTGGCCGTCGTCTCCGGTCTGGCCCTGGCGGGCGCATCCGCCATCAGCCACGACCTGTTCGCCACCGTGATCCGCAAGGGGAAGGTGGATGAGCAGGCCGAGATGCGGGTGTCGAAAGTCGCCACGGTTGCGTTGGGCATCCTGGCCATCGTGCTGGGCATCGCGTTCGAGAACCAAAACGTCGCCTTCATGGTGGGCCTGGCATTCTGCATCGCGGCATCGTGCAACTTCCCGGTGCTGCTGCTGTCGATCTACTGGCGCGGCCTGACCACGCGGGGCGCGCTGATTGGCGGCCTGCTCGGCCTGGGGTCGGCGGTGATCATGGTGGTGCTGTCGCCGGCCGTGTGGGTGGTGACGATGGGCCATCCGAAGGGCAGCGCGCCGTTCCCGTACGACAACCCGGCGCTGTTCTCGATGACGATCGCTTTCGTCGGCATCTGGCTGTTCTCAGTCCTCGACAAGAGCCGCCGCGGGACGATCGACCGCAACGGCTTCGATGCGCAGTTCGTCCGTTGCCAGACCGGCATCGGCGCCAGCAGCGCGTCGTCGCACTAACCCGAAGGTTTCCCGGGCGCGGTCAAACCCGCGCCCGGGACCCTAAGGGGGGAGGCTATCGCGATGCCCAACGCCTTCGACCCCAACAACCCGCCCTTCGACCGGCTGACCGGGCCGGAGATGGAGACCCTGCGCAAGGCGCTCGACATCGGCTATTTCCGGCCGGGCGAAACCATCATCGCCCAGGGCGCGCCCGCGGAAGCGCTCTACGTCGTCATCAAGGGCGTCGTTGAAGAACGCGACGGCGACGAGGTCACCGGCCTGCTCGGTCCCAAGGACTCCTTCGACGGCCGCGCCCTGGTACACGGGGAGAGCGGCAGCGCCTTTGCCGCCCGTGAGGAGACTCTGTGCTACGTTCTGCCCAAGGCGGTGGCGCTGGCCCTGGTGCACGACAACCCGCGCTTTGCCGCGTTCTTCTATCTTGAACTGTCTCGCAAGCTCGACGCCCTGGCGCGTGAGGATGAGGACAGCCGCGTCGGCACGCTGATGCGCGCCCGGGTCCGCGACATGAGCCTGTATCCGGCCTCGTTCATCGATGCCGACGACACCATCGAAACCGCCGGCCGCCGCATGCGCGACGTCAATACCAACGCCCTGTTCGTGCGCAACGGCGACCAGATCGGCTTCATTACGGGAATGAATTTATCCAAGGCGCTGGTGCTGGACCGCATGCCGCTCGATGCGCCGGTGGCGCCGATCGTGCATTACAATGTGATTTCTTTGGCGCCGGATGACTTCATCTACTCGGCGCTGATCCTGATGACCAAGACCAACAAGCGCCGGGTCGCGGTGCATGATGGCAAATCCTATATCGGCATCCTGGAAGACATCGAGCTGCTGAGCTACCTGACCGGCAACACGCAGATGGTGGCAGGCCGGATCGATCGCGCCGTCGCGGTGCCGGAACTGATCACCGCGGCCCGGGAAATAGGCGAGCAGGTGCGCATGCTGCGCCGCCAGGCGGTTAAGGTGGAGGCAGTGGCGGAAATCGTCTCCGACCTCAATCGCCGGCTGTTCGCCAAACTGTTCGACCTGATCGCGCCGCGCGCGCTGCGCACCGGCGCCTGCCTGGTGGTGATGGGGAGCGAGGGCCGCGGCGAGCAGACCGTGCGAACCGACCAGGACAACGCCCTGATCCTGGCCGCACCGGTGGAGGAGGCGGTGCTGGACAAGTTCCGCCACGACTTCACCGCGGCGCTGGAAAGCTTTGGCTTTGCCCCCTGCCCCGGCAACGTGATGGTGCGCAACCCGGCCTGGTCGCAGACTGTGGACGCCTACACGACGATGTTCCACCACTGGGTGGCGATGCCGGACGAGCACTCGCACATGAACGTGGCGATCCTGTACGATGCCGTCGCGGTGGCAGGCGACGCGAAGCTGCTGGCGCGGACCAAGGCGGAACTGATGGAGACGGTGCGCGGCCGCAGCGCCTTCATGGTGCATTTCGCCCGCGCGATCGACGCCTTCCCGATGGCGCTCGGCTTCTTCAACAAGCTGGTTGCTCGCGACGGCCAGGGCGACGCGGTGGATTTGAAGAAGGGCGGCATCTTCCCGATCGTGCATGGCGTGCGCAGCCTGGCGCTGGAGCGCGGGCTGACCGAAACCAACACCGCCGCCCGCATCCAGCGGCTGGTGGAAATCGGCACGTTCAAAGCCGATTTCGGGCGGGAACTGACGCAGTCGCTGTATTTCCTGATGACCCTGCGGCTGGATGCGAAACTCACCGCCGCCGGCACGTCGGGGGCGCTGGTGCGGCCGGCGGACCTGTCGAGCACGCAGCGCGACCTGCTGCGCGACGCGTTCCAGGTGGTCAAGCAGTTTCGGGAGATCGTGCGCCGGCACTTCAACCTCGGCGCGTTTTGATGCCGACGACGACGCCATCGTCATGCCGACGGAGGTCGGCATCCACGCCTGTCGATGCAGCAGAAAAAGGCGTGGATGGCTGCCCTACGGCCGCCATGGCGGTGAAAGTGACTACGCCGGTGGCTCGAACACAACGCGGGCAGGTGTGACATGATCCCGCGCGCGCTGAAGCGGCTGTTCCATCAGATCAGCATTGGCGACCAGTCCTACCGGTTCATGTTCGATCCCGGCCCGCCGGACGAGGCAGTGGCGTTCGATTGCGAAACCACCGGCTTGGACGTGCGGCGCGACGACATCATCTCCATCGCCGCGGTCAGGATTCGCGGCAACCGCATTCTGACCAGCGAGCGGTTCGAAGCGGTGGCGCGGCCGGAAGCCGCGATGAAGATCGATTCGATCAAGGTGCATCGCCTGCGGGAGATGGATGTCGGCGCCGGGGAGCGCATCGAGGCGATCATCCCGCGCTTCCTGCATTTCGTCGCCGGGCGGCCGCTGATTGGCTACTACGTCGATTTCGACGTCCGCATGGTGGACAAATACCTGCGCGGGCTGATTGGTATCGAACTGCCGAACCCGATGATCGAAGTGTCGAAGCTGTATTACGAACGTAAATACAGCGATGCGCCGCCCGGCACGACTGTCGATCTTTCGTTCGCTGCGATCATGCGGGATTTGGATCTGCCGGCGCTGGACCAGCACGATGCCTTCAACGACGCGCTGATGACGGCGATGATGTATCTGCGGCTGAAGGATATGAAGCAGCGGGGGGTGCGGATCGCTCGCACGCGGGAGGTGGACAGGCCGCAGACGACAATCGGGTGATGGCGAAGGCGCCCGCGTCCCATTGTCATGCCGGCACGGGCCGGCATGACGGGGATGTAGAGTTTTCTGTTACGCCGCCTTGTGCAGGCCGAGCGAAGCGACCGGCTTCGGGGCCGGAGCGCCGACGGGCAGCACGACGTGGCCGTGCGTCTCGTTGATGATCTCGGCGGCTGCCAGGTAGAAGGCCAGCAGCGCGGTGAGCAGGCCAAAGTAGCCGCCCACCGTCTTCAGTTCCGGTATGGCGAACAGGTCCGCTGCGGCCAGCAGGAAGAAGGTGATCACCAGCACGAGGAAGATCGCCTGCAAGGCGCGGTTGAGCGCCAGGGTGCCGACGAACATTGCCAGCGAGAACACGCCCCAGGCCGCCAGCCACCAACCGACGAAACCGGCCGGCACGGTGGCGTGCGGGAAGAATTCAAGGAACAGGGCAAAAGTCCACCAGAACGCGCCATAGGCGCAGAAGGCGACAAAGCCGAAGGTGTTGCCGCGCGGCATCTCCATCAAACCAGCGCAGAACTGAGCCGTACCGCCGAAGGCGAACGCTGTCGCGAGTACCAGGGGGATCGACGTGCCGGTGTAATAGCCGGCATTCACCAGGCTCAACAACCAGGTCGTCAAAGCAAAGCCGGTCAGCCCGAGCGGGGCCGGATTGGCTAGTTTCATAGTCATTTCCTCCAATTTCTACCGATACCGGCTGACGCTCATGGCCGGACGGCCGCAGTCGGCCATGCCGGCAAATTCCATGACGGCGGCTGTCACGTCTTTGACGTGGATCAACGACTGTTACGTCGGGCACGTCTTTCAACACGGCGGGTGTGCCATGGCTTCGCACGAGCAGTCATGCCAAGGATGCCCATGACGTCAATACTACCGAGTAGCGCCCGGCACCCGGGAAGCCGATGCGCGCACGAGCCATCCGGAGACGCCTTGGCTAGCGATTACGGCCCAGAGCCGCCTTGATCTCATCCAGATGGTCCAACGCCGCCTGATGTCCGGCCGCGATCACCTTCTCATGCGCGTTCCAGTCAAAAATCCCGATATCTCCCACCGCCGGTTTCAGCAGCACGTCGCGGCCGTCGCGGATCGGGTTTGCCGCCGTGTCGCTGCCGATGGTGCCGACACGCCACAGCAGATCCAAAATACCCGGCAGCCCGGTCTCGCCAGCCGATCGCGCGTCCCGTTCCGACGATCCCACGTCCACCGCGATCACCGACGCCACCCCGAACCCGTGAATCCCCTCGATCGGCATGTTGTTCAGCACGCCGCCATCAACATAAACCGCGTTGCCTTCCAGTATCGGCGGGCAAATCCCCGGCACCGCGGTCGTCGCCCGCAACCAGGTCACCAGCGGCCCGGTCCGGTGCACCGCCGAAACACCCTCGGTGATATTGGTCGAGACGCAGAACAGCGGTATCGGCGCATCCTCGATCGTCATGGTCCCGAAGCAGTGGCCGAGCGTCCGGACAAACGCCCGCTCGGAATACAGCGCCGTCCAGGGCACCGCGAAATCCGAAAACTTTCGCCGGTTGAATGCCATGGCCAGGGCGCGGACGGTGGTCGCGAGATTCCATTCCAATGCACACACCGCAGAAACGATGGCGCCGACGCTGGTGCCGCCGACAGCGTCGATCTGGATGTCATGCTCCCTTAGCGCATGGATGACGCCGATATGCGCCAGCGCCTTGGCACCGCCGCCGGACAGCACCAGGCCGAGCCCGCGCTCGGCGATCAGGCGGCTCGCGCGTTCAATATCGGCGAAAGAACGAATATGAAAATGCCGGCTTGGGTGCACCGCCGCCAGCCAGCCGGTGGTTTTCCCCGGCACGATTGCGTCCTGCCACAGCAGCATCAGCGCCAGCGGCGTGGTATGCGGAACGTCCATCCGAACCGGCCCCGGTTCGGCATCACCGTTCGCCACCAGCACGACACGGTCACTTTGCCGGACGCAGAACCGCGTCCACGCCGTCGGATCGCCGTCCGCTTGCAGCAGGACGAAATCCGAGTGCTTTTCTATGTCGGAGAACCACGCCGAGGTTCGTTCTGATTTTTGCTTGCTAGCAACGATCACAACCGTGCCGAAGGCCTCCAGGCAAGCGGCAATCTTTTGGACCACCGGCCTGATGTCGGTCGCGTCATCCGCCGGCACGAAGCAAAATGTGTGACATTTCGGCAGCTTCGCCGACGCCGCCTGGCCGCGCTGGAGCCTTTGCACGGCGCCGGAACAGACCGCCAGCAAAACGCCATGGCAGCGCGCCGCCGCCGCATGCAGATCGGCTTTTGATATTCGCAAGACCTCGCTGTTGCGCAGCGCCCGAACGCCGACCGTGTGGGCTTCGCCGGTGAAGAACCCGACGTCTCCGATGACATCTCCGGCGCCAAACCGGTCGAGCATGTCTTGCCCGCGTCCAGCCGCCCGGAAAGCACCGAACTGGCCGGTCATGACGATATACACCGCCTCCGGCTGCTCGCCTTCCAGGATCAACGTCGTCCCGCCGGGCACCGACATCAGCGAGCAGATCGAGGTCAATGCTTCGATCGATTTGCCATCCGCGAGAGGAAACGCCGCGCGCAGATCGCGGGCGCGCTCGGCCAGCGTGTTGTCTTCCTCAGCGCGGCGGGCCGCGGAAAGGGGATGCCGGTACAGCCAGCCGTCCGGGGTCCGCGCATGCAGCTTGAGACTGTTCAAAAGTCGCGTGGTCCTGTCAGACATCAGACCCCTTCGTCACCACCGAATCGTATGCGTGGTAACTCACCCAGCTATAGCGGGTTTGCAGTATGAGAAGCCACGAAGAACCCGCGCTCCCAATTGTTCGTTATCGACAGCGGATTCCCTGCCGATCGGCGGTCAATAAGACGTGGTGGACGCCGTTCGGCTTACACCGCGCCGCCAAAGGGGTTGCAGGTGATGGGGTGTGGCGGACTTTGTCCAACGCGCGAAGGCTCAGCGCCGATCGGCTTTCCGGTTCCTCCAGCGCGCCTGTTCAGCCGCCGGGCGCCTTCCAGATGTTGCGCTCTTGCATCAGCCTGACCTGTCGATCGATAACGTCTCTCTTATAGTCGGCGTGACGGCCGGGGATCGTGTCGGCGTACAGGTTTTTCGGGTAAATCGGCTGCTCGTAAATGATCTGCGCCAGTTCCGCGCGGATGTCCTTGGCCCAGTTGGTCACCTGGGCGCTCTGCCGATGGTGCCGCAACGCCTCGATATTGATCACGCCGGCAACGAACGTGGAGCCGTTGGTGTCGCGCTGCTTGCCGGCGATTGCGCCGCGATAATCCACGATCATCGACTGCCCGCCGCCCGCGTCGATCGGCGTTTCGCTGTCGGGATAAAGGTGGTAGCCGCCGATATTAGGCGCTACGACATACATATTGTTCTCCAGCGCTCGCGCCCGGTTGGAGATCTCGAAGAAATCGTTTTCCGTGAACGGCGCCGGCAGGGAGGCGCGGTAAACCACTTCCGCGCCATTCAGCGCGAGGCCCCGGCCGTTCTCGGGGTAGCTGCCCTCCATCGCCATCATGATCCCAAGCCGGCCGATGGCGGTGTCGGCGACCGGCCAGAACGCCTGCAAGGTGCGGCCGTATTTCTCGATCCACCAATCGAACACGTCATGCGGGGAGACCGAGCGCTCGCACGGCAGCAGCGCCGAGATCTTGTAGTGCTTGAGAATAACATTGCCGTCCGGGTCGACGATGAAGCCAACATTGAAAAACCGGTCCGGCCAGTCTTCGTGCCGCGCCTTGGCCTGGGCGATAATGAAGCAGCCCCACTGCCGGGCCAGACGGCCGATGCGATCGGTTTCCGGGCCGGGGATGTCGATGGCGCAGGTGCGGGCGAACTCGGCATGATCGACGTCGAGAACCTCGTCGTTGAAGCCTTGCAGCGCGCCTTCGGGAATGGCGATCAGGCGGACCGGAATGTCGAGGTTGGACAGCCAGAACGCCGCCTTGGTCAGGCTTTCCAGGTGCTCGAGGTTCTTTCCCATGTCCTCGCGGCGGCGGATGCCCCAGAAGCTCGGGATCAGTTCGACGGCGGTATAGGGTTCAATCATGCCATCCCCCGGGTAATCAATGCGTGGTAGGAATGGGGCACCTCCGCGGCTATGGAGTCAACATCCCGGCGTAGCCACCGATCACGATGACACATTACCGGGACCGACCACCCATGCGGCGCGGATTTTGCTGATGTGTCGGCCTGGTTTATTTGGGAGGAAACAGAAAATGGCGGAACCCAACCCTTTCAGCGCCGAACTCGACAACCTCATTGCCGCGCTGCATGGCGAACTGAAAGCCAACACCGCCGGGGAATTGGCCAGCTACATCCCGGAGCTGGCCAAGGTGCCCGCCGATTTGTTCGGCATTGCCGTGGCCGACCCGCGGGGCCGGGTGTCCAGTCTGGGCGACGCTGCCCATGAATTCACCATCCAATCCGTCGCAAAACCGTTCGCCTTCGCGATGCTTCTCGATACCATCGGCCGTGACGCAACCTACCGCAGCGTTGGCGTGCAGCCGAGCGGGGATCCTTTCAACGCGATCGAACTCGATCCGCGCACGAACCGTCCGTTCAACCCCATGGTCAATGCCGGCGCGATCGCGGTGTGCGGCCGCTTGCTACAGGCTTTGGGTCCGTCCGCCTTCGACCGGCTGAAGGCCAAACTCGGCGATGCCGCGGGAAGGCCGCTGGACATTGACGAAGCGGTGTTCCGTTCAGAAAACGAAACCGGGCACCGGAACCGTGCGATCGGTCACTTGCTGCGCGCAGCCGGCGTCTTCGACGTTGACGTCGAGGCCGTCCTCGATTTGTATTTCCGGCAATGTTCCATCAAAGTCACCGCCATCGACCTGGCGATGATGGGCGTCACCCTCGCCAATGTCGGCACCAACCCGGTGACGGGGCGCGAGGTCTTCGGTGTCGATCCGGTGCGCGACACGTTATCGGTGATGTTCACCTGCGGTATGTACAATGCGGCTGGGGAATGGTCCTGCCGGGTCGGACTACCCGCCAAAAGCGGCGTTGGCGGCGGCATCGTGGCGGTGGTCAATCGGCAGCTCGGCATCGGCGTGTTCTCGCCGCGGCTTGACGAGGCAGGCAATTCGGTGCGCGGGCAGCTCTGCTGCATCGGCCTCGCCGAGGATCTCGGCCTGCACGCCTTCGACAGCACCAACCCCGGATCGAATTTCCTGCGGGCATGGGACCACGGGAGTAACAGCCGGAGGTAGATTGCGATGCCGGGATGAACGCCGGCGTCCGGCCATACTTCGCCGTGGCGCCGCTACTTCCCGATGCAAAACTGCCGGAATACCGTGTCCAGGATATCCTCCACACCGACATGGCCGGTGATTCGCCCCAACTCGCGCATCGCCAGGCGCAGATCCTCTCCCCGCAACTCCGGCAGTTCGGCCCGTTCGGCGTCTTCCAGGTGACCTGACGCTGCCAACAGCGCCGCCCGGTGCCGCGCCCGGGTCAATGGCGGAGCGCCCCGGGATTCCGTCATCCACCGCGCCGTGGAAGCGAGACCATTGCGAAGGTCAGCCATCCCCTCCCCTGTCTTCGCGCTGATCCGCACTGCCCCCGCCGGGCCTGGCAGTCCCATATCGGCTTTGTTCGCGACCAGAACGTGCCGGTCCGAGCCCGCCGGAACCGCTTCAGCCCCCGCCTCTACCACCGTCAGGACCAAATCGGCGTCCTCCGCCCTGGCCAGCGCCCGGCGAACCCCTTCCGCCTCGATGCTGTCCGTCGTCTCCCGCAAGCCGGCAGTATCGACCAGTGTCACCGGCACCCCGCCGAGGACAACGCGGGTCTCCAACGCATCCCGGGTGGTGCCGGGAACTGCCGAGACGATCGCTACGTCGCGTTCGGCCAAAGCGTTGATCAGAGTGGATTTTCCGACATTGGGTGCGCCCGTGATGGCGAAATACAGCCCCTCCCGCAGCTTCTCCCCACGTCCGGCATCGTCCAGATGATCGCGGATCTCCGCCCGGACGGCACGCAAGGTCGCCAGAAGCTGGTCCTCCACTTCCGGAGGCAGGTCCTCGTCCGGGAAATCGATCAGCGCCTCCTGATACGCCAATATCCCCCGCAGACGGTCCGCCCAGTCCTGGTAGATCGCGCCGAGCGCCCCCTCCATCTGGCGCAACGCCTGGCGCCGCTGCGCCTCGGTCTCCGCGGAGATCAGGTCATGCACCGCCTCCGCCTCGACCAGATCCATACGGCCGTTCAGGAACGCCCGCCGGGTAAACTCCCCCGGTTCGGCCGGACGCAGGCCAGCCGCGACCAGAGCATCCGCGACCCCTTCGATCACCGCACGGCCGCCATGCAAATGAAGCTCGGCGCAATCTTCACCGGTATAAGTGCCAGGGCCGGGGAACCACAGGACGAGCGCCTGATCCAACACGTCGCCCGACGCATCGCGCAACCGCCGCAGCGAGGCATGGCGTGGAACCGGCGTCGCGCCGCAGCAAAGCGCGGCTGTTGCCTGCCTGGCGCTTGGCCCGCTGATCCGCATCACCGCAATGGCGGCGCGGGCGGAGCCGGACGCGAGGGCAAAAATCGTATCATCGCTCATCGCGTAACCATAGCGGCTTTCGCGCCGCCCTGAACCGCCCCGGCTGCTTAATCTATTGCCTTTGATCTGCGTCAATGTCAGGTGTCACCCCGACCGTCAACCATGCTTGACAGATCGGGAGGTCATTCAGCGTGCGTATCCTGCTCATTCATCCGAACTACCATTCCGGCGGCGCCGAGATTGCCGGCAACTGGCCGCCTGCCTGGGCCGCTTACCTCGCCGGATCGCTGAAAGCCGCCGGCTTCAGCGATCTGCGGTTCGTCGACGCGATGACCAACAACATCTCGGACGACGACCTGCGTGACATCATTAAGGCCGAACAGCCCGATATTGTCGGTTGCACCTGCATCACCCCCTCGATCTACAAGGCCGAGCGTGTGCTGCAGATCGCCAAGGAGGTCGCGCCGAAAACGGTGACGGTGCTCGGCGGCATCCACGCCACGTTCATGTATCAGCAGGTCCTCACCGAGGCGCCCTGGATCGACACCATCGTCCGCGGTGAGGGCGAGGAGATCCTGATCAACCTCGTCCGCCTGATCGACCAGGGCCGCTGGCCGGCCGATCGGCATGAGGTCAAGGGATTGGCGTTTACGGAAACGCTGGCTGAGGGTGCGCAGATCGTCGCCACGCCGGCCGCGCCCACAATCAAGGACCTGGACTCGATCGAAGCCGATTGGGGCATCCTGGAGTGGGATAAATATCGCTACATCCCGCTGAACTGCCGCGTCGCGATCCCGAACATGGCGCGTGGCTGTCCGTTCACCTGCTCCTTCTGCTCGCAGTGGAAGTTCTGGCGCGACTATCGCTTCCGCGACCCGATCAAGGTCGTGGACGAGATCGAGACCCTCTATAAGAAGTACGATATCGGCTTCTTTATCCTCGCGGATGAGGAACCGACGATCAATCGCAAGAAGTTCATCCAGTTCTGCGAGGCATTGATCGAGCGCGGGCTGAACGAGAAGGTTCTGTGGGGCATCAACACCCGCGTGACCGACATCCTGCGCGACGAGGAATACCTGCCGCTGTACCGCAAGGCCGGCCTGATCCATGTGTCGCTCGGCACCGAAGCCGCGGCGCAGTTGAAGCTCGACCTGTTCAACAAAGAGACGAAAATCTCCGACAACAAGAAGGCGATCCAGCTGCTGCGCGACGCCGGCATCGTTGTCGAAGCGCAGTTCATCGTCGGGCTTGAGAACGAGACGGCCGAGACGCTGGAAGAGACCTACCGCATGGCGGTGGAATGGGGTCCCGACCTGGCGAACTGGTCGATGTATACGCCGTGGCCGTTCACCTCGCTGTTCCAGGAGATGAAGGACAAGGTCGAGATCTTCGACTTCGACAAGTACAACTTCGTTACGCCGATCATGAAGCCCAATGCGATGGATCGCAGTGAGCTGCTGGATCGCGTGATGAACAACTACCGCCGCTTCTACATGAAGAAGGCGCTGTTCCACTACCCGTGGGCCGGCAAGGGCGCGCGGCGGCGCTATCTGCTGGGCTGCCTGAAGGCCTTCCTCAAGTCCGGTTTCGAACGCAAGTTCTACGATCTCGGCAAGGTCGGCTATTGGGGACCGCAGTCGAAGAAGAAGGTCAACTTCCACTTCGACGAGGGCCGCAAGCTGGCCGAGGCGCAGACCAGCGACTGGATTGCCGCGGCCGACACCTCGCGCAAGGCGAAGCCGTTGATTCCGTTGTCGGCGGTTTCCGCTTGCGGCGGCGGGCGCGACCAGATGGACGCGATCGAAGCCAGCGGCGCGAAGGCGCCGGCGGTGGTGATGGCCTGCGGTGGCGGCACCGAGCAGATGGCCGAGACCGATGACGCAGCCGGCGCGGATTGATCGTTCGATGCACGGGCTGACCGATGACCCCTCGATACCCGGGGTCATCGGACCGAACTCCGTCCTTCAGCTAATCGAGGCGCTGAAGGACGCGGGACTGTACGAGGTATGCGCCCCGGTCTTCGCGACGGCCGGGGTGGCGGACTGGTTGATCGACCCGCCTGAGAAAATGGTCGATCAGCGCCGCGTCGCCCGGCTGCATCAGGCGATTCGGGCGGTGTCCTCGCCTGAGGAGGGCATCGCGCTGATGGCCGAATCCGGGCGGCTGACCGCGGACTACATCCTGGCCAACCGCATCCCCAAGCCGGCGCAGGTGCTGCTGAAGCTGCTGCCGGCGAGGCTGGCGGCGATGGCGTTCGTGCCGGCGATCAAGGCTCATTCCTGGACCTTCGCCGGGACGGGCAAGTTCACCGGCAAGGCGGGATCGCCGACGGTGTTCACCCTGACCGGCAATCCACTCTGCGCGGGCGAGCGTGCCTCCAAGCCGGTCTGCACGTGGCATGCCGCGGTGTTCCAGCGGCTGTTCCAGGTTCTGGTGTCACCCCGTGCCCGTGCCGTCGAGACGGATTGCGAGGCTTGCGGCGGTCCGTTCTGCCGTTTCGAGGTGGATTGGCGGAAATAGGGTCGCGTTAAGCCGATCTTAACTATTTGGCGGTTTTGTGGGGGCGCAAGAAGGATGTGCGCCGCTGCATGCTGCTCCCCGGAACCCTCCGCGCACTGAAAGGCCACCATGACGGCATTGTCACGGTGGCCTGCCTCGGCGCGTGTTTGACTGCGATTGAATGCGGTGTGCCCGCATGGGCGTCAATAGCGGCCCTTGCGATGTCTTTGGGCGTATCACATCTTCGAGCAACGACGAAGGAACGTCATATTGAGGCGCTTGCGCGTCGACAAATGATAGATGCAATGGTTAGGCTTGCGACCATTGAGAACAACCGGTCAGTGGCCGTGCCTCGGTCTGGACGCAAACCGCGCTCGGCCGTACGGCAACTGGAAGATGATGAAGGTTATCAGCGATGAACCTGCTATCAACTGACCTTGCGGCTATCGTGGCGGCCATGCTTGTGGCGGTTTCCGCGTGGGCCATTCGCTCGCAATCCCATGCCCGGCACGAAGCCCGCGTCAGGCTGCTGCGGGAAACCACGGAGTCGCTCCATCGGAAAGCGGAGGAAGCTGCCCGGTTCCGCTCGGTGGGGGAAATGCCGATGCAGGGTCCTTCAACGCCAAGCAGGCCGTCTCAGGTCTTTCCGGCGTAGCTTTTCGCCATCCCCTCGCCCGGTTCGGCCTGCGGGCCGAACGGCATGATCGGGTAGCGCAGGCCGGCTTTCGACAGGCCGTGCAGCCCGATCACCGCGCGTTGCAGATCCTCCGGCGGGCAGGCCATGAGCATCTCGTCGTCCGCGACGCCGCCATACCGGCGCTCGGCGTAGCACGGGATCGACAGGCTGACCTTGCGGTTTTTCAGCGCGCTGCCCCAGCTATCGGCGCAGGCGCTTTCACCGGTGATGCTGAAATCGTAGCGCTGGTAGTTGCGCCATTGCAGGCCGTTGATGAACAGGATCATCTGCGCCGGGTTGCCGTAAAACAGGCACACATCCGGCGGGTCCAGCCGCCCGGTGCGCAGCGGTGAAATTGCCAGGCCGTTATATGTCCCTGCCGGCACGCGCGGCATTTGCGCCTGATGCGCGGCGGCGGCGTCGCGGTTCTCGAACCACACGCCCTCCATCTTGCGGCCGGAGGTGTAGATCTCGCCGGGAGCGTCCAGACCGATGACGCTGCTGCAGCTTGAGAACGGTGGCACGTTTTCGGTGGTAATGCCGAGGGTGAAGCCCGCCATGCGGGACTGGGTGACGAGCTGGCAGGTCGAGAAGGTTTTTCCCGGCGCCGGGCGCCGCAGGCCGGGGATGGCTTCCATCTCGGCGACGTCGGCGAACAGCTTCATGCCGATGGGAAAGGTGCGCAGCTTCAGCAACTGGTTGAGTTGCTCCGCCAGTTCGGCCATCGCCTTGCCGTCCAGCGGCTGCGTCGTAGACACGTCGTTCATGGCCTGTTGCCTCCTGCGCGCTCATGGTGCCATGACGCGCGTCCGAGGGAAACTCGACCGTCAGGCGGGAACGATCTCCAGCCGGCGCTCTATCCGGTCAAGCCGGACTTCGATACGGTCGATCCGCTCGGATTGCGCAGCGAAGTCGCCATGCAGGAGGACAACCTTGGTTTCCAGCGACGTTACGCGCCGCCCGATGTCTCCAACGGCCGATGCCAGGCGATCGAGCTTTTCATCAATCCTGCGAAGATAGACCAGTATCAGGTTGTCAGGCTCTTCGCTCATTCCATGCTCCATCGACAGCGTGCCGACATTATCCAATATATGTGTTAACAAGCGGTTAAGGAAGCGCCCGCGCAATCACATTCCGTGCCGCACCAGCCGCCGCAGTCCCGCCATCTGCTGCTCCGCCCACGTCCCGGTGGCCAGTGCCTCCTCCCCCGACGGGTCGCCCGTGCGCACGTACTCGCGGGAAAAATCCGCAGTCCGGAACAGCATGTCCCACCACGGCAGCACCGCCCCGTAATTGCAGCTTCGCTGCCCCGCCGCCAGCACCCCGTGATGCGCGCGGTGGAATCGCGGCGAGATCAGCAGACGCTCCCCCAGCCAGCCGAACGACAGCCGCACGTTGGCGTGCGAGAGAGACTCCAGGAACCGCAGCACCAATACCAGCAGTGGAAACTGCAGCGGCGGCACGCCGATCAGCAGAGCGATGACGCCGAACCAGACAAAGGCGATCAGATCGTCCAGGACATGATTCCGGTCATCCGACCAGAACGTCATCTGCCGCTGCGCATGGTGCAGCGAGTGCAGCGCCCACCACCAGCGAAACCGATGCGCCAGCCAATGCCGCCAGTAATCCGCAAAGTCCAGGATGATTGCATAAATAACGAACACCAGAACCTGCTGCCCGAGCAGCGCCGGAAACAGCCCCTCCAGCGTCGGGGGCACCCAGCCCTGATCGGCCATCCAGCCGCTGACCGCCACCTGGGCGCGGTAGAACAGCACGTAAGTAACGAACGGCAACACGCCGACGCGCGACAGCAGCGTGTACAGCACATCGACCCAAACGGCCTGGCTGTCCGGCCAGCGCTCCACCGGCCGCCAGCGCTCCAGCGGCAGGCAGACGGCGAAGGTCAACACCACCTGGGCGATGCCGTACAGGGCGAACAGCGCCCAGCCGTACGACACGTCCTCCCAGTTCATCAGTCCCAGCCAATACAGCGCCGGGATCAGCGCATGCTCTTCAAGCCACCCGGCGGCGAGGTCGAACGGATCGCCCATCAGCGGCTGGAGACCACCATCGGCGACGGAGCCCGGGCGTTCAGGAACAGCCCGTGCGGAGAGCGCCCCACCGCGATCGTCTCAAAGGTTCCCGTGACCGGATCGAGCACCGCCACGCTCTCCGCCCAACGCCGGGTGATCCAGAGCTTGCCGCCGGGCGCGAAATCGATGTCGTCCGGACCGCCGGGGACGGAATAGCTGCGAATGACCTTCAGCGTCGCGGCGTCCACCGAGACGGTCGTCCCGCCGGCCCGGTCGTTGACCCACAGGATCTTCCGGTCGGGCGACAGGAACAACTGATGCACGCCTTTGCCGGTGACGATGCGGTCCACCACCTTGCCGTCCACCGGATCCACCACGGCGACGTAGTCGGTGCCCATATCGGCCACCAGCACGCGGCCGTTCAGCCACAGCACGCCGGCGGGCGTCTTGCCGACGGGCACGGTCCATTTCTCGGTCATGGTCCGCAGGTCGAACGCCGCCAGCTTGTCGCTGTCCTGCAGGCTGACGAACACGGTGGAGGAATCCGGCGACCAGGTCAGGTGGCTCGGCGTCGCCACCACCGGGAAGCGTTTCAGCAGCTTCATGCTGGCAGCATCGTAGATATCCACCTGGTTGCGCGCCAGGCCGTTCACCCCGAGGAACTTCGCATCCGGACTGAACTGCAACTGATACGGGTCCGCCACCGGCAGGCGCTTCTGCACCTCCCCGGTGTTCGGATCGATGAACATGATCTGGTTGCCGGCGGTGTCGCCCACCAGCAGGCTCTTGCCGTCGGGGCTGAGGATCAGGTGATGCGGCTCCCGCAGGCTGGGGATGCGGCGCACTTCCTTTTGTGTCGCCATGTCGATGACGCTGATCGAGGCGCCGTTCGAATTCACCACGAAGGCGATGCCGGCCGCCCGGGCCGAGGCGGCAAAACCGCCGATGGCGGCAACGCAGAAGAATGCAAGGCAAAGGCGCCGCATGGGGTGCTCCGGCAAAGATGTGTGGCCGATGCCTAAACCTTCGGCGCGGAATCGGGCAAGGCCAATCGGGGCTGAGGAGCAAACACCGCGGCGGCGAGCGCGAACAGCACGCAGGCCGGGGTTGAGATCAGCACATTGTCGGTGACGGCATGGCAGGCTAACGCGGCAAACACCAGCCGCATGATCCGGCGGTCCGAGGCGCACAGGACGCGCGTATGGACAAAAACCCAGGCAGCGAACAGGCCGATGAAGGCCGCCCGGCCAACGTGTCCGCCCTCGACCTCCATGCGGAGGTACTCGTTATGGGCCGCCCAGGTGTGCAACATGCGGGCGATCGGGCCGTCCGGCGGGATCACCGCGTTGCCGGCGCCGATGCCCCAGCCGAACCAGGGGGATTGTGCCGAGGCTGCCTCGAACGCCGGCCATAACAGGCCGCGCCCGCTGAGGTCGCCGGCATAGTTGGTGACGACGTTGAACAGGCGGATGTCGGACAGGTCGCCGGCGAACAGCAGCAGCACAGGCGCAGCGGCCGTCCCGGCCAGGATCAGCAACAGGCGGCGGTGCAGCGGGAAGACGGTGGAGCGGATGGTCACGAGGCTTATCCCGGTGACGGCAACGGCGTAGGCCAACGGGGCGCGGGCGCCGGTCAGCAGCAGGAGCGCGAAGTTCACCGCCAGAAGCGCCAGATCGCGGCGGCGGCCGTGGCGGTACAGCAGGATCAGGCAGGCATAGATCGCCGCCAGGCAGACTCCGGCCAGAAATGCCGGGTGCCCCAATCCGCCCAGCCGCGCGCCGCCGCTGTCAACGAACAGCGGCCTGATGCCGGCCATGGCCAGCGGCACCGAGGCGGCGATGGCGACGGATGGGCACCAGGCGACAGCCCGTATCATCGTGTGCGGCCAGTTGCGCGGCAGGCGGCAGAAGCAGAAGGCGAAGGGCGCGGCGGAGCCGACGAATGACCGGACGCTTTCGCCGGGGGTAAGGCCCGGGTGCAGCCCGTGCACCAAGCCGACGGCCAGCATTGCCAGGTAGGCCCAGGCCGGGTTGAGCGGGTCGAGCCGCGGGCCAAACCGCAGCGCGCAGATGCTCGCCAGGACGATCCCGATGCCCTTGACCGCCGCTATTACCGGCTGGAACGTTTCGTCGCCCACCACGTCGGCGAAGGTCATTTCCAGGCTCATGCCGGTGACCAGCAGCCAGGCGACGCAGAAGCCGGTGGGGTGGAGGAACGCCAGGACGAGGATGCCGGCGATGATGCAGGCGGCCAGCGTGACCCAAAAGAAAGGCGGGACGATGAGGCCGCAGCCGAGCGCCACCGCCAGCAACAGGGCGGCGGCGGTCAAAGGAGCGGTGTCGGGGTGGTTGGACAGGCGCATCGGCAACATCACGCGCCGGTATGCCCGAAAAAGATGAATAAAAGGTTTACGTGCAGCGGCGGATTGTCACGCCGGCTCACTTGCAGAGGCGGTGAGGCCGTTTCGGAACTCTGACCGAGACGCGCTTCACGACCCTGGCGATGCGAGCCTGTCGGATGGAAATATCCTATTGAATCTTCCCTCGGGGTTGCCTAAGTCCCGCTTTGGATGAGGGCGTCGGATACGCTAGTTACCCGAGATCATCCACCGAAAGGCTCACCTAACGGTGGGCCTTTTTTGTTACGGGCTTCTGGCTGTCCCTCTTGGGAATGACAGAGAACAGTTCGGCGCGTGGTTTCCTCTGGGTGCATTCGAAAATCGCCCGGTCATGCACGGTGTTGCCGTATCCGTCCGGCCGTGCCGGTTCTCCATGGCGGTCATTTTCGGATTGGCGACCACTACGGACGCAGACGAAAGGGCGCTCTCGATCTGCATCCAATGTCGTCAATCGTGTATCCGTCCTTGACCCGGCTCGCGTAAAGATGTCGCCCGATGAAGACAATCTCCCGGCTCTCGATCTCATATAACCGCAGGCCGCGTCGAACAGCGTTGATGTTGTCCCACTGCTGTTCGGTGAACGCCCCAATAGCCACCAGGGGCGCCCGGCCGCCCGCCTCAATGGTTCTGAGGTTGGCCTTAACTTTGGTTTCCGCATCCGGGTAGAGAGGCAAATACGGCTCCGGAACTCAGATCGAAGGATTCGCCGTATCCTGCCGGCACCTTTCGTCTTGGCAAAGATACCCGGTCCGCGCAAGGCGCAGGACAGCCGGCATCACTCGGCGTGACAGATCCCGTGCTTATGGCCACACTGTTATACAGAATGCATCGTAGTGTTGTTCGCCCGTGCGGGAGGTTCGTCGGGGAGCCTGGGCGCGCAGGACTGGATTTGTTTGAGCAGCCACAGGAGGAACCGATATGCCCGACATCCGCGTCATCGCCACCGGCCTGCGTTTTCCGGAAGGTCCGGTGGCGATGCAGGACGGCTCGATCGTGCTGGTGGAAATCGAGCGCCAGACCGTCACCCGCGTCCAACCCGACGGCCGCACCGAGGTCGTGGCCCGTACCGGCGGCGGCCCGAACGGCCTGGCGGTGGGGCCCGACGGCGCGTTCTACGTCTGCAACAACGGCGGCTTCCAGTGGCGGCTGGAACAGAACCTGCTCCGTCCCGGCGGCCCGGCCTCCGACTACACCGGCGGGCGGATCGAGCGGGTCGATCCCGTGACCGGCACCGTCTCCATTCTGTACGACCGTTGCGGCCCGCACCGGCTGCTCGGCCCCAATGACATCGTGTTCGATGGGCTGGGCGGCTTCTATTTCACCGACCTGGGCAAGGCCCGGGCGCGCGACCGGGACTGGGGCGGCGTTTATTACGCCCTCGCCGACGGCTCCCGTATCACCGAGGTCGTGCATCCGATCCTGACGCCCAACGGCATCGGCCTGTCGCCGGACGGCAAGACCCTCTACGTCGCGGAAACCGAGACCGCGCGGCTGTGGGCGTTCGACGTGAAAGCACCCGCCGTGCTGGAGAAAGCCCCCTTCCCGTCCCCGCATGGCGGGCGGCTGATGGCCGGGCTCGGCGGGTTCCAGCGCTTCGACAGCCTGGCTGTGGATGCCGCCGGGAACATCTGCGTGGCGACCCTGGTGAACGGCTCGGTCAGCGTCATCGCGCCGGCGGGCGGCCTGGTGAGGCAGGTGCCGATGCCCGATCTGTTCTGCACCAATATCTGCTTCGGCGGCCCGGACCTGAAGACCGCTTACATGACATTGTCCGGGACCGGGCAATTGGTGTCGATGCCGTGGGACGGGCCCGGATTGCGGCTGGCGTATGAGAGGTGAGCCGCGCCTACACCCGAAATTCAAATAATAACTACAATATTACGATGTCCCGGTGCGTAAATTGGTCGTGACAACCATACAATCTACAGCTTCGCGACTGCTCCACACCGGCATGTCCTGCTAGGAGCAAGACATCAACTCCGGCCACAAGGCCGGGAAAAACCGGGGAGCTTGCCTGAATGCTGGGATTTTTCTGGGCCTTGATCATCGGTTTCATTGTCGGAGCCATCGCCAAGTTTATCATGCCGGGCCGGGATCCGGGCGGTTTCATCATCACCATCCTGCTGGGCATCTGCGGCTCCGAGCTGGCGACGTTCCTTGGCCGCGCCGTCGGCTGGTACCGTGGCGACCAGACCGCGCGGTTCGTCGGCTCGGTCGTCGGGGCGGTCATCATCCTGGCCATCTACCGGGTCTATGTCGGCCGCCGCGGTTCGGTCGCCGGACCGGGCGGCGGACCCCGGTTCGGCTGACGTCATCGCATCAACCAACTTCGGAGACACACGATCATGAGCGGATTCGTCGGTCAGATACTGCAAGGCGTTCTTGGCGGCGGCGGACAGGCGCAGTCCTCATCCATTTTGAACGGCGTCCTTCAGCAGGTGCTGGCGGTGAAGGACGGTGACAAGGAAGGCGTCGCCGCGATCATCCAGAAGTTCCAGAACGCCGGCCTCGGCACCTATGTGCAATCCTGGGTGGGCACCGGGACGAACCAGCCCATAACGGTGGATCAGGTCGGCTCGGTCTTCTCGCACCAGCAGCTTCAGGGCTGGGCGCAACAGGCCGGCACCACGCCGGAGGCCATCCGCGACGTGCTCGCCCAGGCGATCCCGCATGTCGTCGATCACCTGACCCCGGGTGGCCAGGTGCCGGCGCAGACGCCGCCGCAGATGGTCGACCTCGCCGGCATTCTCGGCAAGCTGATGGGCGGCGCGGGACCTTCGCGCACAGCCTGACGCTTCGGACCACACGGAGGGCGACGGATGGCGGACCATGATCTCGTGGCGCTGTGGGAAACGCATTGCCGCTACGAGTTCGAGACCCGGGACGTCGACGCCACCATGGCGACGATGGTGGACCAGCCTTATGTCAATCACATCCCGACCATGACCGGCGGGGTCGGGCAGCACGATCTGCGGCACTTCTACGCGAACCACTTCATCGGCGTGAACCCGCCCGACTTCACCCTCGACCCCGTCAGCCGGACGGTTGGAGCCGATCGGCTGGTGGATGAGTTTGTGGCGCGGTTCACGCACACGACGGAAATCGACTGGATGCTGCCGGGGGTCGCGCCGACGGGCCGGGCCGTCAGCGTGCCGATGGTCGCCATCGTGCAGTTCCAGGGCGACAAGCTGGTGCACGAGCACATCTACTGGGACCAGGCTTCGGTCCTGGTGCAAATAGGCCTGCTCGACCCGGCCGGACTGCCGGTTGTGGGCGGCGACGAGGCACGGAAGGTCGTGGACAGGAACCTGCCGAGCAACGCTCTGATGGGGGCGCTCTGGAAGGGGAAAGGCTAACGGCAGCCTGCCCGGACACAGCCGATTACGCCGATCCGGCCGCCGCTTATTGCTGACCGTTTGATGAAGGAGGTTGCCTTGCCCCCTGGTGCAATGCAACATCCCTTTCCATTCCCAACTCCCCGAGTAAAAGTATGCCGCTGCACGTCGCTCTGACGCATAAGACCTCGTACCATTACGACCGGCTGGTCTCGCTCGGTCCACAGACCATACGGCTGCGTCCAGCGCCGCAGGCCAGGACGGCGATCCTGTCCTATGACCTGACGATCGAGCCGGAGCCGCACTTCATCAACTGGATGCAGGACCCGCAGGGCAACCACCTCGCCCGCGTCGTCTTCCCGGAGAAAGTGAACCGGTTCGAGGTGACCGTGGACCTCGTCGCCGACATGGTGACGATCAACCCGTTCGACTTCTTCCTGGAACCCGAGGCGGAAAATTACCCGTTCGGCTACGACCCGGTGCTGGACCAGGAGCTTGCGCCGTTCCGCATCGCCGAACCCGCCGGTCCGCATTTGACCGCGCTGCTGGCGGCTATCCCGCGCGAGGAAAAGCGCACGGTCGATAAGCTGGTCGAGTTGAACACACTGGTCCAGCACGCCGTCGCCTATATCGTTCGCCTCGAACCGGGGGTGTATACGCCGGAGGAAACCCTCGACCTCGGCAAAGGGTCCTGCCGCGATTCCGCGTGGCTGCTGGTGCAGGTGCTGCGCCACCTCGGCATGGCCGCCCGCTTCGTCTCCGGCTACCTGATCCAGCTCGTCGCCGACGTGAAGCCGCTGGAGGGGCCCGAGGGTCCGACGGCCGACTTCACCGACCTGCACGCCTGGGCCGAAGTCTACCTCCCGGGCGCCGGATGGGTCGGCCTTGACGCCACCTCCGGCCTGTTCTGCGGCGAGGGCCATATCCCGCTCGCCGCCAGCCCGGACCCGATCTCCGCCGCGCCGATAACCGGGCTGGTGGAGAAGGCCGAGGTCACTTTCGGCTTCGAAATGTCGATCAAGCGCATCAAGGAGACGCCGCGCACCACGAAGCCGTATACCGAGGCGCAATGGCAGGCGATCCTGGCGCAGGGCGCCGCTGTCGATCGCGCTCTGACCCGCAGCGACGTGCGCCTGACCATGGGCGGCGAGCCGACATTCATCGCCGCCAACGACATGGACGCGCCGGAGTGGAACACCGACGCGCTCGGGCCGACGAAGCGGGCCTATGCCGGGCGGCTGATCCGCCGGCTGATGGACCGCTGGGCGCCGGGTGCGGCGTTGTCGCACGCCATGGGCAAGCACTACCCCGGCGAGCAATTGCCGCGCTGGGCGCTGCACACCTACTGGCGCAAGGACGGCGAGCCGATTTGGACCAATCCGCTGCTGCTCGCTTCGGATGACGACCAGGATAGCGCGACCGCGGACGACGTGGCCGAGTTCGCCGCCAGCCTGGCGGAGCGGCTGCAGGTCGATCCCTCACTGGTCATTCCGGCCTACGAGGACATCTACTACTACCTCTGGAAAGAGCGGCAATTGCCCGGCAACGTGGTGGCCGAGGACTCCAAGCTGAAGGATCCGCTCGAACGCGCCCGCATGGTGCGGGTCTTCCAGCAGGGACTCGCGAGTGTCGCCGGCAGCGTGCTGCCGCTGCGCCGGGTTATCGATGGCGGCCTGCGGCGCTGGCAGTCGGGGAAATGGTTCTTCCGTTCCGGCGAGATGTTCCTGATCCCGGGCGACAGCCCTGTCGGGTTCCGCTTGCCGCTGGACAGCCTGCCCTGGGCCGATCCGGCGACGATCGACTTCGAAAGTCCGCCCGATCCGTTCGCGCCGGAATCGCCGTTGCCGCGGCGGCAGATGCTGCAGAACCGGCGGCTGACGCCCGGCGGCGGGATCGAAAACTTCCGTCCCGTCCGGCAGGAGCTTCCGGTCGTCGGCCAGGGCGATCCCAATGTCGTCCGCACCGCTTTGGCGGTGGAATCGCGGGAGGGCAAGCTGCATGTCTTCCTGCCGCCGCTGTATGCGGCTGAGGACTGGCTGGCACTGGCTGCCGCGATCGAGGAAACCGCCGCCGAGCTTGGCCGCAAGGTGGTGCTGGAAGGCTACCAGCCGCCCGAAGACGATCGCATCCTGAGCTTCTCGGTCACGCCTGATCCGGGGGTGATCGAGGTCAACGTTCACCCGTCCGACAACTGGGCCGATCAGGTGCGGCTGACGGAAGAGCTGTATGAGGAGGCGCGGCAGGTCGGGTTGGCGACGGAAAAGTTCAACCTCGACGGCCGCCATGTCGGCACCGGCGGCGGCAACCATGTGGTGATGGGCGCCGCTCGGGCCGAGGATTCGCCGTTCCTGAGGCGCCCCGACCTGCTGAAGTCGGTCGTCGGCTTCTGGCACAACCACCCCAGCCTTTCGTATCTGTTCAGCGGCCAGTTCATCGGGCCGACGAGCCAGCATCCGCGGCTGGATGAGGCGCGACAGGACAGTCTGGCGGAGCTGGAGATCGCGTTCTCCCACGTCAAAGCCAAGCAACCCGTCGCGCCGTGGATCACCGATCGCCTGTTCCGCAATATCCTGGCGGACATGACGGGCAACACGCATCGGACGGAATTCTGCATCGACAAGATGTATACTCCGGACAGCGCCTCCGGGCGGCGCGGGCTGGTGGAGTGCCGGGCGTTCGAGATGCCTCCCCATGCGCGCATGTCGGCGGCGCAGATCCTGCTGATGCGGTCCGCGGTGGCGGCGTTCTGGGAGCGGCCTTACGAGCGCCGGATGATCCAGTGGGGCACGCGGGTGCATGACGATTTCATGCTGCCGCATTTCGTCGAGCAGGATTTCCGCGAGGTGCTGGACGAACTGGGCAGCCTGGGCTTCGGGTTGGACCCGGAGTGGTTCGCGCCGCATCTGGCGTTCCGCTTCCCGCATGTCGGCACGGTGGATTTGCGCGGGCTGCAGCTTGAGATCAGGAACGCTCTGGAACCCTGGCACGTGCTGGGCGAGGAGCAGGTCTCCGGCGGCACCGCGCGGTATGTCGATAGCTCGGTGGAGCGGGTGCAGGCGAAGGTCTCCGGCTGGGTGAACGAGCGCTATGTGCTCGCCTGCAACGGTGCCGCGGTGCCGCTGAGTGCGACGGACCGCATTGGCGAGTACGTCGGCGGCGTGCGCTTCAAGGCGTGGAATCCGCCGAGTTCGCTGCATCCGACGATAAGGCCGCATGCGCCGCTGACGTTCGATGTGTTCGATTCCTGGAACGGGCGGAGCGTCGGCGGGCTGACCTACAACGTGTCGCACCCGGGGGGACGGAGCTACGAGACGTTCCCGGTGAACGCGAACGAGGCCGAGGCGCGGCGGCGGTCGCGGTTCTTCGCGTTCGGGCATACGCCCGGATCGATGCGGGAGCCGGTGGTGGAGCTGTCGCGGGAGCATCCTCGGACGCTGGATCTGCGGCGGGTTTAGAGGGAATTGTCGTCATGGCCCGGCTGGTTGGCCGGGCCACCTCTTCCAGCGCGTGCGGCGCGCCCAACCGCCCTTGCTGCGAACCTCAAACCTGCGAACCAATCCGCGCCAAAATCCCCCGCAGCCACGCCAGTCCCAGATCCCCCGCCTTCTGTCGCGACCAAAGCATCGACAGCCTCCAGGCGGGCAGCGTCACCGGGGCCTCGTAGACCGCCAGCGGCACGGCCCGGGCGAACATGTTGGCTGCTCGTGCCCCAATCGTCGCAAGCATTTCGCTGCTTGGCAGCACCGACGGCACCACGAGCACATGCGGCACGGTCATCGCGATCCGGCGTTCCAACCCCAGTTTCGCCAGCGCGTCATCCACGGCGCCCACGGCATCGCCCCGCTCGGTGACCAGCAGATGCGGCAGTGCGGCGAACGCTTCCAGGGTCATCCCATCCCGCAAGCCCGGGTGGTCCTGCCGCGCGACGCAGACAAACGTCTCGTCGAACAGAGTCTGCAGGGCCAACCGCTTCGGCGGATTGGGATACACCCCCAGCGCCAGATCGAGCGCGTCGGAATCCAGCAGATCGACCGTCGCGTCCTTCTCCACGAAGCGGAACCGGAGATCGACCAACGGCGCCTCCGCCGCCAGGCACGCCGCCAGATGCGGCAGGATGACCATGGTGGCGTAGTCCCCACCGCTGACATTGAACACCCGACGCGACGTTTCGGGGTTGAACGGCGATTGCGGCTCCAGCGCGGCGCGGAGCTGCGAGAGCGCGCGGGCGATCTGCGCCTCCAACTGCACCGCCCGCACCGTCGGCAGCATCACGCGCCCTGACCGAACGAACAGTTCGTCGTCGAACAGAGACCGTAGCCGGGCCAGCGCACTGCTCATTGCGGGCTGGCTGACACCCAGCCGGATCGCGGCGGCGGAGACGCTGCATTCCGCCATCAGGGCCTCGAAGGCTACCATCAGGTTGAGGTCGATCCGCTGCAAATCCATCCAGGCAATATACGATATCAGCAGGGGCTATTGGAAATGTGCTGCCCCGGAGCCGATGTTTTCCGACGCGAAAGACCGGCCTCGACCGTTCACTACCGGGGAGCACAGTTCAATGTTTGGCAGTTCGTTCGAAGGACAACGAATCGCCGTCATCGGCGGCACATCCGGCATCGGCGCGGCCATCGCGCACGGCGCCCTGGCGTCGGGTGCGGAGGTGATCGCGGCGGGCAGCGGGGACCTCGACATCGGATCGGAGACCTCGATCCGCGCGTATTTCGAGGCCCTCGGGCTGATCGACCATCTGGTTGTCACGGCAGCCTTCGTGCGGCCCGGCCCGTTCCTGGCAGCCGGCGTGGCGGATGCGAGGCAGTCGATGGAGGGCAAGTTCTGGTCGCAATACCTGTGCGCGCGCCACGCCCGGGTCAGCCGCTCGATCCTGCTGGTCTCCGGCGCGTTCAGCCGGCGGCCGGTGAAGGGCATGGCGATTGTCGCGGCGGCCAACGGGGCGATCGAATCGCTCGGCCGGGCGCTGGCGGTGGAGTTGGCACCGGTACGGGTCAACGTCGTCTCGCCCGGGTTGATCCAGGGGACCGGCGCCTATGCCGGCATGGCGGATGCCGCGCGCGAGGGCATGTATGCGAGGGCGGCGGCACGGTTGCCCGCCGGGCTTGTCGGCGATGCGGACAGCGTGGCCGGACCGGCGCTGGCCTTGCTGGCAAGTCCATATGCGACCGGCACCGTGCTCGACATCGACGGCGGCGGCGCACTGGCATGACGGCCGGTCTGCAGACAACGAAGGAGATTCCGATGGAAATCCCGACACGAGAAAACAGTGCGGTCCTGTTCCTCGATCTGCAGGAGGAGATCGTCAAGAACAACCGCACCCTGCCGGCTGAGCGCTTGCGGCTGGCGAGCGGCGCGCTGGCGAAGCTGGCGGCGTTGCATAAGCTGCCCGTGTTCCTGTCCGCCGTGCCGCCGGGGGGCGCGTTCAGCGATGCGGTGCTGGCGCCGCTGGGCGATCCACAGCCTCGGTTGAGAACGCATACGACCGCCTTCGCCGATGCGGGGCTGGTGGAGGCGTTGCGGGCGAGCGGACGCCGGGTGCTGATCCTGTCCGGCGTGGCCAGCGAGATTGTCGTGCAGCGCACGGCGCTGGATGCGCTGGCGGCGGGGTTCGATGTGCATGTCGCCGTCGATGCCTGCGGCGGTGTCGATGCGCGAACCGAGGACGCTGCCTGGCGGCGTATCGGCGCGGCCAACGGCGTCATCACATCGGTGACCACGTTCGCCGCGGAACTCACCGGCGATTTCACGACGGAGATTGGCGGCGCCACGCTGGGGATCGTCTACGAGACGCTGGGCGGCTGATCCATGACCGGGTTTTCGGCCGCCCAGGCGATCATCGCCGCGATGATCACGCCGGCCCTGCTGATCCTGGCGTCCGGGTCGCTGATCGCCACGGCGCTGGTGCGGCTGGCGCGCGTGGTCGATCGGGTGAGGAAACTGGCGGAAACCCGCGAGGCCCCGGCCGCCGGGGAGCTGCACCGGCATGAGCAGCGGGCGCTGCTGGCCGAACGGGCGGTGCGGCTGTATTTCTTCGCGGTGGTGTGCTTCGTGCTGGCCGGGTTTGCCATCGCGGCGGACCACGTCGCGCGTGATGGGCTGACCTGGCTGCCGGTGCTGATGACAACAGCCGGGATGTGCCTGATCGTCGCGGGGAGCACGGCGATGCTGGCGGAGTGCGGGCTGGCGGCAACGCAAATCCGGGCCGAGCTCGCGGTCCTGACCAGTGCGGGCGTCTCCCGCTAAAACGTGGCCGCGTTTACGTTTGATTAACCCGTTTGTCCTATGCCGCTCCCGTCCGGTCATCCGGCCGGGAGCATGGCCGCCGCGCGCGGCTTACGGCACCAGGAGCAGACATGTTCGGGTTAAGGCCAAACACACAGATTCAAGCGCTGGAAGCCGAATTATCGGCGATCAGCCGCTCGCAGGCGCTCATCGAATTCTCGCTGGACGGCACCGTCGTCACGGCGAACGAGAACTTCCTGCGGACGATGGGATACACGCTCGGCGAAATAGCCGGCAAGCACCACTCCCTGTTCATGCCTCCGGCGGATCGCGAGACGCCCGAGTACAGGCAGTTCTGGGACAGGTTGCGCCGCGGCGAATTTCAGGCCGCCGCATTCAAGCGCATCGCCAAGGGCGGACGCGAGATCTGGTTGCAGGCCAGCTACAACCCGATCCTGGATGGCGAGGGCAGGCCGACAAAGGTGATCAAGATCGCCGCCGATATCACGCAGGCGCGGGTGGAGAGCGCCGATGCCGCCGGCCAGGTGCAGGCGATCCGCCGATCCCAGGCGGTGATCGAGTTCGGCCTCGACGGCAAGATCCTGACGGCCAACGAGAACTTCCTGCGTGCGATGGGCTACACCCTGGCCGAGATCGCCGGACAGCATCATTCGATGTTCGTCCCGCCGGCGGATCGCGACACCCCGGCATACCGCGAGTTTTGGGCGGGGTTCAAGCGGGGCGAATATAGCGCGGCGGAGTTCAAGCGCATCGCCAAGGGCGGACGCGAGGTCTGGCTGCAGGCCAGCTACAACCCGATCCTCGACCTCGACGGCGTGCCGTTCAAGGTGGTGAAGTTCGGCACCGACGTGACCGAAGCGCGCATGGAGAGCGCCAACGCCCAAGGGCAGATCCAGGCGATCCACCGCTCGCAGGCGGTGATCGAATTCAGCCTCGACGGCACGATCCTGACCGCGAACGAGAATTTCCTGCGCGCGACGGGCTACGCGCTGAATGAGATTGCCGGGCAGCGCCATGCCATGTTCGTCCCGGCCGCGGAACGGGACACCCCGGAGTATCGGGCGTTCTGGTCCGCGCTGGCCAAGGGCGAGTTCCGCGCCGGAGAGTTCAAACGTATCGGCAAAGGTGGCGGCGAGATATGGCTTCGCGCGACGTATAACGCAATCTTCGATCTGAACGGCAAGCCGTTCAAGGTCGTCAAGTTCGCCACCGAAGTGACGTCGCAGGTGGTCGCGCGGGTCCAGTTCAATGAGCTGATCGAGAGCGTTGCCGCCGCCGCGCACCAGCTCAGCAGCTCGATCACCGAGATCTCGTCGACCATGGTGCGATCGCAGGAGACCGCGACCAGTGCGGTGCAGCGCGTGGCGTCGGCCGATGAGTCCACGCAAAGGCTGAATGCGGCCGCTCAGGCGATGGGCCGGGTGGTCGATCTGATCAACAACATCGCCGGGCAGATCAACCTGCTGGCGCTGAATGCGACGATCGAATCCGCCCGCGCCGGCGAGGCGGGCCGCGGCTTCGCGGTGGTCGCCAACGAGGTGAAGACACTGGCCAACCAGGCGAGGGCTGCGACCGAGGAGATTGTCAAGGAGATCAATGGCATCCGCTCGATTTCCGGCGACGTTGTGGCGGCGCTTTCGGGCATCAGGCAGTCGATCGACGCGGTCAGCGAGTTCGTGACATCGACGACTGCGGCGGTTGAGGAACAGAGCACGGTGACCGGGACGATTTCCGCGAACATGCAGACGGCGGCGGCGCGCGCCGGTCATTTGTGGGCGGCGTGACCGGGGCGGGGGAGGCTGGGGGCGGTGTTTGGACCCGCATGGGTCCGGCGGCGCGCCCCGGGCGCCGGCAGCCGTCTTGAACGGGTAGATCGTGCATAGTAATTTAATGATCGGCCGGGGCCGGGTGCTTCGGCTTTGCAGGGATTATACGATGAGCGACAGTCCTGTCCTGGCGGCATTGGCTCGGTTGGAAGCCGGGCAGATCCGGTTGGAAGCCCGCTTTACCGGGCTGGAAGCCCGTTTCACCGGGCTGGAAGAGCGCATTGCCGGGCTGGAAGCCGGTCACCTTAGGCTGGAAGACCGCATTGTCGGGCTGGAAGACCGCTTTACCGGGCTGGAAGCCGGCTACAATCGGCTGGAAGCCGGCCTGTCCGGCTTGAAGGCGGAGCAAACGCGGCTGCGATCCGACTTTCTGGCCGAGTTGGGCAAGACTCGCGCCGACATCATGGAGCGCGTCGATCGTCTGGAGAATGCCGTTACGCTGATTCGTGACGATATCGCGGTGAATATGGGCGCCGTGGACGCGGTGGAGCGGGCCAACGAGAACACGCGCGCCGATGTGCGCACGCTTGGCGAGCAGGTCTCGGTGATGTGGAAGCAGATCAAGCAACTGCAATCCGACATGCGGGAAGTCCGCGGCGGTCCCTGAGGGCGGCTTGGTCCGGGCGAGGAGCATGTCTAAGCCACGCACGGCTATCCATCCCGGTGAGCATTTGGCCGACGAACTGCAGGAACTCGGCATGAGCGCCGCCGAACTGGCGCGGCAGATCGCGGTGCCGGTCAACCGGGTGGCGCAGGTCATCAACCGCCAGCGGGCGATTACCGCCGACACTGCGTTGCGCCTCGGTCATTGGTTTCAGACCGGGCCGGAGGTTTGGCTGAACCTGCAGCAGCTTTATGAATTGCGGCGCGCGCGGGAGGCTGCCGCGGCCGAGATCGAGCGGTTGCCTCGCAGGGCGGAGGGGACGGGTGCGGGGATCGGCGGGGACGATTGACCGTATTGGGGAGGCTGAAGCCTTGAGCGGATTGGACCTTTACCTGCTGATCGCGCCGCTGGTACTCGTCGCAGTTGGCGGCGGGGCGACATGGTGGCGGGTGCGGCACACGCGTTGACGACGATCCTCATGAGCCACCCTCGGGACTACCCCTGATACGAACCAAAGCGCTGAGACCGGGCGGCCGTTGCGGCGTGGCGTGAAGATACTGACCATCGATGCCGGCGGTGTGCCGTTTACCTATGCCCAGCCGGGGTGGTGGGCCTCTCTCGAAGATCCGGCGGATGAAGACGGTCAGCCGGTCGACGAAGACAATGCCGTCCGGGCCGCGGCGCGGCGAGAGGCCAGGGCGAAGGCTGCCATGCGGTTACCAACGGCCCTCGCTGACAGGCCCGGGCTATACAAGGCCGAGAAACACGACGGCGGCTCGGTTCAGGCGGACGAGGTCATCATCGCTCAGCCGCCCGACGCGCTGCCCGAGATTCGCCGTCGGGACGGTCGTGATCTTGTCCACCATCAGGCGGCAGGGGAACCGCAACCCGTTCCCGCTGTCCGCAGCAGATCCAGCCGGAAAAGCGGCGCTTCGATCGGGTCGGTTGTGCAGGGGACCAACGTGATCGACGCTGTCTCGCTGAACCGGTCGGACTGAATGATCACGGCCGGACGGGGCTTGTTGCCCCCCGAGACGGTCCAGACCTCGCCGCGCGTTACGGCCATTCTGCCGAGATTGCGTCCACGAACGCCTGATCCTCGTTGGCCTGCTCGCTGGACGCGACCGCGGCGGACTGGCGCCGGGCTTCCGCGGCGAAGGCCGGAGACCGCGTGTCGGGCACCCATATCTGGACTGGACGCAATCCCTGCGCCCGCAGCTTGTCGCGGTGCCGGCGAACGTTCTCGCGGGATGATCGGGCGGTGGCCATTGCAGCCTCTTCGGGATGATTACATGTGACCTGTGGGTTGGACACTTTCAACAAGCGAGGGCTTTGATTCCGGTTTTGGGCATGACGACCCCGGATATAGGCCGCCCGCTACAGCCGCCCGGGAATATTGGCCGACTCATAGAACACACCGACGATGGTCGGAGGCTGCGATTTGCGGTAGGCGATCCAATATCGCCCCGCCTTGATCCAAACCCGGCCCGGCAGCGTCAGCCCTGGATAGGGGCGGGGCGCCGGCAGACCGCTCGCAGGGTTGGCTTCGATCTTCCGTTCAGCATCCGCCAACGCGGCGAACAGGCCCCGAACGGCTTCGGGCCGATCCTTGTCCTCGTAATACCGGCGGAGGTCATCAACCTGTCGCTCCGCTTTCGGCGTGTAGGCAATCAACGGCGACTTGTATCCGTAGGGGCGGTCGCGCCGGCTCGCTTGGCCTCAAGCCGGGCGATAGTCTCGCGAAGCCGCTGCATGATCGGCTCCGACGGGACAGTCTGCCCGGCGGCAAGCTCGGCTTCGCTCTCTGCGAGGGCTTCAAGCCAGCCGCGAGGTGCTGGGGGTGATGGGTCGTCCATCACCGTAGGTTAGGCGCGGTTCGCGTTGAATTCCAGCCCGGAGTGACGGCCGATCGGAACCTTTGACGAGGGCGCTGGGACGCAGTGCCGCCGGATGACGTTGCGGCACAGCGCGGGCGTCGCCCAGGAGATGGCGATGGCGGAGGGTATCGGCTTAGGTGCGGCATGCAGCCGATCGATCGGGTCCTCGGCGTCCGGGTCGTGCGTTGGGATGGCGATGATGGCGGAGGCATCGGCGAAGATCAGAGATCGCCGCTGAGTTCATCAAAGAAGGCCTTGTCCGCGTCCAACCCCGTTGCCGGGCGCGACATCACGCGATCCTGGATCGGCCGAAGCCGCGCCCGCAAAGGCGCCGCCTCAGTCACGCGCTGGAGTTCGTTGCGCAGCGCCCGCGCCACCGCCTCGGTCTTGGTGATCGCCAGTTTCGCTGCCAGCGCTTCGGCCAACTGGTTGACCGCTTCGTTCCGGATGTTCAGAGGCATCGGTTAGCCCTTGTGTAGACACGGACGGAGCCGAGGTATTTAGCGCAGTTCCGGGATGCGCACGATACCTGGTAGCGAGCACACTGCTTAGTCTCGATGTGGTCAGGAGCACGACCCTAGAGGCAGATTCTCGTTTCACAACCAAGTCTAGAATGGAATGTCATCGTTACCGTCTCTAATTTTTATCGGTTTGTTGCAATAGGCGTCGTCGCCTGTAGCGCGCTTCGCCTTTCCACTTTCGGCGCTGGAGGGCCCAGTGGAAAGCAACTCCCTGAGAAGGACCAATTTTGCGAGTAACTCATCAAAGGTAATGATTCTCACATCCTTCAGCTGGTTACGAACCAATTCAAAGGAGCTTCTCTGATCGGCGGTTTCTGGCGTTCTGCCCGCCACCACAACGCAATCAACCGCATCCGCCTCAAGGTCATTGAGGTGCGATGCGTGTTTGAGCTGTGAAATATTTGACGTAAAGCGACGTCTCTGATCTAGTATTTGGACGATCGCGCCCGTCAGTTCTTTTGACGGATTCCATACACCTGACCTATACTCTGAACCAAGTAAATCCGTTTGTGGTTTTTTGATTTCCACAATCGCCGCGTTGTGAGTGCATTCGTTTTTAACAAGAAAATCTGCAATCTTATTTCCATTTCCTTGAAGGGTGGTGCCACCAACGGAAGCGGATGACTGAACGACAACGATGGGGTATCCAAATAGCATGGATAATATGAATGGGTTGGTTTCGAGCAATTTCTGCCACTCGCTTTCGGGTCTGTCGCGTTCCATTTTCTTGCTGAATGCTGTCAGGAGCATATCGAGACTGATGATCTCTATGTTCTTTTGGAGTTGAATGAACTTGGTAGGCTCGTTCCTGGCGACTGCGGCAGCATTAAGTTCGAACACGGATGTGATGGTCTTGCGGTCATTTTCCGCCAAGGCCTTCGAGTTGCCGTTCGCCCCACCCAGCAGCTTGAAGACGGTGCCAGGCCGATACGGGCGATGCTTTTCAGGGAAACGAATCGGATCTATTTTATGTAGCAGCTCGTTGTTTGCAAAAATATTTCGGTCTCTGAGACCTTCGGCCTGATGCAATTTGGTAATCCTCTGCATAGCCAAACGCACTTTTTCATAGTCATTGAATGAAAAGTAAAAAATGTTAGCTTCAATCTGCGTATCGTGTCGGCTTGAAATTACAATAGTATCCAGGTAATCAACTTCTTCTATTGAATTAATAACTGGTCGAAGTTCTTTTATGAGGCCAAGTCCGAATGCTGGGTCTTGAATAAACCCCATTGGCAGATATTCGACTAGATAGCTTTTTGCTTCGAGGTCATCCTCGGGCACCTTCTGGATCCCAAGACCCTCGACGCAAATCTCGCGGATTCGCTTATAGCGTGCCTTCAGAAAGTCCTCGCGGGGCCAGGTGATAGTCGGATATATACGGATACGGTCCTGTCTGGCGTCTACGTCAAAAAGCCTCTTTCGCGGCAACGGCGCGGTATCGCTCAGCGTCCGATCGGCGATCTGCGATGTGTAGCGACCCATTTGCAGTTCAATGGTTGCGAGGCCGGTTTCGACCTTGTTAACGAAAAGCAGCACATGATCGTCGGACGGTTCGACCGCCATTGGGACCCACTCCGGAATGACGCAGCCAGCGGTTCGCTATCATGCGCGCTGACCATGTTCGCTGGGTGCCAACGTAGCCCAACCGCTTCATCGCGACAATACGCCAACTATGTCCCTTTCTAAACGAAACTTTGCACACAGTCATCCCCGGCGATAGGCCGGATCAGCTGCAAGAGCCGACTCAATCCAGTGCCTAGAAATCAATGCCCCCTAAGGATCTGACTCAAAAACAGCTTCAACCGTTCCGTCCGCGGGTTCTCAAACAACTCCCCGGGCGCCCCGCTCTCCACAATCTCCCCCCGGTCCATGAATACCACCCGGTGCGCCACCTGCCGCGCAAACCCCATCTCGTGCGTCACGCAAACCATCGTCATGCCCGTATCGGCAAGGCCGATCATGGTATCCAGAACCTCCTTGATCATCTCCGGATCCAGCGCCGAGGTCGGCTCATCGAACAGCATGATCTTCGGCTTCATGCACAACGCCCGAGCGATCGCCACGCGCTGCTGCTGACCCCCCGACAATTGCCCGGGGTATTTCCGCGCCTGCTCGGGAATTTTCACCCGCTCCAGATACGACATCGCCAGTTCTTCCGCCTCGGCCTTCGGCATCTTCCGCACCCAAATCGGCGCCAGCGTGCAGTTCTCCAGGATCGTCAGATGCGGGAACAGGTTGAACGACTGGAACACCATCCCGACCTCCCGCCTTATCGTATCCAGCGCCCGGATGTCGTCGGTCAGTTCCGTCCCGTCCACCACGATGCGGCCTTCCTGGTGCGTCTCCAGCCGGTTGATGCAGCGGATCATGGTGGACTTGCCGGACCCCGACGGCCCGCACACCACCACCCTCTCCTTCTCCGCCACGTTCAAGGTCACGTCGCGCAGCACGTGCATCGCGCCGTACCACTTGTTGACTTTATCCAGAACGATCGCCGGAGGCCCCTGGAACGCACCACCACCCTGCATGATACAAACTCCCCCTCAGCGCAGGCGGGAGCGATTAAGATCACGCTCCAGGCTTCGGCTGTATTTCGACATGGCAAAACAGAAGGCGATATAGATCAACGCCAGGAAGATATAGACCTCGGTCGAGAAACTCTGCCAGGGCGGGTCGCTCAGCGCCACCTTGCCCATGGTCAGCAGGTCGAACAGCCCGATGATCAGCACCAGAGACGTATCCTTGAACGAGCCGATGAACGTGTTGACCAGCGGCGGAATCACCAGCCGCAGCGCCTGCGGCAGGATGATGAACCCGGTCTTCTGCCAGTACGTCAGGCCCATCGCGTCGGCCGCCTCGCCCTGCCCCTTCGGCAGCGCCTGCAAGCCGCCGCGCACGACCTCCGCCAGATAGGCGGCGCTGAACAGGATAAAGGCGATCTGCGCGCGCAGCAGCTTGTTGACGGTAACACCCTCCGGCATGAATAGCGGGAACATGACGCTGGCCATGAACAGGAAGGCGATCAGCGGCACGCCACGGATCAGTTCCACGTAAAGCACGCATAGCAGCTTCACCGCCGGTAGCCCGGTGGAGCGCCGCCCGAGTGCCACCAGCACCGCCAGCGGGAAGGCGAAGGCCAGGCCGAACGTCGCCAGGATCAGGGTCAGCGGCAGGCCGCCCCAGAAGTCCTCGGTCACCAGCGGCAGGCCGAACACGCCGCCGTACATCAGCACACCGATGACGGTCAGCGTGCCGATCCAGATCAGGATCAGCTCCTTGCGCCAGAAGCGGCGCATGGCGGAGACGGCATACAGGCCGATGAACAGCAGCACCGCGATCAGCGGGCGCCATTGCTCGTCGTACGGGTAGCGGCCGAACAGGATCAGCCGGTATTTGTCGGCGATCACCGCCCAGCAGGCGCCGATGCCCTTGGCCTCCTGGCAGACCCCCGTGTCGGGAACGCCGGTGGCGCTGTAGGGCACCGACCAGATGGCGTTGAACAAGCCCCACTCCACCAGCCCGAACACCACGCGCAGGATCAGGTAGCCCAGCGCCAGGGTGATGGCGGTGGACCACCAGTTGCCGAACAGGTTGGCGCGCGCCCAGGCCCACGGACCGAGGCCGGGGATTTTCACCTGTTCGCGCGCGGCGGTGGGCACGTGCTCCGAGGCGGTGACGGCGGATTGGCTCATGGCTCAGCGCTCCACCAGCGCGATGCGCGCGTTGTACCAATTCATGAACAGGCTGATCGACAGGCTGATGCTCAGGTAGACCGCCATGATCACGGCGATGCCCTCGATCGCCTGGCCGGTCTGGTTCAGCGTGGTGTTGGCGATCGAGACGATGTCCTGGAAGCCGATGGCCACAGCCAAGGAGCTGTTCTTGGTCAGGTTCAGGTATTGCGACGTCATCGGCGGCACGATCACCCGCAGCGCCTGGGGCAGGATGATCTGCCGCAGCGCCAGACCGTTGCTCAGCCCCAGAGCGCCCGCGGCCTCCCACTGGCCCTGCGGGATGGCCTGAATGCCGGAGCGAACGATCTCCGCGATATAGGACGAGGTGTAGGTCACCAGGCCGAGCAGCAGCGCGAAATACTCCGGGCTGAGGGTCAGGCCACCCTGGATGTTGAAGCCGCGCAGCGCCGGCAGTTCGACATCGAACGGTGCCCCGAGCAGCGCCCAAACCACAACGGGCAGGCCAACCAGAAGCGCCAGGGCGACGGGCCAGACGGACGGGCGGATGCCGGTCGCCTCCTGCTGGCGGCGCGCGCGGCGGTTCCACAGCACGGCGCCTGCGATGCCGACCAGGAAGGCTATCACGGCGGCGGTGTGCGCCGTCTGCCACTCCAGCAGCGGCAGCTTCAGGCCGCGGTTGGACAGAAAGACCAAGGACCCCAGGTGTAATGCTTGCTTCGGCCCCGGCAGTCCTTGCAGCAGCGTATACCAGAAGAACAGTTGCAGCAGTACCGGCAGGTCCCGCAGGGTCTCGACATAGAAAGCTGTGATCTTCGATAGCAGCCAGTTCTTCGACAGCCGCCCGATGCCGATCAGGGTGCCCAGAATGGTGGCGAGGATGATGCCGATAACGGCCACCTGCAGCGTATTCAGCACGCCGATCAGCAGCGCCCGGCCGTAAGTGTTGACCGACGGATCGTACGGCAGCAGCGACTCGCCGATGGGAATCCCCGCCACGCGGTCGAGGAAGCCGAACCCGGTGGCGATATGCCGCGCCGCCAGATTGGCGTTGGTATTGCCGACAAGATACCAGACGATCGCCACGACGATCCCGACGATGACCACCTGCCAGACGATCGCGCGGAATACCGGATCGGACCACGACACCCTCATGCGCCGCTTCGGCGCCGCACGCGCCCTGATCATCCGGGGATCGGCGGTAGCTTGAGACATCAGGCGGCGAACTCCCCTTTTGACCGATCGCAACAAGCAAGATCAGGGCCACACGTGATGCACCGGCCGCAAGCCTGTATGGACGGGACTGTGCGTCGTTTGGGGCCGCAGATCAATCGCCCCCCGCGCCCCCGGGCGATTTTGATTGCCGGGCCGTGACGCTGGAAGGACGCGGCCGGCGCTGTTACTGTGCGGCAGCACCCGGCGCCGATGGACAATGACAGCATGAGCGCAACTCTGAAGCCTCTGACCGTCGATGAGTTTCTGGCCTGGGAGCGGGCCCAACCGACACGCTACGAGTTCGACGGCATTCAGCCGGTCGCCATGACGGGCGGCAGTTTCGCTGACGCTCGCACGATCACGCGCCTTACCACGGCCCTCAACAACCGGTTGCAACCTCCATGCGAGGCCATCGGGCCCGAACTAAAGGTCGAGACGCCGGGCCGTATTCGATATCCGGACGCCAGCGTGGTATGCAGCGCCCCCGCGGACGACAGCGACATCGTCACCCCGACGGTGGTGTTCGAAGTTCTGTCCCCCTCGACCGCGCTAACCGACCGCCGCGTCAAAGCGGCCGAATATGCCGCCGTTCCCGCCATCCAGGCCTACGTCATGCTGGAAACCGACCGCCCGGGAATCACCGTCCGCCGCCGCTCCACCGGATGGGAAGCCGAAACCGTCTCCGGCCTCGATGCCGACCTACCGCTTCCGGAGATTGGAGTGACCATTCCCCTGGCGGCGATCTACGTCCGGTAGCCGCGGATCGGATGACTCCGCGCCCGATCGGTGCCAAAACAGGGCTGACTACGCCGGGAGGACTCCCAATGAACGCGCCGATGACAACGATCGCGCCACTGGCACCGCCGGAAACGCGGCATGTGCACGTCCTGAAGCAGTTGGAGCGCAAGCTGCTCTGGCTGTCGGCCTGGATGATCCACAACGCCAACCACATCCGCCCGAACCGGGATGGGCTGAAAGTCGGCGGCCATCAGGCGTCGTGCGCCTCCTGCATCTCCATCCTGGCGGCACTGTATTTCGAGGTCGCCCGGCCGCAGGACCGCATCGCGGTGAAGCCGCACGCCGGGCCGGTGTTCCACGCCATGAACTACCTGTTCGGCCGGCAGAGCCGCGACAAGCTGGAGCAACTGCGGCAGTTCGGCGGCATCCAGCCCTATCCGTCGCGGGTCAAGGACGGGGCGGAGGTGGATTTCTCCACCGGTTCCGTCGGCCTCGGCGTCGCCATGACCAGCTTTGCCGCGCTGATGGCGGACTATACGCGGCTGCATGGCATCGGCCGCACCGACCTGCCGCAGGGGCGCCACATCGCCATCTGCGGCGATGCCGAACTGGATGAGGGCAATATCTACGAGGCCTTGCTGGAAGGCTGGAAGCACGACGTCCGCAACGTCTGGTGGATCGTCGATTATAACCGCCAGAGCCTCGATTCCGTCGTCCCGGACCGCCTTTTCGGCCGCATCGAGGGGCTGTTCCGCGACATGGGCTGGAACTGCGTCACCATCAAGTTCGGCCGCAAGCTGGAAGCCGCGTTTGCCCGCGACGGCGGTGAGGCGTTGCGCGACTGGATCGATGACTGCCCCAACAGCCTGTATTCCGCCCTGACCTTCCAGGGCGGCGCGGCATGGCGGCAGACGCTGCTGTCCGACCTCGGACGATCCAAGGCGCGGGCGATCATCGATGAGCTGAACGATGAGGAACTCGGCGCGCTGATGACCAACCTCGGCGGCCACGACATCGAGACGGTCATCGAGACCCTGCGCGCGGCGGATGCCGACAGCGACCAGCCGACATGCTTCATCGCCTATACCATCAAGGGCATGGGACTGCCCTTCGCCGGCCACAAGGACAACCATGCCGGGATGATGAGCAAGGAGCAGATGGAGCAGTTCCGCCAGGACATGCACATCCGCCCCGGCCATGAATGGGACCTGTTCGAGGGCCTCGACGTGCCCGAGGCCGAACTGCGCGACTTCCTGCGCGATTGCCCCTTCGGCACGCCCCTGACCCCCTCCGGCCGCCTGCTGACCGCGCCGGAGGTGTTCGTGCCGCCGGTGCTGCCGAACCCGAAGCAAAGCGGCCGCAAGATGTCCACCCAGGGCGGCTTCGGCGAGATCCTCGCCGAGATCGGCCGCGGCCAGGGGGAGCTGAAGGACCTCGCCGCGCATATCATGACCACGTCCCCGGACGTGACCGTCTCCACCAATCTCGGCCCCTGGGTCAACCGCCGCGGCATCTTCGATCGGCATACCCGCAACGACGTGTTCCGGGATTCGAAACTGGCGTCCGCCCAGCGCTGGGGCATGTCGCCGAAGGGCCAGCATGTGGAGTTGGGCATCGCCGAGCAGAACCTGTTCCTGCTGCTCGGCGCCGCCGGGTTGGCCGCGGGGCTGACCGGAGCGCGGCTGCTGCCGGTGGGGACGGTGTATGACCCGTTCGTCAACCGCGGCCTCGATGCGCTGATCTATGCCTGCTACCAGGATGCGCGGTTCCTGCTGATCTCCACGCCCTCCGGCCTGAGCCTGGCACCGGAGGGCGGCCAGCACCAGTCCATCAACACTCCGCTCATCGGCATGGCGGCCGATCGGCTGGCCAGTTTCGAACCGGCGCATGTGGATGAGCTGGGGATACTGCTGCGGCACGCCTTCGACTTCATGCAGCGGCCGGACGGATCCGCCGTGTGGCTGCGCCTGTCCACCCGGGCGCTGGAGCAGAAGCCGCGCAACCTGGACCCGGCGGCCGTGATCGCCGGGGCGCATTGGGTGGTGCCGCCGGCGGAGGGCGCGCGGATCGCCTTGGCCTATCAGGGACCCGTCGCGCCGGAGGCCGAGGCGGCGTTCGAGGTGCTGCGCGACGAAGACCCCGCGGCCGGCCTGCTGGCTCTGACCTCCCCCGACAGGCTGCACGCCGGCTGGCTCGAAGCGCAGCGGGCACGGCGGAGCGGGGAGCGCGGGGCGGTATCCCATATCGAGCGCCTGCTGGCGCCGCTGGCCCGCGGCGCGGCCCTGGTGACGGTGCTGGACGGACACCCGGCGACCCACTCCTGGATGGGCGCGGTGCGCGGCCAGAGGGTGGTGCCGCTGGGACCGGATCATTTCGGCCAAAGCGGGGATATCCCGGATCTGTACCGGGAATACGGGATGGACACGGACGCGATCCTGGACGCCTGCGCGCAGGCGATGCTGGCGTCTTAACGCCGATGCGGTGGAGATCGATCAAAGCGCCTCGACGATGGTGACATTGGCCATGCCGCCGCCCTCGCACATGGTCTGCAATCCATAGCGGCCGCCGCGCGCCCGCAAGGCGTGGATCAGCGTCGCCATCAGCTTCGTCCCGGAGGCGCCCAGCGGATGGCCGAGTGCGATGGCGCCGCCGTTGACGTTCAGCCGCGCCGCGTCGGCGTCCAGCTCCCGCAACCAGGCGAGCGGGACCGGGGCGAATGCCTCGTTCACCTCATACAGGTCGATCTCGCCGATGGTCATGCCGGCGCGCCGCAGCGCCCGGCGGGTCGCGGGTATCGGCTCCTCCAGCATGATCACCGGGTCGCCCGCCGTCACCGTCAGGGCGTGGATGCGGGCCAACGGTGTCAGCCCGTGCTGCTTCAGCGCCCGTTCGCTGACCACCAGCACGCCGGAGGCACCGTCGCAGATCTGGCTGGCATTGGCGGCGGTGATCGTGCCGCCCTCGGCCAGCAGCTTGACCGAGCGGATGGAGTCCAGCGTGGCATCGGAACGGATGCCCTCATCGGTGGCGTGCAGCGCCGTCGTGCCGTCAGCCAGGGTAATCTCCAGCTTCAGTATCTCGCGCTCGAACGCGCCCGCCCGGGTCGCGGCGGCGGCGCGCTGATGGCTTTGCAGGGCGTAGGCGTCCAGGTCGTCGCGGCTGAAGCGATACTTGTCCGACATCATCTGCGCGCCGGTGAACTGGCTGAAGCCGCTGACGCCGTAGCGCGCCTGGATGCGCGGGCTGTGCGGGCCTGTGCCGATACCGGCCTTGGCGTGCAGCGCCGTGCTCGATCCCATCGGCACGCGGCTCATGCTCTCCACCCCGGCGGCGATCACCACGTCCTGGGTGCCCGACATCACCGCCTGCGCGGCGAACTGCACCGCCTGCTGCGACGATCCGCACTGGCGGTCGATCGAGACCGCCGGCACGCTGTCCGGCAGCCGGGAGGCCATCACCGCATTGCGTCCGATGTGGAAGCCCTGCTCGCCGCCCTGGCTGACGCAGCCCATGATGACGTCCTCGACGGCGGCCGGGTCGATGCCGGAGCGCTCGACCAGCGCGCTGAGCACTTCGCCCGCCATGTCGGCCGGATGCCACCCGAACAGGCTGCCGTTGCGCCGCCCGCCGGCGGTGCGCAGGGCTTCAACGATATAGGCTTCGGCCATGGAGCTTCTCCCGTGCGTTGCTTGAGGTGCCGCTGGCGTTCAGCCTCGGCGGTCCCGGCGGCAAGATCAAGGTTTCGGCGGCGACTGTGGCCGGGTTCACTGCTCGGGCGCTCCGCCGCCGGTATCGTCCGGGGCGTGAGATGCAACGGAGGATGTCATGAGGATATGGGACGGTGTGCCGATCATCGCTGCGCTGCTGCTGGCTTCGGCGGCGGCGCTGACGTCGAGCGATTCGGCGGCGCGCGAGAACATCGGCCAGTTCGTTGCCGAAGCGCTCAGTCCGCAAGCCGCCGATTTGGGCGGCGATCCGGGGTATCTGTTGGGGAATTCCCCCGATACGGTCTGGACTCTGCCGCCTCCGCGTGGCTCGGGCGGTCTGGCGGATGGCCAGGATTGAAGCCAATCCGCGAGGGGAGCCACTCTCCGGCTTCGCCACATCGCCATGCCGACGGAGGTCGGCATCCACGCCTTTGCCGCCGCAAGCAAGGCGTGGGTGGCGGGCCTTCGCCCGCGGCGGCAGCGGTCCGACCTATGGGGCTGCGCCCGGGACCTTGGACACGTGACCGCCGCCCTACGCCGCGCGCCTGCGGAACGCATCCAGGCTACCGGCATGGATCAGCTCGCTCGGCAACTGGTGCCCGACGATCTCCTCCGCCAGCCGCCCGACCTCGATCAGCGCATCGAGGTCGATCCCCGTATCGATCCCCATCTCCTCGCACAGCAGCACCAGTTCCTCGGTGCAGATATTCCCCGCCGCCTTCGGCTGTCCCGCGAACGGGCACCCGCCCAGCCCGCCGACGGTGGAATCATACCGCGTCACCCCCAGCTTCAGACCGGCATGAGCGTTCGCCACCGCCAGTCCGCGCGTATCATGCAGATGCAACGACAACGCCATGTCCGGCCAGCGCTCCCGCACCGCGCCGATGGTCCGCTCGATCCGCGCCGGCGTCGCCCAACCCATCGTGTCGGCCAGCGAGAACAGCGTGATCGCAGCCCCGGTCTCCTCCGCAATCGCCATCCCGTCCCGCAGCGTGCCGACCACCTGCTCCGGCGCGATATCCCCCTGGTAGTTGCAGCCGAACGCCGCCATCACCTGGATTTTGCTGACCGCCTCGCCCTTCGACTGCTGGAACGCGCTGTGTTTCTTCATCGCCTCCACGTTCTCCGCATGGCTGCGGTTGAGGTTCTTGCGCGTGAACCCCTCCGACGCGGTCAGCGAGATACTGCCATGGATGGTCAGCTTGCCCTTGAATGCCAGCGCCCGCTCCAGCCCGTTGCCGTTGAAAAACAGACCCGTGTATTCGACCCCCGGCCGCGCGGCGAACCCGTCAACCACCGCCTCCGCGTCCGCCCAGCCGGGCACAAGCCGCGTGTTGACGAAAGAGCACGCCTGGATGTGGCGCACTCCGGTATCGCTCAGCGCCTCGATCAGCCGGATTTTCTCCGCCGTCGGGATCGGCCCCGGCTCGATCTGGAAGCCTTCGCGCGGGCCTTCCTCATGGATCTCGACATGCTTGGGCAGATCGGTCATCGCGGCGGTTCCTCATGCTGGACCGCTTCATCTTGAGCACGGCCCCGGAAGCTGGCAAGCGACGCGATCGGTGCGCGGCCGGTGCCGGCTTCACCAAGGGCGCAAGGCCTCGGCTTCCGGCCGAAGGCGATATGCATGATATTCCGGTCGACTATCCCCTCCGGCGTAGCAAGAGAGGCGATTTTCGCCCGGAAATCATCCCTTAACCGGGCAAGTGTATCCGGCGGCAAATCCAGCAGTGGACGCGAAAGGGGGTGGTTGATGATGCCAGCCCAAGCGGCATCGATCTCACTCAACGGCATGATCCGCTGAGTAATGATTTCAGTGTGGATGTGCGCCACTTCGAACCCCGCATCGGCAAGGGCTTCCCGGCAAGCTTCCCGGGTGCGAAGGCGCGCGTATCCCAATGAAATGCCGTGACTAAACGCGAGTGGCGCCAGCGTGGCGCCGGCCGCCGTCGAGTTCCCGGCTGGAGCATCAAAACCCACATAGCCGCCCGGTTTCAAGAACCGATGCCATCCTCGAAGAACTGCCGGTATGTCGGTCATGAATACCAGTGCCGCCGAGCAAAGAATGTGATCAAATCCCCCCGGCGGCAAATCAGCCGTGCATGCGTCCCCCTCCCGAAGTTCTATATTCGGCAAAGCGAGATCGTCGATTTTGCGGCGTGCCTGCGCCAGCATCCCGGGCGAAATATCCAAGCCGATGACGCGGCCGGATGCACCCACTCGGCGCGCGGCCTCAATCGCAACCAACCCTGTGCCGGTTGCGACATCGAGAACCGTTTGACCTGCCTTAATCCCCGCTGCTTCGATGAGCCTCGCGGTCAAGCGGGGGTGAAAGTCGCCGGCGTCATAGGTGGCGCTCCGCCGGTCAAAATAGGCGGCCACCTCCGCCGCAAGATCACTGTTGTCGTTCATGCGCCCCGGCCAGCTATCGTGCGGCGGCGCTGGCATGACTGTGCGCCGCCACACCTACAAGAACGAAATCGGGTCCACATCCACATCCACCCTGCCCCCGCCCGGCACCTTCACCGAGCCCAGCCAGGCCCGCAATATCGGCTGCACCGCCACATCCCGCCGCACTTTCAACAATAGCCGCCGCCGGTGCCGCCCGCGCAGCAGCGCCATCGGCGCCGGAGCCGGCCCCAGCACCAAAATCCCGTCCCCGCGCGGCGCCGCCCAGCCCAGATCCCGCGCCACCGTGTCCGCCATCTGCGCCGTGTCCGCGCTGACGATCACCGCCGCCAGCCGCCCGTATGGAGGCCACTCGCCATCCCGCCGGCTTTCCGCCTCGCTCGCCATGAACGCATCCAGGTCGCCTTGCAGCAGCGCCTGCATCACCGGATGGTCCGGGATGAAGGTCTGCAGCATCACCTGCCCCGGCGCCTCCGCCCGGCCGGCCCGGCCGGAGACCTGATGCAGCAACTGCACCGTCCGCTCCGACGCCCTTAGCTCCCCCCCGGCCAGCCCGAGATCGGCGTCCACCACCCCGACAAAGGTCAGGTGCGGGAAGTGCCAGCCCTTCGCCACCAACTGGGTGCCGATGATCAGGTCCACCTCCCGCGCCTCGATCGCATGCGCGGCGGCGGCGGCGGCGTGCGGGCCGGCGATGGTGTCGCTCGCCATGATCAGCCGGCGCGCGTCCGGGAACACCGTCGCGGCCTCCTCCGTGATGCGCTCGATGCCGGGGCCGACGGGGGTCAGGCTGTCCTTCACCTTGCACTGCGGACATTCCGGCGGGATCGGGACGGTGTGGCCGCAATGATGGCACAGCAGTTGGCTTCGGGTGCGGTGCTCCACCAGCCAGGCGGTGCAGTTCGGGCACTGCATCCGGTGGCCGCAGGCCCGGCACAGAGTCAGCGGCGCGTAGCCGCGGCGGTTGAGGAACAGCATCGCCTGCTCGCCGCGCGCCAGCGTCTCCCGGGCCGCCTTGATCAGCGGCGGGGCCAGGAACCGGCCGCGGTCGGGCGGAGTCTCGCGCAGATCGACCAGCGTGATCTTCGGCATCGACGCCCCGGCGTGGCGGGCGGTCAGGCGCAGATGCGCGTAGCGGCCGGCCTCGACATTCGCCACCGTCTCCAGGCTTGGCGTTGCGGAGACCAGCACGGCGGGCGAACCGGACAGCCGCGCCCGCACCACCGCCATGTCGCGCGCGTTGTAGACCACGCCGTCCTGCTGCTTGAACGCCGCCTCGTGCTCCTCATCCACCACCACCAGGCCGAGGTCGGGGAATGGCAGGAACAGCGCGGACCGGGCGCCGACGACCACCGGGGCGTTGCCCTCGGCCACCGCCTGCCAGGTGATCTTGCGGGTGCGCGACGGCAGGTCGGAGTGCCACACCGCGGGTGCGACGCCGAAGCGGCGCTGGAAGCGCTCGGTCCATTGCGAGGACAGCGCGATCTCCGGCAGCAGCACCAACGCCTGCCGCCCGGCGCGCAGGCAGGCGGCGACGGCTTCGAGGTAGACCTCGGTCTTGCCGGAACCGGTGACGCCGTCGAGCAGCGTGACGCTGAAGGCGCGGGCGGCGGCGGCCTCGCGCAGCGCGGCGGCGACCTCCTGCTGCTGCGGCGACAAGGCCGGGCCGGGATAGTCCGGATCGGGCGGCTGGAACGGGGCGGCGGGGGCGGCGAGCTCCGTCGCCAGCAACCCGGACTCGGCCATGCCGCGCAGCACGGCGGCGCTGACCTGCGCCGCTTTCAGCAGGTCCGTGACGGTTTGCGGCTCCTGCCGCGTCAGGACGTCCAGCACGCGCTGGCGCGGCGGGGTGAGGCGGACGGCGGGCAGCCTGTCTGCCCGGCGGTAGCGCTGGATGGGACGAACGGTGCCGGGGGAAACGACTCGCAGCGCCATCGCCAACACCTCCCCCGGCGGGGTCAGGGTGTAGGCGGCGATCCAATCGACGAAGCGGCGCATCGAGTCGCCCATCGGCGGGGTGTCGAGGATGGAAGCCACGGCTTTCAGCCTGTGTGCGGGCACCGGGTCGCCGAACGGCTCGTCCCAGACGACGCCGATCTCCTCGCGGCGGTTGAGCGGGACGATGACGACATCGCCCGGCCGCGGGTCCAGGCCGGGCGGCACGCGATAGTCGAACGGGCCGGGAAACGGATAGGGCAGCAGCACCGGCACGCGGTTATCCGGGGTCAGACCGAGGCTGGGTTGGGGGAGCGTCAAGCTGGGTGACCGGGCCTATCGGGAGTGTGCTGGCCCGGTGGTTTAGCCGGAATCGGGTGGCCCGGGATGAAATTCTTCGCTGCCTGGCGGCAAGCGCGACGCCGGCTGTCCGGCCACGACTCAGCCGCGTGCCGGGCGGCATCCACGCCTGATTCGACAAGACGTTGATGGTTTGCCCCCGGCCTTCGCCGGGGCATGCCGCCGTCGCGTCAGCGCTTGTCCGGCGGCTTCATCCAGCCCGGGTCGCCGGGCCGCGGGTGCGGCGCCGTTTGGCCGGCCATCAGCCGGTTGGCGCTTCCGGTCAGCAGAGCGGCGCGCGTGGTCGCCGCCCTGCGCTGCTCGGGCGGGAGATGCGCGGCGGCGGCGAGTTCCTCGGCGGCGACCGTGGCCATGGCGTTGGCCCACATGCCCGGATACGGGTCGTGCTTCGCCGGTTCGGCTTTCGCCATAGGTGCCGGTTCGGCCTTCGGCGCGGGAGCCTGATCGGCAATCGGCGGCGCCGGCCGCGGTTCGGGGGGCGGCCGGACCGCCTCTGCGGCTCGGCGCTGCGCCGCGGCGACGGCGGCGCGAACTTCCACCTCATCGAACCCCCCGCCCGGTTCGGGTGCCAGCCCGGCGGCGCGGGTCTCCTGCAGCATGCGCTCGCAGCGATCAGCCGAGCGGTTCAATGCGTTGGCGTTGGATCGCAGGCGGATGATCATGGCGATTGTTAGCTCATCGGCCATCGACAGGCTGAGCGAGCCAAGGGCGGTCAGGCCGAAGGCGATGATGCGGCCGACGAGGATCAGGCTGGCGTGGTTTTGCACGCGGTAGGCGGCGATGGTTTCGCGGGCGGCGGTGCGGGCGATGGCGATGTCGGCGCCGGCGGCCTCGATGAACAGCGGGGTGAGCAGGGCGACGATGAGGGTCAGCAGGATGCCGCCGTCGGGGTCCCTGGGGAGGGTGGTGGTGGAGTGTGACATGCCGCCCGGCCTGTGATTGGGTGGCGGCGGTTCTACCCTGAGTTGTGGGGTGGTGTCAAGATTTCTTTCCTATGGTGCTTCTTTCGGCATCGGCCCCCGTCGCGTTAGCGCCGTCTACGAAGTCCAGATCGGCGTCTTCCCGGCGCGACAGCGATCCGTTGAACCGCTCCGGTCTGATGCGACGTAAAGACCACGCAAGGTCAACCCGCAAACAGTGTCCCCTTCGGGAGGCGGCCCTTGCGCGCGAGCAACCTTTCGCCGAAATCGTCCTCAAGCGCGACCTTGATCAAGGCGTAGATGAGGAGGTCGGTGTTCTCGGTGATGCCGCTAACGCGCTTGGCTTCGTCGATCAGGGCATCGGAGAAGCGCCCACCCAACTGGCGGTGCTTGGAACCCAACAGGCCACGCTCCTCGGCGCCCCGGATGGTGGCCGCCCCGGCGCTCGCCCAGCCCGGCCGACAAATTGTCTTCAAATTCGCCCATAGTGTCCTTCAGGGGAAACACGCATGATAATAAAAATTGAAATCTGACAAAAGCTATAAAAAAGCGCGACCAAAGCCGTGCCCATACTGGCTTTAATTGGTTGCATGGGACCGTACCGTCCCCGCCACACGCTTAGCCCGCTGTCTTAAGGGCACTTATCCTTCCCTCGAGCAGAGCCAGAAAATCCTCCGGAAAGTCTTTGAATAAAGTCGAGAAATTATCAACTAATTTCTTATAGTGCGGATCCGTATTTGTGGCAAGCCCTCGAAACGCGTGATCAAACGTCCGATAGAATTCGGACATTGGCAGCCCATAAGCTTGCCTGTAGTTCCACTCCAGAAAAAAGGAGTTGAGCTTGAGAGCCTGACTCGAAATGGGCCGCCAAGTGTTTAAGCTATTGAAATTGCGTGGTTATAGCGAATTGCGTTGGATAGCCTCCCAAGCCGGGAAGCCGCCTCTCAGGCCAGTTTTCTGATCATTGCGCTATCGTTTCCGGTCA
>NZ_CAIWTY010000035.1 GCF_903915725.1 uncultured Rhodopila sp.
GATCAAGCACATGGCCCTCAACCTGCTCAGACGAGCTCCCGGCAAGAACTCGTTACGTGGCAGACGCAAGGCGGCCGGGTGGGATGATGAGTTTCTCGCAAGCCTTATTACCGGGTGAAAAAATTCACCCGATTCCCCTGCGGGAACCCGCGCCGAAACTCTCCGCCCAGCCGTTGCTACAGGCGGCAGCCCGGATCGGCCCCCGGCGCCAGCCGATATACAATGTCTCCGGCTGCCTCGCGTTTCAGGGACCGCGGCGGCGCATTCCGCTGCGGCCCCGCCGCTTCGAGGGGTCGTAGCCGCCACCGCCCGGACCCATTGGCTCGGGCCCGCTTTTCTTGTTCAGCCGCGCCGCCGCGGTCGCGACCGGAGGCGCCGGCAAGCCGAGTTCCAGCGCTTCCAGCCGCTTGATCTCGTCGCGCAACCGTGCCGCCTGCTCGAATTCCAGATCCGCCGCCGCCGCCCGCATCCGCTTTTCCAGGTCCGCGATCGCCGCCTTCAGATCCTTGCCGACGAACTCCTTCGTTTCTGAGCCGGCAATCGGGGCGACGGTGACGTAATCCTGCTCGAACACGCTTTCCAGCACGTTGCCGATATTCCGCCGGATCGAAATCGGCGTGATGCCGTGGTCTTCGTTCCAGGTCCGCTGCTTGTTGCGGCGGCGCTCGGTTTCTTCGATCGCGACGCGCAGCGAGTTGGTCATCACATCGGCATACAGCAAGACCCGGCCGTCGATGTTGCGGGCGGCACGGCCAATCGTCTGAATCAACGAAGTTTGCGAGCGCAGGAAGCCTTCTTTGTCAGCATCAAGAATCGCCACAAGCGAGCACTCAGGAATATCGAGACCCTCTCGCAACAGGTTAATGCCGATCAGAACGTCGAAAACGCCGAGGCGGAGGTCGCGAATGATTTCGATGCGTTCAAGTGTGTCAATATCGGAATGCAGGTAGCGGACCTTGACGCCCTGTTCGGTCAGGTAATCGGTCAACTGCTCGGCCATGCGTTTCGTCAGCGTGGTGACCAGGACGCGCCCGCCGGCCGCGGCGACCGCCTTGCATTCGTGCAGCAGGTCATCGACCTGGTATTCAACCGGCCGGACCTCGGTAACCGGATCGATCAGGCCGGTCGGGCGGATGACCTGCTCGGCGAACACGCCGGCGGTGCGTTCCATTTCCCACGGGCCCGGCGTGGCGGAAACGAAAATGGTCATGGGCCGGAAGCGTTCCCATTCCTCGAACTTCAGCGGCCGGTTGTCGACGCAGGACGGCAGGCGGAAGCCGAACTCAGACAGCACCGTTTTGCGGGCGTAGTCGCCTTTGAACATGCCGCCGATCTGCGGGACCGTGACGTGGGATTCGTCGACGATGAGAAGGGCGTTTTCCGGCAGGTATTCGAACAACGTCGGCGGCGGGTCGCCGGGCGCGCGGCCGGTCAGATAGCGGGAGTAGTTCTCGATCCCCTTGCACGACCCGGTGGTCTCCATCATTTCGATATCGAAGATCGTGCGCTGTTCCAGGCGCTGGGCTTCCAGCAGCTTGCCCTCGGCATTCAGCACCGCGAGCTGCTCTTTCAGTTCGGCCTTGATGTCGCGCACCGCCTGGGTCAGCGTCGGCCGCGGCGTCACGTAGTGGCTGTTGGCGTAGACCGTGACGTCCTTCAGTTCGGCGGTGATCTCGCCGGTCAACGGATCGAATTCGCGCACGGTCTCGATTTCGTCGCCGAACAGCGTGATCCGCCATGCGCGGTCTTCGTAATGGCTCGGGAAAATATCGACGATTTCGCCGCGCAGCCGGAAGCAGCCGCGGGCGAAGCCGGTGTCGTTGCGGCGGTACTGCAGATCGACCAGCGCCTTGGCCAGCTTGTCGCGGTCGATGCGGCCGCCCACCTCCAGCTTGGCGACCATCTTCGAATAGGTTTCGACCGAGCCGATACCGTAGATGCAGGACACCGAGGCGACCACGATGACGTCATTTCGCTCCAGCAGGGACTGCGTGGCGGCGTGGCGCATGCGGTCGATCTGCTCGTTGATCTGCGCGTCTTTTTCGATATAGGTGTCGGTGCGCGGAACGTAGGCTTCCGGCTGGTAATAATCGTAGTAGCTGACGAAATATTCCACCGCATTGTCCGGAAAGAAGCTTTTCATCTCCCCGTACAACTGGGCCGCCAGCGTCTTATTCGGCGCCAGTATCAAGGTGGGCTTTTGCACCTGCTCGATCACCTTCGCCATGGTGAAGGTCTTGCCCGATCCGGTGACGCCGAGCAGCACCTGGTCCCGTTCCTCGGCGTTCACGCCGCGGACGAGTTCCCTGATCGCCGCCGGCTGGTCGCCGGCGGGTTCGTATTCGGAGACGGCGCGCAAGGTCCGCGTCATCGGCTTGGCCGCCTGCTTCTGAGGCATGAACAGGACGGGCGGGGTGCGGAGAAGGGTCTGCGACATGGGGGCTCCTCGACCACATAATTGGGGCGGCCGGGCAGGCGCGTCGAGGGGGCATGTGCGGCAGGCTGGCGCACCTCAATAATTCCGGTGCGAAATCACACTCGATTCTGATACGACCCGTCCCGAAACGGGTGCTCGGCCCGCCGGCAGGATCAAGGTGATGATGCGACTTTCGAGGACGACCACGGGAACGGTTTTGTTCGGGCTGGATGCTCTGTTTGTCCTGGCCGTCTGGCCGGTTGTCATGGTGTTCACTGAACCGGGGCTGCTATCGCTGTCCGCCCTGCCGATGGATGCGCGCGGGTTCAGCTATCCGCTGTTCGATTTGCTGCTGCTGTTTGCGATGGGCCTCTATCGGCGGGAGGCGGTCGTGGAGTTCGGGCGTTCCCTCACGCGGGTGCCGTTGGTTGTCGGCATGGGCGCCGCGCTTGCGGTGCTTCTGTCGCTGATCCAGCCGGTGCTGATCCCGCAAGGCACAGCCCCGGGCGGGCAGAACCAGGCGGTGCTGTTCGCCCTCGCCTTCACGGCGTTCACAGCGTGCGCCTTCGCCGCCCGGGTCGCCGTCGATCTGCTGGTGCGCCGGCACATCCTGAGCCGCCGGCTCCTGATCATCGGCGCCGGGCAGCGTGCCTGGGATCTGGTGCTCATGCTGGGCCGGGAGGGCAGCAGCCTGAACGACGAGGTTGCCCTGCTGCATGATCCGGAACACGGCGAGATCGACCCGCGGCTGCTGGAGAATCCGCCCGGCCGCATACACTCGCCGGCCGGGTTCGATGTCCTGAGCATCGCCAGGATGGTGGCGGCCGACGTGATCATCGTCGCACCGGACGACAGGCGCGGCATGAACCTGGAACGCCTGCTGGAATGTAAGCGTGCCGGTTTCCCGGTGGTGCAATACCTCAGCTTCGTCGAGAAAGAGATCCGGCGCATCGACCTCAAGCGCATGGATCTGGGGTGGCTGATCTATAGCGGCGGCTTCACCTTCGGCGCCCTGGACCGCTTTCTGAAGCGGGCGTTCGACCTGGTGGTCAGCTCGATTGTCCTGCTGCTGACCGCGCCGCTGATTCTCGGCGGGATGATCGCCATCCGGTGGGAGGGTCCCGGATCGGTGTTCTACTGGCAGGAACGGGTGACGCTGGACGGCCGGGTGTTCTGGATCATGAAGCTGCGCACCATGCGGGTGAACGCCGAGGCCAAGGGCGCGGTCTGGGCGATGGAGAAGGACAACCGGATCACCAAGGCCGGCGCTTTCCTGCGGCGCACCCGGATCGACGAACTGCCGCAACTGGTGAACATCCTGCGCGGCGACATGTCGTTCGTCGGGCCGCGCCCGGAGCGGCCGATGTTCGTTGCCGAACTGGCGGAGAAGATCCCGCTTTATAATGAACGGCATATGGTCAAGGCCGGCCTGACCGGCTGGGCGCAGATCAATTATCCCTATGGCGCCTCGATCGACGATGCGCGGTCGAAGCTCAGCTACGACCTTTATTATGTGAAGAATTTCTCCATCCTGTTCGACTTCGTCATTCTGCTGCAGACCCTGCGCGTCGTGCTATGGCCAAGCGGGGTACGCTGACCGCCGATCGGCTGAGCAGGAACAGGGCGATCAGCAGGTTGAGGGCGTTCCAGGCGATGCCGTTGGCGAAGGCAGCACGATAGGACCCGGTGGCGTCGAAAATCGCCCCCGACATCCAGCCCCCGAGCGCCATGCCGAGCAGGGTCATCATCATGACGACGCCGACGCGCCCGCCGGCTTCGCGGGCTGGGAACGACTCCCGGACGATGATCGCATAGCTCGGCACCAAGCCGCCCTGGAACAGGCCGAACAGCGCGGAAATAACATACAGCGAGGTCAGCCCGTCCATCATCAGGTACAGCATCAGCGCCGCCATCTGTGCCGCGGACCCGATGACCAGCGCCATCAAACCCCCCAGCCGATCGGCCAGGAACCCGGAGGCGATGCGGGAGACGACGCCGAGGCTGAGCATCAGTGACAGCATGCGCGCGCCGCTGGCCGCTCCGTAGCCGAGGTCGCCGCAATAGGCGACGATATGGACCTGGGGCATCGCCATCGCCACGCAGCAGGCCAGTCCGGCGACCGCCAGCAGGCTTTGCGCCATGGCGGGCGACAGGTCGATCTTGCGATGGATGGCAGCGGGTGCGGGCGCTCCGGTGGCACGCTGCGGCGGCGGGCCGCGCAGCAGCAGCGCAAGCGGCGGCATCGCCAGCAGGCAGATCAGCGCGACGGCGAGGTGGGCGGTGCGCCAGCCATGGGCGCGGATCAGCGGCTCGACAATCGCCGGCCAGACCGCGCCCGACAGGTAGTTGCCGGAGGCGCACAGTGCCACGGCGATGCCACGGCGCTTTTCGAACCACAGCGAGACGTTGGCCAGCAGCGGGACGAACGTCGCGGCGGTGCCGAACATGCCGATGAACAGATAGGCAGCGCTGAACTGCCACAGGTTCGTGGATACGGAGGCGAGGCCGTAGCCCGCGGCGATCGACCCGCAGCCGATCAGCACCGGCAAGACGATCCCCCGCCGATCGGCCAGCCGCCCCATGAAGACGCCGCCGACACCAAAGCCGATCATGGTGAGGGTGAAGGGGAGGGAGGCGGCGCCGCGCTCGGCGTGGAAGTCGGCCTGGACGGCGGGCAGGGCGACGACAACCGACCACATGCCGGCACCGCCCAGGGTGCCCAGCAGCATGGACACCGCCAGGCGGAACCAGGCGTAGGGAGAGTCGATCTCGCGTCGGGTCATGGACGGTCCGTGTCAGGTCTTCTCGAAGTCGATGCGCTCGACCACGGGCAAGCCTTGCAGGAAGCGGCGCAGGCAATCGAGGGCCAATTCGGCCGCGCCCAATCGGACCCATTCGCGTCCGCCCAAAATGCGCGATCGGCGGAAGGCGACCCGGTCCGCCGTGGCGATGCCAATACAGATGGCGCCGCCGAAATCGATCCTGTCGGCGCCGTCGTCGAGTTCGATGAGCACCGCCAGGGCATGGCTGGCGCCGGTGTGTTCGCGCGCGGCACGGGCGACGGCCTCGGTGGTGTCCTGGTCCAGTTCGGGGGGCAGCGGGACGCCGAACAGGGTATCGAGGTGGCGGGATACGGTGCCGTGGCGGAACACGGTTTCGGCGCCCGACAGGTGGGCGATGCGGGAGGCGATCTCGCCGGCGGTGAAGGTTTCCACCAGGGTGAGGGTCGCGTTCAGCTTCGTCAGCGCCGCGAGGATGACGCCTTCCAGCGTCTCGTCATCCTCGGCGATGATGAAGTTGCCGAGGCGCTTGCGGACTTCCGCCGTGACCGGGGCCAGCTTGCGGTTCACGTCGTCCATGTCCGTGCCGCGGACCGTCAGCTTGGTCTCCAACTGCGGATAGTGCGCCCGAAAGCCCAGCTTGACGCCGCCGTCCGGGTCCAGCGCCTCCACCCCGGTCAGCAACTCATCTACATGGGATTCGCCTAGACCGTAGGAGTGGAACCGCTTCAGGTGGATCGACGCCGGGGCGCCGGAGCGGGCAAGGATGCGAGGGATCACCTGCTCCTCCAGCATGCGGCGCAGTTCGCGAGGCACGCCGGGGGTGAAGAAGAACCGGGCCTTGCCGATGTCCAACGCGAAGCCGCAGGCGGTGCCGACGGGGTTGTCGAGCATCTCGGCCGTCGCCGGCAGCATCGCCTGCTTGACGTTGTTCGGCGGCATGGTGCGCATGCGGCGGGCGAAGAAATCCTGCATGCGGGCCAGCCATGCCTCGTGCAGAACCAGTTCGACGGCCGCCGCCTGCGCCGCGACCTCCTGCGACAGGTCGTCCACGGTCGGTCCGAGGCCGCCGTTAACAATCACCGCATCGGCGCGTCCGGCGGCGAGTTGGAACGCCGTCAGCAGCGCCTCGCGGTCGTCGCCGACGGTGGTGCCCCAATAGACGGACAGGCCGACGTCCTCCAGCTTCTGCGCCATGTAGGAGAAGTTGGTGTTGGTGATCTTGCCGGTGAGCACCTCATCGCCGGTGCAGATGATCTCGATACGCATGTGGTCCCCCTGATGCCGGCAGACTGGGGTGTATCCGCGCGGCGGGCAAGCTGCGGGGGAGGTGCCGGGGATTGGTGTTAACCGATGATTAACTGTCGTCGGGTAAAGTGCCATCGGCGCGAGCGGCTTGCCCGCTTCATCCTGCCGCGCTTGGCCTTCAGCCGCAAATCGAGTATACAAATCCGTATTATGGTCGCATCCACAGTCGACAGCCCGGTCGCGAAAGCTCCGCTTGAACGGCGCGTGGCGAAGCTCATCGGCCGGTCGTTCGACGCGGGCGGCAAGGGGGCCTGATCGCATGCCGGAAATCAGCCGTATCCCCGACGAACTGCTTGGACAGATCGTCTTCGACCTTCAGGGCAGCGTTGTTGAGACCAAGTCGTCGGTCGCATCCTTGAGCCGCAGGGTTGACGAAGGTTTCGCTCGCGTCGAGGACAGGTTCGCTCGCGTTGACGAAAGCATCGCGCGCGTTGAGGAACGTCTCGCCCGAGCGGACGGGGTCTTGCCCAGACTCGAGGCGGTGGAGCGGACAACAGCCGAGATCAAGGACATCCTGCGGGCCTTGACGCCGAAAGTCGATGACCTCGTGGGCTTTGCCCGGCACCGTGCGCCGGACCTTGCCGACAAGGCCGCGCTCGTGAAGATAGAGGCAGAATTACGGGCGGAAATCCAGGCACGGCCAACCCGGCGTCAGGCCATTTTCGATATCGGCTGGGTGGTTGGCCTGATCGCCGCCGCCGTCACGCTCGGCACCAGACTCGCCCATTAGCGGCTGACAAATGCCTCTGATGCTGTCTCGGCGGCTGTAGTTCGCGAACGGCGGGGCCGCCGCGGTATACATATCGAGATCGACATGGGAATCTCGTCAGGGGACAGCGGGCAGTCTCGACTGCCCTCTACGTGCTCATGAAACCGGCAGCTTGGTGTAGAACGGGCGGTTCCAGCCGCTAAACTTGCCGTTTTCGGCCGGCATCGCCACGCCGCAAGGCCGCCAGTTATCGAGCCGAAGTGCCGGCGGGATGACGGCACCGTCCATGCGCGATGTCTTGGCACATCGATTGCTCCCGTGAATGGCACGGAAAGCAGCCCTGCCCGCATTGTCTTCATTGTGGCGGCGGTGATCCGTCGGATAGGACAAACAAGGAAAAGAAATGAAACTACGGCATGTACTGTTAGTCATCACGCTGGGGTTATTTGCTTTCCAAACCGAAGCTCGGGCTCAGGGCAACTTCAATGATACTTCGCTGGGAGTCCGCGACGGCCCCTGGCTCTCCAATCCCGGTGGCGGAAAGGGCTCGCGGGATGTCAACAAGATCATCGTCAACCTTGGTTATTTCGGCATCTGGGACTATGGATCGAACTTCGCCAACGTCGACGTGCTGTTTTCCAACGCCAATGAACCGGCCAATAACTCCGCCGGGGGCTCGACCGAGTTCTACGCCGTTTATCGCGGCCAGTTGAGTCCGGACAAGATATTCGGCTGGAATACAAAGTTCGGGCCAATCCAGGCGATCAATTTCGAGTTTGGCGGTGACGCGGAATCAGAGAATACCCAGTTCGCACCGGACAAGAAGCTGCTGATCCTGGGGCCGAGCTTTCATTTCGACCTGAACCCGGGCTTCCTGACCTTCGGCGTTCACTTCTCCAAGGAGTGGAACAATAACGGCATCGCCGGACGCGCGGTCAATTTCGCTCCGGCACCGGAATTCGAGTGGGTGTGGCTGTATCCGCTGACCTTTACCGGGCTGCCGATGGATTTCCGCGGGTTCATGAATATCGTCATGCCGAAAGGCCAGAATGGTTTCGGTGGTAACACATATACCGAAATCCTCGCCCGCCCGCAGTTGCAGTTGGATATCGGCAAGCTGATCTTCAACAAGCCGCACAAGCCTGATCTCTATCTGGCCGTGGAATTCTGGCAGCACAAATTCGGTGACAGTTCGCAACTATCTGGTTCATCCGAGGTGTCGCCGGTGATTGGTGTGGAGGTGCACTTCTGATAGATGCAACGCGGCGGTCCGGCGGACCGCCGCTTCGACAACCAGGGAGCCTGCCGATGATCGATACGTTGCTCGACTGGGTCAGCCTGTTGGTGCGATGGACCCACGTGATGGCCGGAATCGCCTGGATCGGTTCCTCCTTCTACTTCATTGCGCTCGATGCCGGCCTGCGCGCCAACCCGCGGCTCGATCCCCGGGTGAAAGGCGAAGCCTGGCAGGTGCATGGCGGCGGTTTCTACAACATCCAGAAATTTTCGGTGGCGCCGGAATTCATGCCGGAGCACCTGACCTGGTTCAAATGGGAGGCGTACAGCACCTGGATTTTCGGGTTCATCCTGCTGGTGTTGGTATATTACCTGAACCCGTCGATGTACCTGATCGATCCGGCGGTGCTGGCGATGGATCCGCTCAATGCGGTGCTGTTCGCCGCCGGCTCGCTGGCGGCCGGATGGGTGATTTACGACCTGCTGTGCCGTTCCCCGATCGGACAGAGCACCGTGCGCCTGGCGACCGCCGGTTTCGTGCTGTTTGTCGCGGCTACATTCGCCTATACGCACATATTCAGCGGCCGCGGCGCCTTCATCCAGGCCGGCGCGCTTGTCGGCACCATCATGGCCGCGAACGTGCTGTTCATCATTATTCCGAACCAGCGCAAGACCGTCGCCGCGCTGCTGAAAAACCAGCCGCCCGACCCGGCCTGGGGGGCGCAGGCGAAACAACGCTCGGTGCACAACAACTACCTGACCTTGCCGGTGCTGTTCACGATGATCAGCAACCATTATGCGTTCACCTACGCCTCTCATTGGAGCTGGCTGATCCTGGCGTGCATTTTCGTCGCCAGCTTCCTGGTGCGGCATTGGTTCAATACGGTGCACACCGGTGCGATACCCGACTGGCGGCTGTGGCCGGCGGCGGTGGTTCCCGTCCTGGCCGCGGTTGCCTTGAGCATCATCGGGCAGTCGTCCGCGCCGATCGGCTCGGCCGATGCGGCGGCTGTTACGTTTGCGGATGTAAAGCCGATCGTCGATCAGCGATGCCATGTGTGCCATTCGATCAGGCCGCGGTTTCCGGGTTTTTCCGAGGCGCCGAAAGGGGTAATGTTCGACACGGCCTCGCAGATCAGGCTGCAGGCGCCGCAAATCCTGGCGCAGGCGGTGAGGACGCATACGATGCCGCTAGGGAATGTTACGCAAATTACGGATACCGAGCGGGCAACGCTGGGTGCCTGGATTCAGGCGGGGTCGCGGGTGGAGTGATGAACCGTTGACCCGTCCCCGCGCCTGCTCTTAGCTCCTTCAACCCCCGGCCGAGGAAGCCCGCACGATGCAGCATCCGTTCGACCAGCGTTAGGCCCATGCGAGATACCATCCATTTCCGGCTTGGGCCGGAACCGCGGCAGCTAAGGGACATCGATCCCGCAACGACCGTGCTGGAATACCTGCGCAATGTCGAACATCTGTCCGGGACCAAGGAGGGCTGCGCCGAGGGCGATTGCGGCGCCTGCACCGTCATCCTGGTGGATTGGAAGGATGGTCAGCCTCGCTATCAGGCGGTGAATGCCTGCATCTTGTTCGTTTCCGCGCTGGACGGGCGGCAATTGCTGACGGTGGAGCACTTGGCCGCCGCGGATGGCACGCTGCATCCGGCGCAGCAGGCGATGGTGGAGCATCATGGTTCGCAGTGCGGCTACTGCACCCCGGGCTTCGTCATGTCGATCGCGGCGCTAGGCACCGAAGCCACTCCGGACCGAACGGCGGTGAACGAGGCGCTGGCCGGCAATCTGTGCCGCTGCACCGGATATCGCCCGATCGTCGATGCGGCGCTGTCGGTCTGCAGCGGCCGGGAAAGCCTGCCCGTCGAGGCGCCCGTGGCGGTGCCTGACGCGATGCTGGCTTTGAGGCATGGCGATGCGCTGTGCCTGGCGCCGCGATCGGTCGCGGAACTGGCGGACACGCTGATCCGCTATCCGGAGGCTGTGATTGTCGCTGGCGGCACAGATGTCGGGCTTTGGGTGACCAAGCAGCACAAGACGCTCGGGGTGACGGTGTCGCTCGACGCGGTCAGCGATCTCGCCGCGGTCACCGAGACGGCGGACACGATCCGTATCGGCGCGGGCGCGACCTACCAGGAGGCGCTGCCGGTGCTGGAAAAGCACTACCCGGACTTCGGCGCCATGATCCGGCGCCTCGGCTCGCGGCAGATCCGCAATCGCGGCACCATCGGCGGCAACATCGCCAACGCCTCGCCTATCGGCGATTCGCCGCCGGCGCTGCTGGCGCTGGACACCACGCTGGTGCTGCGCCGGGGGACGGAACAGCGCAGCGTGAGACTGGAGGATTTCTTTGCCGGCTACCGCCGGACGATCCTGCAACCGGGCGAATTCATCGAGCGGATCGATGTCCCGGTGCCTCGTGCCGGGGAGGTGTTCCATTGCTACAAGGTGTCGAAACGCTTCGACCAGGACATCTCCGCCGTCTGCGGCGCGTTCCGTCTGCGGATCGAGGACGGGATCGTCCGCGACATCCGCATCGGTTTCGGCGGCATGTCCGCCACCCCGGCCCGGCCGCGCTCGGTGGAAGTTGCATTGATCGGGCGCCCCTGGTCGATCGAAGCGATCCGCGCGGCGCAGGCAGCGATGGACGAGGGGTTCTCGCCACTGTCGGACATGCGGGCCAGCGCCGCCTACCGCCGCACCGTCGCGCGCAACCTGCTGCTGAAGGTGTTTCTGGAAACCGGCCGGGAGGAGGTCATTACTAATCAGTTCCGAACCGTCATGGCGGGCGAAGCCCTCCCTCGCGTGCTCGGTCGCCCGCCATCCAGGCCTTTGGCGCCACCGGCACCGCGAGGCGTGGATGGTGGCCCTGCGGCCACCATGACGGGCCGCGCCGCCGGTGGCCCGCTCGACTCGTCCCGATCTCCCGCCGCACCCGTCGGTGCCTCCATCCCGCACGATAGCGCGGCCAAACATGTAACCGGCCGGGCGATCTATATCGATGACATGCCGGACCCGGCGAGGCTGCTGCACTGCGTCCTCTACCTTAGCCCGCACGCTCATGCGCGGATCGTCTCGATGGACCTGTCCGCCGTCGCCGCCAGCCCGGGCGTGGCTGCGGTCATGTCCGCCAGGAACGTGCCCGGCGTCAACGATGTCGGCCCCGCCTTCATGGGCGACCCGATCTTTGCCGACGGCCTGGTCGAGTATCACGGCCAATCGATCTTCGCGGTTGCCGCCACCAGCATGAAGCTGGCGCGCGAAGCCGCCGCCAAGGCTGTCATCGAATACGACGTGCTCAAGCCCATCATTACAATCGACGAGGCCCTCGCGTCGCGAAGCTTCGTGCTGCCGACTCAGGTTATGCAGCGGGGTGACGCCGCGGCCGCTCTTGCCCATGCCCCGCTGCGGCTGTCAGGCCGTATCGACATCGGCGGGCAGGAGCATTTCTACCTCGAAGGCCAGGTCGCCATGGCCATCCCGGGCGAGGACGGCGACATGCTGATTCACAGCTCCACCCAGCATCCGACGGAGGTGCAGCATCTGGTCGCGCGCGCACTGAAACTGTCCGACCATGCGGTGGTTTGCGAAACCCGCCGGATGGGTGGCGGTTTCGGCGGCAAGGAATCGCAGGCGTCGCTGATCGCCGTGGCGGCGGCGTTGCTGGCGCAACGAACCGGGCGCCCGGTGAAGCACCGGCTGGACCGTGACGACGACATGATCCTGACCGGCAAGCGCCACCACGCCCGCATCGACTACGATGTCGGCTTCGAAAAGGACGGCCGCATCCAGGGGATTTCCTTCGTGCAGTCCATCGGCTGCGGCTACTCGCCCGATCTGTCGGGAGCCATCGCGGACCGGGCGATGTTCCATGCAGACAATGCGTATTACCTCGACAATGTGCATATCGTTTCACATCGCTGCAAAACCAACACTGTCTCCAACACCGCCTTCCGCGGCTTCGGCGGTCCACAGGGCATGATCGGCATTGAGCACGTCGTGGACGAGATCGCCCGGCACCTGCGCATCGATCCGCTGACCGTCCGGAAACGCAACTTCTACGGCCAGGACGACCGGAACATTACGCCGTATCACATGACGGTCGAAGACAACATCATCCCGGAACTTGCGGCGCAGCTTGAACAAACCGCCGGCTACGTGGAGCGTCGCAACGACGTCGCGGCGTTCAATGCCGTCAATCCGTGGATCAAGCGCGGCGTCGCTCTGACGCCGGTGAAATTCGGGATTTCCTTCACCCTGACCCACATGAACCAGGCCGGCGCCCTGGTGCATGTCTATACCGATGGCAGCGTGCAGTTGAACCATGGCGGCACCGAAATGGGGCAGGGCCTCTACACCAAGGTCGCCCAGGTCGTTGCGGCGGAGTTCGGCATGGCGCTCGACCGGGTGAAGATCACCGCGACCACGACGGCGAAAGTGCCGAATACATCGCCGACGGCGGCATCGTCGGGAACCGATCTGAACGGCAAGGCGGCGCAGGCGGCGGCTCGGACGATCAGGCAACGGATGGCGGATGTTGCAGCGATTGCGCTGAATGTTCCCGCGGATCAGGTGGTATTCGCGGACGGTCACGTCAGCGGCGGCGGCAAGGAGTTGACGTTCACGGACATCGCGAAACTGGCGCACCGCGCGCGGGTGCAGTTGTCATCGACAGGATACTACAGCACCCCGAAGATCCATTATGATACCAAGATCCATCAGGGCCGCCCGTTCTACTATTTCGCGTATGGCGCGGCGGTGGCGGAGGTGGAAGTCGATACCCTGACCGGAGAATACCGGCTGCGGCGCGTCGATATCCTGCACGATGCCGGGCAGTCGCTGAACCCGGCGATCGATCTCGGCCAGATCGAAGGCGGCTTCGTCCAGGGCATGGGCTGGCTGACGACCGAGGAACTGTGGTGGGACGACAAGGGCCATCTGCGCACCCACGCGCCCTCGACCTACAAAATCCCCGCCTGCGGCGACGTGCCCGCCGCATTCAACGTCGCGCTGTGCGACGGCCGCAACACGGAGGACGCGATCTACCGCTCGAAAGCGGTGGGCGAGCCGCCGCTGATGCTGGGGATCGCGGTGTTCCAGGCGTTGCGCGACGCCATCGCGGCCTGCGGCGACGGCTGGACGGTGGGGCGGCTGGATGCGCCGGCCACGCCCGAACGGGTGCTGATGGCGATCGAAGCCCTGCGCGCCGAGGCGGAGGTGAAAGAACCGATGGAAGCGCAGGCGGCAAACTGATGGCGGTCTGGATCGACGCCCTGGCCGCGGCCGAACGCGACAACCAACCCGCGGTGCTGGTGACGGTGCTGGAGGCGAAAGGCTCCACCCCGCGCGAGGCCGGAGCAAAGATGGTGGTTTCCGCGGACGGCCTGTTCGGCACCATCGGCGGCGGCAACCTGGAATACCGCTGCGAGGCGGCGGCGCGCGGCTTGCTGGCCTCCGGTGCCGACGGGCTGAGCCGGCGCGATTTCCCGCTCGGCCCGGAGCTCGGTCAGTGCTGCGGCGGCCACGTCACGGTGCTGTTCGAGGTGCTGCGTCCGCCGCGGCTGCATGTCGCTCTGTTCGGCGCCGGCCATGTCGGCAAGGCATTGGTGAAACTGCTGGCCGATCTGCCGTGCCGGGTGACATGGATCGATGCGCGGCCGGAGGCGCTGCCGGCGAACCTGCCGCCGAACGTCACCCCGGTGCGCACCGCCGAACCGGCGCGGGCGGTCGAAGCGCTGCCGGCGGGGTGCATCGTGCTGGTGATGACGCATGACCACCAGTTGGATTTCGACATCGTCTCCGCTGCCCTGCAACGCCCCGGCTTCGCGGCGGTTGGCGTTATCGGGTCCGATACCAAGCGCGCCCGCTTCGCCGGCCGCCTGGCCCGCGCCGGCATACAGCGCGCGGCGATCGAGCGGCTGATCTGCCCCATCGGCCTGCCGGGAATCGCGGGCAAGGAACCGGCCGTGGTCGCCGTCTCGGTTGCGGCACAAATCCTGCTAATCTCGCCACTGCCTTCACAGCGGAGCGTCGCAGCCATGCCGAGCCTCGAACCGATTGCCAGAAGCTGCGGCGACTGCGTGTGTCCTCCGGTGGAGCCGGGCTGATGGCACGCGAGAAGCACATGCGGCGGGCGATCGCGTTGTCGGTGGAGATGATGCGGTCCGGGCGCGGCGGGCCGTTCGGCGCGGTGGTCGTCAAGGACGGCAAGGTGATCGCGGAAGGGTTCAACCAGGTCACCTCCAGCAACGATCCGACCGCGCATGCCGAGGTCGTGGCGGTGCGGCTGGCCTGCCAGGCGCTTGAGACGTTCGATCTGACCGGGTGCGAGATCTACACCAGCTGCGAACCCTGCCCGATGTGCCTCAGTGCGATCTACTGGGCGCGCATCGGCCGGATCTACTACGCCAACGACCGTTATGATGCGGCGAAGGTCGGCTTCCGCGATGATTTCCTCTACCAGGAGATCCCGCTGCCGCTGGACCAGCGGGCGATCCCGACCGAGCCGCTGCTGCGCGACGAGGGCTGGGCGGCGTTCGAGGAATGGGATCGGAAGCCGGACAAGGTATTGTACTGATCGGAGGCGTCTCGTCCCGTGTCCCGTGTCCCGTGTCATGGCCGGACTTGGTCCGGCCATCCACGACTTTCGGTGCTGGTTGAGACAAAGTCGTGGATGGCCGGCACAAGGCCGGCCATGACACAAAGGGCTGGACGACCGTGCCGTCTCCATGTCCGTACGCCCGTGCCTACGGCTGTCACCCGCGCCCGGGCCTCGCTCTGATTCCCCCGGCAGCAGCCAACCCGCCTCCCACAGGCCTCGCCGCCCGAAAAAGCTAGCGTTGCTCGCCGGCTAAGCGCACCCTACGGCGCTGCGATCGGAGCCGGCGGCACAATGGTTCCCTCGCTCCGCAGAAAATTTGCGGCTGACCAAATTTGATCACTGTCAATGTTGCGCGACATCGCCCTATGCTTTGTCCGGCACCACTAAACCGGGAGACACGCCCATGGCCTCGCGCGATCTGACGCCGATCGTCGATCTGAGTCTCGACCGGGGCACCGGACCGTTCCGTACGCGCCATCCGGAGTGGTCCGATCTGCGTCCCCCCTGCAACAACGCCTGCCCGGCCGGGGAGAACATCCAGGCCTGGCTGGCGCACGCGCAGGCAGGCGCGTTCCGCAAGGCGTGGGAAACCCTGGTCGCCGACAATCCGTTGCCGGCGACGCATGGCCGGGTCTGCTATCACCCCTGCGAATCGAACTGCAACCGTGGCGAAATGGATGCCGCGGTGACGATCCATGCGGTGGAGCGCTTCCTCGGCGACCTCGCCACCAAGGAAAACTGGGACTACCCGCCGCCCGCGCCGCCGTCCGGCAAGCGCGTGCTGGTCGTCGGCGCCGGTCCGTCCGGCCTGTCCGCGGCCTATCATCTGGCGCGGCTCGGGCACTACGCGGAGATCCATGAATCCGGGCCGGTGGCCGGCGGCATGCTGCAATTCGGCATCCCGGCCTATCGCCTGCCGCGCGCCGAACTGGCGGCCGAGATCGCCCGCATCGAGCGGTTCGGCGTCCGCATCGTGCTGAACCATCGCACCACCGACGTGCTGGCCGAGCAGGCGGCCGGCAAGTTCGACGCGGTGTTCGTCGCCATCGGCGCGCATGTCGCGCAACGCACCGGCATCCCGGCGCGCGACGCCGCCAAGGTGCTGGATGCGGTCTCGGTGCTGCGCGATGTCGGCACCGGCGGCAAGCCCGTCCTCGGGCGCCGGGTCGTCGTTTATGGCGGCGGCAATACGGCCATGGATGCCGCGCGCACCGCCCGCCGGCTCGGCGCCGAGGAAGCGGTGATCATCTACCGCCGCGACCGCGAGCACATGCCCGCGCATGCGTTTGAGGCGGACGAAGCGATCGAAGAAGGTGTGAAAATCCGCTGGCTGACCAGCATCAAGGAGATCGTCGGCCCGTCTTTGACCGTCGAGCGCATGGAGCTGGACGAGAAAGGCCGCCCGCATCCGACCGGCGAGTTCGAGACCCTGGAAGCCGACAGCGTCGTGCTGGCGCTCGGCCAGCAGACCGACAGCGCCTTCCTGGACGGCATCCCCGGCGTGGACGCCAAGGACGACGGCGTCGTCCATGTCGATCGCAACATGATGACCGGCTATCCAGGGCTGTTCGCCGGTGGCGACATGGTGCCGGCCGAGCGCACCGTCACCACCGCCACCGGGCACGGCAAGCTGGCGGCGCGCAATATCGACGCCTGGCTGCGCGGCCACGCCTATGCGCCGAACGAACCGCCTCCGGTGGTGCATTTCAACATGCTGCATTTGCCAGTGTTCAGCGACGTCGATCCCGCCGCGCAGAAGCGCCTGTCGGAAGAAGACCGCGTCGGCGGCTTTACCGAGGTGCTGGCCGGCCTCGACCAGGCCACCGCCCGGCATGAGGCGCAGCGCTGCCTGAGCTGCGGCGTCTGCTTCGAATGCGACAATTGCTTCGCGGCGTGCCCGGAGCAGGCGATCGTCAAGCTCGGCCCGGGCAACGGCTACCGCCTGAACGATTCGCTCTGCACCGGCTGCGCCACCTGCTTCGAGCAGTGCCCCTGCCACGCCATCCAGATGACGCAAGACAGCGCCGAGGGAGCCGCGCAATGACCGCAACGCACGCCACGATGGACGGCAACACCGCGGTTGCCCATGTCGCCTACCGCACTAACGAGGTCTGCGCGATCTACCCGATCACCCCGTCCTCCACGATGGCGGAACTGGCCGACGAATGGGCGTCGCAGGGCATCAAGAACATCTGGGGCCAGATTCCGGCAATCCAGCAGATGCAGAGCGAGGGCGGCGCGGCGGGCGCGGTGCATGGCGCGCTGCAATCGGGGGCGCTGACCACGACGTTTACCGCGTCGCAGGGCCTGCTGCTGATGATCCCCAACATGTTCAAGATCGCCGGGGAGCTGACTCCGACGGTGTTCCATGTCGCCGCCCGCGCGCTGGCGACACAGGCGCTGTCCATCTTCGGCGACCATACGGATGTCATGTCGGTGCGCTCCACCGGCTTCGCCTTCCTGTGTTCCGCGAGCGTGCAGGAGGCGCATGACATGGCGCTGATCTCGCAGGCCGTGACCCTGGAATCGCGCGTGCCGGTGCTGCATTTCTTCGACGGGTTCCGCACCTCGCATGAACTGAACACGCTGGAACTGCTGTCGGACGAGCAGATCGCCGCCATGATCGACGCGGATCTGGTGCGGGCGCACCGGGCGCGGGCACTGGCGCCGGAGCATCCGTTCATCCGCGGCACCGCGCACAACCCCGACACGTTCTTCCAGGCGCGCGAGACAGCGAATCCGTTTTATGCCGCGCTGCCGGCGATCGTGCAGGCGCAGATGGACAAGTTCGCCGCGCTGACCGGGCGGCGGTACCGTCTGTTCGATTTCTTCGGCCCCGCCGACGCCGAGCGCGTGGTGATGGCGATGGGCACCGGCGCGGAAACCTCGCGCATCACCGCCGAGGCATTGCAAACCAAGGGTGAGAAAGTCGGCGTGTTGCAGGTCCGGCTGTTCCGTCCCTGGGACTCCGCGGCGTTCCTGGCGGCGTTGCCGGATACGGTGCGGACGCTGGCGGTGCTGGAGCAGACCAAGGAGCCGGGTGCTCCGGCCGAACCGATGTATCTCGATGTCGTTGCGACCTTGGCGGAGGCGCTCGCCACCGGCACGCGCGATACGATGCCGCGTGTGGTGGGCGGGCGATACGGGCTGTCGTCGAAGGATTTTTCGCCGGCGCTGGCGAAGGCGGTGTTCGACGAACTGGCGAAACCGCATCCGAAAACCGGGTTTACCCTGGGCATCGACGACGACGTGTCGTTTACCAGCCTGCCGCCCGATCCGCTGTTTCCAACCGATCCGCCGGGGCTGGTCAATGCGGTGTTCTATGGGCTTGGTGCGGACGGCACGGTTGGCGCCAACAAGAACACGGTGAAGATTATCGCCGAGGATGCGGGCCTGCATGCGCAGGGCTATTTCGTTTACGACTCGCATAAATCGGGCGCGCAGACGATCTCGCATCTGCGTTTCGGCAAGGACACGATCCGGGCGCCGTTCCTGATCCAGAAAGCGAGTTTCGTCGCCGTCCACCAGTTCCAGTTCGTCGAACGGCACGACGTGCTGCGCCTCGCCGCGCCGGGCGCGACCTTGCTGTTCAACGCGCCGTATGGCCCGGACGAAATATGGGACAAGCTGCCGCATGAGATGCAGAAGCGCATCATCGACGACAAGCTGAAGCTGTTCGTCATCGATGCGTCTCGTGTGGCCTTGGACGTCGGCCTGCGCGGGCGCACAAATACAGTGTTGCAAACCTGCTTCTTTGCCCTTTCCGGCGTGCTGCCGCGGGAGCGGGCGATCGAGCAGATAAAATATTCGATCAAGAAGACCTATGGGCGCCGCGGCGAGGACGTGGTGCAAAAGAACTTCCAGGCGGTGGACGCCACACTCGACCGTTTGTTCCCCGTCACGATACCGGCCGAGGCTTCCAGCCCGTTCGAGCGGCCGCCAGCGGTGCCGGCGGATGCGCCGGAGTTCGTCCGCCGCGTCACCGCGCTGATGCTGGAAGGCCGCGGCGACGAGATTCCGGTCAGCGCCATGCCGATCGATGGAACGTGGCCCTCGGCCACGGCGGCGTGGGAGAAGCGGAATGTTGCCGAGGCGATCCCGATCTGGAACCAGGATAGCTGCGTGCAATGCGGCCAGTGCAGCTTCGTCTGCCCGCACGGGGTGATCCAGGCTCGTTACTTCGACGCCGGCAAGCTAGAATCGGCACCGGAAGGTTTCAAATCAGCGCCGATCAACGTGCGCGGATTTCCGGATGTGCGGTTTACGCTGTCGTTTTCGATGGAGGATTGCACGGGTTGCTCGCTTTGCGCCGAGGCTTGCCCGACGCAACCGGCGAAATCGCTGATCATGGCGGAGAAGCTGGACCTGATGCAGGACGCCAAGGCGAACCTGGACTTCGCCATGGCGCTGCCGGTGAACGACCGGGCGCGGGTGGATTTCGCGAATGTCCGCGGCGTGCAGTTCCTGGAGCCGCTGTTTACCTTCTCCGGCGCCTGCGCGGGTTGCGGCGAGACGCCCTATTTGAAACTGCTGTCGCAGTTGTTCGGCGACCGGGCGCAGATCGCCAATGCGACGGGGTGCTCGTCGATCTATGGCGGCAACCTGCCGGTGACGCCGTGGTCGAAGAACCAGGAGGGCCGCGGGCCGGCCTGGTCGAACTCGTTGTTCGAGGACAATGCCGAGTTTGGTTTGGGCTTCCGGCTGGCGGCGGACCAGCATCTCGAACTGGCGGAATCTTTGCTGGCCCGGTTGCAGCCCGAGATTGGCGAGGACTTTGTCGAGGCCATTCTGAACGCGCCGCAGGTGCGCGAGTCCGACATCCGGGCGCAGCGGCAGCGGGTGGCGATCCTGATCGAGCGGCTTCATGCGCTGGGCGATTTGCCGGGGGCGAAGGACCTGCTGTCGGTGGCGGATCACCTGGTGCGGCGGAGCGTCTGGATCGTCGGCGGGGACGGCTGGGCGTATGACATCGGCTATGGCGGGCTGGACCATGTGCTGGCGACGTCGCGCGATGTGAATGTGCTGGTGATGGATACCGAGGTGTATTCAAACACCGGTGGCCAGGCGTCGAAAGCCACGCCTCTGGGGGCGGTCGCGAAATTCGCCGCGGCCGGCAAGCGGGTCGGGCGCAAGGACCTGCCGTTGCAGGCGATCGCGTATGGCAACGTGTATGTCGCCCAGGTGGCGATGGGCGCCAATCCGCAGCAGACCTTGCAGGCGTTCCGCGAGGCGGAGGCGTATGCCGGGCCGTCGCTGATCGTGGCTTACTCGCACTGCATCGCGCATGGCATCGACATGCAGTTCGGCATGAAGCAGCAGGATCTGGCGGCGGCCTCCGGCTACTGGCCGCTGTTCCGCTACAACCCGGGTCTGCGCAGCATCGGCGCCAATCCGTTCGTGCTGGACAGCCCGCGCCCGACGGTCAGCTTCCGGGACTACGCCGGGAATGAGACACGGTATAAGTCGCTGGCGCAAAGCCGTCCGGAGGACTCGAAGCGGCTGCTGGACGCGGCGCAGGCGGCGATATTGGAGAAATACCGCACCTACGAGGAAATGGCAGGCTGGTCCGCCGCCCGCTTCGCCCCCGCCGGGGTGGATCGTCCCACGGGTGTGGGGGCGGTGCCATGGGACGGGGAGACGGAGGGGGTGCGGGGGTAGGCGATCCATAGGCGCTAACTGAAGGACCGGGTGGCACGGGCGTCGCCCCGTGTCATGGCCGGGCTTGGACCGGCCATCCACGACTTGCGGTGCTGGTTTCGGTAAAGTCGTGGATGGCCGGACTAAATCCGGCCATGACACAATAGGACCGGCCGGTGCCGGCCAGTTAAGTTAGCGCCGATCGGTAGGCGCCTCTTGGCAGCCGGACACATGCCCCTGGAAGGACCATAACCGATCAAGTATGGTTGGCTACCGAAAGGAGCCACCATGCCGGCCGTTGAGAGACGCCAGCCGACTTTGCTGCATGTCTTTCCGACCTTCGCGACCGGCGGCGTGCAGGTCCGCTTTGCCTGCGTGGCAAATCGTTTCGGTCGGCGTTGGCGTCACGCCATTGTTGCCATGGACGGCAACTCGGCCTGCCGCGAGCGCCTTAACCCGGACCTCGACGCCATTTACCCGCCGATTGTCCTGCCCAAGGGCAACGCGCTGCGCACCGTCGGCCGCTGCCGTGCCGCGCTGCGGGATTTGGCGCCGGATCTGCTGCTGACTTACAACTGGGGATCGATCGAGTGGGCGATCGCCAACCTGGCGCCAATCGTCCGGCATGTTCATGTCGAGGATGGCCTCGGTCCCGACGAAGCGATCCGGCAATTCCGCAGGCGCATATGGACGCGGCGGTTCGTGCTGCGCCGCAGTACGGTGGTCGTGCCGTCCCACCTTTTGCAGCGCACGGCGACCGAGGTCTGGGGCCTGCCGCCGCCGGTGGTGCGGCTGATTCCCAATGGCGTCGATCTCGCCAGGTTCGCCGGTTCGGCCGCACGGCCGGACGGTCCGCCTGTGATCGGCACGGTGGCGGCGCTGCGGGCCGAGAAGAACCTCGGCCGGCTGCTGCACGCGTTCAAAAGGGTGCGGCAGCAGATGCCCGCAAGGCTGGTCATCGTCGGCGACGGACCGGAGCGGGCGGGACTGGAGGCGCTGGGTGCCGAGTTGGGCATCGCCGGGGATGTGCGCTTTGCCGGCCATACGCCGCGGCCGGAAAGCGAATATGCCGGTTTCGACATCTTCGCCCTGAGCTCGGACACCGAGCAGATGCCGCTGAGCCTGCTTGAGGCCATGGCCGCCCGCCTGCCGGTTGCCGCGACGGATGTCGGCGACGTGCGCTTGATGCTGGCCGCGGCGAACCAGGGCTTCGTTGTCCAGAAGGATGCGGCGGCGCTGGGCGATGCGTTGCTCAGGCTGGTGCGCGAGCCTGACCTGCGCCGTGCTATCGGCGCCGCCAATCGCGCCCGGGCGGAGCAGGAATACGACCAGGAGGGGATGTTCGCCGCCTGGGCGTCCGTGTTCGACGGCAATTAACGCTGGGTGGAAAAGCGCCGGACGCTGCTACACCGTCATGGCCCGGCTTGTCCGGGCCACCTGTACCAGCACACTGCCACGATAGGTGGCCCGGACAAGCCGGGCCATGACGAATGAGGTCGCGCCACGCTGAACCCGGGCTTGTGTGTCAGCCCCCGGGACTCAGGGGATCAAGCCGCACTCGAACAGCTTGTTGGCGATCGGGGCGGCCACACGGCCGATGAATTCGCGGCGGATTTGCGGGTCTTCGTGGAGCACGCGGACGGCCCGTTCCTCCATTTCCGCGCGCTGGCCGGTTGGCGGATGCCCGCGCTGCTCCGCCAATTGCTGGCAGGACGAGCTTTCATATTTCTGCACGACCTTCTCCGCCAGACGATCGACGAGCGGGTGGTCCTGGGCGAATGCGCCCGGGGCGAGAAGGGCCGGGAAGGCAGCCGCGACGATGACTATGATGAATGCCCGCATATCGACGTTTCCTTTCGATTTATCAGCGATTGCCGGTATTATTGATGGCCGAGGCTATACTCTGTGCAGACCGTGCGTCCAGGGTTGGTGCTGGTGGTTTCGGAGAAGGCATGGATCGACTGCTTGCGCTGCCTGGCACTGAAACAGCATCGGGCGAGGTGTGCAGCGGCAAAGTCGTGGATGGCCGGCACAAGGCCGGCCATGACACGGGGACAACGGCCCACCATGACGATAGCGAGCAGACGACCCATCCTGCCTCTCAGTTCGCGTCCTGCGCCGCCTTTGTAAGCCTCCATCAGCTTCTGCTTGTCGGCATCCGTCAGCACCGGCGGATCGAGCGCGATCGTCAGCTTGTCGATCTTCCCCGTAAACCTGAACGGCACCTGGTAATCCCGATCATTTATCGGCGTCCCGGTATCCGATCCGATATCGAACGTCTCATCGATCGGCAGAAGGATCGGGATCGTCCGTTCCAGCGTCTGGGTGGACACAAGCTTCCCATCCACCTTGAACGTTCCGGTACCAGGCCGACCGAGCCCGCTCGGCGAGGCGAAGGCCAGCGTGGCGAAGCCGAGGCCGTCATATTTGAATTCATACTCCAGCGTATGCTTGCCGGGTGCGAGCTCATCCGGCCCTTCCCACCGCACCTGCTTCAAGCCGATCAGGTTCCAGGTGAAGACCGGCTTGCCCTGCAGAAGATAAAGTCCGTAGCCGCCGAAGCGCCCGCCATCGGTCACGACGACGCCCTCGCCGCCGCCTTGCGGCACGTCGATCTCCGCCGTGATGGTATAGGATGTCCCCAGCAGGTTCGGCGCAGCACCGTTCGGAATCCCGGTGACCGGTTCGCCCGAGTAGGTGAACACCTTCCGACCCGCCGCCAGCGACGGCCGCGGCGCCGCGAGGCGGGTGATCACCGAGGCATCCAGCGGCAGCACCTGGTATTTCGCGAACTGCGCGAACATCAGGTCCTTCATTTCCTCGACTTTCCGCGGATTCCTGGCCGCTACGTCAGTGTCCTGGCTCCAGTCGTGGCTGACGTCGTAAAGCTCGAACCTGAAGGAGCCGGCCGGGTCAAGGTTGATCTTGCCCCAGCCGATGTCCCACGGCGGACGTGTCGGCACGGCGCTCAACATCCAGCCGTCGTCATACAGGCCCTGCACGCCCATCATCTCGAAATACTGGATCTTGTGATGCGTCGGTGCGTCGGCGTTCGCCTTGTCGAAGGTGTAGGCCAGGCTGACGCCGTCCAGCGGCTTCTGCGCGACGCCGTCAACCATCACCGGCGCGGGAATGCCGGTCGCCTCCAGCAATGTCGGCACGATGTCGTTGACGTGGTGGAACTGCCAGCGGATGCCGCCCTTGTCGGTGATGTGGCCGGGCCACGAGATTGTCATGCCCTGGCGGGTGCCGCCGAAGAAGGACGGGATCTGCTTGGTCCATTTGAACGGCGTATCGAACGCCCAGGCCCACGGCACCGCCATATGCGGATAGGTCTGGTCGGTGCCCCAGGCGTTGTAGTACGGCATCTGCTGTTCGGCGGTCAGGGTGACGCCATTGAACATCAGCGTCTCGTCGGGGGTGCCGTTCAGCGTCCCCTCGGCCGAGGCACCGTTGTCGCCGCTGATATAGATGATCAACGTGTTGTCCAGCTTGCCCATGTCCTGCACCGCCTGGATCACCCGGCCGATTTCATGGTCGGTGTAGGCGAGGTAGGCGGCGTAGACGTCGGCCTGATGGACGAACAGCTTCTTCTCGGTGTCGCTCAGTTCGTCCCAGTTCTTCAGCAGGTCATGCGGCCAGGGGGTCAGCTTCGTATCGGCCGGGATGACTCCCAGCTTCTTCTGATTGGCAAAAATCTGGTCGCGCAGGCTGTTCCAACCCTTGTCGAACAGATGCATGTCGCTGATTTTTTTCGTCCACTCCGGCGTCGGATGATGCGGCGCGTGGGTGCCGCCCGGCACGTAGTAGAGCAGGAACGGCATCGCCGGGTCGATGTCGTTCAACTGGTTCATCCAGTGGATTGCGTCGTCCGCCATCGCGGTGGTCAGGTTCCACTGCGGATTCCCGTTATAGGGATAGATCGCGGTGGTGTTGCGGAACAGATTCGGCTGCCACTGACTGGTGTCGCCGCCGATGAAGCCATAGAAATACTCGAAGCCCATCCCGCTCGGCCATTGGTCGAACGGTCCGGCCTGGCTGGCCTGGTAGGTGGGCACGTTATGGTCCTTGCCGAACCAGGAGGTGCGGTAGCCGTTGTCCTGCAGGATACGGCCGATGGTGGCGCTATCCTTGCCGATGATGCTGTTATAGCCGGGGAAGCCGGTGGACTGCTCGGAAATCACGCCGAACCCTACCGAATGGTGGTTGCGCCCGGTGATCAGCGCCGCCCGCGTCGGCGAGCACAACGCGGTCGAGTGGAAATTAGTGTAGCGCAGGCCGTCATTGGCGATGCGGTCGAGCGACGGGGTCGGGATGACGCCGCCGAAGGTGCTCGGCGCGGCGAAGCCGACGTCGTCGGTCATGATCAGCAGGATGTTCGGCGCGCCCTTGGGCGGCACCACCCGGGCCGGCCAAGCCGGCTTCGACTCGGCCGCATTCAGGCCGATATCGCCGGTGAAGGGCTGCGGCGGGGGCGGCAAATAGCGGCCGTCGATCGTGGTTGTCGCGGCCGGTGCGCCGGGTGCGCCGGTCTGCTGCTGCGCCGAAGCAGCCCGCGGGGCCGCGATCAGTGGAACGAAGCATAAACACATAAGCACCCTGGCGCGCATGTGCCGCATTTGTGTCCTCCAATTGGCGTCCTGCCGTCGGGGTCGGACTGTTGCCCGATATAAATTCCGCCGCTATGCAGTTTTGGCGGAACCGTTGCCCTACCGGTTCGCATGGGGGCGCGACATCCAGCGAATGGCCAGTCACCAGTTCTCGACCTTCACCGATCCCAACGAGTACCGGGAGCGCCTGCGCGGCGCGGACGAGCAGATCATGATTTTGGCCCCCGGGGACTACCGGGCCGAACTCACGCATCTGGATTTCGGCACAGTCCTGGTGCAGCGCAGCCGCCAGAGCCTGCCGCACGTCGCCATCGGCGGCGCACACCCTCAGTTGACCAGTATCGTGCTGCTGTCCCGCGCGGAGCAGCCGGAGGTTCGCATCAACGGCATCGGTGCCGGCGGTCGCGATCTGCTGGTTCTGGGTGCCGGCAGCGAATACTATCAACGCGCGGCCGGGGACTTGTGCTGGGGCAGCACGACCATGCCGACCGTAACGCTGATGGCGTCGGCTGGGATTCTGCTCGGGCGTGAGATAGCGCCGCCGCCGGTCACACGTCTGGTGACCCCATCCCCCGGGGCCATGGAGCGCATGCGGTCGCTGCATGAGTCCTCAGCCATCATGGCGGCTTCGGCGCCGGAGGGCCTGCATCCGCGGGTCGCGACGGCGCTGCAGAACGCCCTGATCGAGGCCATGGTACTTTGCCTCGCGCCCGCTGTGCACAACGACACGTCGATCGCTCTCGACAGCCGATCGGCTGGGGTGATGCGGCGCTTCATGGAGCTGGTGGAGGCGGAGCCGGCGCTGCCGCTGTCCATGATCGACGTCTGCGCGGAACTCGGGGTGTCCGGTCGCACGCTGCGGCAGTATTGCCTGCGCCACCTCGGCTTGGGGCCAAACCGTTACCTGTGGCTGCGGCGGATGAATCTCGCGCGGCGGGCGCTGTCGCCGGGGGGCGGTGGGATCACGGTGACGCAGGTCGCCAACGATTTCGGCTTTGGTGAGCTGGGCCGATTCGCGGTGCGCTATCGCCAGTTGTTTGGTGAAACGCCGTCGGCGACGCTGCGGCGAGCAGGCGGTGCTTGCCGCGCGGGTTCGCCGCTTACGTCCCGCTGCCCGGCGTGAAGCAGTAGAAACCTCTGTTCTCCGGGTGCCGCGTCCAGCAGGCCACCGGCTCGGGCACTGACGAACCGTGGATCACCTTCTCATCGGGCACTTCGACATAGGCGTCCGGCCCATGCTCCCAGCCATGCCCGTCGGCCGTCAGCTTGCGGATGAAGACTTCGTAGTGGCCGTCCTTGTTGACCCGCCAGCTATCGACCGGGCGGCAATCGGCGAGGCTGCAGCAGGAGACGCTGCCCCCGGGCTGCTTCATGTCGCGTACCGCGTCGGCGTAATCGCGCATGCGGAACGCGTCGGTGGAATCTGCCGGCGGCGGGCTGGCGTAGGCGTTGGCGGCGATCAGGAACGAAACGGCGGCGGCCGAGAAAAATCGTGTTGTGCCCATGGTGAAACGTCCGGCTCAAAAAAAAGCGCAATGGGTATCACGGTTTCGTGACACCTGCTGCAATGCAGCACGAACGGCCGCCGCGTCAAGATAAAAATCTATTATAGATTTGCAATATTGATCGGTCCATATACAGCACGAACGGGTGGTGCTCTCGCCCCCATCGGCGTTAAATGAGCGCGCCGCCGGCTGCGCTTTTTCCCGTCATGGTGCGCGCAGGCGCACCATCCACGCCTTTGCGGTGCGTGTCACGGCAAAGACGTGGATGCCGACCTGCGTCGGCATGACGATGGGAAGCGGCGACCCGGGGCACTATGGTAAAGCCTATGCGCTCGGTTCACGCGTTCATTCTAATCGGCAAGAGCCCTGCGCCCGGCAGTCAATTCCAACGCGGAATAAAACTACTCAACAAAATCCAGCAACAGCCGGCTCACCTCCGACGCTTTTTCCAGGTGCGGCATGTGCCCGGCGCCGGGCAACACGTGTGTCGCTACTGAGGCAGGCAGCCCCTCGGCATGCCGAGGCGGAACGATCCGGTCCTCGGCCCCCCAGATCACCTGCACCTGAATGTCGCCGAGCTCACCCAACCGCCCGCGCAGGATTTCGCGCTGTCCGCCGGCGAAATTCGCCTCCCTGATCGTCGTCAGCGCCTCGCGCGCGCCATCCAGCCGCTTGAACCGCAGCAGATCCTCCGTCATGTCGTTGCTCACCAGGCTCTCATCGACAAATAACTTGGCCAGCACCGGCTGAAGCAGTTTGCGCCGGTTGGCGGAGATGAAATCGCGGGTGAAATCATCGTCGATCTCTTTACCCAGGCCCGCCGGACAGATCAGCGTCAGCGACGCGGCATGAGACGGACTGTCCAGCGCCGCCCGCAGCGCCACCGCTCCGCCCAGCGAATGACCCACCAGATGCGCTTTCGGAACATCCAGCGCACGCAGCACATCCAGCACGGCGCCGGCCAGCGTGGCCAGATCGCCGGCACCAGCATCCTTCGTTGATCCGCCATGCCCGGGCAGGTCGAGCGCGATAACCCGGTGCCGCTCCGCAAGCGCCGGCTGCACAAACAACCAATTATTCAAATCCCCCCCGAAACCATGCAACAAAACGATCGGCCGCCCCTCATGTTCCGTTCCGGTTTCAAGATAACGCATCGGCCGCCCGCCGATATGCACGACGAGCGGCTCCGGCGATGCGTCGCCAACCGTCTCCACCGGCCGCGCCGCGAATTCAGCGTGAAAATGTTCAATAAATGCATCGATCTCGCTGTCGGCCACCGCGGCATCAGCCACCACCGCGATCAGCGCCCCGACCGGCAACTCCTCCTGTTCCCGGGCCACGTGCCGGCGCAGGACGCCGGCCACGGCGCTTTCATAGGCATTGGTGATCTTGGTCGTTTCGATATCAGCCAGTTCGTCGCCAACCGCGATCACCGCACCTTCTTCTTTTGCCCAGGAAACGACTTTTCCTTCCGTCATCGCCAGGCCGAATTTCGGCATGGTGACGGGAAGGATGCCCGTCATGCGCGCGCCCCCTGCTTGCCGGCATACTGCATCACCGCCCGCACCGCCGCCTCCACGCGCGCGGCATCGGGCACATAGAGATCCTCCAGGTTCGGCGCGAACGGCACCGGAACATGCGGCGGGCAGACCATGCGTATCGGCGCGCGCAACGCCCCGAATGCCTCCTGCGCCACCAGCGCCGAAATGTCGGTCGCCATGTTGCAGCGCGGGCTGGCCTCATCGACGATCACCAGGCGGCCTGTCTCCTCGACGCTGTCGAGAATCGATCCGGTATCGAGCGGCGACGTCGTGCGCGGATCGATCACCGTGCAACTGATCCCCTGCTTGGCAAGCGCATCGGCTGCCGCGTTGGCGATTTGCACCATGCGGCCAATCCCGACGATGGTGACGTCGGAACCCTCCCGCGTCAGGTTCGCCTCGCCGAACGGAATGGTGTAGGATTCGTCTGGAACTTCCTCCTCCTGGTCGTACAGGACCTTGTTCTCCATGAAGATCACCGGATCGTCGTCGCGGATCGCCTGGATCAGCAGACCTTTCGCCTCATAGGCCGAGGACGGGATCACCACCTTCAGCCCGGGGATATGGGTGAAGATCGGATACAGGCACTGGCTGTGCTGGCTGGCCGCCCGGAAACCCGCGCCGTACATCATGCGAATCACCAGCGGCGTCACCGCGTGACCGCCGAACATATAGCGGAACTTGGCGGCCTGATTGAAAATCTGGTCGAAGCAGACGCCCATGAAATCGACGAACATCAGTTCGGCAACGGGACGGAGGCCGGTGGCCGCCGCCCCGGCCGCGGCGCCGATATAGGCGCTCTCGCTCAGCGGCGTATCGAGCACGCGCTCCCGTCCGAATTCGCCGACAAGTCCTTTCGTCACGCCAAGGACGCCGCCCCAGGCATCATCGTCGCCCGGCGCCCCGGCGCCCCCGGCCACATCCTCGCCCATCAGAATGACGCGCGGGTCGCGGCGCATTTCCTGCCGCAGCGCCTCGTTGATCGCCTGGCGAAAGCTTTTCTTGCTCATGGATCGACCCTCCCTCAATACGCAACGTAAACGTCGGTCAGCAGGTCCGCCTCGGTCGGCGGCGGCGCGCTTTTGGCGGTGCGCACCGAGGTGTCGATCTGGTCCGCCACGGCACGGTCGATCGCATCGAGTTCGCTTGCCTCCAGCAACGCCGCCTCGGTGACCTTGGTGCGGAAGCGTTTCAGACAGTCGACGTCGGCGCGGAGGCGATCGACCTCGCCGGGGCCGCGATAGGTCATGCCGTCGCCTTCGAAATGGCCGTAGTAGCGCGACAACTGCACGTGGATCAGGCTGGGGCCTTCGCCCGCCCGGGCCCGCTCGATCGCGGCCCCCGCGGCCTCATGCACGGCGAAGAAGTCGAAGCCGTCGACCACTTGCGACGGCATGCCGAAGCCCTTGGCGCGATCCGACTGGCTGCCCGCGACCGCATAGCTCGCCGCGGTGGATTCAGCGTAGCCATTGTCCTCGACGACGAAGACCGCCGGCAATTTCCAAATGCTTGCGAGATTGTAACTTTCGAGCGTCGTGCCCTGGTTCGATGCGCCGTCGCCAAGGAAGGCGATGGCGACACCGCCGGTCTTCAGCACCTTCGCGGTCAGCGCCGCGCCGCAGATCAGCGGCGGCCCGCCGCCGACAATGCCGTTGGCGCCGAGCATGCCCTTTGAAATGTCGGCGATATGCATCGAGCCACCCTTGCCGCCGCACAGGCCGTCCTTGCGCCCGTAGATCTCGTTCATCATGCCGCTGACGTCGCAGCCTTTGGCGATGCAGTGGCCGTGGCCACGATGCGTGCTGGCGATATGATCCTTGTCGCCGAGATGCATGCAGACACCGGCGGCGGACGCTTCCTCACCGGCGTAGAGATGCACAAATCCCGGGATTTCGCCGGTCGCGAACTCCACATGGAGGCGCTCCTCGAAGTCGCGGATGAGCCGCATCGTTCGATACGCGCGCAGCAGGTCTTCACGGTTCAATTGCATGATTCGCTCCCGTTCCCATCGTGCGATCCCGGATGTTTACGCAACAAATTTGTGCGTTGCGGTTTCCGGGATTATCATTCTTGTCGGCTTGGACGCCGGAACACTAACCCTTGGGACGCCGGCCGGGGGAACTCATTCTCAGACCGATCGCGAGTTCGTGATCGTTTTTCCCGGCGAACACTTGCCAATCTGCGGCAGACATCGCCTGGCACGGCGTTTGCTGCATCCACGCCACCGGCAGGGTTTTGCCGATATCGGGGGCTGACCTCGCTGGCGGGATGGACAAAAATGATGCAAACCGCGCACATGAATCGATGCGCTGTGAGGCAGGCCGCGTGACGCCGATCCAGATGGCGGAGGCGGCGCTGGGCGCCGATGCCGCACACAACGATCCGGCGATCTGGATCTTCCGCCATTCGCACGGCGCGATCCTCAACCGCGCAATGGCGTTGCAGGCCGAGGGTCCGCGCGATCGTCCCTTGTGGGGCGTGCCCTTCGCGGTGAAGGACAATATCGACGTCGCCGGTATCCCGACCACCGCCGGCTGCCCGGGGTTCGCCTATACACCGCAGATCGATGCACCCGCCGTGCGGCGGCTGCTCGATGCCGGGGCGCTGCTGATTGGTAAGACCAATCTCGACCAGTTCGCCACTGGCCTCGTAGGAACCCGCAGCCCGTATGGCGTACCGAGGAATGTGTTCGATCCGAAGCTTGTCCCCGGCGGATCGTCCTCCGGCTCGGCCTGTGCGGTCGCCGCCGGGATCGTGCCGTTTGCGCTGGGCACCGATACCGCCGGGTCCGGCCGGGTCCCGGCGGCGTTCGGCAACATCGTCGGATTGAAGCCGACACCCGGGAGCGTTTCCGCGCGGGGGATGGTGCCGGCCTGCCGCTCGATCGACACAATTTCGGTGTTTGCCCGCTCGGTGGATGAGGCGTTGCTGGTGCAACGGCTGATCGCTTCGTATGACCCGCAAGACCCGTATGCGCGGCTGCCGCCGTTTGCTCATCTGCGGCGCGGTGCGCTGCCGCCGGCGACGCGCGTGGCAGTGGCCGATGTCGGGGCGCTATGCGATCCCATGGTGGCCACCGCCCATAGCGAGGCTGCCGCATACTTCGGTGCGGCGATAACAGATATCGGACTGCTTCTGGAGGTCGCGCGGCTGTTGTACCAGGGACCCTGGGTGGCCGAGCGCACCGCCGTGCTGAGGCGGATCGTCAACGAACGCCCGGACATCCTGCATCCGGTGACGCGTGGCATTCTCGAAAGCGGCCTGACCCGCCTGACGGTCGATGCCTTCGACGCCTTCCACCTGCTGCGCCAGGCGCGCCGGCAGGCCGAACGGATATTCGCGCAGTACGACGCGCTGCTGTTACCGGCGGCACCGTTCTGTCCCTCGCGGGCCGAGCTCGAGGCTGATCCGCTCGGGCCGAATATCCGTCTCGGCAGCTTCACCAATTTCGCGAATATGTGCGAGCTGGCGGCTTTCGCCGTGCCGATGGGATTTGCGCCGGACGGCACGCCGGTGGGTGGGGTGCTGCTAGGACCTTCCTGGTCCGAGGGACGTCTGGCCCCGCTGGCGGATGCAATGCACCGCCGCTTTGCCGATACCATCGGCGCAACCGGACGGACCCTGCCGCCGCCGCTGGCGCCCGATGACCTGGCGGCGGAGGAAACCGCGCTGTTCTGTATCGGCGCGCATATGGCCGGCTTGCCGCTGAACGGGCAACTTACCAGCTTCGGTGGCCGGTTCGTTCGCGAGGCGGCGACGCGACCCGAATACAAGCTGTTCGCGCTGGGCGCGCGTCCGGGGATGCTGCGGGCTGCCGATGGGGCGGTGATCGCGGGCGAGGTTTGGGCGCTGCCGACAAGCGCTGTCGGCACGCTGCTGGCGCAGGTGCCACCGCCGCTCGGGTTCGGCACGGTGGCGCTGGATGATGGCCCGTGCCTCGGTTTCCTGGCAGAGTCCGCCGGATTGGCGGGTGCGGCCGAGATCACCCATCTGGGCGGCTGGCGCGCCTGGCTACGGACGCAATCGGGGGGCTGAGGATGGAAGACCCGGCTTTGGATGCCTGGATCGACGCTGGAACAGCGGCCTTGGGGATCGTGGTGAAGCCGGAGTGGCGGCAAGCGATCCGCATGCATCTGGCGATCTCGCTCGGCCATGCGGAGACCGTGCTGACAGCGGAGTTGCCCGACCATCTCGACCCGGCTCCGGTGTTCCGCGCATGAACCCCTTCGCGACGGCGACCGAGATCGCAGCCGCCGTCAGGGAGGGGCGCACCACCTCGTCCGCGGTGATCGACGCCTGCCTCGCCCGGATCGAGCGGCTGAACCCGGTGCTGAATGCGTTCACCGCCGTCACCGCGGAGCGTGCCCGGGCCAGGGCGGCGGGGACCAAGACGGGGCCGCTGGCAGGGGTCCCGTTCGCGGTGAAAAACCTGATCGATATCGCCGGTTTGCCCACCCTGGCGGGGTCCAGGATCAACCGCGACCACCCCCCCGCCGCGGCCGATGCGCCTTTGGTCACTCGGTTGGAGGCGGCGGGCGCGATCCTTGTCGGCGCGCTGAACATGGGCGAATACGCCTATGACTTCACCGGTGAAAACGGGCACGAAGGCGCGTCCCGCAATCCGCACGACCTTGCGCGCATGTCCGGCGGATCATCCGGCGGATCGGGCAGCGCGGTGGGCGGCGGCCTGGTGCCGCTGGCGCTGGGATCGGACACCAACGGCTCGATCCGCGTGCCGTCCTCGTTCTGCGGCCTGTTCGGCTTAAAGCCGACATATGGGCGGCTGACGCGGGCGGGGAGTTTCCCGTTCGTGTCCAGCCTGGATCATCTGGGGCCGTTCGCCTCGTCCGTCACGGATCTGGCTGTGTCCTACGACGCCATGCAAGGCTACGACCCCGCCGACGCGGGCTGCGCCGATCGGCCGGTTGAGACGGTGTCGGGGGGGCTGGAGAGCGGGATTGGCGGACTGCGGATTGCTTCGGCGGGCGGCTATTTTCGGGCTGGTGCGTCTCCCGAGGCTTTGGCGGCGGTTGACGCTATTGCGTCGGCTCTGGGCGTCACCAACACGGTTACCATACCGCAAGCGCAGCGTGCCCGCAGCGCCGCGTATATCATCACAACCACCGAAGGCGCCGCGCTGCACCTCGATCGCCTCCGCACCCGACCTGACGATTTCGACCCTGACGTGCGCGATCGTCTGATCGCCGGCGCGCTGGTGCCTGCCGCCGCGGCCGTCCAGGCGCAGAAATTCCGCCGCTGGTTTCGCGATCAGATGCTGCACCTGTTCGACAGCGTCGATGCGATCCTCGCCCCGGCCACCCCCTGCGTGGCGCCGCTCATCGGCCAAAAGACCTTCGTACTCGACGGCAAGGAGCTACCGCTGCGGCCGAATATCGGCATCTACACCCAACCGATTTCCTTCATCGGACTGCCGGTCGTCGCAGTCCCCGTGCCGACGGCGTCGGGCCTGCCCATCGGCGTGCAGATCATCACCGCACCGTGGCGCGAAGACCTGGCCTTGCGCATCGCCCGATTGCTGGAAGTCCGCGGCGCGGCCCGCACGCTGCAACCGGAGCTTTAGCCGATGGAGATCAACCTTCCGGACGTCAAAGCCGAGGTTGAAGCTGCGTTTGCGATCTACGAGGCCGCCCTTGTCGGCAATCACGTCGAGACCTTGCAGACCCTGTTCTGGGACAGCGACCTGACCATCCGCTACGGCACCGGCGAGAACCTCCACGGCATCGCGGAGATCGCCGCCTTCCGCGCGGCGCGGTCACCGCTCGGCCTGGCGCGGACAACATCGCGGACAGTCATCACCACCTTCGGCCGCGATTTTGCGACTGCCTCCACCCTGTTCCATCGATCGCCGAACAAAGTTGGGCGCCAAATGCAGAGCTGGGTGCGGATGCCGGACGGTTGGCGGGTGGTGGCGGCGCATGTCAGCGTGATCGAGGCTGCGTGACGGCGGTTTGGATCAGGGACCCGCTTGGTATCCTTGCGACGGCGGCCGAACGCGGCATCGTCGTCGATGGCGGGCGCATCGTCGAGCTTGTGCCCAAGGGCGGCGAACCGGCCACGCCGGGCGTCGCGATGTTCGACGCCAGCCGCCACGTGGTGCTGCCCGGCCTGATCAATACGCATCACCACTTCTACCAGACCCTGACCCGCGCAACACCGGCCGCGCTGGACCGAACGCTGTTCCCCTGGTTGCAGGCGCTCTATCCGATCTGGGCGAAGCTGACGCCGGACCTGCTCGATGCCGCGGTCACCGTGGCGATGGCGGAACTGCTGCTGTCCGGCTGCACGACCACAGCCGATCATCACTACGTTTTTCCGGCCGGGCTGGAACACGCGATCGATATCGAAGCAGCGGCGGCGCAACGGATCGGCATCCGCGTGGTACTGTCCCGAGGCTCGATGAACCTGTCGCAGCGCGATGGCGGCCTGCCGCCGGACAGCGTTGTGCAGGACGAAGACACCATCCTGGCAGACAGCGAACGGCTGATCGCCCGCTACCACGACAGCTCTCCCGCGGCGATGGTGCAGATCGGCCTGGCACCGTGTTCGCCGTTCAGCGTCACCGCCTCGCTGATGCGGGCCACCGCCGCTTTGGCGGAGCGAACCGGCGTCCGCCTGCACACCCATCTGGCGGAAACCGCGGATGAGGACGCGTTCTGCCGCGCCAGATTTGGCTACCGCCCGCTGGACTACCTGGAGCACTGCGGCTGGCTGACCAACCGCACCTGGCTGGCGCATGGCATCCATTTCGACGCCAAAGAAGTCGCCCGGTTGGCGCGCGCCGGCACCTGCGTGACGCATTGCCCGTGCAGCAACCAGATGCTCGCCTCCGGCACCTGCCCGGTGTGCGACATGGAGCAGGCCGGGGTGTCCGTCGGTCTTGGCGTGGACGGGTCCGCCTCCAACAATGCCTCCAACCTGATCCAGGAAGTCCGCGCCGCGTTCCTGCTGCAACGCGCGCGCTACGGTGCGGAGAAAGTCAGCCACCTTGATGCGCTGCGCTGGGCCACCGAGGGGTCCGCCGCCTGCATCGGCCGCCCGGAACTCGGCCGCATCGCGGTGGGTATGCAGGCGGACCTGGCGCTGTTCGCGCTGGACGCGTTGCGGTTCTCCGGCGCGCTGGACCCGATCGCCGCGCTGATCGTCTGCGGTGCGGACCGGGCGGATCGAGTCATGGTGGCCGGGCGCTGGGTGGTCGAGGACGGAACGATCCCGGGTCTGGACATCGCCGCCCTGATTCGGCGACACAGTGCAGCGACGCACTTGCTGCACGCGGTATAGGGGACGCTCGCCATGGCCGACTATGATCTGGTGATCGCCGGCGGCACGGTGGTGACGCCAGCCGACATGTTCGTCGCGGATGTCGGCATCATCGGCGACAAGATCGGCGCCGTCGGGTTCGGTCTGCGCGGCAGACGATCGATCGACGCGCACGGACTGCTGGTGATGCCGGGCGGGGTGGATTCGCACTGCCATATTGAACAGTTGCAGTCCGGCGGCGGCGCGGACGAGGAAAGCTGGGTCACCGGCAGCACCTCCGCCCTGGCGGGCGGCACGACCACGGTGATCACCTTCTCCACCCAGTTCAAGGGCCACGGCATCCTGGAGCCGCTGGCGGAATACCGGCGCCGGGCGGCGAAGGCGATGGTGGACTACAGCTTCCACCAGATCATCACCGATGCCAGCGACGAGGTGATCTTCAACGAAGTGCCGCAGGTCGTCGCCTCCGGCGTGCGCAGCCTGAAAGTGTTCCTGACCTACGATCCACTGCATCTGGACGATCGCCAGTTCCTGCGCGTGCTGGCGGCGGCGCGGCGGACGGGTGCGCTGGTGACGGTGCATTGCGAGAACTATGAGGCGATCAAATGGCGCACCGCCGCGCTGCTGGCGGACGGCCGGACGGAGCCGAAATACCACGCCTGGTCGCGCCCCAGCGTGCTGGAGCGGGAGGCCGCCCACCGCGCCATTGCGCTGGCCGAAATGGTCGATCAGCCGATACAGATCTTTCACGTGTCCTGCCCCGAGGTGGCTGAGGAGATCGCCCGGGCGAAGGCGCGCGGCCTGAAGGTGTGGGGCGAGACCTGCCCCCAGTATTTCGTTCTTTCCGCACAAGATATGGACCGCCCGGGGTTCGAGGGTGCGAAATTCATGTGCAGCCCGGCACCGCGCGATGCGGCGGCCAGCGAGGGGCTGTGGAAGCTGGTGCGCGACAACGTGCTGGATATCGTTTCCTCCGATCACAGCGGCTGGAGTTACGAAACCCCTGTCGGCAAGCGGCTGCATGGTGTCGATGCGCCGTTCAGCGATATTCCGAATGGCGTGCCGGGGTTGGGATCGCGGCTGCCGATTGTGTTCAGCGAGGGGGTTTCGAAGGGGCGGATCGAACCGTGCGCGTTCGTGCGTTTGATCGCAACGAATCCGGCGAAGCTGTTCGGGCTGTATCCGCGCAAAGGCACGATCGCGCCGGGCACGGATGCGGACCTGGTGCTGTGGGACGCGAACAAGCGCGTCACGATCACAAACCGGCTGTTGCAGCACGTCATCGACTACACGCCCTATGAAGGTCTGGACGTCACCGGCTGGCCGGTTTCCACCATCCGCCGCGGCGCGGTGGTGATGCAGGACGGCCAGGTTCAGGCCGAGCCTGGCACTGGGGAATTTCTGGCGCGGGGACCGTATGACCTGATCAGGCCGACGGGAAACCTGCCGTTCGGTTTCGATGCAAGCGCGTTCCAGGTTTGAGGAAGGGGATATTTATGAGCCTGATCGCCGTCGTTGCCGGACCGTACACGTTCAAAGCTCGCTTCGAGGCGGAGGACGCACCGAAGACGGTGGCGAAATTCCGCTCGCTGCTGCCGTATCGGGAACGGATCATCCATGTCCGCTGGAGCGGCGAGGGCTGCTGGATCCCGCTCGGCGATCTCGATCTGGGACTGCCATTCGAGAACCACACGAGCTATCCGGCGCCCGGGCAGTTCCTGCTGTATCCGGGCGGGATTTCCGAAACCGAAATCCTGCTGGCCTATGGCGGCGTCCAGTTCGCCAGCAAGATGGGCCAGTTGGCCGGCAACCATTTCCTGACCGTCGTGGAAGGCAATGAAAACCTGGCCGCGCTGGGCAAGCTGGTGCTCTGGCAGGGTGCGCAGGCCATCGAGTTCAAGGCCCCCTAATGCGGATTATCGTTTCGTATCCGGTAAGCGCCCTTCCATCCGTTTCAGTAGGTCCGCTGCCTGCGGGTCGCCCAGGGCAACCGCCCTGCGATACCATTCGGCGGCAAGGCCGAGATCAGGCCTTTCACTCTGTGCCGGACTGGCGGTCAAATAATCCGGATCGTAGGTCTTCCCCATGGCGACGGCGGCGCGGGCATTGCCGGCATCGGCTGCGTGCCGGAACAGGAGCCTGGCCGCCGCAATGTCGCCGAGGCTGAGAGACTGCTCGCCGCGCCGCATCACCGCCGCCATCAGGTCGGGCGCGAGCGATTCGGCCGGTTTGGCCGCAGGCGGCGGCGCTGCCGGTTGGGTCACCGGCTGTGGCGGCGGCGGGGGCGCCGGGGCGGCCTCTATCGGCGCGGCAGGGACCGCCGGCGGGGGCGGGGCCGCACCCTGTTCCGGCTGCCAGTGATGCCGTAACCCCTTGTAGAGGAAAGCCGTGGCGCCGATGACGAGCAATCCCAACGCAAATCCCTGAAACACCCGCGCCGCGGCAGCCCATCGGCCAGACCCGGCGGGAGCCGGCCGCTGTCCGGCCGGACCGGTCGCCGCGGCAATCGTCTTGACGGTGATCGCGGGATCGCCGCGCGCGAAGCCGGCGGTGAACGCGGCCTCCATCCAGCGGTTGATCCCATCCGGCAGGCCGCCCGCCCGGGCGACCACCAGCTTCAGCGCATCGGGCGCGATCAGCCGGCGTGTTGTGCCGCCGGCGACCCAGAGCGACCTTTCGATATACTGGCGCGCTTCGGCCGGCCCGATACGTGGCAACCGCACTGAATTGCGTGCCTGGCGTGCGAGTTCCACCAATTCCGGCCGCCCGGTATCGGCGGCGATGTCGGCGGTGCTGGTGGCCACGATGGCCAAGCCGCCTGGACCGGATGAAGGCCGCAGCATCTGCGCGATCAGGTGCACGCAATCCGGCGGCAGCAGATCAATGTCGTCGATCAACAGCGCCTTGTGCGGCGGTCTCAGCATGGTCTCGATCGTATCGGCGGCAGGAAGCTCCGGATCGCTCTGACTGAGCAGGGCGGCGACGAACTGCGTCAGATCCAGGCGGCCGTTCGGCGGCCGCGAGACCTTGATGGTTCGCACACCCGATTCGCCGGCGACGTCCCCGGACGCCCGCAAGGTCCGGGTCTTGCCGATGCCGGATTCGCCACACAGCACGACCAGGCCATTGCCATTGACCATGTGGTCGATCAGCAGTTCGAAGGATCGCCGGTGGGATGCAAACAGGATGTAGCTCTCGGAGTCACCGAAGGGTGGCTTCGATAGCCCGTAAAGGTCGAGGTAATTCGCCGGCGCTGCCGCATTGGCGGCAGGGGCCGCCCGTGCTGGCGAGTCTGGCATCAAACCCGATAGTCGGCGCATGTGGTGATCCGCGCGTGAGGTCGCAGTCTTCACCACAAATCGGATTCGACAGCAGCAGGTTGCGTGGGAGATCGCGATGACGTGAATGTAAGCCCGTCGGGGTTCACGGCACTGGCGGTTGTTGGCCCTGGAGCCGCCACCAGGCCTGCCGCAACAGGCGGGTGAACCAGTAGCGTTCGCGCAACTCCGGCCGCATCAGGATGCGCACCAGCTCCGGCTGTTCCCAGGGCACGTCGTGATAGCCGGTATGCATGAGCTGGTTGGACGGATCCAGTTGCCACGTGTCGGGGAAGAAGACCACGATGTCCCGTTCGGTCTTGGCCAAACGCTCGCGTGGCTTGCGGTTTGTCAGCCGCGCGACGAGCGCTTCCGCCAAATCGCGCCCGGGGCCCATCGGCACGGGACAAATCGGCGTGCAGCGGGGATTCATTTCGATTAAATAAGCGAACCCGGTGGCGGCCTCGATCATGAAATCAAGGCCGATGAGGCCGGATAGCCGCAACGCTTTGACCACACGCCGGGCGGTTTCCACCATTTCGTCGTTGTGGATGATCCGCGCGATGGTGGACGGGCCGGTGGCCGACAGGGTCGAAACGGATTCGGCGCAGATAGTCGCCAGAACTTCGCCCTGCCAGCAGGCGATGCCGATATTGGCCGGCCAGCCGTCTATGTAGCCCTGCGCCGACATCGCCGGCCGTTCGGCGGACAGCCAGGAGCGGATGGCGAAGTTGTTGCTCTCCAGCACCATTTCCCGCAATGCCAGCCTGCCGCTGGCGCGCTGCGTCATGGCCGCGAAAGCCGGCTTCGCGTCGGCCGCCTCGGTGATGATGCGGACACCGAAGCCCGACCAGGTGCCGTCCGCCTTCAACACGAACGGCGTGGGGTTCCGGGTCATCCATTCATCAAGCGCATCGGAAGACGGCAGCGCCATGGACGGCGGCAGACGGACGCCCTGACCGCGCGCCACTTCGAGAAACTCGGCCCGCGATGTCGCGACGGGAAAGGCATCCGCCGGGCCGAGCGAGCGCAGTATCAACAGCCGAAGATCGCGATTGTCGGTTTTCCGGTGGAGCCGATGCAGGTCTCGGACAGTGCGTTCGTCGCACGGGATCACGAGATCCGGACCCACCCGCGACACAGCCGCTTCCAGGCTGCGGCAGGGTGCGATGGCACGATACACCAAGCGCCTGTCGAAGATCTTCAGCACCCGCCCGGGGTGCGAGCGGGGGGATATCAGGCTGACCCGGGCACCGGCTGCATGCAACTCCATCGCCAGGCGCGCGGTTGAAGGCAGATGACCCGTCGTTGCCAGCAGGATGCGAGGCGCGTCCCCGGTTCGGCGGACGGTCGCGGGCGACCCTGACGCAGCGGTCTCCGCCACCGTCGGCCCCGAACCGAAGCCGGAGGCTAATTCCAATGGAGATACGCTCATGTCCTTGCCATCATTTAAGGGTGAGTTACTGGACAAGATGAGGTCTGTTCTGCGATCACGTTCGATGTTGCCCTTGCGACAGTAGACCATTCCCGGAACGGCAAGAAAAGTATTTAATCCTTGAGATGAGGCGCTTGTGATGATTCGGTTCACGTTAAGTTCGGAAGCAGGGAACGCATGACGGCGATAACAGATATCGCAATTATCGGCGCCGGACCATATGGTTTGTCCCTCGCCGCCCATCTGTCCGTCGCCGGCCTCGGGGTGCGCGTCTTCGGCCAACCGATGCATACCTGGCGGACCGGCATGCCCGAAGGCATGGTTTTGAAATCCGAGGGTTTCGCCTCCAATCTCTGGCATCCGGAAGGCGCCTTCACCCTGCAGGATTATTGCGCCCAGCACGGGCTGCCATACAAGCACTCGGGTCTGCCGGTTCCGTTGAAGACGTTTTCCGATTACGGGGTGGCGTTCCAGAAGCACTTTGTTCCGATGCTTGATCAGCGCTGGGTGAAAACCCTTGACTTCGCCGGTGGCACATTCTCGCTGCAGCTGGATGATGACGAAATCGTTTTGGCAAAACGCGTCGTCATCGCCGCCGGAATCAGAAGCTTCTATGACATCCCGCCGGAGTTGGATGCCATCGCCGGTCCGCTGAGCTCTCACAGCGCGGATCATCATGCGCTGTCCCGGTTCTCGGGAAAGCAGGTGCTGGTCATCGGCGGCGGCGCCTCCGGCATCGGCATCGCCGGCCTCATGAGCGAACGCGGCGCCCATGTTACGGTCGCCGCGCGGAAAAACCGGGTCGCCTATTGCGATCCGCCGCGCCCTCGCAGCCTGCTGGACAAGCTTCAGGCGCCTGAATCAGGCCTCGGCACCGGATGGCGCTCGCTCGCCTGCGTCGTGGCGCCGATGGTATTTTACCAGATGCCGCAGGATTTCAGGCATCTCGTCGTCCGCAAGCATTTGGGACCGGCCCCCGGGTGGACCTCACGCGATGAGGTCGAGAGAAACGTTCGGGTGATGCTGGGAACACGCATTTCCGGTTCCAGCATGCGTGGCGATCTCGCCGCCGTTACGTTCCTGAAGGACGACGGTACCGAAACGACCGTGGAAGCGGAGCATGTCATCGCCGCCACCGGCTACAAGATCGATATGCGGCGGTTGCATTTCCTCAGCGATGGGATCTTGCGGGGTCTCGATCTCGCGGATCAGTCGCCGATCCTGTCCCGCCATTTCGAGACCTCGATACCCGGTCTTTTCGTGATCGGCACCGCGGCGGCCAACAGTTTCGGGCCGATGCTGCGGTTCGCGTATGGCGCCGGCTTCACGTCCCGGCGTTTGTCACAATTTCTGCGCCGCACCGCCATTCGGCGATCGGTTGCGGTTAGCCCGGAACTTGCCGCTGCGTGACGATGAGCGGTTGCCTGAGCGTGTCGAAGCGATCAGGCAACGAATTCCAGTTCGGCTTCCGGCTTCGCTTCGGCAACCTCCTGCCGCGCGCGGCGCCTGGCAAGCCAGCGATGACCGGACATGGCGACGTGGCCCACCAGGGTCCGCGCCCCGGTGAAGGTGCTGAGCAACGTCTCCGCGTTTGCCATCCTGAACTTGAAGGCTTCCTCACCGCGCAGGAAGTCCACCAAAGTCAGCCCGCGGTCGAATGACCATTGGGCATACTCGACAATCAGGATGGTCCCGGGTGACGCCCGCTCGAAGGCTTCGTCGTAAGACGTCAGGTAGGCTTCCATACGGCCGTCGTAGACGAAATTGATCGAAGCCGCCGCGATCTTGCCGCCGCATTCCAGCAGGAAAATATGCGCAAGGCCGGACCTCCATGCGCGGTCGAGCACCGTCCGCAGCACAGCGCCGTCGGCACCGAACAGTGGCGAGTTCGGATCGTGCGTCCGTAACCAGACTTCCTTCAGCCGCAGAATGTCAGCCATCACGCTATCGACGGGCTGCCCTGGCTCGATGAGCCGGAAGCTGACTTCGCCCCCGAGCTCCGACAGAATGCGCTTGCCGCGGGTGTGGTTGTTGCGCGCCTTCTTGTTGAGCGACCGGAAGAAAGCGTGTCCGTCCGGCCACTGGTTTTCAATTCGCATGCATCGTTCTTCGCGTGCTTCGATCTGCAACTGGCCGGCATCATGCACCAGAGAATCGAGAAAGGTCCGGCTGCATGCATCCGGCCGAACCTGTTGCAGACTGATGAGATCGAATCCGCCGTACTGTTTCATTGCATCCCAAAGCATCGGTAGCACGACTGCCTGATCGCCTGCCGGTTCGACCAGGCAATCGCAATAATCGCTGAAAAGCTGCGCCGTCCAGCTCAGGATACGCAAGCCGCTGCGCCGGTGCACGGCGCAGGGCAGGGCGGCGGCGAGACGGTCGCCTTCCCACGCCAGGGCGATCTGCAGCCTGATTTCCTTGCGGTCGCGAACACCGGCCAGCCAGCCGGACATCCAGGCATGGCTTTGAAAGATTCGGCCGCCCGAGGCTTCCCAGAGTCGCTGCCAGGCATCGTGCAAGGCTTCAAAGCGGGCCGGATCAGTGACGATTTCAAGCCTGAATTTCATACCATTTCTCCGGCATGCTGATTCGGTTGCGGCCTGCGGCGTCCGAAGCCGGCGATTCCGAGCCGACGGCCGATCTTTTTGAGCGGAACGACGTGGAGTCTGTACAAGGATTGATATTCGTCGTGTTCGTTCGCGGTCAGACCGAAAACGAAATCTTCATCCGGCTCGGGGATCACCAGGGTTCCGAACATGCGGTCCCAGATGGTCAGCGTGAGGCCAAAGTTCTTGTCCCAGTGCTTTTCGGCGGTGCTGTGGTGAAGCTGATGATAATGCGGGCTGAGCAGGATCGCGCTCAGATGCCGCCCGTAGGATAGTTTCAGATGGGTGTGCCGGACGAAATCCATCATCAGGATGGTATTGCGCAGCAAGTACACGTTCAGGCCGAAGACTGTCAGTTCGACCGGATCGAGCGCGAAAAACAGCCAGATCCCGAAGCACAGGCCGGGGATAACGCCGTCCCACCAGCGATTCATGATCTCGTCGATCGGATGGACGCGGTCCTTGGTGACGCCAATCATCACCTGGGCGGAATGATGGACTTTGTGCAGCTCCCACAGGATCGGGATTTGGTGCTGCATGCGGTGATACAGATAGTATGACAGATCGTAAGCAATCAGCATGGTGACGGTAAACGCAACCAGCAGGAGCGGTCCCGCCGGGGCGGGAGCGTGTGCCGGAGGTCCGACGATTCCGCACAGGACCCAATACGAAAAATGTCCTGCCGCGACGGTGGAGATGGCCAGCGGTAACACCAGCAGCGGCATGAAGATTTTGCGCGAGAGCCAGAACAGGAAATCCGCGCGGGCCGAGGCGGAATGAAAAACTTCCGTTGGCAGCATATGGCGTACGAATTCGCGCAGCGACCAGGTGGCGGGGTTGGTTCGGATGTAGGTTACCACCCCGGCAAACAAAACGGTGCCCCACAACAGCAGGATCGCGATCCCGTTCTCGCCGGAAACGTGATTGAGAGCCAGTTCAGCAAAACGATGCAGCCGGTTCGCAATATCGTGCATTCTTTACCCCGCGGGCACAAGCTGCCCGACTGTGCTTAAACGCGGTACCTGTCTGGCGATCGTGCCCAGGTGATCCGCCAGGCGCATCGCGGTCGCAACGATGGTCAGGGTCGGATTCGCTTGGCTTGATGTGGGAAACACGGCGCTGCCGGCAATGAACAGATTGTTGACGCCGAACACCTTGCCGTTGAGATCAACAACGCCGCTGGCCGGGCCGGCGCCCATGCGGGCGGTGCCGATGTGGTGCCCGCCATATGCGCCGTCACGGCGCACCACGGTTTCGATGTCCGGCTCATTCGCCGCCAGCGTCAGGCTGGCGGTTTGACGTTCAGCCAGATCCGCCCGCAGCAATTCGAACGAACGCGCGACGGTTTCGATATCCTGGGCGGTATACCGCCAGTCCACCCGCACCTGACGGTTGCCGAATCGGTCCGTCTTGTCCCCGAGGGTGATGCGGCTGTCCGGATTGGGCACCTGTTCGGCGTGAAAATCCAGGCTGAACAGGTTGGTGCGCGGGCGGATGATGATCGACGGAAATTTTCGTTCCGCCAGCGTGCGGTGGCGCAGCCAATGCCCCAGAAACCGCATTGTCGAGAACGGATCTACCGTCGCATTCACGCCGTGCCGCAGCCACGTCGCCAGTGTCGGCGGGGAATCGCTGACCAGCCGCTTGGCATACTCGTAGCTGATGAAATGTTGCCCCAGATAGATCGCGGATAATGGACCGGTGCGATGGCGCGGGTCGGTTATGCGCGGATGGTGCAAACGGAACACCGCGTTGCCAAGTCCCAGCCTCGCCTGCACTTCCGGCCGCAAGGCGATCCGGCGGCGGCAATAGGTGCCGTCGGCGGCGACATCATAGCCGTGCCAGACGGTATCCTTGGGACCATTGACCTGAAGGCTGCCGACGGTGCCGGCGATATGGCTCATGTAGAACCGCCCGACCAGATCGTTGACGTTGCCGATGCCTCGCGCATGGACATCATTGGAGGTCAGCAGCAGACGCGGAATCTCCATCCCGCCCATGGCCAGCACGAACTGATCTGCCGAAACCGAGAACCCGCCGCCGCTGTGGTTTTGCGCGTCGATCCCGTCGATCCGCACACCATCCGGTGATGTCCGCAGCCGGGTCACCGTGGCCTTGATCAAGACCCGGATGTTGCCGTCGGCACGCAGGCGATCACGATAGCGCGCACCGAAATGCGTGGGGCAACTGAAACGCTCGATGCGGTTGATATCGAAGTGCAACGGCGTAAATCCGCGCAGCAATGGCCGCATGCCGCCCGCCACCGCGAGCCGTGCATCATATTCGTACTCGCCCGCCTCACACAGTGCGTTCGCCGCCGGATAGTATTGTTCGATATCCTTGAAGCCGATGGGCCAACCGGAATGGTCCATCCACGGCCGGGCCTCGAAATCGATCGGATCCAACGGCACGCAGCGTCCGCCCCAGATCGACGTCCCGCCGCCCAGCACCCTTGGCCGGTACTTGTCCGGCGGGCTGTGCAGGGCTTCGTCCGCTACCTCACCTTCGTTCAGCGACTGCACATCGTCCGCTGGCGCAAGGTCGCCGGATTCGAGCAGCAGAATGCTTTTCCCAAGCCGTGCCAATTCCATGGCGAGGGTAAGGCCCGCGGGGCCACCGCCGACGATGCAGATGTTCGCCCGCAGCGCAGCATCCTGAACAATATCGTCAGCGCTGTCGATCATCATGTGCCTCCTGAATCGGCTTCCATACCGGCGCGGCAGACGCCGCATCGCGCGGAGTCAGCATCGCGTAGAGCGAGCCGATCGACCGCGCGAACGCCTGCATGGTGAAAAGCCGCTCGTACAAAGCTGAACCGCCGGCGGCGATGGTGCGGCCGATGGCCGGATCGTCCATCAATTTCGTAATCGCCGCTTCGATGCCGGCTTCATCGCCGGGTGTAACGAACAAGGCGGTTTCGCCATCAGCCAACACTTCCGGGATCGATCCGACAGGCGTGCAGATCACCGGCGTGGCCGAGGCCAAAGCTTCCAGAATGACCAGCGGAAGCCCCTCATCATAGGCCGGCAAAATCAGGGCGTCGGCGTTGACCATCAGAGAACGGGCCTCATCCTGGGTGACCCAACCGGTGAAGGTGATGCGTTCGGCGATGCCAAGCTGTTGTGCCATGCCGCGATACAGCTCGACCGGGCCGCCGCCGGCCATGGTGAGTTCGATGTTGCGCGACCGGAGCGACGGCGCGGCGAAGGCCTGTAGCAGATCCTTGACACCCTTGCGCTCCAGCAGATTGCCGACGAACAGCAGGCGGAACTTTCCGTCCGCCGGAACCGTGCGCTGCTTGGCAACCGTGGCCGGGACGCCGTTGTAGACGACGCTGATCCGGTTCGGCTTGATACCGAAAGTATCGGCTACCCAACGCCGCCAGACGTCGCCGAGAACCACGCAATGATCCGCCGAGCGGAACATCCAGCGCAGCAGCAATTTGCCCGCCGGTCCCATGGAGTCATGAAACTGCACGATCTGCGCGGCATGCAGGTGCAGCAGCGCCCGCCCGCCCGCGAGCTTCGTTGCGGCCAGAAGGGCCGCCTTGCGGTAGACGCTGCCACGCTCCGCCAGGTTCAGATGCACGACCGCCAGACGTCCGCGCGCGGCTTCCGCGACGATCCGGCCCACCGCGGCCGCCAGGAAAACTGGTGACAAAGCAATGCGGCCACCGCCGCGCGATTCAAGCGGTTTGAGATCGAACTGACCTGACGGGTCCGTCCTGAGGGAGGCCAGATAGGCCATGATGCTTCCCATGCCGCCGCCAACCTGGCCATACGGACAGGCGAGGAAGACTGTGCGCCGGTCGCTCATCGTGCGAACTCCAACCGAGAGGCAGGCGACGCGCTGTGAAGCCATTGCACCGCTGCGGCGATCATCGCGTCGGGCGGCGTTTGCGGCATCCGCAGCGCATCGACCGCAGCGGTGCTGTCGATACGGATGTCCTGCGCCCAAAGCGCGGCGAGCGAGGGCGTGATCGCCTCGGTCGCCGAACCGTGCAGCACCTTGCCGGCGATCTTACGCACTGGCGCCAGGAGTTTTGTTTCCAGCTTCAGCATCCGCGGGGCGATCCGCTTAACCGGGGTGGCGCCCAGTGATTTGGCAAATCGGACCAGAAATTCGTTCCAGGTCAGTTCGGCGGAGCTGGAGACGTTGAAAGTTTGGCCCGCCACGCCTCCGGCATCGAGCGCGCTGATGGTCGCCGCCACGACATCATCGATGAAGGCCAGGTTGCAGCAGCCGTCACCGGCGGGACCCAGATCGCCGATGCGGCGGGTCTCCAGCAGCCGGGCCAGCCGCGTGGTCCACTGCGTGCTGCCTGGACCGAAGACGCATGTCGGCCGCAAAATGACCGCGTTGCCGCCATCACGCATGTATTTGCCGATAATCTGTTCGCAGGCGATCTTAGCCTGACCATAGCCGCTGACCGGATCCACGGCCGGTTGATCCTCACGGATACGCCCGCTTGCGAAACCATAGACCGCCATGCTGCTGAGGTGCACGATCCGGCCCGGCGGCTTGCCGCGGGCGGCATCGCACAGCGCCTGCGTGGATCGCACCATCGTCTCATTGCTGCCGGCGATGCAGTTCACCACACGGCTCGCGCCCCGGATGGCTTCGCGCATCGCGGCGGGATCTGTTGCGTCCAGCACCAGACCGCCCGGTTTTGGTCGGCGGGATGCGGCGATTGGACGGTAAGAAGTACCGGCGGACAGGGCTTCGACCAGGCGCGCCCCGATGAAGCCTGATGCCCCAAGAACCAGCACCGGCTTCCGCGGAAAGTCTAACGAATCTGGCATGGATTATCCGGGTGCTGGAAGTGTTGAAACAGGCCGCCTGGTGCGCAGGCGGAGCAACAGCGGTTGTTCGACGACGTGATGAGTTATCTGTCCCGCAAAAGCGCTTACGAACAAACTGAGTATAATCGTTGCGGCCAGGCCAGCGGGTTCAAAACCGATCGATCGTGCACACAGGATAAAGACGGCCGGAACCACAAAACCATGCGTCAGATACGTCGCGTAAGACGCGTTCCCGGCCGCCAGCAACCATCGCGGCATCACGTGCCGCAGAGTTATCTCGGCCGAAACGACCGAGCCAACGATGACGGCGGCCGGAACACCCCAGGCGATTGGCCGCAGAAAATCGTAACCCATGGGAACGGTAACCAGCAGACCAAGCGCGACCGCTCCGGCTGGCAGGCTTACGGCCGCCGGCAACGATTGCAGGCGCGGAATGGCATGGCCGATGGCGATACCGAACAGGAACTCCAGCACGATGGTGTTGGCGAAGCCGTCCGTTCGGGTGATCACGGCGTAGACCGTTACCGCGATGAGCGCGGGCGCGCAGATCCGGCTGAGCGGAACGCGCAGCACCAGGGACAGCGTGACCAGGATGTAGAAGAACATCTCGTAGGTCAGGGTCCATCCCACCGGCAATACCGGCGGCATCAGCGCAGACCCGTTATAAAGCGGCAGCAGCGCATAGGACCCGGCGACATAGAGCGGATCAAGGCTGGTGCGCGACACCAGCGAGGGAACCGCCGCCACCGCCGCGATCTTCAAGGTCGTGACGATCCAGTAAAGCGGCACGATGCGGATGATCCGGTCCTTGGCGAAAGTCCAGGCGGGATTGGACCGCCCGACATTCCGTTGCACCGAGATCGTCATCACCAGACCGCTGATGACGAAGAAGATGTCCACCCCGGCCGAACCGTTCGGCCAATACTGGCCGGGGCCGTAGCCCGGCATGTGGTTCGTCCATTGCTCCACCGCGTGGTAGGCGACCACAAGAAGGGCCGCTACCGCACGCAGGGCCTGGACGCCCAGCAAGTCGCTACGCCGGGGCTGGACCATCATTCAGCACTCAGGCCGGAACAACCAGCACCGAGCCGGACGATCCGCCGATCGCCCGCATCTCCGGCACCGATGCCAGAACGGTCAGGCCGGTATCCATCTCCAGCGCCTCCGGCCGCAGGTAGATGGCGCGGAAGAAGTGGGACATCAGGATCGAGGCGATCGACAGCAGAAAGCTGACCACGATCCCCGCGGTCAGGATCAGGCGGCGCGTCGGCTGCGGCAGGTCCGGAATACGCGGCGGCTGAATCACGCGCACCGAGGATTCGCGGTTGGCTTCGACGGTTTCCAGCACCTGGCGCTCATCCAGGATCTTCGAGACGGCCTTGAAGTTGTCCTCAAGGATCGCGCGGTTGCGCTCAAGCTGATGCAGTTGCAGCTCTTCCGCATCGAGATCGGAAACCTGCTTATTGAGCCCCACCAATTGCGCCGAGATCGCGTCATGACCGGCCAGGCTGGCCCGCAGATCAGCTTCGGTCTTATTGCGATCGGTTTGCACGCCGTAGGCCTGCGTTGCCTGCATCCGGGCGATATCAGTCTCACGCTCCAGCATCTGCCGGCGGGCTTCATCCACGGCCGGCGAGCCGCGATATTGCGTGGCCGCATCCTCCTGCCGCTTCTGGTAGGCCGAAACCATGCCCTGAAGAGCCGCCGCCGCGTTCGGGGCACCCTTCTTGCTGCCGGCAACCGAGGCAAGCTGCGCGGTCAGTTGCGTCAGCCGCGCCGTCTGCTCGGCGATCGTGGCTTCTGACTTCGTCAGCGCCGTTTCGAGCTCGCCCTGCTGCTTCAGCAGGATCGCCCGCCGCTCACTGAAGTTGCTGATGTCGTGTTGCTGCTTAAACGTCTGCAACGCGGCATCCGCCCCCGCAAGCTGCTTGCCGACAGCATCCTGCTGCACCTGAACGATCGGCGCCTGCACGTCGCCATACAGCTTGGCCCGCAGGTCGAGATACTGCGCCTCAAGGACGCGCAAGGCCTCGGCCGACAGAGTCTTGTTGGGATTGGTATAATCCAGGCCGATGACGCTGGATTTCTTGTCCACGGTGACCGTGAGATTGCGCGCGAAGATCTCGATCGCCCGTGACATCGGATCGGACGCACCCGTGTCGGTGCTCTTTTCGGTCAAACCCAGGCTGTCGGTGACGAACGTCTTAACGTTCATCTGCCATTGCTCGAAGGCGCTTGGCTTCTGCATCAGCTTCGGAAAGAGATTGCCAATCCCGATCTCACGAATGACCGTGCGATGCAGATCGTCGCTGCCGATGATGCTGGCTTCCGTGCGCAACACCTGCTCCGGGTCGATGCCTCCCGTGTTCAGCGACTGCTGACCGGCGGTGGGACGCAACGAATGCTCGGTGCCCATCAGCACGAGCAGGCTGGATTTCGCCTTATAGTCGGGCTTGGTCATCACCGCGATGGCGACACTGAGCGCCATCACGCAGAAGCAGATCAGGAACACCCGGCCTTTTTGGGTGAACGCGGTCAGCATCAGGTCGCGCATGACCAGACGGGGCGGCAAGGCGAGAGCTTCGTTCATGTTTTGCTTCCAAGCAGTTTCACGGGAGTCGGTCGCAGGCCCAGGCGTTCAATCGTCCCCGCGCCGATCCGCCGCTGATGGCTGATAGTCCGGGCGCGTGCCGAAACGGTACTCATGTAGCCGGTCATGGCAACGATGCAGGCGGTCGCAAAGAACAGATCGGTACTTTTCCGGCCGAGCGAATTGCTGGTCGAAGCTATGACGATCGTCGCGAGCAGCAGCATCCAGCCGAGCGGGTGTTTGGCTGTCCGCCCCAGATGCAGGATCAAAAGCCCCAGCGCTACGACATAGACGGCGAAGCCGATGGCGCCGAGGTTAAGGAACATCAGCAACCAGAAATTCTCGATGTCGGTCGTTGCGCCACCGAGGCCGATCTGATACTTCATCATTTCGAGACGATCCGGCGCCACGCCAAACATAACATCTTTAAGATTGAGATGGTTCAGCACCAGCCACTGTACGTTGCGGACCTTGGCACTGTCATCGATATACATATGGGTAATGATTCGTTCGCCGATGTCGGTGCTGGTCACCAGGACGATCATCAGGGGCGGCAAGATTATCAGCGCCGCCGCTATGGCTCCGACAAATCCAATGCTCAGGTCGCGACGGACAATGCCGCTCAGAAGTTTATATCCGGCGGCAACGACCACGATGATGATCGTCGTCAGCAACGCCGCCCGGCCGCCAAAGCTCAGCAGGCCAACCAGGAACGTGGTGAACAAAGCGGCTTTCAGCAGGCCGTTGATCCGCATGCGTAACAGCATGAACGTGGCCATTGCGGTGGTTCCCGCCGCGGTCAGCGGATGCGCGAACAGGCCATCGCCGCGAAAATCCTCGAGCTCGTCCGCAAACTCCTTGTCCACCACGTTATCAAGGTGAAGCGGAATCAGGTGCGTCTGCGTCGCGCCCTCGCCGATGGAGATGATGATGCTGACAACGCAAAAGCCGACGATCCACCAGGCCAGCGATCGTTTCTGCCGATCCGTTCCGGCATCGAGAGCGACCCACAGCATTGCCGGCGCCAGGTAGCTTTCGACATAGACCGCCGCTCCGCTGAACCCGACATTGACGATCGAGTAGACCGCACAGAACAGTATCATTATAATATAGGTGGACAGGGCCGGGGTCGCGCGGAAGAATCTGACAACACCGGAGCCGGACGGCTTGGTCAGAAACAGCACCATGCAAAAGCCGATCGCCGCCAGATAGGTGGCGGGATGCAGCTTGATGATCGGATTGCCGCCGGGGCTGGCGTAGTCGATGCCAAGGTTCTCCAGCGTATTTCCGGACAGGGCGAATTGCAAAATCACCCCTAACAACGCGAGCGAGAAAGCCGCCTTGCGAAGCCTGACGTTGCCGGAAGCCGAGCGGATATCCGTCAACCGTGCCGGCGGCGAAATGCGTAGTGCGCGGATCATTGACCGGTTCCAGTCGTGCGCAACCCGCCGCGCAACTGATCCTCAATGACGGCTGCCGAAAACCCAATCGTTGCTGTCGCGTATCGCCCGGCCAGGCGCGACGGCTCCTGGATCAGGCGCCACAGCCATTCCAGGCCAACCGATTGCCAACCGGGCGAAGCGCGCTTGACAAGACCCAACTCGATTTTGACCGCCTGGCCGACACAGAAAGCCCAGCAGGGCGGCAACAGGGTACGGTGCGTATCAACGAAGATTTCGCTGCGCGGCGCGCCGACGGCCATAATCAGAACCGTTGTGCCGTGCGCCGCGATCGTTTGCGCCATGGTGGCGCAGAATGCGGCATCCTTCTCGAACCCGAACGCCGGAATCAGCGTCGCACAAACGCCCGTGAGGTTGTTGCGCAAGGCCCAATCACGCACGGCCTGCGCGGTCGTTTCCGTATCGACAACAAAAAAGAACCTGTTCCATGCCGCGTAGGGGGTCATACGCATCAGTTCGGAGGTGATCTCGCATCCCGTCACGCGTGCCAAACGAGCCCCGCACAGTCGCGCATACAGTTGCACCGGCCAGCCGTCGCAGACGATACGTGCCGCATTCCTGTAAGCCTGCGCCATTTCAGCCGATCGGCGGATGATGGCGATATGGTCGATGTTCGGCGTGACGACGAGACCGACGCCGTCCTCGGGCCGCCGCCGATGCCGGGTCGCCGTCCGGGCGATGTCGCGGGCGGAATCCTTGCTGAGGTTGAGCCCGAAAGGGCGCCCGGGAGTCCGCATGGTCACGCCACCCGGGCGCGGTTGGGCGCCAAAGCGGAGAACAGGGCCATGTAACGGGATGCGCATGCGGCATAGCTGAATTGGTTTGCACGCTGCCGGAGCACGTCGGTGGGAAACCGCTCCCGCAATGTCGTCACCCCGTTCATGGCGGTGGCCAGGGCTTCCGCGTCGTCTGGTTCGACCAGCACGCCGAATCGCCCGTGCTCGAGAATTTCTTTCGGGCCGTGCTCGCAGCGAGTCGAGATGACGGGAGTACCGCACGCCATGGCCTCGACCAGGACATTGCCGAACCCTTCGGCGCGCGAACTCAGCAGGAAGGCATCGGCCTGGCGGAAAAACGGCAGAGCGTTGGCGTGAAAACCCGCAAAGTCGACCGCATCGGTCAGGCCCAGTTGCGCCGCAACTGACTTGAGATGGTCCTGCAACGGCCCGGTGCCGAGCAAAATCAGGCGGCTGTCGATCGTCCGGCGATGGATCGCCAGGGCGCGCAGCATGCTTTCGTGATCCTTTTGCGCGACAAGCCGTCCCGCCGTGACGAATACCGGCCGGCCCGGCTGGTTGAACCAGGGATGTTCGATGACCTCGTCGCAACGATCCTGGAAATCGGGGCCGACAACCGGGTTATTGATGGTCGTAATGCGGTCCCTCGGCACGGATGCCAGGGTGACGAGCTCTTCGGCGACGCCGCAGGATACCGCCACGGCGCGATCGATCAGCGGGCCGAGCGCCTTATAGGATCTGCCGACATAGCGGTACAGCCAGTTCTCGGACCTCAGGTAACCGGCGGAGATCGGGTTGTGCTGGCAGATCACGACCTTCGTGCGAGAGAAGGCAAGAGCCTTGGCCAGCAGCGCGGCGACGTTGTTCAGGTCGACGTTGGCAACCAGGATGTCGGGTTGCTCCCGCCGCAGGAAACGCGCCAGCCGGGGCACATCCTGCAATGTCCGTGAGCTGGCGAGGTCGATCACCCGCAGTCCGGCCGGCACCTGATCAAGCAACGGTCCGCGCAGCCGGTGAACCACCAGGGTCACGTCGACACCGTGCCGGCGAAACTCCTCGGCGATGATCAGGCTTTGCCGCTCGGCCCCGCCGCCGGACAGGTCGTGCAAATAGATCGCCACAGACATGGCACGGCTTGCGCCGCTGGTCGTGCGGCCAGACATGCCAACCCCGGGGAGGGCTTTGGCGTCTGATATGGCAACCATTCCGGACATGTTCAGCCCACCCCTGTTCTCGAAACCATGCGGGACGCGCGGCCTGCCAGCTTGTGCCAAAGCCGGCCGGGGTCCAGGACAAAGCGTTTTCCATCCACCCAGAAACGGTCGCCGTCATGAACCAGCGTGTGCAGGCCATGCGGGAAAGGGCCGTTTCGGTCCGGCCGTAACACGGTGATCAGCGACTCACGAAATTCCGTTGCAGTGAGTGCGGTAACTTCATGGAGTGCGACCGCGGCACCATAGGTGGCCGCACAATCCTGGCCCGGGCGATACAACCGCCCACCGGTGCTGAACAGCATTCCGGCCGAGCGGGCGCCACGCACGTCAACCTTCACCGGCCAGCACGCATGCGGCTCCCACGGACCCGTCGGCGCCGGGGCATGCAGCAGGCACAGATTGTCGTGGTTGCCCAGGTCAAGGTCGGTGCAGCCGAGCCAATATCGTCCGTTCCAGCGGAATAAAGTGGGATCGGCCAGGCGGGCATGGGGTGCCACGTCGCAGACCCGGATCAATGTTCCGTCGCCGCAAAGCCGATGGATGCGCGTCGCGCCCCGCTGCGTCGTTTCCGGCACGCAATACACCGTGTCGCCGTCCTGCAACGTGCAGGGATAGGAGTGGTGAAATCCATCCTCGAGGATGGCGGCCGGTTCGGACAATGTGCCGCCGGCCTCGGAAACCGCGACGATCCGGCCGACACCGTCGGTCATCGGCATGTCTTCGCACAGGATGCGGCCGGTGCCGGGCCAGGGGAACGGATCAGCCAGGTAGCTGCGGCCAACCGCGGGCGAATACCACTTGATCTCGTCGAGGCCACCGCCGGCAACCAGTTGCGGCAGAGATACGGTTGTGGTCCCGAGGCTCCACCACTCCGTCATCACCCTATCGTGCCAGGCGGCACGGACATGGTTCAGCCAGCCCGGCAGGCCACGGGCGCGGGCGGCAGGTTGTGCGGCGGATGGCCCGCGCGCGCGTCCCAGCGCCGCGTCCCGGACAAACCGCATCGCCAGCCGATCGACGGCAGAGAGGAATGTGGTACGAGGTCCGCGAGTGCCGATGGTGCCTTCATCGAGGATGTCGGGGTTGCTGCTGCCGGGGAGGTATTGCACCAGCCGCACGGTCATGGCGTATGGCCGCCGGTGCCAATGCCGTTTCAGCAGGCCGGGTTTGTTGAGGCTGTGACCCGAAGCGGTCTCAAGGCGCCAGAGCACGGCGTCGCACGGCGCCGAGCAACCCGGTTCGAACCGCAGGACGACGGCCTCGGCCAAGGTGGTGTCGGTCAGTGCCGCCTCGACAATCATCGATGGATCAATGCCGGCCAGCACGACGACCACCGGCGACCTGCGCGTTTGAAGCAAGAGGTTCTCCTGCATCCACCTGGCCGATATCTCCGAAGCGGATTTCATTTCAGCGCCGGCCTATCCAGCGCGGCAGGACGCTCCGTTCCCGGTTGAGCACAACGCCCACCGTCTGGCCGCCCAGACGCTCCAGCAGCGCCTTCGCGCTTTCGATTTCCCACTGTTTGGTGCGCCCGGCGGCGACCACCAGAACGGAGCCGTCGCAATAGCGCGAGACCGCCGCGGACTCGGGCGCTTCCGTCGCGGGGGTGTCGAGGACGATCACCGGATGGTTGGCGCGCAGCATGTCCAGCATGGACTGCAGGCGATCACCGCCCAGCGCCAGCAGCGGACGCTCCCCGGGGCCAAGCCGAGCCCAAAGCAGGTTCTTGGCGTCCCGCGCCGGGGTCAGGGCGTCGGACAGCGGCAGCCCGCGGCGCATGGCGTCGAACAGCGTCGGTATCGGCGACTCCGATTTGTGCCCGGGGGCCTTCGGCCGCGAGCCGTTGCAGTCGATATACAGCACGGGTTGGGCGCAATCATCGGCGGCGACCCGGGCATAGCCGGACGCGATCGTGCTCGCGCCGGTTGCCGGCGTCGGCGAGGTGAATTGCACGACCAGCGGCATGGCGCTTGTCCGCCGCGCCTCGATCGCATAGTAAAGTTGCACGAACGAAGGATGATGCCGCGATATCGCGCCGATGCCGATACGGACCGGGGCGACGGCATGGTCTTCGCCCGAGCCAGCGACCGGCGCGGTTTTGCGAAGGATGGTCAGTTCGGGGGTCGATAGCCTGTTCACGAGGGCATCTCCAAAATCCGGATCCCGGCCTCAATCGAAATGACCGCGCCAGTTATCACGCTGCAAGCCGAAAGTTCAGGCCGCTTAATTACGGCAGTCCGCAAAGTCCGCGAAATCAAAACGCATTGTCATCGGCAAAAACCAGCCTGACCGTCTGCCACAATATTTTGAGATCGAGACCAAGTGACCAATTTTCGATATAATAGAGGTCGTGATTTACCCGATGGACAATCTTGTCAACGGTGTCCAGCGCGCCGCGATAACCGTTCACCTGAGCCCAGCCGGTTATTCCGGGTTTGACACGGTGGCGCGACGAATACACCGGAACGGCCTCTTCCAGCGCCAGGCCGCCTGCGGTTGTCGCCAGAGCGTGCGGACGCGGGCCGACCAGAGACATGTCGCCTTTCAACACATTGATAAGCTGCGGCAACTCATCCAGGCTGGTGCGCCGCAACCATGCTCCCAACGGCGTTACGCGCTTGTCGCCGCGGAACGTCTGCTGTGCCGCATTCGCATCGGAAAGGTGCGTATACATCGAGCGAAACTTCAATACCTCAATGACGCGGTTGTTATAGCCAACCCGGCGCTGCCGGAAGAACACCGGCCCTTGTGACGTAAACTTGATGCCGATTGCGATCGCCATCATCACGGGCGAAATGAACGTCAGAAGGCCGAGCGAGAACAGAATGTCTTCGCCACGCTTGATGCTGGCGCGCCAGCCGTCGATCGGGCGGTTGCAGGCCATCAGCAAAGGCAGGTTCGAAGCGGCCCCGGTGCCGCGCAGTGGCGTGCCGGCGGAGTTCATTCCTGCATAGATATAAACATCGATCGGGGCCATGGAAATGCGCCGGATGATCGCCTGCGCCCGCTCCCCCTCGGACCAGGGCAGGGCAACCAGGACCGTGTCAACCGCATCCTGGCGGATCATCCGTTCCAGCGCGTCGATGCCGGTGAATAGCGGCAGGCCGCGAAAGCTGCGCCTGACCGTTGGCTCGGCGACATCCGGTGCGGGCAGTCCGTGCTCCACCACCCCGACGACATCGAAGGTGCGCTGAGCGCTGCTGCCAATCCGCGCCAGAAGATCCCGGATCGATTCGTGCTCGCCGATGATCACGGTCCGGTTGACCGGGATCCTGCCGCCATAGGCGCGGATGCGGCAATACCGGGCGGTCAAAATCCCGCCAAAGCCGACGACCAGCAAAGTCGGCACCCAGGGGCCGGCCAGCGTCTCGGTCATCTCATTGAGTGCGGGAACGCCGGAGACCGAGGCGATGCAAAATGTCAGCAACGTGCCGACGGCGACGGCCTGCACCCAGGCCAGGATCAGACGGCGTCCATTCAACTGACGGCTGATCACGTCGGCCGGGGCATACAGGCCGCGCTCGAAGAAGCTCAGATTGACGCAGACCGTCAGGCAGGCCATCGGGATCAGGATCGAGATCCCGGGCAGGGCGCGCAGTGGATGATACAGGCCGTAGCACAGCAGGCCCAGACAGGCGGTGACCGCGGCGTCCAGAGTGATCAGTCCGAGAGTACGCACCGCAAGCCTGGGGCGCGGCAGGAATGCGTGCCCGGCGGTGTCGGGGGCGCCCGAAGCCCTGGTGCTCGACGTGACGATATCGATGGCCATATCCGTTTCAGCCAAACTTGGCATCAGCCTGTTCCCGTTCCTGTTGAGCACTCAGTAGCCATTGCGAGCCCGCCACGAACCGACAGGCCGGCGGCGTCTTGCCGCGGCTGAAACACCCACAAAGTGGCATGGTGATGATCGTCTGGACGTTCGCCGAACAAGCACTTCACGGACCCACCGGACAGAAAGCTCAGCCGACAGGCAGACGTTATCCCGGCTTGGACGGAGAACGAAACCAAACTCTGCGTGTACTTGAGGATAGCGAAACGTTCTGAGATCCGCTAAGATTGGCGCGGGGCGTAGGAACGCATCTTTATATAGCCGGGCGAAAACACACCGTTTAAGGTCGTGAAAGCGTGATACGTTTCCAAGCCATACAGTTAAACGGCTATGCATCGTCCAATCGTGACTTTCGTACATATTCAGACCGGTTACGAAACCGACATCCGAATATGAAACGATCCGCTATCGGTCGCAATTAGTCTGCTCGGCGTTCTGTTCCAGCCCAGGATAGGTATCCACGCAGCCGCTGATAACCCCGCCCTAGTCAGGCACCACACAGAAAATCCAGCAAAAGCCTTATGACTTTCTCGGGTTGTTCCTGTTGCACCCAATGCCCGGCGCCATCGACCAAATGACAGCCGGTCATGTGTGAGCATGCGGCCGTCTGCATGCTCTCAAAGGCCCCGGGTGTCTGATAAACTCCCCAATCCATGGCTCCGGCGATGAACATAGATGGAACCTCTATCGTCCGGCCACAGAATATCTCCGATTCCCTGTTGCCAACGCCTCGGGTGCGGCATCTGTACCACTGTAGTCCACCCTGAAAACCGGTACGCCGGTATTCACCGCTGTAGACACGCAGTTCGCGATCCGGCAGCCAGGCGCAGGCATCGATCGCCGCTTGCGAAGGCATCTCGGCGGCAACCGTCTCCGCCATGTCGCGGTCCCGGTCCATGACATAATAGGTCGGCAGGCGAGCCAGCTCCGTCGCCGTCCAGCCTTTCAACGGTTCCGGCCGATTGCCGGGCCAGTCGGCACTTTTGTAATGATAATAGGCCCGGAGGAACGCATCCAGGCCCTGTCGGCACTGCATCATGTCGCTGTCGGCCTGACGCGTCGCGTAATACCACTGATAATGCTTGCGCGGTCGATCAAGTGCCGCCAGCGCGTGGTGGATGGGATCGGGGCCGGCATCGGCGGTGCCGAGGGCCGGGGGGCCGGCGAAAGGCGCGCTCATTATCGTGACGGTGCGGAAGAGATCCGGCCGCAGCAGCGCACACCAGGCCGCAACCGGAGAGCCGAAATCATGCCCTACGACGGCGGCGACAAAGGGCCGGCCGAGCGACGCGATCAGTCCGACAACGTCGCGCACGAGGTTTAGCATGCGAAAGGACGGCAGATCGCCGTCATAGTGCGGATCCCAGCCCGTGGTGCGGCCATAACCACGCTGATCGGGTGCGATCACGTAGAAGCCGGCCTCCGCCAGGGCGGGCATGATCTTGCGCCAGGAATAGGCAAGTTCGGGAAAGCCGTGCAGCAGCAGCACGCAGGGCCGCCCGGACTGCTCGAATCCCGCCTCCAGCACGTGCATCCGCAAGCCATTGACATCCGGGATGATGCGGGACCGCACCCCGGCGGGTAGCACGCCGCTGTCCAGCGGCTCGATCATTCCGGAATCCGCAGGTTCATGTCACCAATGCCGTGGATGAAGTTGGAGTAGATACGCTTCGGCTCTCCGACGGTTCGATCACAGGGAAGCGCGCTGGTGCTTCGTCCGGCAACAACGTGAATCGCGCCTTCGAAAACCGCTTCCCGGCAGCCCCGGGAACACCGAAGCCGAGCGGCGAATGTTAGCGCAGGCGCGCACGAACCTTAGTGACTTTATTAAGAATCTCAATCGAATGCTCATCACGGTTGCCGGAGTATCCGTCTTCCGATCATCGCTGCATTTAAGCGAGCAGCGCGTCGCCTATGAACAATCATTCGCGGCGGCAAATCCTGTCCGCCACCATCTCGGCGAGTGGCGCTGGATATTCCTGCAACGTACAATACTTTTCGGGATGCTGCTTAACACCGGCTGCCCCGGACATGGCAGCGCGAGGGTTTATTGCCCGACCTCCACAATCCGAGTGTTCCAGGCGAAATCGCAGCGGGTATAAGTATATAAATCGTAATATAACGGCTCATTCATCGAATTCAGCGCCTCTATTTGCACCATTCTGTTTCGTCTTGGGCACGTACATGCCGTTCAGTGCTGGCCCTCCGGCATACGGACAATCAGGCCATCCAATGCCGCGGTCACGTTTATTTGGCACGACAACCGCGAATCCGGCTGGGTAACCGCGGCAAAGCTCAACATACTGGCTTCCTGTGACCCGGCCGGCGGCCTGCCGATACGCTCCAGCCACACGGCATCAATATATACGTGGCACGTGGCGCAGGCGCATTCGCCGCCGCAATCGGCGTCGATGCCAGGGACATTGTTCTCCACCGCGCCCTGCATCACGGATTTGCCAACAGCAACCTCGATCGGGTGGCGGGTTCCATTGTATTCGATATACGTTATATTAGGCATTTGACGGTCCCTTCTTGCATACGGTTGGCTTACGCCGCGAGTTCCTGCATTGAGACTGACATATCTTCTATGCGGGTGCGAGTGAGCTGCTTCCGCCGCAGGATGATTCGCCGGCCGCCCATGAATTCCGTGGCGGCATTCACCGCTTCCACGGCCTGGACCGCGCCATCCGCAGCCAGATGGAACAGGGCGAATCTGCCGGCTTCGAGATCGCCGCGCAGCACGACTTCGGTGGCATCGAACGGCAGGCCGGCGATCTGCAGGCTAAGGTCATACTGGTCGGACCAGAACCACGGCACCTCCGGCGCGGGTGGCGGCTTGCCGCAGATCAGGCCGGCGGCCTGCCTGGCCTGTTCCAGAGCGTTCGGCACGCTTTCCAACCGCCCCATCCGCCCGTACAGCGGCAGCGGCCGGCGGGTACAGTCGCCAATGGCGAAGATCGCCGGATCTTCCGTACGGGCCGCCAGATCGACGATGATGCCGTTATCGCAGCTCAGGCCGGCCGCCCGGGCGGTCTCGTCGTTGGGGACGGCACCGGTCGCGGCCAGCACCGAGTCGCATCCGATCACTTGCCCGTCGCTCAGGCGAACGCCGGAGACGTCCCCGCCGGTGCCTTCGAGCGCCGCGACCTGCGCGCCGGAAACGATCCGGACGCCGCGGGCCTGATGCCGGGTGTGGAAGAAATCGGACATAACCGGGCAGGCGACGCGGGCCAGCACGCGATCCTCGCGCTCGATGATCGTAACGTCCGCGCCGAGCGCCCGGGCCGAGGCGGCCACTTCAAGACCGATAAAGCCGCCGCCGACGATGGCGAGCCGCCCCCCCGGGCGAATCACCGCCTTGAGGCGATCCGCGTCGGCGATGGATCGCAACTCCAGTGCCGCGCCGGGCACCGGCAGGCGGCGCGGGCGGGCGCCGAGCGCCAGGATCAGAGTGTCGTAAGCAAGCAAATCGCCGTCCGACAAGGTGACGGTCCTGGCGGCGCGGTCGATGCCGGTGACGTGTGTGCCGAGCCTTAATGCGATCCCCGCTGCCGCGTAGAAGCCGGCGGGTCGCAGCACCACGCTGTCCGCCGACTCGTCCCCGGTCAGCCACGCCTTCGACAACGGCGGACGCTGGTACGGCACATACGGCTCATCCCCGATCAGCGTGATCCCGTCCTGCCAGCCGAGTTGCCGCAACATGGCGGCGGCGCAACCGCCCGCATGTCCCGCGCCGGCGATCAGGATGGTCTGGCCCAAACCACGTGCTCCGGTTCGCTGTTGCGCCAATAGGAGCAGGGGATGCGCGGGACGGCAAGGCGAAGCGCGCTTTGATTTTCGCCATGACGCTGAAAACGCGATAGCCATGCTCCATATAACTTCTAAATTAGGAGAAAAATCTTTATTCAACTCAGATATTGCGCTTTCCAGAAAAAATATCCTCTTATGGCGTGCGCGGCCGGTTCCAGGCCCGCCGCGTCCAGGAGATTTGTCAGATGGCTCACACCGCACCAACCCCGTCCAACCGCCGCCGGACCCTCTCCGGCGCGTGTCCGTGCGGTGCGCCGATGTGGTGTCGAAGCGTGATCGAAACCGCGCTGCCGTTCGCCTCAGACTGACCGCCTATCCTGAAAGAAACCGCCATGTTGCAGTCCCACGTTATCGACGTCGATGGATCCTTCGTCGGCGCCGCCGTTCGCCTGGATAAAGGCTACCGTTTTATCGCAACCGACATGAAGCTCGACGATCTGGATGGATCGATCTGGCCGACGCTGGCGGATGTCCAGCGTCTGGCGCGGCGTATTTACCTTGGCGGGCGCGTTGGCTCTCCCTGCGTCTCGCACCCGTACTGACTGAAAGGCCTTCTTATATGTCTCGTTCGCCGGTTTCCCGCCGCGGGCTGCTGCGTACGGCCGCTGTCGCCGCGCCGCTGGGCCTGATTGCCTCCCGCGGATTCGCAGGCAACCGTCCCGCCATGCCGTCCGACCTCGCCGCGCCACCGATTTGCAAGGTGGCGGCGATCCCGGTGACGGTCGTCAGCCAGAAGCGGTCGCTCAAACTGACCTGGAACGCCAACGCGCTCTGTACTGTGGGCGTCCCCACTGCGCTGGCCAAGGGCTACTTTGCCAAGCGCAACCTGGATGTGGAACTGATCAATTTCGGCGGCTCAACCGACCAGTTGCTGGAGGCCATCGCCACCGGCAAGGCCGATGCCGGAGTCGGCATGGCGTTGCGCTGGCTGAAGCCGCTGGAGCAGGGCTTCGATGTCCGCATCACCACCGGCATCCATGGCGGCTGTATACGCCTGATGTCGGCCACCGGCGGCGGGATCACCAAGCTGCAGGACCTCAAGGGCAAGACCATCGGCGTGGCCGATCTCGGGTCGCCCGACAAGAATTTCTTCGCGGTCCGGCTGGCGAAGCTGGGCATCGACCCGACCAAGGACGTGGACTGGCGGGTGTTCCCGGCGGACTTGCTGGCCGTCGCGCTGAGCAAGGGCGAAATCCAGGCCTTCACCGGCAGCGATCCGCTGATCTGGGTGCTGAAGGACCGCTACGGTTTGTATGAAGTGGCCAGCAACCTGGACGGCGAGTATGCGAACCGGACCTGCTGCGTGCTGGGTGTGCGCGGCAGCCTGATCCGCGACGACCGTCCCGCCGCCGCGGCGCTGACCGAGGCGATTCTGGAAGCCCAGGACTTCGTTGCCGCCAACCCGGTCGATGCGGCCAACATCTATGCGCCCTATGCGCCGTCCGCCAAACCCGAGCAGTTGGTTGCCATGCTGCGCAGCCATGCTCATGCCCATCATCCCGCCGGCGCCGACCTGCGCCAGGAACTCGCTTTGTACACGGATGAGCTCAAGGGCATCTCCGTGATCAAGCCAGGCACCAACTCCGAAAAATTCTCAGCGAAGGTGTATGCAGATGTCCTCAGCTAGTTCGGTCGAGGCCGACCGCTCGTATGCCGACTTCCCGCCGGTAGAGGATGTCCGCGCAGGTTTCTGGTACGTTGGCCTCGCGGCTGCGGCAACCTGGGCCCTGGCGGCGGTCGTCACGCAGGCACTGCCCGATATCGACGATTTCGAGCGCACCGACCTGCTGGCGCAGATAGCCGGCGGCGTTGCCGCCCTGCTATTGGTCGCTACCCTGGCCGAACGTGTGTTCCGCTTCACGCTGCCGTCGAAGCTGCGCGAGTCCGGCGCCTGGCTGGTGTTGATCTCGGCGGTGCTGATCGCATGGGAACTGGTCACTGCGAAATACCTAATTCTGCCCCGGCCGTTTTTCGCCTCACCTCAGGCGTTGCTGGAAGTCTTTACCGACGACTATCCGCGGTTGTGGGACAGCGTCTGGCACAGCGTCCTGCTGCTGGCGGAGGGCTACGCCATCGGCGCAGTCGTCGGCTTCATCTTCGGTGCGGCGGTCGGCTGGTCGAAGGCTGTGGGCTACTGGGCGCACCCGGTGCTTCGGCTGATTGGCCCGCTGCCGGCCACCGCCTGGCTGCCGCTGGCGTTCTTCGCCTTCCCGTCCAGCCACAGCGCCAGCGAGTTCCTGATCGCCCTGGCCACCGGCTTCCCGGTGACGGTGCTGACCTGGTCCGGAGTCGCCGGGGTCAACAAGGCGTATTACGACGTCGCCCGCACCATGGGCGCCAGCCAGCGCTTCCTGATCACCAAGGTCGCGATCCCTGCCGCCATGCCGTCGGTCTTCGTTGGGTTGTTCATGGGACTCGGCTCCTCGTTCTCCGTGCTGGTCGTGGCCGAGATGATGGGCGTGAAGTCCGGCCTCGGCTGGTATCTGCAATGGGCCCAGGGCTGGGCGGCCTACGCCAACATGTATGCGGCACTGCTGGTCATGGCGCTGATGTGCACCGGGTTGATCACCCTGCTGTTCCGGCTGCGTGACCGGCTGCTCGACTGGCAAAAAGGACTGGTGCAATGGTAGGCAATCTCGCGGAGGCGCCGGTTCTCGCCGGCGCGGCCATCGACGTCCACGATGTCAGCCACCGCTTCGACCTGGACGGGAAGTTTCTTCCCGTCCTCAGCCGCATCACGCTGCGGGTCGAGCCGGGCGAGCTGGTGGCGTTACTCGGACCATCGGGTTGCGGCAAGTCCACCTTGCTGCGGCTGGTCGCGGGCCTCGAGGCGCCGACTGTCGGCTCGGTGAAGGCGGATGGCGTTGAAATCACCCGCCCCGATCCGTCGCGGGTGGTGATGTTCCAGGACCCGACGCTGTATCCGTGGCGGACGGTGAAGGCCAACGTTTCGCTCGGCCTGGAAGCCCGCGGTCTATTGCGCAGCCAGGGGCACCGGGTGGCTGAGGCGTTGGAACTTGTCGGCTTGTCGCATTTCGCCACCGCCTATCCGCACCAATTGTCCGGCGGCATGGCGCAGCGCGTCTCGCTGGCGCGCGCCTTGGTCAACGATCCGAAGCTGCTGCTGCTGGATGAGCCGTTGGGCAAGCTCGACTCCATGACCCGCGTCTCGATGCAGAAGGAACTGGTGTCGCTCTGGCGGCGTACCGGCTTCTCCGCGCTGCTGGTGACGCACGACGTGGACGAGGCGTTGTTCATGGCGAACCGCGTCGTCGTGCTGAGCGATCGTCCGGCCTCCATCGTGGCGGACATCACGATCGGTCAGCCGTTTCCGCGCCATCGCGGGGATGCGGGCCTGACGGAATTGCGGCGGGAGATTCTCGGCCTGCTGGGCCTGGACGTGGATTGGTAATCAGGGATTTATGCTTATGACCTTAAACAGGCGCCATGTCCTCGCAGCCGGCTTGTCAGTGCCGCTTGCGCTGCCGGCGATCCGACGTTCCCGGGCTGCTGAGACCAAGGTTCTGAAGGTTGGCTTCCAGAAGGGCGAAGGCCTTCTGATGTCCGCCAAGGCCATCAAAGCGTTGGAGACGGCTCTCGGGCCGAAGGGCTACTCGGTCGAATGGATCGAATTCCAGTTTGGCCCGCCGATGCTGGAAGCGATGCGTGTCGGCAGCATCGATGTCGGCGCCGTGGGGGACACCCCGCCGGTGTTCGCCCAGGCCGCCCACGCCGATCTGCTGTACATAGGCGCGGAGCTTGGGCCGCCGCAGTCGGTCCTGCTGCCGCCGGGGTCGAAGATCACGACGCTGGCCGATCTGAAGGGCAAGAAACTGGCGTTTGGGCGCGGGTCCTCGGGACATCACTTCGCCCTGCTGGTGCTGGAAAAGGCCGGGCTCCGCTACGACGAGATCGAGCCGATCTATCTCGGCCCGGCCGATGCCGGTGCCGCGTTCGAGCGTGGCGCGATCGACGCCTGGAGCATCTGGGAGCCGTATGCCTCGCTGTTCAACACGCGGCCCGGCGTTCGCACGCTGACCACCAATACGGAGATCGGCCAGCAATTCTCCTTCTTCCTTGGCAATGGCCCGTTCGTGCGGGCGAACCCCGCGCTGACCTCTGCGGTGCTTGAAGCCTTCACCACGGCGGGCGTGTATGCGAAGGCGCATCGCGAGGAGATTGCCGGGGTGCTGGGCGCCGCCACGGGTATCGCACCGGACGTGTGGTCGCGCGGACTGGCGCAGGACCCGTTCCAGGTGCTGCGGATGGACGATGCCATCACCCGCAGCCAGCAGAAGGTTGCGGACCGGTTCCGGGCGTTGGGTTTGGTGCCGATCGACATCAAGGTTTCCGATATCGTTTGGCGCGCGGGCGTTTGAGGGAAGCTGCTTGACCGTGGTGATCAACCGTCATGCCGACGCAGGTCGGCATCCACGCCTTGGCGCGGACCGGCAAGGCGTGGATGGCGTGCCTGCGCCCGCCATGACGCGGGCGGGCAGGCGTCAGATGCTCACCGCTGCCCTGTCGTTGCCGCTCGCGCTGCCGGCCATCCGCCGCGTGCGCGCGGCTCCCGCCAAAACGGTGCGCATCGGCTACCAGAAGGTTGACGGATTTGTGAGGCGCCCGGTTTGTGAAAGGAAAACCACCCGATGAAGCGCGCGCTGCCCTGGATCGTCCCCATTGTGATTCTTCTGGCCTGGCAGGCGGCCTCGCAGTTCGGCGTGCTGCGCGATCAGATCATGCCGGCGCCGACAGCTGTGGCGGAAGCGTTCTGGCGGGTCCTGCGCAGCGGCGAGTTAGTGCGCGACATCGAAATCAGCACCTGGCGCGCCTTCGCCGGTTTCGCCGTCGGCGGCGGGATCGGCTTTGGCCTCGGCATGCTGAACGGCCTGTCGGGGCTGAGCGAGAAGCTGACCGACAGCACCTTGCAGATGGTGCGCAACATCCCGCATCTGGCGCTGATCCCGCTGGTGATCCTGTGGTTCGGCATCGGCGAGGAAGCCAAGCTGTTCCTGGTGGCGCTGGGCGTGTTCTTCCCGATCTACGTCAACACGCTGCATGGCGTGCGCTCGGTCGATCGGCAGTTGCTGGAGATGGCGCGGGCGTACGGCATGTCGGAGCAGGCGATCTTCTGGCGCGTCGTGTTCCCCGGCGCATTGCCGTCGATCTTCGTTGGTCTGCGCTATGGCCTCGGCATCATGTGGCTGACTTTGATCGTCGCGGAGACGATCTCGGCCTCGTCCGGCATCGGCTTCATGGCGATGAACGCGCGTGAGTTCATGATGGTTGATGTCGTCGTGGTATCCATACTTATATATGCGCTACTCGGTAAGCTCGCTGACAGTATTGCCCGGCTGCTTGAGCGCACGTGCCTTGCCTGGAACCCCGTCTATGCGGATGTTTAAGACATGAACGTGAGCCTGGCCGATACCGTCAGAGATCCTGAATTTCGAGTCAGCACAGACGGTTCGTCCGTCAGCCTGCGCGGCATTACCAAGTCGTTCGGCGTGCAGGAGGTGCTGCACGGGATCGATCTGGACATTCCCGCCGGCCAGTTCGTCGCGATCGTCGGCCGCAGCGGCTGCGGCAAGAGTACGCTGCTGCGTCTGGTGGCCGGCCTGGACAAGCCCACCGACGGCACGATCGAGATCGACGGCCGGGCAACCGGGTGGCGCGACACGGTGCGGCTGATGTTCCAGGAGCCTCGGCTGCTGCCATGGCAGCGCGTCGCGGCGAACGTGGAGGTTGGGCTGTCGCACCGCAAGGCCGGCGAGGACCGGCGGCGGCTGGCGATCGAAACCTTGGTCCAGGTCGGCTTGGACGATAGGGCTAAGGAATGGCCGGCGGTGCTGTCCGGCGGGCAGAAGCAGCGCGTCGCGCTGGCGCGGGCGCTGGTGAGCCATCCGCGGATTCTGGCGTTCGACGAACCGCTCGGCGCGTTGGATGCGCTGACGCGGATCGAGATGCAGTCGCTGATCGAGCAGGTCTGGCAGGACAAGGGGTTCACCGCGATCGTCGTGACCCATGACGTGACCGAGGCGGTGACGTTGGCTGACCGCGTGCTGCTGTTGGATGCCGGGCGGGTGGCAATGGACGTGACGGTCGATCTGCCACGGCCCCGGCGGCATGGCGACCCCGAGGCGGCAGCGATCGAGGGACGCATCCTGGATCGCCTGCTGGGGCGCTGAACCCGGCCCTCAAATGTAGAAGTCTCGACTAAACCTGACAGTTGGGGTTCAATCGGTGGGGCAAAGGTTGCCCGGTGTGTCGGCTCGCAGGGAGGCGGAGCCGACCGAAGAGCCGACACACCGGGCGGGCAAAATCGGAGCGCCCGCTATGA
>NZ_CAIWTY010000036.1 GCF_903915725.1 uncultured Rhodopila sp.
AGCTGCGTTTGTCCCCCGTCATGGTGCGCGGAGGCGCACCATCCACGCCTTGCGGTGCGGGTTTAGGCAACGGCGTGGATGCCGACCTGCGTCGGCATGACGGGGGGAAGCAGCAACCGCCGGCCGCTATTTTAACGCCTAAGGGGCCTGCGCCCGCCATGACGGTAAAGCCCCCTCCGTTTCGGGGTCAACCCTATGGAAGCGTCAGCTCCGCGCCCCCTGCGCCAGCCGGAACGCCGCCATCGGATAGACCCCCAACACTCGCACCTCGGTCGAGAAGAACGACAACTCCTCCAACGCCCGGCGCAGTCCCGGCTGCTCGGGATGCCCCTCCACGTCGCACAGGAACTGCGTGGCGGTGAACTCGCCGGCCAGCATGTAGCTCTCCAGCTTGGTCATGTTGATGCCGTTGGTGGCGAACCCGCCCAGCGCCTTGTACAGCGCCGCCGGCACGTTGCGGACCCGGAAGACGAACGTCGTCATCAGGTTGGGGGTCGCCTCGTCCACCTTCACCGGCCAGGGCGATACGACATAGAACCGGGTGGTGTTATGCGCGGCGTCCTCGACATTGGCACGCAGGACGTCCAGCCCGTAGATCTCCGCCGCCAGCGAGGACGCGATGGCGGCGTCCTCCTTGCGGCCCCATTGCGCGACGAGCTGCGCCGCCCCGGCAGTGTCGCCCTCGACCACCGCGACCAGCCCCAGTTCGGCCAGGATCTGCCGCACCTGCCCCAGCGCCACCGAGTGCGAATGGGCGCGCCGTATATCGCCGATGGTCGCACCCTTGACGCCCAGCAGGCAGTGCTCCACCCGCTGGAACTGCTCGCCGATGATGAACAGCCCGGAATCCGGCAGCAGGGCGTGGATGTCCGATACCCGTCCCGCCAGGCTGTTCTCGCACGGCAGCATGCCCAGGGTCGCCTGCCCGGCCCGCACCGCCTCGATCGCGGCGGCAAAGGTCAGGCAGGGCAGGGTGGTCATCCCCGGAAAGGCCGCCCGGCAGGCGAGGTCGGAATAGGCGCCGGGGACGCCCTGGAAGGCGATCACGCCGGTCATGCGCGGGCCGCCAGAACCGCGCGGGCGCGTTCGAGGTCCTCGGCGGTGTCCACCCCGAACGGTCCATGCTGCATCCGCACGCAAGCGATCCGCATTCCATCCTCCAATGCTCGCAACTGTTCCAGGCTCTCGCGCCGTTCCAGCGGGCTTGGCGGCAGCGAGACATAGCGGTCGAGCACCGCCCGGCGATAGGCGTAGATGCCGACATGGTGCCAGCGCGGCCCCGGCCCCCAGGGTATCGGCTGGCGGGAGAAATACAGCGCCGGGGCGATGGTTCTGTCTCCCTCGAAAGCGCAGGCCGCCTTGACGAAGGATGCCGTCGCCGCCTCGATGTCGTCGCGTATCGGCACCACCAGGGTGCCGATATCCACATTGGGATCGTCCAGCGGGGTGATCACCAGGCGCAGGCCGGCGGGGTCGAGGGTCGGAAAATCGCCCTGCAGGTTGACCACGACGTCGTGCCGCCCGTCCGGGTCCAGCTCCGCCAGCGCCGCATGCACGCGATCCGATCCGGACGGCAGCGCCGGGTCGGTCAGCACCGCCCGGCCGCCCGCCGCGCGCACTACCTCGGCGATTTCGGCTTCGGCGCAGGCCACGGCGACCGGGCCGATACCGGCCTCCCGCCCGCGGTCGAGCATGTGGACGATCATGGGCTTGCCGTTGATGTCGGCGAGCGGCTTGCCCGGCAGGCGGGTGGAGGCCATGCGGGCGGGAATGACGACAATCGGGTTCACGCGAGGGGGTTCCGGCTTTTCAGAGGGGCAGGTTGAAGCGGCGATTTCGTTTCCCTATGCTGCGGCAACTTACGGACGCGCCCGGCCGCATGCAACTTCGGGCCTTCTCTGACCGGGATATCGCCGCATGGACAGCCTCGACCGATACGTGGCGGCCGCCGTCGCCGCCGCCGATGCGGCCGGTGATGTCATTGTGCCGCTGTTCCGCTCCGTCATCCCCGCGGACCTGAAGGCGGACCAGTCGCCGGTGACGGTGGCGGACCGCGGCGCGGAACAGGCGATGCGGGCGGTGCTGGGGCGGCTCTGCCCGGACTGCGGCATCCTCGGCGAGGAATACGGCCTGGAACGGCCGGAGGCAAGGCTGCGCTGGGTGCTCGACCCGATCGACGGCACCCGGGCCTTTATCACCGGCCGGCCGACATTCGGCACGCTGGTGGCGCTGCTGGACGGCGACACCCCGCTTGTCGGCGTGATCGACCAGCCCGTCACCCGCGAGCGCTGGATCGGCGCCGCGCATCGGCCGACGTTATTTACGGGGCCATTGGGTGGTGCGGCGGGCACGCGTCCCTGCCCCGATCTGGCGCATGCCGAGTTGTCCTGCACCAGCCCCGAAATGTTGGGCGACGACGCTCCCCGCTGGCGCCAGGTCGCCGCCCGGGTGCGGCGGACGTATTGGGGCGGCGATTGTTACGCCTATGGGCTTTTGGCGCTGGGGCATATCGACGTGATCGTGGAGTGCGACCTCAAGCCGTGGGACTGGGCGGCGCTGCTGCCCGTGGTGCACGGCGCCGGCGGGCGGATGACGGACTGGGAGGGCAATCCGCCGCGCACGGACGGTGATGGCCGGATCATTGCCGTCGGCGATCCGTCGCTGCTGGCGGGTGTCGTTTCGGCTTTGCGTTAAGGGCGTTTTTGCTTCGGGCGGTGGCAGCCGTCAGATGGATGAGTGCTTGAACAAGTGATGGAAACACAAATGAACACGAATGAACACGAATAAGAAAAAATGAAATTTTATTACAACGGTATAATGTGTATATTCATTACGAAACCCCATCTGCGTTCATCTGCGTTCATCTGCGTTCATCTGCGTTCATCTGCGTTCATCTGCGTTCATCTGCGTTCATCTGCGTTCATCTGCGTTCTCTGCGTTCTCTGCGTTCATTTGTGTTTCCAATCTGCTTGACCGGCATGCCCCGGGGCTGTCCTCAGATCAGCAAACCCAGCCCCGAAACCAGCAGCAGCGCATTTACCGTCCTGATGAACGTCCGGTCGGAGAGCCGCTCGAACAGCGTCAGGCCGAACCAGGTGCCGAGCAGCGCAACCGGCACGAACTGCAGCGGTGCCGGATTGATACTACCCGCGTGGAAACCGCCGCCGCGCATGAACGGCATCAGTGCCAATGCCAGCACCTGCATGATCAGGATGAACGGTTGATAGACGCCGCGCTGGCGCCGCTTGTCCCAGCCCCTCATGCCGCACCAGATCGTTACTGTCGCACCGGGGAAGCCCGCCAGACCGCCGGTAATCCCGCCGGTGAAGCCGGCGCACAGTCGGCTGACGGTCCGCCGCGGCGGACCGTCAGCGGACGCCTGAGCAGCGCATAGACAGCGTAGGCCGTGAGCAACCCGCCGATAGCCTCCCTGGCGCCGGTCAGTCCGAGGTGGAGCAGCAACCACAGGCCGAAGGGCAAGCCGGGTATGCCGCTGGCCACCGGCACCGGCACGGTCCGCCAGTCGATGTCGCGGCGGAGCAAGACGACGCTCAGCGACTGGATGGCGATGCCGCACACCATCATGATCTGCACGGCCTGCACCGGATCAGCCATCAGTTGCAGCAGCATGACGCCGCAGATTGCCGAAAAGGCGAAGCCGGCGATACTCGACAAGGTCGAGGCCAGCAGCACGGCGAGCATGGCCGGGGCGGCCTCCGGGGGCGCCTGTGCGGGACAGTAACGAAGCATAGGCGATCACCGCCGCTACGCTGGCGATGGAACTTGCCACCGCGACCGCAACCGGATGTCCGCGCAGCAAGCCGGGCATCGCCGCGATCATCGCCTGCACGTCGCTGGCGCGGCGGCGGCGGGCGATTTCTATCGGGTCCCGGAATGGGATCTCCGCGGAACAAACCGGATAGGTTGGCGGATCGTCGCACGCTTCCCGAACCCCGGTTTGATTTTGGGTCATTGCCAGTCTCCTGTTGCGGCCTTTGCCCGGAACTCGCGCCGGAGCGGAGTCCGGGGCGGGGGCGTGATGCAACAGCCGGCGCGGGCTGCGTGTGAGGCGGCTAACACGCTGGCCGCACGAACGCGTGACACGGATGCCGGCAATGACCTTTGCAACAGCAACAATAATAAAAGAGCACCAGATATGCTGCCGATCTATTATGCCGGTTGACGGTCGACTTCACGCTTCTGTCGTTTGACAGTTTGCGGGTCCGGATCAGAGTGACGCCAATAAGCAGTCTTCAAGCCTGCAAGGGGACCAATATCGTGCGCCATCGTATCTTCGCCGTCATTGCCGCGGCGGCGGCCGGGATTGCTTGCCTCACCGCACCCGCACTGGCCCGTGGTGGTGGTGGTGGTGGCGGCCATGGCGGTGCGGCGGGGCATGGCGGTTTCGCCGCCCGCGGCGCGGTGTTCGGGGCTGCGGCCCGCAGCGGAGCCTGGCGTGCAGGCGGCACCGCCGCCACCGCGGCACGCGGCGCAGCGGCCCTCGGTCTCTATCGTGCGGCCATCACCGGCCGCGCGCTGACGCCGATACGGCCGGAGGTCATCAACGTGCCCGCCGCCCTCGGAACGGGCGGGATCAATCCGTCATTCACCGGAGCGCCGATCGTCCCGCCGTTCGGGGCTGCGCCGGTTGTGCCGCCCTTCGGCACGGCTGCGTCTTATGTCGCATTGCCGGTCGTCACCACGCCTTACGCTGGCGTGCCGGTTTTCGCGGCGGCGGATGCCTCCCGGGCCGCGGCTTCGCAACGGACGCTGCCTGTCGGCAACACCGGACTGCCCGGCCTCGGCGTGCCCGACGCAACCGCCGTGGACCCGAATACGCTGCACGGCACCTGCCATCCGGTGCCGCACGGCTATCACTGCGACTGGTCGTCGTAGCTCAGAACGTCACCCGCACGCCGCCGAACCCGCCGACGGGCGCGGCGGGGCTGTAGGCGCGCGGATTGGTCGCGTTCGGTGCCTGCGACAGGAATACCGACGATGTCGGCGAGAATGTCCCGTAGGTGTAATACTTCGCGTCAGTAACATTCTCGACCGAGGCGAACAGCGTCACGTGCGGCGTCAGTTGATAGCTGGTGCTGAGGTTCAAGGTGACGAAGCCCGGCACCTGAGGCGTCAGGTTGGCCGCATCGCCGAACAGATACTGCCCGCTCTGCGCCAGCAGAACGCCCGCGACGGTCCAGTCATCGGTGATCTTGTAGGTCAGCCCGAGCTTGCCCTGATGCGCCGGAACCCCGGGGAGCCGGTTGCCGGGTGTCACGGTGATGTTGCCGTTGGCGTCGGCGGCCGGGTTGTTGCCGGCGGCCTCGACGAAGCCGCTCTGGTAGGTGGCATCGGTGTAAGTATAGGTCAGGTAAGCCGACCAGCGCGGGGTTTTGTATTGGACGCCGGCATCCACGCCCTGGCGGCGGGTCTGTGCGACATTGGTGAAGAAGGCCCGGTTCAGGGTGACGCTGTTGACGAAGATGATATCGTCATCGAGGTTGCTGCGATACAGCCCGAGATTGTAGTTCAGGTGGCCGTCCTCGCCGACGGCGACGGTGCCGCGCACGCCGGCCTCGATCGTGTGCGCAACGACCTGTTTCAGGTTGGGGTCGCCGACGAAGAAATTCGCCAGGCTGCAGGAATCCGCCGGCCCGGCACAGGACAACTCGGCCGGTGTCGGCGCGCGATTGGCGTCGGCGTAGCCGGCATAGGCGGTCAGCCACGGCGTTACTTTGTAGGTTACGCCGGCGGCGGGGTTGAAGTGCTGGTAGGAATGGTTGCCGGTCAGGCCGCCGCCGTTCTGGTCGTTCAGGTTGATCTGCGCCACGTTCAACCGCCCCGACGCGGTCACCGCAAGCCGATCGGTGATGTTCAAAGTATCGGCGATGAAGGCGCCGTAATAGGCGTCACCGATGCCCACCCGGACCGGCGCATTGATGCCGGGTTCGACGACGACGATGCCCGGGCCGGCGAAGTTCCGCGCATCGTCGATGCCGCCGATAGAGCTTGAGCCGGTGAACTCGGTCTGCGCGCCGTCGAAGCTGAAGCCGCCCACCAGATGGTTGTTGAAGCCCAACACCGTCTGCGTGCCGGTTGCCTGGACCGAGGCGCCGTAGCCGTTGGTGTTGGTGGTCTGGCTGTCCAACTGGGAGTAGGCGAACTGGCTCGGGCCGAGCAAGGCGGGGATGGTCGCGCCGCCGAATGTCGTGCTGTAGCCGTCGGTATTGCACAGCAGCCCGGACCCGTCGCTGCACGGCGTGTCGTTTGGTGCGTTACCGTTTTTAACGCGTTGGAGGAAGTTGTTGTAGTAGGTGACGCCCTGAAGCGACACCGTGTCGCTGATTTGCACGTTGCCGGACAGGCTGACCTGCACGAAGCGGTTGTCGATCTCGTTCGGCCCGGTGAATTGCGCCGAGGGATCCACCGCCAGCAATTCCACCGGCGACGTCCCCGGCCCGTTCAGCACCGAATTCGCCACAGTGACGTCGAAATGCACCTCGGCGGTGTCGCTGCGCCAGCCCACGTCGCCGTAGAAGTTCTCGATGCCGGAGGACTGGAAATCGCGCCAGCCGCTCTGGCTCAGGCCGCTCGCCGCGACGTAGACGGCGGTATTGCCGCTTTGCTTGCCATACTGGAAGTCGCCGCCGAAGGTGCGGAACGATCCGCCGGTGACGCTTATCTCGCCACCGTGATAGGTGAAGCCGTTCTTAAGTTGGATGTTCAGCGCGCCGCCGAGCGCGTTCAATCCGAACACCGGGTTGGAGCCTTCGAGGTTCATCTCCGCAATCGCCACGTCCGGCAGCAGGTCGAAGTTCACCGTGTCGCCGAAGGCCTGGTTGAAGCGCACGCCGTTGACGTAGACGGCCAGCCCCTGCGGCGTGCCTTGCAGCGCCGAGGCCTGGAAGCCGTGATAGACCAATGTCGGCTGATACGGGTTGCCGGAGGCGGAATCGAGGTTGACGCCGCCAACCTGCTCGTTCAGCGCGCGCACCGCGTCGGGTAGGGCGGTGGTGCCGCCCCGCGAGAGGTCGTTGCCCTTTAGCACGTTGGTCTCCGCCGGCACGGTATCGCGGTCGATGCCGGAGCCAAGCAGGGGCGAGGGAGCGATAATGTCGATCTGCGGCAGGCTTACAGCAGGCGGCTGCTGCGCGCGGGCGGCTCCGCAGGCCAACAGGAGGCAGGCGGCCGAACCGGCCAGTCTGCGCGCGGTATCCTCGGCGCTGCGCGCTCCGCGTGGTGGCATGGATGGAGTCCTTTGTCGTTTCCCGGTAGCGATTGGTGCCGCATCGGGTGCGGCGCGTCCATGGCACGCATTCCCGGATTTGGCGGGAAAAATTCCCGGTTGCCGGTGGTGCGCAGCCGGCAGGTTGCGGCGCCCCCTGCCACCCGGCACAAATTGGCAATGTCCTTGTCCAGCCAGCGTGAAAACCTGCCCTTGACCGCGTTGCGCGGAGTCGCATCGGTCTGGGTCGTCTTGTGTCACGTGCAGCCGATTTGGTTCCCGGGAACGCCCGCCGGCATCGCGGCGGTCTTCTGGCTGGGCCAGGCGGCGGTGGACATCTTCTTCGTGCTGAGCGGCTTCATCCTGGCCTGCATCTATGGCGGCCTGCGGCTGAACCGGGCGCCATTGTTCTGGCTGCGCCGGGTCTGCCGGATTTATCCGCTGCATCTGGCGGTGCTCGCAACGTTCGGTGGGCTGACATTCGCGGCGGTGCTGCTGCATCGCAGTGGTTTCGTGCACGATTGGACGTCGTTTTGGGTCGAGGCGCTGCTGCTGCAGCCGTTCCTGCCCGGCCTGACTCCGTGGAACCCTCCGGCCTGGTCGCTGGGTATCGAGATGCTGTGCTACGCGCTGTTTCCGTTCGTCGCACCGTTATTCACCCGGTCCAGCGCATGGCCAATCGGCGCGGTCGCGATCGGCCTGGCAGCCGCCGAATGCTACGTGTTGAGGAATTACGGTAGCGCGACATCGGGGCAGGGGGCGGTGCTGCGCGGCCTCGCGGGGTTTCATTTGGGCATGGCGCTGGGGTTTCTGTCGCCGCGGTTGCGGCCCGGGTTGGCTGTCCCGGCCTCCTTGGTGGCTGCCGCGGGCATGGTGGCGGGGATCGCACTGGTCAGCCCTGTTGCGGTCGTTCTGTCTGCGGCGGCGCTGATCCTGGCGTTGTCGTCGGAGGCGGGACCGGTCGCCTTGGTGCTGGCCTCACGCGGGACGGTCTGGCTGGGCCGGGTGTCGTTCTCGATCTATCTGCTGCATGCGCCGCTGATGAATCTGGTCCAGCGGGTTCCGGTCCCCGGTGGGCACTGGACGCATCTGGTGGTGTTTTTCGCGGTGCTTTTGCCGCTGTCGGAGCTGACCTACCGGTGGATCGAGCGGCCCGGTCGGCGCATTCCGGGTGTCTTGATGAAGACGTAGGCGATCACGCCTGATCTCCGCCGGCTGCTCGGCTGCGAGTGACATGATCGCGGGGATCGAGGGTGAACGTCAATCATCGGCGCGGCCGGTCAGGTCACCGCACGGGCGGAAGTGCCGCGATCCATGCCGGCACCGCCTGGAGCGCCCAAGTCCGTCCGGCCTCATTGGTGCCGGCGTGGGCTACTCCGTTGCCGTTGGCCGTGAACGCCAGGCCTTGGCGGACTGCCACCGGATGGTCCGGCACGTCGAAGTCATGATAGGCGCCGGGAATCTCCACGAGCTTGATGCGGTCCGGGAAACGCTCGGCCAGTTCACGGCAGGGCGCAACCGGGGTCCAGTCGTCGCTCTGTCCCATGACGATGAGGAGTTGGCCGCCGGGCGACCAGTCGGCGCGGCGGTTGAAACTGCTGCAACCGGGGTAGAACGCGACGTAGCCGCGTACCAGGCCTGGCGGCATCGCCCCGGTTGTTGCCGCGGCCAGCACTGTGCTGCCGCCATTCGACCAGCCCATTACGACTAAGCCGCCCGCGGGCGTTTCACTCCGGGCAGCCAGCCATCGGGCGGCGGCGATCGTGTCGGTGAGCCGCTTGCCGGTCGGGCTGACCCGGCGGGCGGCGACCTTGCACTGGCTCCCCAGTCCGCGCGAACCGAAGCTGTCGGGCAGCAGGACCGGATGGCCGGCCGCGGTCAGCAGGTCGCGCCATTGCCGATCGCGGGCGGGGAACGGGCCGCCGCAGCCGTGCAGGGCAACGATCGCGGGCGCGACAGGCGGTGTTGCGGGGACGGCGTAGTCGGCGCGCAGGGCGACGTCGCCGGCCGGGATGGTTACCTCGCTTCCGCGGGCGGTGGTGGTGATGCTGATCGAGACCAGCAGTAACGGAATTAGGCGCATCGTTTGGTCCGCTTCATTGGTTGGCGAACGGGTCTGGCTCATGTTGAGCCGGAAGGGTATTTTGCGCTGGGTCGATGTGGTTCGGCGATTGCGCCGGCGCTTTTGCTCAAGCCCTCACCTGCATCTCCAGCCAGCCGACTGCAACGGCAATTTCGTGCAGTATTCAGCGTCTGCGCCGCGTCGAACGGCTGCACCCGGCGGCGATTTGGCAATCGACCTGTGCCCGGTCTGTATCGGCCGTTTGTTGCCGCATCCCGGACAGCCTTGCCGGCCTGGCAGGGGAATCGGGTGAATTTTTTCACCCGGTAATAAGGCTTGCGAGAAACTCATCATCCCACCCGGCCGCCTTGCGTCTGCCACGTAACGAGTTCTTGCCGGGAGCTCGTCTGAGCAGGTTGAGGGCCATGTGCTTGATC